>DATJOM010000098.1:0-4400 GCA_035507095.1 Candidatus Acidiferrum sp.
GGTGCAGAATCGCTAACACCTCGTCCGCCTTGGATTCGGCATTGCCGAGCGGATCGTTTGAAAGACACACGATCGTAAAATGCTGCTCCGGAAAACGCTCCATGAACGTCGATGAGTCGATGTCAGCACCGCTATAGTTGATGGTCGCGTGCCCATAGGCCGAGTGGAAGCCCAAACCCATTCCATCCATAGCCCCGAACGCAAAACGCTCGCGGTAATTCATCAGTTCAGGAAAAGACGGGCCTGCCAACCTGCCCGTGTACCAATCCTCATCCCACTTAGCCAAATCCCTTAAGCTACTGAAGACGCCGCTTCCGCCGAAATGTGGTGAATTTCGCGCCAGCATAATCCATCCAGGACCGCGCCGTGCGAAGACGCCAACGCTTTTCAGTTGCGAAATTGTCTGAGCGTCACGCGGCGCGTATCCCGTCGCCCTATTTGGTATGACTTCGGTGGAGTCATCGTTTATTAGGGTCTCGGTCATTCCGAGCGGCTGAAATATTTGTGTCTTCATAAACAGTGCAAATGGCTCGCCAGTGACGCGCTCTACGATTCGCGTAAGCAACATGAAGTTCGTGTTGCTGTAGTCATATTGCGTTCCCGGCTGAAAAAGCAAACGCCGCGGAGTAAGGGCGCTTGCGATCGCCTCGTCCCGCGTAAAATAGTAGGCCGTGAACCATGGATCGTGGTTCTTGCGCGGAGTGTCGAAGTATTCGTGGAGACCGCTCGTCATGTACACGAGGTCTCTAACGCGCAAGTCGGGGCCATATTTGCTTACTTCCGGGATGTATTTCGCGACGGGATCGTCCATCGATAGCTTTTTATCGAGAATGAGGAGGGCGATAGCCGCTGCGGTGAATTGCTTTGAGAGAGAAGCGAGATGGAACTCCGTGTCCGCGGTGATCGGAGTCTGATAGTCGAGATTTGCGCTGCCGTAGCCGCGTGCAAAGACAAGTTGGCCGTCGTGAATGAGCGCAACGCCGAAGCCTGGCGATGATCGGTGATCGTACGCGGCAAAAACGGCGTCGATTCTTTTCGTCGTCGAAGCGTCTATCCATCTGGAGGGCGACGGTACGCTACTACATGCAGCAGTGCATAGAATGAGCGCGACAGCGAAAACGCGGCGCCAATAGGTGCTTCTAGTCAAACGTCTTCCAATCGTATGACCTCAGGCCCGCGGTCGCATCATTCCAACCCAACCGATAGGTTTTCCCGATGCCCTCCTCGTCGTCAAAATCTTCGGTGCCGATCGGCAACTTGTCTTTAGGGCGAAGGTACGAAAGTGTCGTCGCGGGCACCGATTGCATATATGCGGCATACTGCGGATCGCCTTCGGCGGCGATTGCCGCGTCAGCGTTAGGAAGTCGCGCAAACGCGCGTTTCGTCAGTGACTGAAAGTGCGCGGTCCGCATATCGATTTCCAGAATCTTTCGCCGCATCGTTGCGACCATGCCGAGCGCGACGGCAATAGCGTTCGCATAGGTGCGAACCGGCTCGAACGGAGGGTCTACCAAAATTACGTCGACCGCGCGCGAGACCGCATGCGAGATGCGTACCGACGAGTTGCTCGCGACGCCACCGTCGCAGTAGTCGCACGTGCTGCCGTCCGGTCCAGGCAACGGTACAGGATCCCAGACGATCGGGATCGCCGCCGATGCAAACAGCTGTTTGTGAAACAGGTCGAGGCTCGCTTCGCGCACGACGGTTTGCGGACCCATGATCGCCTGAATCACACGAATGATCGCATCACGAAATTGTGCTGGCGTGTCGTGCGCGCGCCGGTAGAAAAATTCCGTACGCTGTTCGGTCAAGTTGGTCACCGCCCACACGAAGGGGACGACCAACGGGCGCTCCGGATCGATTTGGCGCGAGATAAAATCGAGCACGGGTTGCGAATCGTACATCGCGGTCTGATCGGTCGTCAGCGAAGCCATTCGCAGTTTGGCGGCGAGCTGATTGAGCGCACCGCTGTTCGGATCGGCGGATGCCGCAAATTGCGGTTTGAGCCGCATCAGCTTGGCTGCGCTCACGCCATACCACAGCTCGCGTAAGCGGGTATATTGTCCGGTCGCAACCATCCAACCGTTGAGCGCGCCAACCGATGTGCCGAACACCATTTGATACGGTGCGAGTGCGACGCCGTCAGCGATGCCGCGCGCGGCGACCCAACAACCGATTGCGCCGGCTTCGTACGCACCGTGTGCGCCGCCGCCGCTGAGCACCAGCGCGCCCTGGAGCGGCATCTCGCCGTCCACGCCAAGCATGAGCGGCGCGGCACCGGCTACACCGAGCGCCATCAAGAACTCGCGCCGCTTACTCACACGCCTATCGCCATTGCCGTAACACCGCCCGGTAGCGTTACCGCTTCGTGCCACGTTGACCCTTTTGCACCCCGAGCCGTCCGTGCCGAAGCACGCAGGCTAGTGGAGCAGCGCGATGATCGTTTCGATCACGCGTTTGGTATCCTCGGGATCGCGAACCGCGACGGTATCGACGCCCGCTTGCAGTGCGGCATAGTCATTGCCGCCGGGGAAGATCGCGTCGCCGACGTACAGCATCCGGTCGAGCGGGATGTGCAGCACGTCGCGCAGCTTGTGAATGCCGTACGCCTTGTCGATCCCCAGTCGCGTCACATCGATCGAGGTCGTGCCGCCGAGTCGCACGGAGAAATTGGGCAACGTGCCCGCGAGGATCGCCGCAATCGCTTTGCGCTTGGCAAAGTCGGGATCCCATGCCTCTTTGGCCTCGAGCGGCGCTTGCTGCCCGAGCGCGGAGTACGTGACCTGCGTTCCACGATCCTCAATGCGCTCGCCCCATGTTTGCGCCGGTTGAAATCCGGTCTGTGCAACGGCCGCCTCGAGCGCATCCTCGATCGTGCGCTTTTCGGCATCGGTCAAATCTTCGGAATACAACTTGCGCCATTGGCCGTCGTAGGCGAAGAATTTCGTTCCGCTCGTCGGCAAGATCGACAAGTTGTCGAGCGCGCTGCCGCGCGGAAGTCGATCGATCACCTGAGTTTGAAACTGCGGCTGATCGCCGCCCGAGATGATTGCGACCTTCACGACCTGCAAGAGGCCCGCGAGCAACCTCGCCATCTCGTCGTCGATCGCGGATTTGCTCTTGGCCAACGTGCCGTCCAAGTCGAAGACGATGAGGTCCTTCATGTACTAGCGAATCTATACCCCGTGACGGCACTCTTGCTCGCCTTCTGCCTCGGTATCGTTTCGGGCCTGCGCACGTTTACGCCGCTCGCCGCGGTGTTCATCCGGCGCGGGAGCGCGTGGGGCATCGTGCTGGCGATCGCCGCCGTCGCGGAATACGTCCTGGATGTGCTACCGAACACGCCGTCGCGCACGGGACCCGTCGGATTGACCTTCCGCGTTATCAGCGGAGCTTTGGGAGGCTGGTTGATCGCGGCGATGCACGGCGGCGCGGGAATCGCCGGCGCGTTCGCGGGGATCATCGGCGCCGTGCTCGGGACGTACGCCGGTCACGCGGCGCGTATCGCAGCCATCAAACGCATCGGGGCCTATCCCGCCGCAATCGCGGAAGACCTCGTTGCAATCGGACTTACAGCGCTCATCGTGACACGCTAGGGGACGACATGCTGCTGTTCTTTCTCGCGCTGCTCGCAGCGCTCCAAACGCCGGCACCGGCACCAACCCCACGCCTAGCGCTCGTTATCGGCCGCGCGAACCAGGCGGTCATGCAGCCGAGTTTTGAGCGCTTCTCGAACGACGCGGCGACGCGGTTCGCAAGCCGATTTTCGGTTGTCGCCGTGCCCGTGCCGGGCGACGAGCGACCGCAACACGCAAATCTCTCGCTCTGCAATTCCCTCGGCGTAGTGGGGTTTCTCGTGCCGGCGCGGCATTGGCATACAATGCCAACGGCAGTATCCGCGACCGTGCGGCTGGTTATCATTGATTGCGCCGGTAATCGCTTTTTTGACGACACCGGCGACTTTGCGGAACCGCGCAGCGAAACCACGATTCCGCAAACCCAGATCGAGTCGGCCGCGTCAGGCGCGACCGCCGTGGTGTTAGCGAAATTCGCGACGTTCGTGAGCAGGCATCAGGAGCTGTGGTCGCGCTTCCTCGCCACCGGCAACGCTACCTCAGGATGAGTCCCCCGCAAGCAGGTCCTGTGGGGTCGACACGAAGCTGTAGCCGCCGTTGCTGGCCGCAAAAACCCAAACGATATCAAAGACGTCTTTTCCCGGCCAAGTATCCGGTGCAGCGGGGCTCAACCTCCGGGCGATAAGCGGTATGTGCTTGTGTTCCCACGCGACCAGTACGACGCCGCTCTCCCGCTCGACCGACGCAACGAGCAAGTCTTCCTGACCAACCTGGAATTGCGAGTGCACGTTGAGTGACAAGGCTTGCGCCAGCGGCGTGACCGTT
>DATJOM010000099.1:0-13048 GCA_035507095.1 Candidatus Acidiferrum sp.
TTTAAACGTCCAATATTTGTTGACGAAGAAGTTGACGAAGATGCCGGCGAGCGTTGCCAGGAACCACGTGCGATGCCCGTGGCCGAACCACGGTGCGACGGCGTAGGAGACCGCGAGACCGACGAGCAGCGCGATCACCGAGACGGTGAGGAATTGCACGCCCTGACGGACCGCGTGGCCGCTCGAGCGGAACGTCCAGATGCGATTGAACCAATAGTTCGAAACGCCGCCTGCCAGAAACGCAACCGAGTAGAGCACGTCGTAGTGCAGCGCTTCGGCGTGATTCGGGTCGAGTCTCTGCAGCACCGTGAAAACGATCAGGTTGATGAGCAATCCCGAGGCGCCGACGATACCGAATTTCACGAACTGCCGAACGCCGCGGCGCCCTGCGAGCTCCGTAATGCTACTATGCAACCCAATACCAATCCGTATAGAGCACCGTGAACAGACCCAAGAGCGGGAGGAATGACGCGACGATCAAGTTGTTGACCCAGGGCTTCTCTCCCTCGCGCGCGAGGATCGCGTACATCGGGAAGAGCACGAGCGCAAAGCGTGGCATGCTCATCAGACTCGACGTCGACATCGGTATTAAAATCGAGAGCGCCATGTACGCGATGTACGACGGGCGCAAGAGTTTCCAGCCACCGATCAGCACGCCGATCATCAATGCGGTAAACGCAAGTTCGATCGCTTGTCCGGCAATCGCTTGTCCCGACGTCGCAGTGGCGATCCTGTGCACGGAATTGATGATGCTTACCCAGGGCGGCGCAAAGTGGCGGTCCCAGTGAATCTGTACGTGCGAAAAGTAGAGCGGATCCCCAACGAGCACCCACAAGTAGGCCATGTAGATGAACAGGCCGAGCGGAATCAGTCCGCCCGGGATGAGCTGGCTGATGTGTGCCGAGAGCTTCCCTTTGTACTGCGAGTACCATTCGATGAGGAACGGCACGATCAGCAAGACGCCCTCAACCCGCGTCATTGCGGCGAGCAGCCCAATCGCGCCGGCTATCCACCATCGGTGCGCGCGCATGTAGTAGAACGAGGCAACCGTCAGCATGAAGAACAGCGATTCGGTATATACCGCCGAGAAGAAGACCGCCGACGGAAAGATCGAGACGTAGAATATCGCGCGTCGCGCGACCGAGCGGTCGTATTCGTGCTCGAGCAGCTTATAGAGATACAACAAGCCGAAGAAGAACGAGGCGTTTGAAATGAGGATCCCGGCGACGAGGTGATTACCGACGAGGCGACCGAGAATACGGATCAACCACGGAAAGAGTGGGAAGAACGCCATGTCGGTGCCCTGGTAGCCCTGCGACGCGATCGTCAAGTAGTGCACCGCATCCCAGCGGCCCCACACGTTGAGCAGCAGGTTCGAAGATTCTTGCACGTGTTGGCCGGCGCGTTGCCCGATGATGACCGCAGCGAGTTCGGCGATGACGATAATCGCGGTACGCGTCACAAGAAAGTCGAGCGAAACCTCGCGCACGGTTTGATTGAACCGCGCGGCGATAAGCACTTTGCCGACGCAAAAGAGCGCCGCGCAGGCGACGAAAAGCCGCGACTCGCCATGCGTCAGCGCAGGGGGCAGCACAAACGTCAACCATAGCAGGATGAACGGCGCCCACGTGAACGCGTCGTAGCGGAGCGAGCGCGCGAATGTCGCGCCCGCGCGCCGCGAGAAGTAGCGCGCATAACGCTGCCATAACCATAGTGCGCCGCCGGTACCGGCGACGAGTGCAACGAGCAGTCCGAGATCGTCGAGAAACCCTTGGTGAAGCGGTACGACGAGCGCAAGCCACGCGAAAAATCCGACCGTGAACCCGGCAACTGCGACAATAGTACACGGCGCCGGACCGGCGGCGAGCAGATCGCTTGTTACCGGCGCGCGCGCGACGGGATGCGGGGCATGAGCACGGGTGGACACGGCGACATTTCTTAAAGGAATCACGGGGGTTCCCTTGTAGAGCCGGGGGCATGGTCAACTCCCTCGATTTCGTCAAGGTTACCGAGAGCGCGGCGCTCGCTGCGTCCCGTTGGATGGGACGTGGCGAACGCGATGCTGCCGACGGCGCCGCGGTCGAAAAGATGCGCGAGGCGCTCGGCGAGATGGAGATCGCGGGGCGCATCGTAATCGGCGAGGGCGAACGCGACGAAGCGCCGATGCTCTACATCGGCGAGGAGGTTGGTCGCGGCGGCTATGAGGTCGATATCGCGGTCGATCCGGTCGAAGGAACGAACCTCGTTGCCAATGGCTTACCAAATTCGATCGCCGTCATGGCCATCTCCGAGCGCGGCGGGCTCTTGCACGCGCCGGACACATATATGAAGAAGCTCGCCGTCGGCCCGAAGGCGGCACCCTACGTCCACATCGATGCGCCGGTGCGCGACAATCTCGAAGCCGTTGCGAATGCGCTCGAGAAGCCGCTCGGCGATGTGTGCGTCGTGATTTTGGATCGCCCTCGCCATGCCGAACTGATCAAAGAAGTGCGCGATGCCGGCGCTCGCATCAAGCTCATCTCCGACGGCGACGTGGATGCGTGCATTGCGACAACGATCGAGACGACGGGCGTCCACGTGGCGATGGGCACCGGCGGCGCTCCCGAGGGCGTACTCGCCGCCGCGGCGATCAAATGCCTGGGTGGAAATTTCATGGGCCGCTTGCAACCGCGCAATAAGGACGAGGCGGAACGGGCGCTTGCCATGGGATTCGGCAACCTCGAGCGGGTTTTGACGATTGATGATCTTGTGAAGAACGATGTGATTTTCTGCGCGACGGGTATAACCGACGGCGACCTCGTGCGCGGCGTGCGGTTTTTCGGCAATCACGCCCGCACGCACTCGATTCTGGTCCATTCGAACGGCACCGTGCGCTTCATCGAATCGGTGCATCGCCTTGGAGCGCGCCCGCACAAGTAGCATGAAAACAATAGCGTACGATCTCGTCGTTCTGGGTGCGGGTTCGGGCGGCTACGCCGCCGCGCGCACCGCGCGCGATCTCGGCGCAAAGGTCGCGCTCGTCGACCACGGCCCGCTCGGCGGCTTATGCATCTTGCGCGGCTGCATGCCGAGCAAGGCATTTCTTGCATCGAGCGACGCGTTGCACGGCGTGAAAGATTCGCGTGCGCTCGGCGTGCGCATCGACGGCAAAATCTCCTACGACATGCCGTTCATCCTGGAGCGCAAACGCGCGCTGGTCAAAGAGTTCGCCGATTATCGTATCGAGGGTATCGAAACGTTTCCGCTCTATCAAGGACACGCGAGCTTTATCTCTGACGGTGTGGTGCAAGTCGACGAAGAGGTACAGCTGCGATCCAAGTCGTTTATCGTAGCCACGGGTAGTTCGGTTGCGCCGGCGCACATCCCGGGGTTGGAAGAGGCGGGCTACCTCGATAGCGATTCCGTACTCGAACTCGACAGCATTCCTTCGTCGGTTGCGGTACTTGGCGGTGGGTACACGGCGTGCGAGCTCGGGCAGTTCCTCGCGCGCATGGGCGCCAAGACGACCATCCTGATTCGCAGCGGTCATCTGCTCACGTCGTCGGATGACGACGTCGGCGATGCGCTCACGAGCTATTTTCGTGAAGACGGCATCCACGTCATCGCCCACACGCACGTCACGCGCGTCGAGAAGCGCGGTTCGCGCAAGGTCGTCCACTACACGGTTGAAGGCGAGCGTCTCGAACTGGTTGTCGAGGAAATATTCTTCGCGCAAGGACGCGTGCCCAACGTCAAAGGCTTGGGCCTGGGGATGGCGGGCGTCAACTACGATCCCGTCCAGGGCGTGACGGTCGATCTGACACTGCGGACGAATCAGCCTCATATCTTCGCGATCGGCGATGTGACGGGCGACTACGCGCTGGTGCACGTGGCCATTTATCAGGGCGAGATTGCCGCGCGCAATGCCGTGACCGGCACGAATGAAGAGGCCGACTATCGGCTGATGAGCGCGCATACGATATTCAGCGAGCCGCAGGTCGCACACGTCGGGATGAGCGAGAAGGATTTAAAGCGCGCGGGCATCGAGTACTGTGTTGGCAAATATGACTTTGCCGAACACGGCAAAGCGATGGTTTTGGGTACGACGCGCGGATTCGTGAAGATGATGTCGCGGATCGTGACCGGCGAGATTTTGGGCGCTACGGTCATCGGTCCGCAAGCGTCGGAATTGATTCACGAGGTCATCGTGGCGATGACCTACAACGCGACGGTCGAGCAATTCATGCGCATTCCACATCTACATCCGACACTTAGCGAGATATGGACGTATCCCGCCGAGGAGTGTGCGGTGCAATGCGGCCTGCGTCAGCCGGTCGATCAGATGATGGAGCTTGCAACCAGTGGCGGCGCGGACTAACGGCGTGCCGTCAACATTCGATGTGCGCTTGGTGCAAGTCAAGCCGTCGAAAGGGCGCTATGCCGAAAACCTCGCGCAGGCCGGCAACATCTTCGAACAAATCGTCGCGGAAAAAACTCCCGACCTGATCGTCTTTCCGGAAGGCGCGATGACGGGCTACTTCCTCGAAGGGGCGGTCTACGATCTCGCGCGTTCGGCACCGGTCTTTGCCGGCGATCTCGTGCGCGCGTGGCGTGAGGGAGCGGGCGACCGCGAAGTCGAGCTGGCTTCGGGGTTCTACGAAAATGACGACGGCACGTACTACAACAGCGCGCTCTACGTGCGCGTTGGGCGTAAAGACCATGAAATTCTCCACGTCCACCGCAAGATGTTTTTGCCGACCTACGGTGTGTTCGACGAAGCGCGTTTTCTGTCGCGCGGCCGGCGCTTGCAGACGTTCGAGACGCGCATCGGGCGCGTGGCGATGTTGATCTGCGAAGACGTTTGGCACGCGATCATGCCGACGATCGCGGCGATCAAAGGCGCGCGCGTCCTGATCGTGCCGTCGGCTGCGCCGGGTCGCGGCATCGAGGGCGAGAGCGAGCTGACCTCGATCACGCGCTGGCGCGAGATCTTGCGTACGACTGCGAGCGAACACGGCGTCTACGTGCTCTACGCGGGCCTCACCGGATTCGAAGGTGGCAAAGGCATGACTGGCTCGTCGTCGATCATCGATCCGCGTGGCGTCGTCACGGTCGAGGCGCCGGAGTTCGGCGAGTGTGTGGTCAGCGGCACGATCGATTTGCGCGAAGCCGATCTCGCGCGCGCGACGCTCCCGTTGCTCGGCGATCTCAACGCGGTCCTCCCGGATCTCTTGCTCGACGAAGAACTCCCGTTGCCGAAGGGACGGCCGTCGTGATCGCCGTCGTGCGTGCGTCGCATACAGGGCTACTCGCGCCGCCGGGGATCAACTCCGAGATTGCGACGCGCTGGCTCGTCGCGTTTCTGCAAGACGAACTGATCGTTCGTCGCGGCATTACGCGCGCCGTCATCGGTCTTTCGGGCGGTGTCGACTCGGCGGTGACGGCGTATCTGTGCGCCCGTGCGCTCGGTCCGGAGAACGTCTACGCGATCCGCATGCCATACAAGACGTCGAGCCCCGCGAGTCTCGCCGATGCACAACTCGTGATTGACGCGCTCGGGGTGCGCGCGCGCACGATCGAGATCACCGCGGCGGTCGACGGCTATCTGCAGTTCGAACCGGACGCGGATGCGCGGCGCCGTGGAAACGTGATGGCGCGTACGCGTATGGTCGTGCTTTTCGACCAATCGGCGAAGCTCGACGCGCTCCCGGTCGGTACCGGCAACAAAACCGAACGGCTCTTGGGCTACTTTACCTGGCACGCCGACGATACGCCGCCGGTCAATCCGATCGGCGATCTTTTCAAGACGCAAGTGTGGGAGCTCGCGCGCTATCTTGGGGTGCCGCAAGTGCTGATCGACAAAGCGCCGAGCGCCGACCTTGAAGCCGATCAAACCGACGAAGGCGATCTCGGTATTACCTACGCGCGCGCGGACGCGATCTTGGCCCAGCTCTTGCTCGGCTACTCCGATCTGCAATTGATCGAGCGCGGGTTCGACGCGCACGACGTCGCGCTCGTACGCCGGCGCGTCGATTCGACGCACTGGAAGCGCCATCTGCCGACGACCGCAATGCTGACCAACACGGCGATCAACGAGTTCTACCTGCGCCCGGTCGACTATTGATGGCCTTCTTTCCGGTCGGATTGAATCTGGTTGGACGGCGTTGCGTCGTCATCGGCGCGGCCCGCGATCGCGAGGCGATTGCAAAGGAAGCGGCGCTGCGCGAATCGGGCGCGGACGTGCGCTGGATCAAAGATCCGGATGCCTTGCGCGACGAGGACGTGACCGACGCCTACTTCGTGATCTCAACGCCGCAGGACGAGGCGCTTTCCGCGCGCCTGCGCGCGCTCGCGGATCGGCATAAATTCCTGCTCTGTTGCATCGATCAGCCGAAGTATGGTTTCGTGGCGATGGCGGCGATCGCGAAGGCGGGACCGGTTCGCGTCGCGATCTCGACCAGCGGCCTTGCGCCGCGCGTGGGAAAGATTCTCAAGCAGCGGCTGCAGGCCGCAATGGATGCGCGCTTCGCGCGCTTCGTCGAACGCCTTGGCGAGATGAAGGTTGCGATGCAGCGCGAACGCCCGGGCCCCGAGCACAGCGAGGAACGGCGCGCGGCGATGATCGACGCGGCCGACGGCTTCGACGCCGAGGTGCACTTCACGTATCCTTCGTGGCTCGATGGCCCTCGCGGTTGAACTGATCGCGGTCGGCACCGAGTTGTTGCTCGGACAGCTGACCGATACCAACACCGTGTTCGTGGCACAGTCCCTTGCGGAAGCCGGCGTTGACGTGTACGGCACGCACGCGATAGGTGATAACCGTAGTCGCATTGTTGCGGCGATGCGCGCTGCACTCGAGCGCGTCGACGGCGTGATTACAACCGGCGGACTCGGTCCAACCGTCGACGATCTTACCAAAGAAGCGGTGTGCGATGCGCTCGGGCTCGACGTCGAATTGCACGAGCCCTCTCTTAAACTCATGCAAGATTTCTTTGCACAGATGGGGCGGGAGATGCGCGAAAACAATCGCAAACAGGCGTACGTACCGCGCGGGAGTCTCGTGCTGGAGAACCCGCGTGGTACTGCTCCCGGCTTTGTCGCATTTGCGCCCGGCGGCAAGTTCATCGCGTGCATGCCCGGCGTGCCGCGCGAGATGCGTCCGATGCTCACCGAGCTCTTAATTCCATTCTTACGCGAGCGTTATGGTATTGCCGACGCGATCTACACGCGCGTCCTGCACACCGTGAACATCGGCGAGTCGGAAATCGATCATCGCATCGACGAGCTCTTTCGTGCCGGCGAGAACCCGAAGATCGCCGTGCTCGCGCACGAAGGTTTGTGCGACGTGAAGCTCATGACGAAAGCGCGCTCGGAAGAAGAAGCGCAGGCGATGCTGGCGCCGCTCGAAGTGCAGGTGCGCGCGCGTTTACAGGGCTTCATCTTCGGCGCCGATCGCACCACGCTCGCAGCGGCGGTCCACGAACTGCTGCAGGCCGCGGGCAAAACGATAAGCGTGGCCGAGTCGTGCACGGGCGGCCGTATCGCCGCAGCATTGACGGCGGTGCCGGGCTCGTCGCGGAGTTTCGTCGGCGGGATCGTCGCCTACGACAACGCGGTCAAGACCGCCGAACTCGGGGTAAGCGAGCAAACGCTCGCGCGATTCGGCGCGGTCAGCGAGGAGGCGGCGCGCGAAATGGCCCGCGGCGTCCGCGCGCGCCTGGGGGCAAGCTGCGCGGTCTCGACGACCGGCATCGCCGGTCCCGACGGCGGGTCGGCGGAGAAGCCGGTAGGCCTCGTCTGGTTTGGGGTCGATACAGGTGAAGAGGTGCTTAGCTACCGCTTCAACTTTCGCGGGGACCGCGACGCCGTGCAGCGGCGCGCGACCGTGATGGCGCTCGGGCTTGTTTGGCGTGTGTTAAGCCGGTAATTCTAATGAAACGCTCCCAGCAGCGGTTCACGTTCTTGCGTTAGACTGCAACCTCAAGGGGAGGATCATCTTGGCTCTGCTTGCTCGCTCACGCGCGGCCTTCGCCGCGACGCTCATCGTTGCGCTCACCGCGTGCGGTGGCGGCGGGGGCGGTAGCTCGACGCCGGCCACGGCCGCGCCGACTCCAACGGCGTCGCCGGCAGCTGACGCGTTTACCTGCCCGACGTCGGATACGCAACTGGCGACCACGCGCGGCGGCTCGAGCGGCATCGCCGGTGAAGCACGCCGCGGGGTGCGCAAAGGCGGCGCAACGCAGTCATCGTCAATGCTCGCGGTCTCGTATCGCACCGCCGCGATCGCAAATCCCGCAAGCAGCATCGACGCGCGCGTCGCATCGTTTGGCGCCGCAAAAGTTTCCGAGTATGCATATCCGAAGCTTGGCCTTGCCACGCGCGTGTTGCACGTAACGCCGTCGACGATCAGCCAGGTCACCTCGACGCTGCGCGCGACACCGGGTGTGGTCTCGGTAGCGCCGACGCGGCGGCTCTCCGCACTCGCGGTCACTAAGCCCTACCTCGGCACCGATCCGTATTTCGACGGCCAGAACGGCCAAGCCGCGCCGCTGTACCAAAACGCTTCGACCGGCGGACAGTGGGACATGCACATCGTCAAGCTCGAGTACGCATTAGGCTATTCGCAGCAAGGCAACGGCAGCAGCGTGCTGGTAAACACCAATGCGCTCGGTTCAAACGACGTGAAGCTCGCGATCATCGATACGGGTGAGGACGTAACCCATCCCGAGCTTAAGCTCGCATCGATCGTGCGCACCGAATGCTTCATTACCAATGAAGCGGGCACCGCGCAGAGCACCGGCACGTTCGTGACCGACGGCTTCGGCCACGGCACCGACGTCACGGGTATCGCGGTCGCCAATGCGAACAACGGCTACGGCTTCATCGGCGACGGCAGCAACGTCTCGCTGATGCTCTACCGCGTCTTTCCCACGCCGGACGACAACTGCACGAACGACACCACGACCGATGCGCAGTGCAGCGCGGCCGATACCGACATCGCAAGTGCGATCGACGATGCCGTGGCGCACGGCGCAAACGTGATCAGCATGAGCTTGGGCGGCGGCGAGTGCCAATCCGCGGGTACGGATCCCGATCCCGTGGAGGGCAATGCGGTCGCGAACGCGATTGCAAATAGTGTCATTGTCGTTGCAGCATCCGGCAACGGCGGTGGATCCGGCGTCGAAGCGCCGGCCTGCGATGCCGGCGTGATTGCCGTCGGTGCAACGGGCTACTGGGATGGCCAACCAAACGGGAGCAATTACACCGGCGGCAACACGGGCGGCGTGAACGGCGCCACTGAGTACGTTACGAGCTACACGCAGTACGGCACGACCACCAGCCCCGGCCTCATAACCAACTGGGGCATCGTGGCGCCGGGTGGCGATCCGTCCAACGCGGATACGACGAGTTCGACCACCAACTACCTGCACTGGATCGAGAACATCTGGACGACGACGCCCTATCAATCGTCGTCGACTGACGAGAATTTCGTCGGTTCGTGCGATGGCGGCGAGTTCAACGAGACCGGCAATTGCCGCACGTTGATTGCCGGCACGTCGATGGCAACGCCGCACGTCGCCGGCGCAGCTGCGCTCGTGCTTTCGGTGAATGGGGCCTATCAATCGCCGCTGAAAATGTTCCAACTTCTGTGCAGCACCGCCGATAATATCGGCGATCTGCATCAAGGTTGCGGCCGTCTCAATGTATACCGCGCAGTGGGGACCGCGCTGGGCGATACGACGTTCTAACCGTCACCAGTGTGACGAGCGTTGCAATCGCGGCGGTGGTAGGGCTATGGTCGTACACGCTGCCGCTCGGCACCACCCCGCAGCAACGCATTGCGTCGGTTTCGCTGACGCGTAGCGCCGTTATCGTGGAGACAGCCTCGGGGATCAGGGCGCTAGACCTCGCAAACGGGCGCGTGCGTTGGTCGCGCGACGACGCATCACTGCCCGCCGACGCGGCGCGTGACCTTGTCGTCGCCACGACCAGTCATGGTATCGTTGCCTTTGATTCGCATGGTGCATTGCGCTGGCGAAGCGCTCCGTGCGCAGCCGCGAGCCGTCCGCTCGCAATCGCGACAAACGGCGACGCAACGATCGTTCTATGCCCCGCGGAACCTTTCGAGGAAGGCCTGGTTGACGTCGTGCTGGTCGATCGCCAGGGCCGCCGGCAGTCATCGCGTAGAGAAGGGGCGTTTGAGCAGGGGGTTCGGTTCTTCGCTCTGCGCAAGGGAGATGACCGCGTCGTGTTCGAGCAAGTCTTTGAAGGCGCTGCGATGGAGTGGGTTACGACCGAGCTCGAAATCTCGAGCGCGCGAACGATCGAGCCATCTCACGAATCGTTTATCGCGTACAGGAACAGATTGTTTGGAGAAGCTAGCGCGCTGGGTGTCGTCTGTCGTGCGGCGCCGATGACAAACTTCTTGCGCAACGGTGTTTTCGCGGTTGGCGCGTGTGGAGGCGACGGCGATCCCTTAACTATCAACGCGAATCGCGTCTCGCGATGACACTCGCGGTTCATTGATCGTCACCAGTGTGACGAGCGTTGCAATCGCCGCGACGACCGACGCCGCAAGCAGCGCGGGCTGATACGAACCGAAACGTAGCGCGAGTTGCGTGGCGACGATCGGCCCGACGATCTGTCCGAGGCTATAGAACGCCGTCAGGCGGCTGACCGCGGCGCTGGTCTCGCGTGGGAAGATGTCGCGCCCGAGTCCGGCAGCAAAGAGCGTGATCGCAATGAACGTGCCGCCGAGCGCAACGCCGGCGAGAATCACCGCGAACGCACTGTGTGAAAAGACCGGTGCGGCGATGCCGACGGCTTGAATCCCAAGCGCGAGCGCGAGCGCACGCGCTTTGCCGAGGCGCGCACCCGCCGGAATCCAGCCAAAGGTTGCACATGCGGCGGCGAGGCCAACAAAGACTCAGGTGAGCGCGGCATACCGCGACAGCGTTCGCCATTAGCGAATCGACTACAGGTGGACCCGGCTGTCCGCCGCCGAGCCCGTACCAGCAGCCAGGCGGGTGCGCCTGCGCCTGGGAAGTCAATAGGATTCTCGCCAGGGTCGGGCTCTCGCCAATTGGGTCCGACTACGTTCCCAACGTGGAAACCGCGCTACGTGGAGGCCGAGGAATCCCCGTACCCCTTATGGATGCCATCCCGGGTGACCTAGACATTCAGGGCGACCAAGGCCACATCGGGATCTGCATGGCGAACCAGTGCACCAGTGTGTATTCGAATTCGTCGAGCCATTCGAAATATATGGATAACACCGGGCCCGACATTTTCATCAATGAACCACCCCGAATCTACAGGGTCGAAAATTAGATGACTGTGTACTTCGCGGGATCCGTCGGTAGGATACTGAAATGACATTTAAACATTACCGGACGCTCTTGGGGGTCGCTGTTGTTGCGGTGTTGCTCATCTGCTCACCGTCGAAGGCATCCAGCCAAGTTTCAGGGGCCCCCCCGGCGGCGCTTCAGAGCGCAATTGAAAGCTTCGCGACCTTGAGCGGTAGCGACACCATCACCTGGTGGGGCTACACTGAGGTGAGCCTCTGTCCAGTGGGGCGAACGTGCTTGACCAATACGAACGCGTATCTTGTTGAATATTCTGTTGGCGACAACGCGGAAACGGCCATCGCCATCGTTAGTAACACGCAGACATGTGGGAGCTGCTATACCTACAACGTTCTTTACGCCGCCGGTGGTCCTATGGACGTCCCAACGCTCGAAAGCATTGGCATCGATCCCACCACGGGTGGAAAGCTTCTCCAATAGCAAGTCAGCCGTGACGGGGAAATTTACTCGTGCTAGCCAGTGTCGTTCTATCACTTCTCGCAACAAATTGGAATCCTTCGCCAAAATGCAATGTTGATTTGATCCGGAAAACACTGAGACAAGCCCAAATTTCCGATTACGTTGCCTCGGCTACGCCGCCGCCGCCATCTGTTGTTGGCGACCTCTATTCCGATGCCGCGCACGACGTCTCGGTGTGCGCTGCCGCGTCAGAGCATTTTATGGGTTCGACGGTCGATGATCTTCTCCAAGCCGTTGCTTTTGCGAGGCTGGCTGCTCTCTCGTATTTTCAGGCTGGTGAACGCGCGAAGGCCTGCGCGATACTTCGCGATGGGCTTAAATATGACGCCGCTGCGAAGGCACTTGTCGACAATGGTAGTGGCGCAGATAGGGAACGGTTTCAGGCGACGCGCGAAGGTAGCCGTGATGTATTGCATCTGTTCGCATCACGATGTCCATAACGGAGGAATTTTGCGTTCCCTAACGGTCACGAGCGTAGCGACCGTTGCGAGCGCTGCGACGATCGACGCGGCAAGCAGCGCGGGCTGATACGAACCGAAACGCAGCGCGAGTTGCGTCGCGACGATCGGCCCGACGATCTGTCCCAGGCTGTAAAATGCCGTGAGGCGGCTGACCGCAGCGCTGGTTTGGCGTGGAAAGATGTCACGCCCGAGTCCGGCGGCGAAGAGCGTGATGGCAATGAACGTGCCGCCGAGCGCAACACCGGCGAGAATCACCGCGAACGCGCTATGCGAAAAGACCGGTGCGGCGATGCCGACGGCCTGGATCCCAAGCGCGAGCGCGAGCGCACGCGCTTTGCCGAGGCGCGCACCGGCCGGAATCCAGCCGAAGGTTGCACATGCGGCGGCGAGGCCGACGAAGACCCAGGTGAGCGCCGCGTACCGCGACAGCTCCGGGATTTTCGCGATAATTGCTACCAAGAACGTCGCCGGAATGATGTAGGCAAACGCTTCTGCCACGTACACCGCGCACAGCCACATAAATGTCGTGCGATGGCCCGGGAGCGGAGCATCGATATCGGCTTCGGCGATACTTGCCGCTGGAGCGCTTTCGGTGAACCACCAGCCGGTGACGGCAAGCGCGATTGCGGCGATGGCAGCGATGCCGATCCACGCCGCGTTCGCGCCGTAGCCTGCGAGCGCGGGAACCGCGACGCCCGAGAATGCGATGCCCAAACCAACGCCGGAGAAGAAGAGCGGCGGCCACGATGGTTGGTGCTCCTCCGCTGCGCGTTCGAGGACGAT
>DATJOM010000100.1:0-7337 GCA_035507095.1 Candidatus Acidiferrum sp.
GGGGTTGACTATCGTCGAAACGCAGGTACTGGTTAGCACAACCTAATCGACGTTGAGATCGATCTCGTGCGAGAGCTCTTCGCGCAGCTCTCGCTTTTTGCGTTTGCGGTTATATCGCGTAAGCGCCTCATGCGCGCCGGCTGGCCGTAGATTGGTCGGCGGCCCCAGGCGCGGCACCAGGTTCATCTTCCGGCGCTTTTTCTTAGGCATAGCGTACATACCGTAGCACATCGGCGCCGCGATTCCCACGCTTCATGCGCACGACGCGGTCGAACGGCATGCCGAGCGTGTTCACGAGCGCGATCGACGGCGCGTTGAACGGATGGACGAGCGCGATCACTCTGCGCGCACGGAGTTGACTAAACGCAAAATCGAGAACCCCGCGCGCAGCTTCGAGCGCATACCCGTGCCCGCGAGCAGCGGGCGCGAACACGAAGCCGAGCTCGAGCGCGCCCGGCTCCTCGGTTTTCATCAGTCCGCAGCTTCCAATCAGTTCCGAACTTTCTTTCAGCACGACCGGCCACATCGAACAGCCGTCACGCTCATCCGCCTCGACCATCTTCGCGATCGCCTCGCGTGTCTGCTCGAGCGTCTTGGTGCCCGTGAGAATGTACTGCATCGTCTCCGGGTCGCCGTAAATCGCAGCCAGCGGCGCCGCATCCGAGGGCATCCAGGTGCGCAGCAGCAGCCGCTCGGTTTCGATGTAACTCATTGCGCGATCGCGCCGGCGCCCCGCAACATCTCGAGCACGCGCTGAACTGGGAGGCCGTACATCGTCGCGCCACCGCGCCCGGTCATCGTGGTCGCTTCGAACAACGCGTCGTAGATTGCGGCCTGCGTCGCTTCCGCCGTTGCACTGTAGAGCGAGTTGAGTACGCGATCGTTTTCGGTGAACTGCTGCTTGGGGGCCGCCACGTCGAACGCGGCCGTGCGCTCGAACACGACACTGGTTGAAAACGCGACGAACAAATCGCCGCTGCCGATGTCCGAGGTTAGGCCCGTGCGCCCCATCCCGAGAGCGGCGCGCAGCAACAGGGCGTGCAGTTGGCGGCTGTCGAGCGGTGCGTTGGTTGCCACGACGATGATGATGCTGCCGCTCGCCATGCGTCCGTGCAGATCCGCTTCGGAAAGATGCTGCGGATACTTGGGCCGGTACTCGTCTTGCAACTTTTCACCGACCGGCACACCGACGATCGTCAACGCTTGCCGCGAGCTGCCGGTATTGTCGTTCACGAGCACACCAACGGTGTATCCACCCGCACTCGCCGGCAGCACGCGCGACGCCGAACCGATCCCGGCTTTGAACGCGAACGCCTTCATGCCGGTACCTGCGCCGACGCTACCGCGCGCGAATTGCCCGGGTTGCGCGGCGTCGAGCAATCTGTGCACGTCGCTCGCCGTAACGGCGCGCTTCTGAATGTCGTTGAGCAATTGATCGTCGCACTCGGCGACGACCGGCAACGGCACGTCGTCCGTAACGCCGACCTCCGGATGATGCGCGATCATCCAGTCGATCACGCCGTCGTCCGCGCGCCCGACATCGAGCGTATCGGTCAGCACGATCGGCTCCTCGAGATAGCCCGACTCATCGATCCAATGGGTCCCGGTCATCTCGCCGTTGCCGTTGAACGCCAGCGAAGCCCCCGCCACCTTGTGGACCCAGGGGTCGGCGTTGGGGAGTACTGCCGTTGCCCCCGTACGAATGTCGGAGCCCTGGATCAGCGTCAGGTTCGCGACCCGGACCCCTGCGACATCAGTAATCGCGTCCAGCGGCCCAGACGGGAAGAATCCAAAGTGAAAGGGCAGCACGGCCCGCGCCTGCCCCGCCGAGGCCAGGACCCCGGCAAGGCACCCGCCGAGGACAAGTGGAAGCCACTTTCTCATACGTATTCTCGCCTTTCAAACGCAACGAGGTACACGACCATTCTTACCGTTCCGCAGAAACTCAAAGCCGCGAATCTGTGGGAGAACCTTACGCCGCCGCAGCTCATCGAGCATGCGCTCAAGCACGGCGAAGGTGTGCTCGGCCACGACGGACAGTTTATTGTCGATACGCGTCCGCACACCGGCCGCTCTCCCAAAGATAAGGCGTTCGTCAAAGAACCTTCGAGCGAACGGCACATCGATTGGGGCGATACGAACCGCCCGGTCGATGCAAGCGTCTTCGATGCATTGCTCGATAAGGTCGAGACGTACCTTTCCGAACGCGATGTGTACGCGCTCGACTGCTACGTCGGCGCCGACGAGCGCTACCGCGTCCCGATTCGCGTCTACACGGAATTCGCGTGGCACAACCTCTTTGCGCACCATCTCTTTATCACACCCGAGAATCCCGTGCCGGGTTTCACGCCCGAATTCACCGTCATCGATGCGGCACAGTTCCAAGCCGATCCCGCCCGCGACAAGGTGCCGACGTCGACGTTCATTCTGGTCAATTTCGAACGCAAAATCATTTTGATCGGTGGCACGAAGTACGCCGGTGAGATCAAGAAATCGATCTTTACGGTCATGAACTACCTCCTGCCGCTGCGCGAGACGTTGCCGATGCACAGCTCGGCCAACGAAGGCAAGACCGATAAAGACGTCGCGATCTTCTTCGGCCTCTCCGGTACCGGCAAAACCACACTCTCCTCCGATCCGCACCGTCCGCTGATCGGTGACGATGAACATGGCTGGTCGAACGACGGTGTCTTCAACTTCGAGGGCGGTTGCTATGCGAAGGTCATTCGCCTTTCGCCGACCGCAGAACCGGAGATTTGGGCCGCGACAAATCGCTTCTCGACCGTCATCGAAAACGTGGTCTACGACGATCGCTCACGCACACTGGACGTTGATTCGGATGCCAAGACCGAGAACACGCGCTCCGCGTATCCGCTCGACTTCATTCCGAACGTCGTGCCCGGAAGCAAGGCCGGCCATCCGAAGACGATCATCATGCTCACCGCCGATGCGTTTGGCGTGCTGCCGCCGATCTCGAAACTCTCGCGCGATCAGGCGATGTATCATTTTCTGTCCGGCTATACCGCCAAGGTTGCGGGCACCGAGCGCGGCCTGACCGAACCGACCGCGACGTTCTCAACCTGCTTCGGTGCTCCGTTCATGGTGCATCATCCGACGGTGTATGCCAAACTGCTCGGCGAGCGCATCGACAAGCACAACGTGGAATGCTGGCTCGTAAACACGGGGTGGACCGGTGGCGCGTACGGCGTCGGCAAGCGCATGTCGATCGCGCACACGCGCGCGATGGTCAATGCCGCGATCGAAGGCCGCATTCCGGCGGACTTCGAGCTCGAGCCGTTCTTCGGTCTTCACATTCCCAAGCGCGTGCCCGACGTACCGGCCGACGTGCTCAATCCGCGCAACGCGTGGAGCGACAAGAACGCCTACGATGCGCAAGCCCGCAAGCTGGCTCAGCTCTTCTTCGACAACTTCAAACGCTTTGAAGCGCACGCGTCACCGGGGATCAACGCCGTAGCGATCAAGCCGGCGAAATAACCCGCGCCGGTGGCGGAGTTTTACGGTTTCGATCACGTCGACTGCCGCGTGCGCTCGCTCGCGGCCGTCGAGTCTTTCTACGACGAATTGATGCCCGAAATAGGGCTTACCGAGAAGCGATACGCCTTTGTCGACTCCGATGGTGAGTGGCACCGCGAGTTCGAAAATTACAACGCGATCGAGTACTACGAGGCCGTGCACCCAACCAAACCGCGGCGCTTCTTCGGACTGATCGAGAATCCACTGCATCGCAACAACGACACGCGGATCGCGTTTCGCGTCGAGCACACTCGCTTGAACGAGTTTATCGCGCTACTCGGGAAAATCGGTGCGGTCGGTATTGAGCTAAGCGAAGAGATGGAAACGTATCCTGCCGTCTTCTTCGAAGACCCGGCCGGGACCAAGCTCGAGCTGATCGGGCGCGAGGTCTAAGCGCGCCCTAATATGTTTCACAGGAATCTTCGAGCGCCCAGCCCGTAGGATGGTGCCCATGAGACTCCAAGCCACCGTACTCGCCGGCCTCATCGCCGCGGGTCTTACCCTACCCGCCGTCGCCCAGGACCAACAGCCCCCGCCGCCGGCCCAATCGCAACAACACGGCGATCGCATGATGCATCGCTTCGACGACCTCAATCTGAGCGATCAGCAAAAGCAACAAATCCAGACGCTCATGCAAAACTATCGCCAGGCCCACCCGCGCGGCAGCGCGCCGGATCCCGATGCGCGCAAGCAACTGCGCGACCAGGTCGACGCGATCTTGACGCCGGATCAGCGCGCGCAGCTCAAAGCCGACGAAGCGAAGTTCCGCGAGCAGCGTCAGGGCAACGACACAAGGAACGTTCCACCCGCACCGAGCGCCACGCCGATCTGATCGAACCGCGCGACGTAGTAATCGGCCCGCGCACACGCACTCGCGGGCCGTCCGCATAAGACATAGACCGCTTCCATCCCGGCCGCATGCGCGGCATCGACGCCCGACGCCGAGTCCTCGACAACCAACGTCCGAGCCGGCTCGACCGCTAAGCGCTTTGCCGCGAGCGCGTACGGATCGGGCGCCGGCTTGCCGCGCGTAACATCGTCGGCACCCACTAACACGGGCGGCGCCGTCAACCCGGCGCGCGCGATAAGCGCAAAAGCGAAGCCGCGCGAGCACGACGTCACGATGGCCCAGCGCTCGCTTCCGAGTGCGGCCAGCGTTTCGCGCGCACCGTCGACCGCACCGCCGCCGTCGGTCACGAGCGTCCCGAAGAGGTCGAGACAGATGCCCGCGTAGGAAAGCTCCATGGTCTGCGTGCATTTCTCCGCTCATGGCCGATACTCTCGCAATCCTGGTGGGCGGTGGCCCCGCGCCCGGCATCAACGGCGTCATCGCATCCGCAACGATCGAATCGGTCAATGCGGGCCTCCGCGTCGTCGGCATTTACGACGGCTACCGCGATCTCGCCGCCGGTACACCCGTGAAGACGACGACGCTGAGCATCGACGATGCCTCGCGCATTCAATCGAGCGGCGGCTCATTTTTGCGCACCTCGCGGACGAATCCGGCGAAAGATGCCGCGACGCTCGACCGGACGATCCGCTCGCTAGAAACACTTAACGTGCGCTATCTGATCTGCATTGGTGGTGACGACACGACGTTCGGCGCAGCACGTATCGCCGAGAAGACGAAAGGCCGGATCGGCATCGCCACCGTGCCGAAGACGATCGACAACGATCTTCCGCTCCCGGATAATGCGCCGACGTTCGGGTTCGAGACTGCACGCTCGGTGGGCGCGCAGATCATCGAAAGCTTACTCGAAGACGCGCGCACCACCGTACGCTGGTATATCGTCGTCAGCATGGGGCGCAAGTCGGGCGCGCTTGCGCTCGGTATGGCCAACGCCGCCGGCGCAACGCTCGCGGTGATTCCGGAAGAGTTCCCAGGCAACACCCTTGCGCTTGAATCGGTTGTCGACGTGCTCGCCGGCGCGATCGTCAAACGGCGTGCACAGGGGCGCGACTACGGTGTCGCCGTGGTCGCCGAGGGCATCGTCGAACGCATCTCCGAAAACGCGCTCAAGGGACTAGAAAACGTGTCGCGCGACGCATACGGACACGCACGTCTTGCCGACGTGCCGATTGGGATGCTCTTGCGCGATCGGGTGCGCGAGCGCTTGAGCGCGCTCGGCATCGACGCAACCGTGTTGACGAAAGACATCGGCTACGAATTGCGCTGTGCGAAGCCCGTCGCATTCGACGTCGACTACACGCGGACGCTTGGGTACGGCGCCGTTCGCTATTTGCTCGGCGGCGGCAGCGGCGCCTTGATCGCGCTCTCGGGCGGTCGCGTGCAACCGGTCGCGCTCGAGGATCTCGTCGATCCGCAAACCGGGCGGATTCGCACGCGCCTCGTCGACGTCCACGCCGAAGCCTATGCGGTTGCCCGCGATTACATGGTGCGCCTCGAGCCCTCGGACTTCGGCGAAGCGCAACTGGCTCAGCTGGCAGCTCAAACCAACCTTTCGCCGAGCGTTTTCCAGGAGCAGTTCCTCGGGAGAAAACGATCGTGATCAACGCTCTCCTTGCCGGGTTGCTGGTTACCAGTGGGTTTACGCTCCAGCAAATTGGTACGGTCGCGGGTGCACGCGAACTCGTCGTAGCGCCGAACGGCGATCTCTTTGTCGGGACCGCAAACAATACCGTCGCGCTTCTGCCGCGCGCCGACGCCGACCACCCGGGCGCCCCGCACACGTTTGCTACGTTTGATAACAAGCCGGCCGCGGGCGTAACGCTCGGCGACGATACGCTCTTCGTCGGCACGCAGTTCGCGGTTTACGAAATTCCGTATCAAACGGGTGACCAGAAGCCGCGCGAGGCGCCGGTCAAACTGCTCGACGTGCGTCTTTCGGGTATAGCGCGCGATCACGTAACGACCAGCGTCGCCGTAATCGGCGACACGTTGTATGCGAGCGTCGGATCGTCGTGCAACGCGTGCGTCCCTGACCTCGATGCGACACGCGCGACGATTCAACGCTTCGACTTGCTTCGTCATGTAGCAGTCGACGAAGCGTACAACATCCGCAATGCGATCGCGCTCGCGGTCAATCCGCAAACGCAAACGCTCTGGGCCGGTGTCGCCGGCGCCGACGACTTACCGCTCTATCATCCCTATGAGATCTTCGATGCCGTTTCGCTACACGCATATCCGGTCGATTACGGTTGGCCGGCGTGTTACGAGAACCGCAAGCACGTCGCAAAATGGAGCGGCGACTGTTCGAAGACGCCGATCCCGCGCGTGATTTTCCCGGCGTATGAAACGCCGATCGGCGCCGTTTTCTATCCGCTCGATCAAGGCGGCGCGCACGCGTTTCCCGCTGCCTATCGCGGCGGCGCGTTCGTCACGCTGCATGGCTCGTGGCACGGCCCGGCCGAAGGGCTCTCCGGCTACGTGCCGCCGCGCGTCGTGTTCGTGCCGATGCACGGCGATACACCCGATCGTGCCGCCAACTGGAATGACCCGACGACGCAGTGGCAGCAATTCATCGGCGGCTATCAAAACGGTGCAACGTCCGACCGCATCGGACGCCCGACCGGTATCGCCGTCGGTCCTGACGGCTCGTTGTTTGTCGCCGACGACCAAACCGGCGCGATCTATCGGGTCAGGCCGCGCTAGAAACGACGAGAGCCCGCGACATTGCTATCGCGGGCTCATCGTTTCTATAAATCTGGCGCCGACCTACTTTCGAGGGACCCTGCGGTCCGACTATCATTGGCGCTTGCGGGCTTAACTGCCGTGTTCGGGATGGGAACGGGTGGGGCCCCGCCGCTATGGACGCCAGAAACTGGATCCCCATCCGCGATGA
>DATJOM010000101.1:0-6248 GCA_035507095.1 Candidatus Acidiferrum sp.
GGTCTCGCCACGCCGATCGTCGAGCGCGTGCGCGGCGGTATGCCGCTTTGGGGTACGTGCATGGGAATGATCGTGGCGGCGCACGATGTCGCCGGCCTCGATCAGCCAACGTTAGGTCTCATCGACATTACCGTGCGTCGCAATGCGTTCGGCCGCCAGAACGAATCGGCCGAGGTGGAATTGCCGATTTCGGCACTCGGGCCGCAGCCGTTTCCGGCGATTTTCATTCGCGCGCCGTGGATCGAGCGCGTCGGCCCGGCCGTGGAGCTGCTTGCATCGCGTGATGGGCATGGCGTCATGGTGCGCGAGGGCAATGTGCTGGGAACCTCGTTCCACCCCGAATTGACCCGCGACCCGCGGGTCCACGCGTACTTTTTGCGGATGGTGGATGCGGCGCGCTCCCACGGAAAATCAGTAGGGAAGGCCTCGTCCGCCGCATAACCCTTAGCACCAATGAGTTCGCAGGCGGCACCCGACGCGCAGGCCTCGGGTTTTCAGGGACAGATCCCACCGCTCGAGCCGTTGCTGACCGAGGTGATCGCAACGCTCGCGCTGGCGGCGCACGCCTATCTCGCCGACAATGACGGAAAGGAACCTGACTTCAGAGCGGCCGATGCTGCGATCGACGTTGCGACCGTAGCATTCGAACGCGTCAAAGAAAGGTTGCGGCCGGATGAAAGGTTAGCAATCACGCAGATGCTGACCGAAACGCGACTAACATTTGTAAGAAAGCGAGGCACGTAGAATGCCTCGCTTTCATGCATTGAAGGTACCATTGTGAGCGACGTACTTGTCTTGAATTTCACGTACGAAGCCCTCAACATCACGAGCTTTCAGCGCGCGGTCAAACTCCTATTTGCCGGCAAGGCCGAGATCGTGCACAATCGCGATCGCGTGCTCGCCTCGACGCGCTACGAGATGCGCATGCCGTCGATCATCCGGATGCTCTATTACATCCGTCGGCCGATGCAAAAGGTCGCATTGACAAAGAAGAATGTGCTGATTCGTGACGATCACGCGTGTCAATACTGCGGAACGCGCGGTGAGAAGTTGATGACCGTCGATCACGTCGTCCCGCGCAGCCGTGGCGGCCCCTCGACCTGGGAGAATCTGGTCTGCGCGTGCATGCGCTGTAACAATCGCAAGAACAACCGCACGCCGGAAGAAGCGAACATGTCGCTCAAACGCAAACCGCGCCAGCCCAAGTACATTCCGTGGATTCAGATCAAGCGCAACACGCTGCCCGGCGAGTGGGGCAAGTTCCTCTTCCTGTACAACGTCTCGATCGACGAGCGCGTCGAAGCCTAGGTCCGGTTGGCGCGACGGCCTAACAAGAGCCCCACGCCCATGACTACGATCCCGGCGATCGCGAAGCCGAAGACGAAGTAGTCGAGGTCGTGCAGCGTGCGCGCGATCGTGCGAATGCCGAGCACGATCGGCCCGACGAAGAAGAGCACATTCCCAAAGGCAAAGAGCGGATTCGGGCGTGATGCCGTCATCCTGAAATTCATGAGGATGCCGATGGCGCCGAGCAGCAAGAACGCGCTCCCGAGCGCGATCACTAAGCGAGCACCGGAAGCGGCAACGCGTCGCAGAACGCGCGCCGCCATGCGGCTTCGACACGTTGCGTGTTCGGTTTCTCGACAACGGCAGCCACGCAGCCGTCGGGCCGTACGATCACTACCACGGGCGGCTTGACGTGCCAGCGTTTAGGGGGTGTCTCGACGTAGACGTGCGGAAGTTCGAGCCGGTGATCGCCGACGACAATCATCGTCGCGTCGCCTCCACGCCGCAGGCTCAGCCGGGATCCGTCCGGTAAACGCAGGTCGTCGATGCGCCGTCCGGCGAGCGGGTGATGATTGTCGATGATAGGCGAGTTCACGTAGCGTCCACTGAGCATGCCAAGGCCGCGGCAAAGCTTGCGCTGCATGCCTCTCCCGCGTACGGCGCGGGAGAATGCGCGCGCAACGAACTGCCGCGCGCGTGAAGGAAAGCTAATGCCGACGCGGGTCATGCGATCGGTCATGCGTTCGACGGTGTCGGTAATGATCTCGCGCCGTTCGCGATCGTAACTTGCTAGCAGCGGTTCCATGCACCGCTCATCGCGCAGTGCGAGCGCGAGCTTCCAAGCGAGGTTGGCGGTGTCTTGAATACCGGCATTCATCCCCTGGCCGCCGGCTGGGCTATTGAGATGTGCTGCGTCACCGGCGAGGGCAATGCGTCCGACGACAAAGCTCGCTGCCTGGCGGCGATGGATTCGAAACACACTGTTCCACGCGGTGGTCGTAGGCACGTCACCGAACAGATCTTGCACGCGCGCGCGATGTGCAAATGGGGCGAGAGCATCTTCGTCGCTGATATCGTTCGGGAGCGAGGCGATGACGCGCCATGTCCGCTCGGTAAAGCGCACCGCAATGCGCAGGCCGGGCAGATCGAGCCGCGTGCGCACGTCTTCCGTGAAAGGTGCGTCGACGGTTTCGTCGCTGAGAACGACGCGGGACCCGTAGGTCATCCCGTGGAGCGATTGTCCGATCGCGTGGCGTACCACGCCGTGCGCACCGTCAGCGCCGACGACAAACGCCGCTGTGAGCGCGCTTTCCCCCTGCGAACCGTCGAAATGAACGTGCACGGCGCTGCCGCTTTGCGCTACACCTGTGACAGTGACACCGGTGCGCAGTTCACAGAGCGGATGTTCGGCGACGAGTCGACGGAGGATGCGCTCCGTCTCGCTCTGCGGCAGCATCAGCGCACCCGGATCGTCACAGATGTCGTCGATAGCCGAGAAATCGATCGTGGCGATCGTCGCTTGCGACTTCGCGTTCACGGCGCGCAAGACGGGGACAAAGCGCGCCGCGTCGCGCAGCGATTCGTACGCGCCCCAATCGCGCAGGATCTCCTGCGTGCGCGGCCAGATCACGGCGGCGCGCGACTCCCTGACCGGCTCAGCATTGCGCTCGAGCACAACGCAAGCGCAGCCGTAACGCGCAAGGCCCAGTGCGAGCGAAAGCCCGACGGGCCCCCCTCCGACGATGATTACCGGCGCGTCCACGCGAAGCTCGTTCGATCCATGATTCAAGCAGTGTCTCGCCTCTGGCTTCCGTTCACCCAGATGCAGTCCTTCGACTCGACGGACCGGACGTTCGTCCGCGCCGGCGGCACGAGCCTGATCGACGCACGCGGCCGGCGCGTCTTCGACGCGGTCAGTTCGATTTGGACGATCATTCATGGACACTGCCATCCCGCGATCGTCGACGCGATCGCGTTGCAGGCCTCCACGCTCGACCATGCCACAACGCTCGGCGCAACGAACTTGCCGGCCGAGGCGCTTGCCGAAGCGCTGTGCGAGTACTGTGAGATCGACTACGCATTCTTCGGTAGCGACGGCGCAAGCGCCGTCGAGGCATCGATCAAAATGGCGCTGCACTATTGGCGCAACGCCGGCGAGCCACAGCGTACGCGCTTCCTACGCTTGGTGGATGCCTATCACGGCGACACGACCGGAGCGATGAGCGTTTCCGATATTGCCGTCTTCAAATCGAATTATGGAGCGATTACCTTCGAGACGCGAACGTACGACGACCCGCGCGATCTCGACGCGGCCGATGTTGCCGCGGTGATCGTCGAACCGCTGGTTCAGGCCGCGGCGGGCATGCGCATCGTTTCACCGGGACGCTACGCGCCGCTGCGCGACTGCACTCCGCTTGTGATCGTCGACGAGATCGCAACCGGTTTCGGGCGTACCGGCACGATGTTTGCCTTCGAGCAACTCGACCTTCGTCCCGACCTGATCTGCCTGGGCAAAGGTATCACCGGCGGCACGATAGCCCTCTCGGCGGTGTTGGCGCGCGAGCATATCTACCGTGCTTTCCTCGGCGAGCCCGAGGAGCGCAAGCAATTCTTTCACGGACACTCCTATGCGGGGAATCCGATCGCGTGCGCGGCTGCGCTGGCATCTCTCGAGCTCTTTGCGCAGGAGGCGACCTTCGAGCGCGCGGGTGGCATCGAAGCGGTCGCGCGCGAACGCGCCGCAGTATTGCGGGAACATCCGGGGATTGCGGAGATCCGCCAAGCCGGCACGATGATGGGGATTGAATTACGCGACGCGCAGCGTGCCTGGCCGGTCGCAAACGCGCTCTACGAGCTAGGGCATTTTACGCGGCCGATCGGGGCCGTCGTGCAACTCGTGCCGCCGCTCTCGTCACGCGACGAAGAGATTCATGATTTCTTCGATGCGTTCGACCAAGCGTTGGAGCGTGCGCGTTGACGTATCTCGACCGCGCGTCGAACCTGCTCGACGCGATTCGGGCGAACGGACGGTATCGAACGATTCGCACGCATGGTCTCGGCGAGTTGCTCGACTTCTCCTCGAACGATTACCTCGGGCTGGCTACGCATCCGCAAGTCGTCGAGGCGTTTCACCGTGCTTCACGGGTGGGCTCGGGGGGCGCGCGTCTGCTCGGCGGTAGCCATCGCGAACATTCGTTGCTGGAAGAGGAGCTTGCAGCCTGGCTCGGTCGCGAGCGCGCGCTGCTGTTCTCCTCGGGATATCACGCCGCGCTCGGCGCGATCAGCGTGCTCGCCCGCACGGTGGATACGATCTACTCGGATCGCTTGAATCACGCCTCACTGATCGACGGCATCCGCAGCACGCGCAATGAACGCGTCATCTACGAACACGCCGCGCTTCCGCCGCGGGCTGCGCGTAAGGGGCGTGCTTTAATCGTCACCGAGTCGATCTTTAGCATGGACGGCGATGCGGTAGACGTGGGCGCGGTGCTCAGCACTCTCGGCAATGACGACGTGTTGTTGGTAGACGAAGCCCACGCGCTTGGGCTGCTTGGGCCGCAAGGTGCGGGAGCGGCGCACGCACTGCGCGATCCGCGCGTCGTCATAATGGGCACGCTTTCGAAAGCCTTGGGCGGCCAAGGCGGGTTCATCGCGGGGCCCGCGCCGCTGATCGAGCTTCTGATCAATGCGGCGCGTCCGTTTATCTTTGACACCGCGCTGCCGCCGGCGCTTGCGCTTGCCGCGCGCGTGGCGCTCGTGCTCGTGCGCGATGCCGACCATCTGCGCGTGCGTCTCCACGACAACGTAGCTCGGCTGCGCGAGGGACTCCAGTCGCTTGGCTTTCCGACGATCCCCGATCTCTCGCCGATCGTCCCGCTCATACTCGGCGGCGAAGAGCGAGCGGTAGAAATGGCGCAGCGGCTCGAATGCCGCAAGATCTACGCGCCGGCGATTCGACCGCCGACGGTTCCGGCAGGTACGTCACGGATTCGGTTCTCCGTGCGTGCCGATCACCATAGCGAGTATATCGACCTGCTCGTGCAAGGGTTAGCGTCGTGTCTTACGAGTTCGATGCGTAAAGCCGGCCATTTGGCTTTAGGAGGCGAGGAGCGATGAGCGACAAAAGCAGCGCTTTGCATCGTTACTTCGTAACCGGCACCGATACCGACGTCGGGAAGACACGTGTAGCCGCGGCGCTCGCGCTTGCGTTGAAGAACCACGGCATTACGCCGGTGATCGTCAAGCTGGTGCAGACGGGTCTTGCTCCCGGAATCCCCGGCGATGCCGCACGTGCCGGAAAACTCGCCGGCGCGCGCTGGCTCGAGCTCGTGCGCTTCGAAAAGGCTGCCGATCCGTGGTCCGCCGCACTTTCGTCGGGCCAACCCGAGGTGCGCGCAAGCGAACTGGTCGAGGCGGTTGCGCATATTGGGGAAGGCTTGGTCACCGAAGGGGCCGGTGGCTTGATGGTTCCGCTCAACGCGCGCGAGCACTTCGGCAACATCGCCGTTGCCGGGCAATTTCGAACGGTGCTCACCGTAGGCCTCAAGCTCGGATGCGTCAATCATGCGCTGCTCACCGCGATGCAGTGTCAGCAAGCCGGTATCACGCTCATCGGCGCCGTGCTCGTGGAGCGCTGGGGGCCGACCGAACAGAGCTACCGCGAGGACGTCGCGCGCACGTTGCAGGGAAAGGTCAAGATTCTTGGCATTCTGCCGTTTGACGAAGATGAGGCGGCCTCGGTAAAAGCCGGTGCGCACGTCTTCGATTCGCTGTTTGCATAATATATAAGAGGATCCGTTGCATCCCACGATTGCCGCCGCACGAGCGCGCGTCCTTGACCAAAACCTGCCTGCCGATCGCGAGCTGCTCGAAGCGCTCGTGCAATTGCCCGACGGCGACGTGCCTGATCTCTTGGCTTTGGCCGATGAGGTGCGCGCCGCACGTTGCGGCAACGGCATCGC
>DATJOM010000102.1:0-7835 GCA_035507095.1 Candidatus Acidiferrum sp.
TTCGGTCGATCACGTCGTCTTCACCGTTACGCAGGCCGACTACACGCCGGTCGCGGCGGTTTGGTCCTATCACGACGGTTCGTCGATTTCGCTTACCATGCAATGTGAGCGCCAGTCGGGTGGCGCGCTGCCGCAAACGGAGTCGATCTCTGTAAATATGCCGCAATTCGGCCTCGATGCAAAGGCGCAGTACGGCGGTTACGCGCTCAACGGGCCCGTACCGGATTCCGCGTTTGAGAATCACTAGGCGCGCAAGCAAATGGTTCTGAAGCGCGCGATCATCGTCATGCTGGTCGTCGTTGTTACGGCAGCACTGGCGCTCGTTTTCGTGCGCGCGCAAGCGGCCGTGTTGGCGTTGTTCGGCGCCGTGGTCATCGGCGAGGCGATGCGCCCGCTGGTCGATCGTCTCAGCGCGCGGATGCCGCGATCCGCCGCGATCGCGATCGCCTTCGCCGCACTCTTTATTGTGGTAGCGGCACTCTGGCTATTTCCGATCCGCGCTTTGATTCCACAAGCCGAAGTCTTGTGGAAGAACGTACCGGCTTACGCTACCGAGATCTCGGCGCGCGTGTCCGGACTCTCGCGCTTCTCGGCGGGCGCGTCTTCGGCAATCGGCCCGCTCATCGAAGACTTCTTGCAGATGCAGGCCGGTGTCGCAGGTGCTCTTTCGACGCTCGCACTCATGCTCGTCATGTCATTGTTTTGGCTCAGCGCGTCACGGACGTTCATGTCATTTCTTTTGAGCGTCGTGCCGCAAGCGCAACGGGCGAAGATCTCCTCGGTCTTCGCAGAGATTGGCCGCAACCTTGGCACATGTGTCACCGGGCTTGTCGTCAACGGCGCGATCATCGCCGTCGCCGCCATCGCGGTGCTGATGTTATTAGGAACGCCTAACGCGCCCGTGCTCGGCGTGCTGCAGGGCCTGTTGATCTTCATTCCCTATGTAGGTACGCTCATCGGTGTACTCACCGTTGGCGGCGTCGTCCTGGTAACGCACGGGCCGGTGCCGGCGGTAGAGACTATGCTTGCACTTTCACTAGTACACACGATTGAGGGAACGTTCGTCTCGCCATTGGTCTTCAAAAAAGGCGTCAAGCTCGAGCCGATCGTGACGATTTTTGCGGCGACGGCAGGCGGCATGCTTTTTGGAATTTTTGGCATCGTGCTGGCGATCCCGGCAGCCAGCGCCATCCAAACGGTCATTGTCAGTGCGATAGCTCCAGCGCTTCGTACACGTTTCGATCAAAGCTCTGTGACCGAGCAAAGTTCCGCATAGAGCGTTCCCGCAACGGTTTTTCGAATCAACGCGGAGGGGGTTTTGCATATGCTCCGATTTGTTATAGCCCTCATGTTGGCATTCGTGCCTGTCTGTGCATCAGCGCAAATCGCGCCCGGCGTGCTGCAGCCGGCGGCAGAACTATCGAGCGTGACAGGAACGGTTCTCAATGCCGATTCGACACCCATTACCGGCGCAGCCGTGCAGCTTACCGGCCCCGCGCGCACGAACACCACGACCGACAGCCATGGCGCCTTCGCATTTCGCAACGTGCCGAACGGACGCTACCTGCTGACCGTAAGCGCCGCCGGCATGGAAAAGTTCGAGCAGTCCGACATTGAGGTTGCGGGCGATATCGCGCTGACGATACGCTACGCGCAAAAAAGCGCTGGGCTCAAAACGATAGCGCAAGTGGCCACGCAAGAACGCAGCAACGCACTCAACACAACCGCGGCCAGCATCGAGTCGGTGAATCCACAAGCGTATGCACTCGACGGCAACGTGTCATGGCGAAGGCTGCTGGAAGGCATCCCGGGCGTTGCGGTGAGCGGCGCGCTTGCCGGCGGAGATGAAACGAGCGTCGTCATTCCCGATTCACCCTTTCAGCCGATCGTGCTTTCGATCAACGGTGCTCTTCCATACGAAACCTCGACCACGCTCGACGGCATGCCGCTTTCAAACTACTCGCTCGCAACGACGCCGGGGGCCGGCGTCGACCTGAGCGAACTGCCGATGTCGCTCTTCGATACCGCCGATGTCGTGCGCGGTCCCGGCGCAAACGCGCCGAGCATCGTGGGTTCGATCGGCGGCAGCTTCGTGCTGCATCCGCCCGGGAACGTCGAGAAAAATTCCGTGCAGGCGTCGATCACAAACGACCCGTATGGCGGCTACTTTTCAACGATCAAAGCGACGTTTCGGACCGGGAAACTCTTTGCGACACTCGGTTACTCCTCGAACACGAGCCCCGGGCCGTATGGCATCACAACAAATTTCGGAATTCCTACCTATCCGGGTGCCAGTGTGTCCATCAACGGCACGCCGGTGCAGAATACGGCGACGTACCTTCCCAGCCCGATCTACGGAAACTGCTACTGCACGTTTGGAACAGACCTCCTTGCCCGAGGCGGCACCGTAAGCACGCAATGGGTTGCGCACAACGGCGGCATCGCACTCGGCTACAATCTCTCGAAAAACGTTACCGCCGAAATCTTCTACGCGGGTGCCCAGGCCACGGCCGAACAAACGCAGCCGCTGTTCGACGAGGTGTTTGCACCCGGCGCCGGTTACACCGGCTCACTCGCGCCAAGCACATACCCAGGATCAGCACTTTTCGTTAGCGGCGCAAACCCGCAGTTGCAATCGGCGAGCCTCGTCGAAGAAAAAATCACCAGTTATCTGGGCAGAGGCACTCTGCAGCTGGCGGCGCTGCAAAACTACACGTACGATACGTTGAACCGCGGCATTCCGGGTCCAACCAATGTCCAGCTCTTCGGCACGGGATCATACTGCGACGATGCAACGTGCTCGACAACCACGCCATTCACGTTCAACGGCCAATCGGCCACGCTTACGTTCTCGCCGTTTGTCTATTCACAAACACAGCGCTCTACGAATGACGATTTCCTTGCGAGCTATGAGACGGAGGTCGGCAACACCGGCTACATCGGTGGTTCGTGGGTGCATTCGGCGAACAGCGCGACTCAGGCAATCAATCTCGCCTTAGTCTACAACGGCACGCCGCTGAGCATCCCCCAAATTACACCCGTCGTGACACAGTCAGTCGATGAGTATCGCATTCAAGGCGGTTTTCGACCAAACGATAACGTCGGCGTCGACGCTTCGTACTACTTCACCAACGCGAATTACCACGTGCCGAACCCGTCGTCGGCCGCGAGCGGATCGTGGGTCGACTCGCGATTTTCGTATAGTGCACCGCGCGTCGGATTGACGTGGCAGCCGCAGCGCAATCTGGTCGTCCGCGCTGCGGCCGGCGGAGGGTTTGCCTTACCGCCAATGTTCTTTTTGGTCGGCTCCAATGGCCAAGAGACCTGCAGCACCACCGCTTGTTACATCCAAGTGACAAATCTCAATCTGCGTCCGGAAACGTCTTTCGGATGGAATATCGGGAGCGACGTCAGGCTCGCACCGAATACGATTGGCTCCCTCGACGTCTACCGAACAAATCTCTACGGGCAGCTTTATCAATCGCAGAACTTCATCGGGACGGATCCGCAAACCGGCCTCCCGCTGTATGCGCAAGGATATCTCAATCTCGCCGCATCACGATACGAGGGGATCAATCTTAGCCTGAAGCGCGATCCGAGCCGCGGCGTCTACTTTGCGGTCAATTTCGGATTGACGCGCGGATACGTAGTGACGCTACCGCCGGGATTCTACAATGAAAATGGCGGCACATGTAACTACACCACCGGCGATAATTGCACGAACACCAACGTCATACCCGGTCCTAACTTCAACGGGGCACCGGGTTTGAACACAACCGTCTTCACACAAGCACCTATCCCGTACGCAAACGGTTCGGCGCTCGTCGGCTACAAATGGTCCAACGGAGCATTTGCCGACATCACCGGCACCTACTTTGGAAACAATAACGCCTACTTCCAGCCGGCTTTTATGGCGTTCGACGCACGGGCCAGCTACCGTTTCCCAGGGCGCATAAGGCTCATCGCTACGTTCAAGAATTTCACCGGAATCCACGATCAGACGTATCAGTTGCTGCAAGCTAATCCGGCGGTCGCGGCGCCGACGATAACCGGCTTCCCGCTCCCGCAGTACGCGCTTCCCTATGGCCCGCGCGCGCTGTTGGTTACAGCGAATCTTGATCTGTAGCCGCGCGCTCCGCGGCGTGCAAGTAAAATGACACGGCGGTTCCGCGACCCTGCTCGCTATTGAGCGCGACTCTCCCGTTCGCGCGTTCTACCGCGCGTTTTGCCACGGCGAGGCCCAAGCCGGTGCCGGCTACGTCAACGGCCGCGCTCCCGCGGTAGAAGCGCTCAAACGCGCGTTGCTGATCCTCGGGAGTCATGCCCGGGCCTGAGTCGGCGATCTCGACCGCAACAACGTCCGCATGCCGGCTCACCGTCACATCGACCGGACATCCCTTGCCGTACTTAAGCGCGTTGTCGACCGCGATCACGATCGCTTCACGAATTTCATCCGCGTTCCCAAAGGCAAGTGCCTCACCATCGAGGGGCGCCTCGACTTTGAGCTGCGGCGCAAGCGCGCGCATCGAGTCGCCGACATCTCGCGCGACGGCTGCAACGTCGACCATCCCAATATCGGGCTCTTGTTGCTCCAGGCGAGCGAGTTCAATGAGTTTCTCAATCGTTCCGCGCATACGGCGACACTCATTGAGCGTTTTTCGCAGGATCTGACGGTGATCTTCAGGGCTCGCAACAAGGCCCTCCGCTAGAGCGTCGATGTACCCCATCACGATCGTGAGCGGCGTCTTGAGTTCGTGGCCGGCGTCAGAGATAAATGTCCGCATATTGTCGTTTGCCGCTGCACGTTCCGACAATGCCTTCTTTGCGCGTTCGACCGCGTCGTTATAGGATGCATCCACCGCATCCATCTCGATGTCACGCCGTCGTGCTAGATCTTTTGGAACAAGGTCGCCGCGCCCGAATGCTCGCAGATCTGCCGCCAGCTCACGGAGCGGCAAGGTCGCGCGCTGCGCGACCAGCCATGACAATGGCGCCGCGAACGCCAGTATGGCCAGCGCGAATGGGAGCTGCCGCATTGCCGCTTTGGCTATTGAGCCTGCGAGATAATCTTCCTTGACGTCGAAAAAGACCCTACCTTGCGAAAAGCGCGCATCCCCGTACAGGCTGTTTGGATACACGATGTAGTCGTAAAGCAACGTGCTAAGGAGCGTTTCCGCACTTCTTGTTCTAAACACGAGATTTGCGCTTCCGTCGTACGCAATGAATTCGTACATTTGTGGCGGCCCCGCTTTAGCCCAGGCGACCGGCGCGGCTTCAGCCATCGTCTTTCCATGCCGAAATTGCTCTCTCAGCAACGTCGTCACAAGCGCAAATTGTGGATTGATCGAGGCCTTGATGTCGTCGCGCACAGTCTCCAGCACGGCATATACGCCGGCTGCGAATAGCACGACGACAATACATAGCGCGATCGCGATGTTCATAAGCGCGAGGCGGAGCCTCAGCGATCGGAACATCGCTTACTCTCGGACCGAAAAGCCGACGCCACGGATCGTTTGAATCAATTTCTTGCCGAACTCATGGTCGACTTTGGCACGAAGATTCGAGATCGTGCGGTCGACGATCCCGCGCTCGGCTTCGCTTTCCGGTCCCCAAACTGCATCGAAGAGCTGGTCGCGCGTGAACACTTGCCCCGGATGGCGTAACATCGTGACCAAGACGCTGAACTCGCGCGCGGATAAATCGATGCGCCGTTCGCCGCGCACGACGACATACGTTTGCAGGTTCACGATGAGATCGTCGTAGGTCAACACATCGCGATGCTCGAGCGCCGGGCGGCGCAACTTCGCATTGAGCCGCGCAATCAGCTCGGCCACCTCAAACGGCTTGGCAATGTAGCCGTCGGCGCCGCTCTCGAGGCCCTTGACGACGTCGGTGAGCTCGCTCTTAGCGGTCAACATGATCACCGGCGCTTCGGTGATGCGCCGGATCATCGGCAGCAAACTGAAGCCGTCGATCTTTGGCATGACGACGTCGAGGATAATGGCATCGGGCTGCCACTCCTTGATCGTAGCCAATGCCTCGATACCGTCGCGAGCGGTTTGCACGTCGAAACCCCGGAGGCTCAAATTGAGCTGCAGCATTTCGCGCACTTCGGGCTCGTCGTCGACGACGAGGATCTTGCGCGTTTCCATTTCCATCCGGAGTCTCATACTAGCGCGCTCCCCGGAAAAATCCCGGAAGTCAGATTCCGGCGCTTTTCCGGCACCTTTCCAAAAGGGTTCCGTCCGGTCGCTTAACGTTCCCTTTGCAGGAGGTCATCTCGCAATGTCATTGGGTCTACAGCAAGGTTTCCTTCCCACGAGGGCATCCTTCGGCTACGAAGTCGACGCCAAGCGCCGCCACGATCTGCGCAATTTTTTGATGCAATTCCGCGCGCGCCTTCGCCCGGACGAAGTCGGCCTGCCGCACACGCGGCGCCGGCGCGTCGCCGGTCTGCGCCGCGACGAGGTCGCAGAGTTGGCCGGTGTGAGCTCCGACTGGTACCGGCGCCTCGAGAGCGGGCGCGACATTCGGGTCTCGCCGCAGATCGTTGCGCGTCTCGCGCGCGTGCTGCGCATGACACCGCACGAGGAACTCGCGCTCTTTGCGCTCGCCGTCCCGGAAGTATATCAGGCGCAACTTGCCTTGCGCGGCTTTATCGCTAAATACCATGCGTACGCCCTCGACGACGCAACACTACGCCTGGCTTAACGGGGTTACGACAATGCGTGGAGTGATTGTATTTCGCACGTTGACAGAGGCGCTTCGCGCCGGTTTTGAGCCGTACGAGTTCACCCAAAGCGGTTGTTTCGTGCGCGGTCGCACGCCGGCGGGCTGGGCGCTTGCGATCGTCGACCCGATGCGCTAGGGGGAGTCGGGCTCCCTCCATCTCTCTCGGGCCGTTTGGTAGTGTCGAGGTACTCCGACATACTCGGAAACAGGGAGAACGATCTTGAACGATATGAAAGGCGCCCTCGAACAGGCGCGACGCGACGCACAGGCGTTGCATAAGAAAGCGCAGGATGCGACGGCCAAAAAACACGCCGACATCCGCGCCAATGTGGAAAAACTTGCCGACGAGGCGCTCAAGCTTCAAGCAGCATTAAAGGTCCTCAAACTCAGTCAGCACGCCGATGCCCAACAGCACCTCAACAATGCGGTAAACGCACTCGACGATGCGGCAAAAAATGCAAAAGCGATCAAAACCGCCAACGAGCGAGACCTCGGTATCCTCCGCGCCGCGCTTCGTTTGCGCACGGCGATCGCGCTGAAACAGCTCTCGCGGGCACTCGCCGCAAAACGCACATCAGTCAAGGGCCGCGCGCCGCAATTCGTTTAGGAGAAGCAAAATGGATAATTATGTTGCGATCGTTGTTGACAACGACGACAAAGCTTACGAGGGGCTCCATGCCCTATGGCGTCTCGATGACGCCGGCGACATCACGGTCCACGGCGCTGCGGTCGTACATCGCGACCAATACGGTGCGATGGATGTTGCGACCAAAGACACCGATCCCGGTGCTCGCACCGCAATTGGCATAGGCATTGGTGCATTGCTCGGCGCGCTGGCCGGTCCAGTCGGCGCTGCAGCGGGCGCGGCGAGTGCCGCAGCCGTAACGGCAGCAAGTGTCGGCACAGCGGCCGGAATCGGCGCCGCGGCGGGCGGCGCGGTTGGCTTGACTGCGGATGCCGTGAAGTCGAGCGAACACGACGAAGCTGCGTACGAAACCGGTTTCGTGGTGCCTCGGGGCAAGTCGGCTATCATCGCTGAGGTATCGGAAGATTGGACGACGCCCGTCGACAATATGGCCAAACAAATCGGCGGCACGGTCTAC
>DATJOM010000103.1:0-42574 GCA_035507095.1 Candidatus Acidiferrum sp.
GCATGGCTGGTACCCATCATCGCCGCTCGTACGCTGCGCATATCCGGCACGTCGTGGAAGATCACTGCGAACTCGACGTCAGCCGGCTCATCGCGCGGATCCTCGACGATAAACATTCCAAAGAGTCCATGCAGTATCGCCATCTTGCCGGCATGGTCGTGATACCAACGCGTTCCCGGCGGATTAGGAGCGTACTCGTATACGAAGCGTCCGCCTTGCATGACGGGTGGCTGCGTGACGTTGGCAACGCCATCCATGGCATTTGGCAACACCATGCCGTGCCAGTGCACCGTCGTTTCGAGCGGAGAGTTGTTGACGTACTCAACGTGCACGCGCTGTCCGTATCGCACACGGAGCACTGGGCCAGGAATTTGCCCGTTGTAGCCGATTGCATTTGCCACCACAACCCCGGGCGCCGGCGAATAGCGCATCGGCGTCGCTACCAGACGATACGAAACGATATCGCTTGCCAGCGCGCGCTGCGAGAGCTTCGCGAGCGCAAGCGTGCTCATCGAGCCGGTGACCCCGGCCAGAAAATGCGATCGACGCACTACTGTCCGATGACGATCGGCCGGTCGATGGTCTTTCCGTCGTATACGATGTGAATCGTCCAGGAGCCGGCCATTGAGAATTCGATGCGACCCGCGTAGACGTGCGGATCGGACGTCGCCTTGAACGTGACCTTCGGCGAGTTCATCGGCATTTGCCCCATCGCCATCGAGGCAACCGCGGTTACGCTCTTCGGCGGTGCTCCAGGGAATCGTATCGTGACGTCGGCGTAGTCGATAGGATGTTCGGGCGAGATCGTGATAACGGGTTGGTCTTGCGTCGCGCCGCCGTCGAGGCCCGAGAGATAGTCGGCGATGTCACCGGCCTGCGTAGCGCTAAAGCCGTAGTTCGGCATTGGGACTTTTGGACTAACCAGGGCCGCGACAATTTGCGCACGAGTCCGGCGATGCTCGATGCCGTAAAGCGCCGGTCCCTCGCCCCCCTGGAACTTCGCACCGTGGCAACTCGTACAGCCGTTCTGTGCGACGAGTTTGGCGCCGGAGTTACTATCAGCGGACGCAGCGGTTGCCGTACAGAAAGTAAGGACGAGCGCCGCGGCAAGCGCCATTGTAAATCTTTTCGAACCGTCCATGCCGCTCGCTTCGCAGGATGCCCGCGCGCTCCCCGCATAAGCTGGCAAGCACACATTCATGATGTTTTTTGAGGCCGAGGCGACAGGTGACGGCGGGCTGCTGCAGCGCCTGCTTGGCATTACCTATGAAATTCTTCATGCCCAAGAGATCGCGCCGGCGCTCGAGTCGATCTCACGGGCGGTCGCCGAGCTTTTTGGATTCAAATACGTCACGATCGTCGCCGCCGACGCGCCAGGCGGCGAACTCTACCGGCGCGTGCTGCTCGGCTTCCCCGATGAGGTCGTGCGCGAGCGCCTTGGCGAGCACATTGACCGTGGTTCGGTTTTGGAGATTCTTCCGCCCGAATCCGAAGTATTGCCGTATTGCTTCTATAATCCGGCCGAGCGCGAGATCTATTGGAAGCAAAGCATCTATACCGGTTATCGCCCGCTCAATGAACCGCGCAGCGCACCCGATGCATGGCACGAACGCGACACCCTTACGCTCGTCTTGCCCGATCCCGACGGCAACATGCTCGGGTACCTTTCCGCCGACGCACCGCTGGACGGCAAAGTTCCATCGATCGAAACGCTACGCCGCATGCAGCTCTTCACCAACCTTGTCGGACTCGCGCTTGCGAGTTCGCGCTCGCACGCGGTGGAGATCGAGCAGCGTCAAAGTCTCGAGCAAAATGCGCGCCTGCAGAACGAGTTCTTCAGTATGGTTTCGCACGAGGTTCGGTCGCCGCTTGCCGCTATTCGCGGGGCCACCGCGCTGCTGCAAACGCACTTTGAAACGCTCGGCCTCGAACGGCGGAAAGAATTGCTCGGCGTGCTTTCGAGCTCGACGTCGCGCCTGTCGTCGATCTTCGAAGACTTCTTGCTGCTCTCGCGCATGGACGCCGGTCACCTCGCGTTGCGTATCGAAAAGATCTCGCCGGTCGGCATCATCGAAGAGTCGATGGCACGCATGCGCAGCGAATATCCGGATCGTTCGTTCAATGCCGCCTATCTCGATCCGGTTCCGCACATGCTCGCCGATGAGGGTCGCGCGGTGCAAGTGCTGACGAATTTCCTCTCCAATGCGGTCAAGTACAGCTATCCCACAAGCCCGATCCACGTCAACGTAAAGGCGTGCAACGCCCACTTGCGCATTGCGGTCGTCAATGAGGGGCCCGGCATCAGTGACGAGGACCGGCTCAAACTCTTCACGCGCTTCGGGCGGGTCTCATCCGGCGAGGGCTCGACCGGCCTTGGTCTCTACATCTGCCGCGAGCTGATCGGGATGATGCATGGCGAGATCGGCTACGAAAGCGAGCCCGAGAAGCATACCTGCTTCTGGTTCACGCTGCCGAAGGCGTAGTTTAACCTTAGAAGTAGCTTTATTTCTGCTTCTATGGTAGAACCGGGAGCGTGAAGACCCGCCCCGATATCCGCAACGTCGCCATCATCGCCCACGTCGACCACGGCAAGACCACGCTCGTGGACGCCATGCTCAAGCAGAGCGGCGTCTTCCGCGAAGGTCAGCACGTCGAGACCCGCGTCATGGACTCGAACCCGCTCGAGCGCGAGCGCGGGATCACGATCCTCGCCAAAAATACCGCGGTCCGGCACGGCGACGTGAAGTTCAACATCGTGGATACACCCGGCCACGCCGACTTCGGCGGCGAGGTCGAGCGCGTGCTCCAGATGGTGCAGGGCGTGCTTTTGCTGGTCGACGCCGCGGAGGGTGTGATGCCGCAGACGCGCTTCGTGTTGCGCAAAGCCCTCGAACTCGATCTCAAAGTGCTGGTCGCGATTAACAAGATCGATCGCAAAGACGCGCGACCGACCGAGATCGTCAACGAAGTCTTCGATCTCTTCATCGAGCTGGGCGCAAGCGACGAGCAAGCCGATTTCCCGATCGTCTATACGAATGCGAAACTCGGCGTTGCCAAACGCACGCTCGAGGATCCCTCGAGCGACCTCGAGCCCCTCTTCGATTTGATCAAGCATCACGTTCCCGAAGCGCCGAGCGAAGACGGACCGTTCCAACTTCTGATTTCCGCCATCGATCACAACAAATACGTCGGGCGCATCGGCATCGGGCGCGTGTTTCGCGGCGCCTCGAAGATCAACGCCCCGATCGCCAAGGTCGATCGTGAAGGCAAGGTCGTCGGCGGCCTGCGCCTTACGACGCTGCTCACCTTCGCCGGGCTCGAGCGCATCGAAGTTGAGGAAGCCTCCGCGGGCGACATCGTCTGCGTTTCGGGCATCGACGACTTGAACATCGGCGATACGATCGCCGATGCGCAATCACCCGAGGGCATTCACGCGGTCGCCGTCGACGAACCGACGGTTTCGATGTCCTTCTCGGTCAACAACTCGCCGTTCGCCGGAAAAGAAGGCAAGTACCTGACCTCGCGCCAGATTCGCGACCGTTTGATGCGCGAGCTGGAATCGAACGTTGCCTTGCGTGTCGCCGACACCGAGTCGGCTGACACGTTCGAAGTGCGCGGACGCGGCGAGCTGCATCTCTCGATCCTGATCGAGACGATGCGTCGCGAAGGCTACGAACTCGCGGTTTCCAAGCCGCAAGTCATCATCATGGAACGCGACGGTAAGAGATGGGAGCCGGTCGAGTACGTCGTGGTCGACGTCGCCGAGGATTACTCGGGCGCCGTGATCGAGTCGCTCGGCCGACGCAAGGCGATCATGTCGAACATGATCACCATCGGCGACTCGCGCCGTCTCGAATACACGATGCCGACACGCGCGATCTTCGGTCTGCGCGGTGAACTGCTCACGCTTACGCGCGGCACCGCCGTAATGTCGCATACGTACTACGACCATCAGGAGTGGCAAGGCGAGCTGCCGGGCCGCAACGTCGGCGCGCTGGTCGCCACCGACACGGGCCGCGCAACGGCGTACGCGATTGCGGGCGTCGAGCAACGCGGGCGCTTCTTCGTCGATCCGGGCGAGGAGATCTACGAAGGTATGGTTGTCGGCCGCGCCAACGACGACAAAGACGTTGGCCTCAACGTCGTGCGTGAAAAGAAGCTGACCAACATGCGCGCCGCGGGCAGCGACGAGAATGTCCGGCTGCCGCCAAAAGAAAACATGTCGCTCGAACGGGCGATTGAGTTCATCGAGGACGACGAACTCGTCGAGGTCACACCGCAATCGATTCGCATACGCAAGCGCGTTTTAAACGAAAGCGACCGCCTCAAAGCCAGACGCCGCGAGAAAACCAGCGTCTAAGCGCGCGCGCCGTTTTGCTACGCGCGAATTCGGGAATCGTTAGAGTATGGCTACTAAGAAGAAATCGACAAGAAAAAAGAGCAGTTCACTGCGCAAAGCCGCCAAAAAAGCTCTCCCGGCTGCAAAAAGGGCTGCGAAGAACGTCGTGCCCGCGGCGAAAAAGGCCGCGAAACGCGCGAGAACGATCGGCCAGACGATGGAACGGGTCGGTGTCGCGCTCGAAACCGGGGCCGATATCGTCGAGCAAATGACCTCGTCACGCAACAAAGCGCCGAGGTCAAAGAAGACCTCCCGCTAAGATCGCCGGCTACCGCAACAGCGCACGCACGTGGTCCGCGAAGATCGGCGCGTTGAGGTATGGCGCGTTGTCGATGCCGAGCTGCTGCATCCAATAGTTTGGCTTAGGCGGCAGGTTTTCGCTCCAGCGAATGCCCGGCGGATACACGAGATAGACGTCCCACGCAGCTTGCGGTGTCGGTAGGACGCGCCCGAACTCGATGCCGGTGGTGTCGGCGCCATCCCAATAGTGAATTGTACGCGGGTCGTCGATCAGGCGGCTCGCGCGAACGGCGTCGGGTTGCGTCCCGAACAGCTGCGGGACCCACACGACAAAGGCCGTTAAATTCTTCGATGCAATGCGCGACAGCACGGTCCGCTCAACTTCGGAGGATCCCCGAAGGCAATACGGTCAATTTGGGCTGACGAGCAACACCAGCCGCACATTGCCGGCGTGGTCGTTGAACGCCGTACGCAGCTGCGAGGCTTTCGCATCGAGATTGGTTACGCTCGCGGGCGAACCGCCGCCGGTGCATCCGCCAAGCGCCGCGCAGCACCCTGTCGCAAGAAAAGCCGATCGGTTCATACGTTGATTCTACACCCCGGCGGGTTCAGTTCTGAGCTGATGCGAAAACTACCGGATGAAGCGATACGCACTTTGCTCCATTGTCGCCGTGCTACTGCTCGATGTGGCACCCTCGCTCCCGCCCGCAGCTTTTGAACCCGCGAGCTTAAAGGTTGGGACGCCGTCAACGCTTACGAGCAACGGCAAGCCCACCATCGTCGTCATGTTTGCGTCGTGGTGTGTAGGCTGCATCGAGGAATTCCCGACGCTCCTGCGCGATTATGACCGCTTCAAAGACCGCGTGAACTTCATCGGTCTCGATTATCTCGATAGCAGTGTTGCCGGCGGCGCGATGGTGAACAAGTATCAGCTCCCGTTCACCGTTTTCTCCTCGCACCCGAACGCCGATGCGCCGCCACCGGCGCAAGAGGGCGAGCAGCCGAAGCGATTCTCATTACATCTACAAGGGATGCCGCCGTCGGGACTTGCGCAAATCATTCCGGGGCTCGAGAAGCAGTTGCCACCGGAGGACATTGCAATCGTCAAAGATGTGGCAAATGCCTGTTCGCATCTCGACGATGCATCGTGCCGCGCCTATGCGCTCGCGCACGGCATTGATTTTGGTCCTGCGCCAAACGGGATGCCGTCACCAAGAGCCGCTGAAACGGCGGGAACCGAGAACTACCTCACGCTGCCACACCTCTTCGTTATCGACGCCCGCGGTATCGTGCGCGCAGACATCGAGGGCTACACGCGCGGCCAAGACGACATCGCGCGCGAGTTGAGCAAACTTGGAATTCGCTAGCGCATCGCCGGCTCGCGCGCCGGGGTCGGGATGGACCCAACCGCGACGCGCACCGGTGCCGGCGCCGGCGCGACGACCGGAGTCGCCGGCGCGCGCACAATTGGACGGCGAATCATCAAGAGCGGCAAAAGTGTCGTGGCGATCGTGCCGATCGCGAAGAATTGCGTGGTCGAGACCGCCGCGAGGTTCGCTGCCTGCGCAGCCGCGATGCCGCTCAGTGCAGCGATCGCCTGTTGACCGTGTGCTGCAACCACTGCTGCTATGTCGCTGCGACCGAGATTGATCGTACCTGCGATGCCGCTCAATGCCGTATTGAAGTTGCGGTCGAGCAGCGTCGCCGCGAGGGCCGAACCGACCGAAGCGCCGATCTGCTGCATCAGCCGGGTGAGCGCGAGAGCGGACGGCACGATCGCGTGTTCGATTCCCGCGAGCAGCACGACCGAGATCGGCACGAAGACGAACGCCAAGCCGATACCGCCGAGCGCTTGCGTGACCACGAAGGTGCCGAACGTCGCGTCGGTCGTCATTTGGAAGGTCTGCCACCACGTGGTGACGCCCATTACAAGGATGCCGACGGCGGCAACGACGCGCAGATCCCACTTCTGTTGCGAGACGACCCAGGTCGTTACCGGGTAGAGAATGGCGAGCATTCCGGCGCGCACCATCAACAAGTAGCCGGCCATCGTCGTCGTAAAGTTGAGCGAATTCTGAACGTACTGCGGCTGAATGAAGATCAGCGCATACATCGTCGCGCCGATCGCGAAGAAGACGATCGAACACGACCACACGTTACGATCGCGAAAGACCCGCAGCGCCACCGCCGGATGCTTCGTGCCCCACAGTTCCCAGGCGACGAACGCCACCAGCGCGATCACCGAGATGGCGGTGCACATGAAGATCGTTGAGTCATCGAACCAGCCGTTGCGCTCGCCTTCATCCAGTACGTACTGCATCGTTGCAAGGCCGACCGCGAGCAACCCCATGCCGATCGCATCGACCGGAATCCGCTTCGGTGCATGCGGGTCGCGGACAAAAAGCATTACGAGCAGCGCCGCCGCGATACCGGGCAGCACGTTGACGAAGAATACCCAGCGCCACGTCAAGTTGTCGGTCAGAATACCGCCAAGTGTCGGGCCGATTGTCGGGCCGATGACGATTGCGAGCGCAAAGAGCGACTGACTCTTACCGAGTTGATCGGGTGGAAACGTGTCACGAATGATCTGCTGCGCCGGCACCATCAATCCGCCGCCGAACGCGCCCTGAATGAAGCGCAACGCAATCTCGGTGTTCGTGTCGCCCGCAAGGCCGCACAGAATCGAGACGAGGGTAAATCCGGCGATCGACATCGCGAAGTAGCGTTTGCGGCCGAAGATCGATTGCAGCCACGGCGTGAGCGGGATGACGATCACGTTTGCAATGATGTAGGCGGTGATGAACCACGCGCCTTGATCTTGAGACGCGCCGAGCGTGCCGTCGATCGACGGCAACGCGACGTTGACGATCGTCGTGTCGGCGAGCTGCATCAGGGCTGCGAGCATGACGGCAGCGACCACCGCAACGCGACGCGCGCCGTATTCGACAACGGAGGACACGAGGGGTTCCTTTGCTTACGAAGGGGTGTTAGGCGCTGACCAGCGCCGGTTCGAGTGCGAGCAAGTCAGCGTTCTCATCGGCAATCTGTCGAAAGACGCGCCACGCGGCGCGCTCCGCTTCGCGCAGACCGAGGATATCCTCGACGGTCTGGCCGTGTTGGGCGATGTTCGAGGCCGCGTAGATGAAGCGCGCCCAGGAGGCATCGGTTCCGGATGCGAGCGCCTGGCGGTATGCCGTGGTTACCTCGCTTGCTTGCTCGGCAAACGATGCCGAGAGGCCCGCGAGCGCCATGGCGTGACTGCGAAGGGCGTTAAATGACCGGCGTGCCTCTTGGGTGGCACTAGACGGCTCCCGCTCGTCTATAGTAAAATACATCTTGTACTATAGATTAGTACAAAGGATGTTTTACTGTCAACCCATGACCCAAGAAGTTTCCGAAGCCGTCGCCAGCCCCCGCGCGCACTGGTATCCAGAGCGCGACGATATCACGATCTACGGAATTTTGGCGGCACTGAGCGACCCCACGCGCCTCGCGATCGTGCGTCAGCTCGCGGAACACGAAGAGAAGTGTCCATTCGATTTCTTGGACATCACGTCAAAGCAAAACCTCACGCATCACTTTAAGGTTTTGCGCGAGGCCGGCTTGATCATGGCGCGCTACGAAGGACGGCAAAAGTTCATCTGGTTGCGCCGCGATCTGCTCAACGATATGTTCCCCGGGCTGCTTGACGGCGTCTTGAAGGCGGTCGAGGGCTCAACGCTAAGTTAGCTCGCGTGATCACGCGGGAGACCTTCCTCGCTCTTGCCGCATCGTTCGTGGCAGTCGAGCATTTCGTCGAGCAGACGCCGCCACCCGAACCTACGTTTTCGCCGCAGGTCGTGCAGACCGATCTCGATGCAATCTGGTCGGCGCTGATCGACGTCGGCACGCAGCCGTTTCGCACCTCGAATCAAACCAACGTCACGGCACTTTATCGTACGACGCGCGCCGGCATTCACACGCCGATGACAACGCGAGCGGCCTGGCTTGCGATCGCGCCCGTGCTCGGCGCCCTCAACGACGGTCACGTGAGCCTCGGGTTTCCCGATCCGCTCAACAACGCTCCGCGGCTTTTCCCACTGCGTTTCGCCCTTTCGCCCGACAACCAACTCATCGTCATCGGCGATCGCACGAACACGATCGAGATCGGAAGCACGATCGACTCGATCGACAACGTCACCGCGGCCAGCTATCGCGATACGACGCTTGCGGCGTTCGGTGGTCAAACGGCGTTGCTGCATCGCACGCGCGTGAGCATGGCCGGAGCATGGAGTGCGACCGCGCTCTTTGGCACGGGTCCAATCTTCAGCGTGCGCTGGACGAGCCCCGACGGCACGACCCACCAATCCGATCTCCTCGCGACACCACCCGTCCGCAGCGCGGCAACCTCAGCGTTCCAGCCCTACACGTATCGCACGCTCAAGAACGGTTCGATCGGGTATATCGACTACCGCTCGTGCGAGGATCTCGATCGCTTCAAGACGTTTCTTATCGACACGTTCACGTCGATCAAGCTCAACCCGATTCGTGCGCTGATTATCGACATTCGCCGCAACGGCGGCGGCGACAGCGATCTCAACAACGCGCTCTGGTCCTACGTTACGACCAAGCCCTTCAAGCAGTTCGGCGGCATTATCGAGAAGTCGTGCACGCGCCTCAAAGGCGAGTACGGCCCCGACAAATACAAAGCGATCTACGGCGACGAAGCCTGGGATGCACCCAACGGGAAGATCATCGAGTTCGGCACCGATCCCAATGCCGATCTCATCCATCCCGGTCCGTTAGCGTTGCGCTACAGCGGACCGGTCTATCTTCTGATCTCCGCGCAGACGTTTTCTTCGGCGATGTCGTGTGCGCTCGCCGCACGGGATTACGGCCTTGCGACGATCGTGGGTGAGGAAACGGGCGAGCCGGTCAATTCCACCGGTGAAATTTACACCTTCACCACGCCGGGCATCGGGCTGCGTGCATACCTCACCACGAAAGTGTTTCTTGCGCCGAAACCGCATCCGAACGACCAAGGTGTCGTGCCGGACATTCCGGTAACGACAACGCCCAGCGACATCGCCGCTGGGCGTGATCCGGTGCTCGATAAAGTCTTCGCAATGATCGGTTAGACTAGGGTTTCACGACCGCCCACAGACCTTTAACGCCGTTGCCGTTCTCCTGACCCGGTGCCGTATCTTTTGAGAACAAATACAATGGCATGCCGGCGTATGCCCACTGCTTCATACCGTCCGTGCGCGTGATCACCGAGAATTTCCCCGATGCGGTCGCACCACTCGGCACGAGCAGCGGCGGCCAAAGATCCGCGCACTTGCCCACGCAATTCGACGTTCCCACCGTGTCTTTGGAAAACGTGTAGAGCGTCATGCCATGCTGATCGACGAGGATCCCTTTGGCGACGGTCGGCATCGTGCTTGCCTTACCCATCGACCCCATCGTGCCCATCGTATCCGACATCGCGCTCACCGAGCTTAGCGCCACGATGAGTCCTACAATCGCAAACCCTACCACTACCCGCAGCAAGCCATGTGTTCGAAGTTGAATCATGAGGGTCTCCTTTCGACGCGTTGCCTTTAGACCGTCGCCGGCACCTTGGGCGTCGCGTTGAACGTGAGTTCGCCGATGATGTCGTTGAAGCCCACGTTCACTGTGTCGCCGTCGTTGATTTCACCCGCAAGAATCTTGCGACCGAGCGGCGTCTCGATTTCCTTTTGAATCGTCCGCTTGAGTGGCCGCGCGCCGTAGGTCGGATCGTACCCAGCCTTGACCAGGTGACGTTTCGCGGCGTCGTCCAGCACGAGCGTGATGCGCCGTTCCGCCAGGCGCGACCGCAGTCGCGCAAGTTGGATCTCGACGATCTCCATGAGCTGCTCCTCGGAGAGCGCGTGGAAGACGATGATCTCGTCGACGCGGTTGAGAAACTCGGGGCGGAAGTGCGCCCGTAGTTCCTCGAGCACGGTCGCGCGCATGACCGCCTCTTCCGCGCCGCCCTCCGTCCCCTTGTAATCGAGGATGCGATGGCTGCCGATGTTCGAGGTCATGATCACGATCGTGTTGCGGAAATCGACGGTATGACCTTGGCCGTCGGTCAATCGGCCATCGTCGAGAATCTGCAAGAAGACGTTGAAGACGTCGGGATGGGCTTTCTCGATCTCATCGAAGAGCACGACGCAATACGGACGGCGTCGCACCGCTTCGGTAAGTTGCCCACCTTCGTCGTAGCCGACGTATCCGGGCGGTGCACCGAGCAGGCGCGCGACGCTGTGCTTCTCACCGTACTCCGACATATCGATGCGCACGAGTGCGCGCTCGTCGTCGAAGAGATACTCCGCAAGCGCACGCGCAAGCTCAGTCTTCCCCACGCCGGTCGGGCCGAGGAAGATGAACGAGCCCAAGGGGCGATTCGGATCCGAAAGGCCGGAGCGCGAGCGCAAGACCGCTTCTGCAACGGCCGTCACCGCTTCGTCTTGACCGATCACCCGGCGATGCAACTCGTCATCGAGATGCAGTAGCTTCTGCTTCTCGCCTTCGAGCAGTTTCGCGACCGGAATGCCGGTCCAGCGCGCGATTACCTCGGCGATATCTTCCTCGCTGACCTCTTCCTTCGACAGGCGTCCGCCGTCGGCGGAGTGCAGACGCCCGTCCTCGGCAGCAAGGTCTTTCTCGAGTTGCGGTACGCGACCGTACTTCAACTCAGCGACGCGGTTGAGATCGTATTGCCGCTCGGCCTGTTCGATTTGGACCTTCGCCTCGGTAATCTGCTCGCGCAGTTCGCGCAAACGCACGGCTGCGTTCTTTTCCTTGTCCCACTGTGTGCGCAGCCTGACTTGCGTTTCGCGCAGCTCCGCCAGTTCGCGCTCGAGCGTATCGAGACGCTGACGGCTCTGTGCGTCGCTCTCCTTGCGCAGCGCTTCGCGCTCGATCTCGAGCTGCAAAATGCGGCGCGAAACTTCGTCGAGCTCGGCCGGCATCGAATCAATCTCGGTGCGCAACTTCGCTGCGGCTTCGTCGACCAAATCGATCGCCTTGTCGGGCAAGAAGCGGTCGGAGATGTAGCGGTTACTCATTGTCGCCGCGGCAACCAGAGCGCCGTCTTTGATGCGTACGCCGTGATGCGTTTCATATTTGTCGCGCAGACCGCGCAGGATCGAGATCGTGTCCTCGACGCTTGGCTGATCGACCAGCACGGGGGCGAAGCGCCGTTCGAGCGCCGCATCCTTTTCGATGTACTTACGATATTCATCGAGCGTCGTCGCGCCGATCAAGTGCAGTTCACCGCGCGCAAGCATCGGCTTGAGCAAGTTGCCCGCGTCCATCGCGCCCTCGGCCTTACCGGCGCCGACGACGTTGTGTAGTTCATCCACGAAGAGCACGATCGCGCCTTCGGAATTGGCAACGTCTTTGAGCACCGCCTTGAGCCGCTCTTCAAATTCGCCGCGATATTTTGCACCGGCGATCAGCGCGCCCAAGTCGAGCGAAACGATGCGCTTGTTCTTGAGACCTTCAGGCACGTCGCCGCGCACGATGCGCTGCGCCAAGCCTTCGACGATCGCCGTCTTGCCGACGCCGGGATCGCCGATCAGGACCGGATTGTTTTTCGTCCGGCGCGAGAGCACTTGGACGATGCGACGGATCTCGTCATCACGACCAATCACCGGATCGAGCTTGCCGCGCTCGGCTTCGAGCGTGAGATCGCGACCGTAGCGCTCGAGTGCTTTGTACGTGCCCTCGGGATCTTTCGTCGTCACGCGCTGATTGCCGCGTACGGCGCGCAGTGCGGCGAGCAACTTGTCCTTGGTCAGTCCCGCATCGCGGAAAATCTTGCCGACCGCACCACTCGCCTGCGCCATCGCGAGCAGCACGTGCTCGACCGAAACGTAGTCATCTTGCAGCGCGTTCGCTTCGGTCTCGGCAGCGGTCATGATGCGCGAAAGCTCGGGCGAGATCGTTACTTGCGCGGATTCCGCGTTCGGGCCGGAGAGGCGCGGCAAATGTGAAATCGCCTCGTCAACGTTGCGGCGGAAGAGTTTTGGATCGACGCCGGCCTTCGTCAGGACGTCGGGCGTGATGCCGCGCTCTTGATCGAGCAGCGCAGCGAGGAGATGCTCCGGAGTCGTTTGCGTGTTGTGTTCGTGGAGCGCCAGCGAGTATGCCTCATTGAGGCCGTCCGCAACGCGCTCGGTCATCTTATCTACGTTCATGCTTCACCTCGTACAACCACCGCTCGCTGACCTTGGTTGCAGGGGTCCCCTGCTGCCAGCGACCCACTTGACCCCGCTTACGTACTTATGATAGCCTGGCTACATCAAGTAACTCTATCGGAGGCCCCTCGAACATGGCTACTTTTGCTCTCGACCCCGCCCACTCGTCCGTGGAATTCACGGCCCGCCACATGGTCTTCTCCCGCGTGCGCGGCGCCTTCCCCCAGTTTACCCTCGATCTCGACCTCGACGAGGCCAGCAACCTCCCGACCGCGGTTAGCGCGGTCATCGATGCCGCCTCGATCGATACCAACGTCGCCGATCGCGATGCGCATCTCAAATCTGCCGACTTTCTCGATGTGGCGAACTTCCCGTCGATCGCGTTCACGGCCACGCGCATCACCGGTACCGCCGACGCACTTACCATCCAAGGCGACCTGACGATTCACGGCGTCACCAAACCCGTCACGCTGCGTGCGAGCGTCGATGGTCGCGGCAAAGATCCGTGGGGCAACGATCGGATCGCGTTTAGCGCGACAACGACGATCAACCGTAAGGACTTCGGGCTCACCTGGAATCAGGCGCTCGAAACCGGTGGCGTGCTCGTCGGCGATGCGCTCGAGATTGCGATCACGATCCAGGCAGTTAACGCACAGGTCGCCGCCGCATAGGACGGTATGAAGATTGCTGCGGGGGCGGTGCGGGCATTCTACCTCTTCGACGTTGCCGACACGATCAATCTTGCCGCGTTGCGCACGGTTGAAGGCGAAGGGTTCACGCCCGCCGACATCCCACTGCGGCCTCATCAAAGCAGCGGCTACCTGCAGTTTCCCACACCTCCGCTGGTTGCACGGCTCGCCGAAGGCAAACTCGGCGAGCTTCCTTATTCGCTTCGCGCGAAGTTCTTCGACTACGGCGTGATCTCGTTACGCTTCGACTTTCCGTTTGCCGGCGCGTGGGAAGAGCTCGAAGAGATTGCATCGCGCTTGCGCCGCAACGACAATCTGCTCGCTTCAGCAACGCGAACGGTCGCGCGCATTTGCGACGAGCTGAGCGACGCACTCGATGATCGGCACGCACCATTGATCGAAGACTATCTCATTATCGAGATCGACCGCTTCGATCCGCGCATCGACGCGGCGCTGCTGCTCCACGATCACTCCGAAGCGCTTGCGAATATTCTGCTCGGCGAATCGAGTTCGCTCTCGACGGGCGAGATCGAGGAGTCGCTACGCACCCGCTTCTCCTATTATGCCGACGATCTAACGATCGTGCAGTGGGATACCGCGTTTGTCTACGACCGGCGCGAGTCGAGCGACGCGATCGCCGATATTGTCGAATTCGCCAATTCGCAGCTCCTCGAACTACGCACCTACGACGCGCTGCTCGACCGCGAGCTCGACACGATCTATGCCGAGCAGCCCGGGCAACGCGCGCGCTCGGTGCTCGGCCGCCGCGAAGCGGACCTCGCCGCGAACGTGCGCTACCTGATCGTCGACGTGCTCGAACTCATCGACCGCTCGAGCAACGCGCTCAAAGTCGTGGGTGACGCGTACTATGCGCGCATCTATCGCGCTGCAGCCGCACGCCTTGGCTTATCGGACTGGCAGCGTCAGATCGACAGCAAAATCGCGAGCGTCGGCGACCTCTACCGCTTCTTCATCGATCAGGCCCGCGGCCGGCGCGACGAGTTCCTCGAGGTAATCGTAATCCTTTTGATCGCGATCGAGGTCGTGATCGGCGTCGTCACGCTCGTGCGGCACTAACCGCGCGGTCGACTTCAGCAATGAGGGTGCGTTTGGCGACATCGTCGATGAAGGATGCTTCGAATGAGTTCTTCGCCAGCGTGATCAGCTCGGCGTCGGTGAGCGCCAACGCTTCGGCGATACCGCTAAAATTCTCGGCGACATAGCCGCCGAAATACGCGGGATCGTCGGAATTGACGGTCGCTGCCAGGCCCGCGTCGAGCATCCTCTTCAGCGGATGATGCGCGAGGTCGGCGACGACGTGTAGTTTGACGTTTGAGAGCGGGCACACGGTAAGCGGAATGCGCTGACGGCGCAAGCGTTCGACCAGCTGCGGATCCTCGAGACTGCGCACGCCGTGATCGATGCGCGACACGTGGAGCAGCTCGAGCGCTTCCCAGATGTACTCGGGCGGACCCTCTTCGCCCGCATGTGCGACGGTTAGAAATCCCTCAGCGCGCGCGCGATCGAACACCGCAGTGAATTTCGAGGGCGGATTCCCGATCTCGGCTGAATCGAGGCCGACGGCGATGATGCGATCGCGATACGCGACCGCTGCATCGAGCGTGGTCATCGCCGACTGCACCGTCAGATCGCGCAAAAAACACATAATCAGATGCGAGGTGATGCCAAATTTCGCGAGCGCCGCCTCACGCGCAGCCGTAATTCCTTCGACAACGACGCCGAATGGGACGCCACGATCGGTGTGGGCCTGTGGATCGAAGAAGATCTCGGCGTGTCGCACGCCTTCCGTGGCGGCGCGCTCGAAATAAGCGCTCGTGAGATCGAAGTAGTCGCGCTCCGTACGCAGCACGCGCATGCCGGCATAGTACACATTGAGGAACGACTGAAGATCGGTGAACCGATAGGCCGCGCGCAATGCTTCAACTGTTGGATATCCCGGATCGATTCCGTTGCGAGCCGCAATGCTAAAGATCAGCTCGGGCTCGAAAGTTCCTTCGATGTGCAGGTGCAGCTCGGCTTTAGGAAGTCGCTTCAGGTCGATCATTTCTTCTCCGAAGCATTCGATAATCGCCGCTACGCACCGTTATTCCTCGCCCATCGAACCATTCCAGCAACGGCACGGCGTACTTGCGCGAGGTTCCGAGCAGATCGCGAAACTCTGCCATGCTCATCTTGCCGTGGTGCGCGATGAAGCTCTCGATCCGCTGGTGCGCCTGTTCGATCTGGGCTCCCCGGTAGAGTACGTCGCTGACTTTGACCAGCACGCCGCGCGCAAGCAACGTGTCGAAGGCTCTGCCGATGCCGGCAATTCCCGAAGCCTTGATATGCGCGGCCACGTCGTCGAACGAAACGGGCACGAATGGCGCCGCCGCATCGAACGGTACGTGCGTTTCGAAAAATCCACGCTGTTCCGCCGTAAGCTTGGGCTGATGTGCGGTGGTTGCATAGTAGCCATGCCGCTGTGTAATGCGCCCCTCTTCAACGAGCGCTGCGAGCAAACGCACCACCAGCGGCTCGAGGATGCCAAGTGCGCGCGCAAGGTTCAGCGAGGTTAGACCCATCGCCCACGGCTCACGCTCGTGCGCCGTTTCGAGTTCCGCCAGCGCATGTGCCGCGAACGTGGCAAACGCCTCGGCGTCGACGTACGCTCCCGGTCGCGCGAGTTCGATGACCGCGCCCCGCTCGACCAACGCGCGCAGCACGGCGCGCGCTACGTCTTCGCGCACATTTGCAGCAAACGCCAGCGCGCCCAGTTCCCGCGGTTCGAGTCCCGCCTGCGCCAAGGCCGCGGCAATTGCTCCGCGCAGCTCCACGTCCGGTTGTGCGAGCGCAGCTTCGTGGCCGAGCGAGACGATCTCACCACCGCCAAGCAACGTCTTCGGCGACAGGCGACGCGCCACAAAGCGCACGCCCGGAAATGCCAGCACCGGCTCCCGTAGCGAAAGCGTAACGCTCTCGCCGAACGCAAGCGTTCCGAGAGCTTCCGCAGAGCCAATGTACGCGCGTACGGGCGTGCGGCGTCGAAGCAAGGACTGCGCCTCCGGTAATGCCTCGAAGCGAACGGTAAATTGGCTGCGCGCGGAAAACGACGGGTCAGCGATCACCGCGCCGCGCGCGAGCTGGTGACGCTCAACGCCCGGGATGTTCAGGGCAACGCGCGTGCCGCCCGTGGCAGCATCGCGCGCCTCGCCAAACACTTGAAGGCTCCGCACGCGCACGGACGTTCCCAGCGGTGCAATCCCAACGGTATCGCCGACCGCGACGCGCCCTTGCATCAACGTGCCGGTGACGATCGTGCCACGCCCAGGCAGCGTAAAGACGCGATCGATCGGCATGTACGCCGGCGCATCGGGATCGCGTGGCGGCAGCGACGCGAGCTGTTGATGTAAGAACTCCTTGAGTAGATCGAGGTTCACACCGGTCACGGTCGAGACGGCGAAGATAAACGCATCGCTCGCGATCGTCTCGGCAAGCTGCGCGTGGATGCGCTGACACGCCGCCCCCTGCTCGGCCAATGGAATCAAATCGATCTTCGTGAGCGCTACGACGACACGCTGCACGTTGAGATAGCGCAGGATCTGCAGATGTTCCAGCGTCTGCGGCATCACGCCGTCGTCGGCTGCGATCACGAGCAGCAAAACTTCCATTCCCGCGGCGCCGGCAAGCATGTTGTGTAAGAAGCGTTCGTGCCCGGGCACGTCGACAATGCCCGCCTCCATTCCGTCATCGAAGTGCAGCCGCGCAAAGCCCAAATCGAGCGTCATGCCCCGCTCTTGCTCTTCCAGCCAGCGATCGGGGTTCGTCCCGGTGAGCGCCTGGACGAGCGAGGATTTTCCGTGGTCTACGTGACCCGCTGTACCAATGATATGCATTAGGTCGCCGGAGGCGAGAGCGTGCGCAACCGACTCTTACGGTAGCCATACGCCGCGTAGATCGCCATGCCGATGACGAACCACACGCCGAAGCGAATCCACGTCGGCAACGAGAGGCCGGTGATCAGGTACGGACACAGAATCGCGCCGGCGAGTCCGAAAAACCACACGAACGGCGCACGAAACGGCCGGTTCGCGTCAGGTTGAATGACGCGCAAGACCAAAACGCCGGCACAGACGATCGCAAAGGCCGAGAGCGTACCGATGTTCACAAAGTCGAGCAGATCGGCGAGCGGCAGCGTCGCAGCAAGTATCGTAACGACGGCACCGGTGATTATCGTCATCAGCGCCGGCGTACGAAACCGTGGATGAATGCGTGCGACCCCCGGCGGTAGCATGCGATCGCGCGCCATGACGTAAAAGATGCGGATCTGCCCAAGCAGCGACGTGATCGCAACCGTTGTGTTGCCCGCTACGCCCCCGAGGGCAACGATCCAAAAAATCCACGGATTGGTCGTGGCTGCCTTGAGGGCGTCGAGCATCGCCGCCCCGCTGCTGACCTTGGCGGCCAGCGTCACGCCCACTGTGCACAACGCCAGCACAACATACAAAAGTCCGCCGATGACCAGTGCGAGGATAATCCCAATCGGCACGTGACGGACCGGATCATTCGCTTCCTCGGATGCAACGGTCACCGTGTCGAATCCGATGTACGCATAGAAGACAAGCGCCGTGCCGGCGATGACCCCGTGAAAACCACTCGGCGCAAACGGGTGCAGAAACGTGCCGTGTATCGCCGTCGCCGTCGCACCAATAAACACGAGCATGGTCACGATTTGAAACACGACCAGCGCACCGTTGACATTCGCCGACTCGCGAATTCCCACCGCGACCAGCAACGTGATGCCGATCACCACGAGCGCGGCAACGATATCGATCTGCCCGTGCAGCACATCGCCGTTTTGGGCCCAGGCTGGAAGCGTCACGCCCAGTGTGCCGAGCAATTGTTGCGCGTAGGCCGACCACGAGGACGCCGTCGGCGCAACCGACAGGCCGTACTCGAGAATCAAATCCCAGCCGATGATCCATGCGACGACTTCGCCGAGCGTCGCATACGCGTACGTGTACGCACTGCCCGCGACCGGGACCATCGAGGCGAACTCCGCGTAGCACAGCGCTACGCACAAGCTGACGAACCCGGAGAGCACGTAGGCAAGCACGACCGCCGGACCGGCGGCATGCGCGCCGGCGCCGATCGTCGGAAAGATACCGCCGAGCATGGTGCCAAGGCCGATCGCGGTCAGCGCCGGCCAGCCCAGGGTGCGGCGCAGCGTCGGGCCGTCCGACTCGCGCGATGTCCACGCGAGCGGCTGGCGCGCGAAGAGACCTTTCACGCGTTCGTCAGAGCGGTAACGATCGCGTCATCGTCTTCCGGCGCGACCGTGCGAAGATCGAGAACCACACGCTGGTCCTCGATACGCGCGACAATTGGCGGCGTCGCCCTGCGCAGTCGTGCGACGAGCGCGTCGGTTTCGGCCGAGGGCACAGCGACTCCGGCCGACGGAATCGAAGCTTGCGGCAGCGACCCGCCACCGATTTGCCCACGCGTTTCAACAACTACCGCTCCGGAAACGCGGACGGCGATCCGCGCGGCGCGTTCGCGCAATGCGTCGGTCGAGAGCGCAAGCATGCGATAGAACGGAATCTGCTCGCGTGATTCCTTGCTCGCATACAGGCGCAGCGTCGCCCCGAGCAGCGCGAGTGTTACCTTATCGACGCGGAGTGCGCGCACCAGCGGATTCGAGCGCAGCCGCGCGACGTGCGCGCGGGTGCCGACGATGATGCCGGCTTGCGGGCCCCCGAGCAATTTATCGCCGGAGAACGCGACAAGCGAGATGCCGTCGGCAACCGCGTCCTGCACGGTACGCTCGTGCGGCAAGCCGTACTCGCGCAAGTCAACGAGCGCGCCGCTGCCCAGATCCTCGACAACCGCTATGCCGGCGCGCCGTCCGAATGCGGCAAGCTCCGCCTGCGCAACGTCATCGACGAAGCCTTCGATTGCATAGTTCGATTGGTGCGAACGCATCAGCAGCGCCGTACGCGGCGTGAGCGCGCGCTCGTAGTCGCGTAGATAGACTTTGTTGGTCGTTCCGACTTCGACGAGCGTTGCGCCGCTGCGCGCGAGGACATCGGGTAGGCGGAAGCCGCCGCCGATTTCGATCAGCTGATTGCGTGCAAGCACGACCTCGCCATGCCGCGCGAAAGTGTCGAGAATCAGCAAGATTGCAGCGGCACAGTTGTTGACCACCAGCGCATCCTGCGCGCCCGTGATCCGGCACAGAAGTTCGCTCGCATGCGCGTAGCGCGAGCCACGTTCGCCGGCACGTAGATCAAACTCGAGATTTGAATAGCCTTGCGCCACATCGCGGGCGTCGTCAAAAGCGCTGGATGCGATCGGCGCGCGACCGAGATTCGTGTGGAGCAACGTACCCGTTGCATTGATCACGCTCTGCAGCATCGTCGCTGCATGTTCCGCCGCGCGATCGACAAGTCGCGCTACGATCGCTTCAAGCGGTGGCACCCGTTCGCCCGTCCGCACGCGATCGAGCTCGGCCGCAACGAGGTCGCGTAACGCATCGCGCCCCACGAGCACTTCGTAGGGCGCGACGGACGGATCTTCGAGCAACCGGTGCATCGCCGGTATGGCGCGACGGTCGCTCATACGCCGGTTAAGCTACGTGCTTTGCCAGCATTCCCGAGATCACGTTCTCCGGAACGTATCCGACGATCCGGTCGACCGGCTGGCCATCCTTGAAGAGGATGAGGCACGGAATACCCGAGACCTGGTACTGCCCGGCGATGTTCGGGTTGTCGTCGGTGTTGAGCTTGACAAACTTCGCCTTGCCGCTGTTTGCAGCAGCGACCTTCTCAACCACCGGCGAGAGCATCTTACACGGGCCGCACCACGGGGCCCAAAAATCAACCAGCACCGGTTCTTTGCTGCCGAGGACTTCGTCCTGGAAATTCGTCTGACCGACGTCTGCTAAAGCACTCATGTGTGAAAAAATACTACCTCCATTGCTCCTAAACCCCTCGGGCAGCCGCTGGGGTTGCTACCCCTCGATCTCGGCGGGTTCGCCCGTGATATCGGTTACCAGCTCGGCCTGCTTGCCGAGGTTCGTGATCGCGATTACTTCGTCGCCTTCGCCCAGACGCTGCAAGCGCACACCCTTGGTCGAACGTCCCGCCTTGCGAATATCGGCCACGCGAATGCGAATCACTTGGTTGCCGCTCGTGATCATGAGGATCTCGTCGTCGGGCGCGACCATGATCTGATCGAGCACCTTGCCGATATCCTCGCGCTCGCGCGCAAACGCCTTGACGCCCTTGCCACCGCGTGAGGTGTGGCGGTAGTCTTCAATCGGCGTGCGCTTGCCGAACGCTCGGGACGTCACGAGCAACACTTCTTTGCGCTCGCGTTCAATAACATCCATCGCGACGATCGTATCGCCCTCGTCGAGCGTCATCGCCTTCACGCCGCGCGCGTTGCGACCCATCGGCCGCACGTCTTTCTCGTTAAAGTGCACCGCCATGCCGGCAGAACTCGCGAGAATAATATCGTGCGTGCCGTTGGAAAGATCGACCGCGAGCAATTCGTCGCCTTCATCGAGATTGATCGCATTGAGCCCGTTGCGGCGCACGTTGGCGAACTCGGTAAGTGGCGTCTTCTTGATCACGCCCTCGGCGGTCACCATCACCATGTAGCGGCCTTCGGCGAACTCGTGAATCGGGAAGACGGCCGTGACGTGTTCGCCCGGCGGCAGTGTGAGAAGGTTGACCAGCGCCGTGCCACGCGCCGTGCGCGTGGTATCGGGAATCTCGTAGCCGCGCAGACGGTAGACGCGTCCTTTGTTGGTGAAGAAGAGCACGTGGTCGTGCGTCTTGGTCACAAAGAAGTTGCGCACCACATCCTCGCGCTTGAGGTTCGCGATGCCGGTCACGCCACGGCCACCGCGATTTTGCGTGCGGAACGTGTCAATACCGACGCGTTTGATGTAGCCGCCGACCGTATAGGTCACGACGACATCGACATTGGGAACGAGCTGCTCCATCGAGATCTCGTCCTCGGCCGGCAGCACGTCGGTGCGGCGCTCGTCGCCGTACTTCTTCTTGATGTCGAGCGTCTCGCTCTTGATGATTCCTGCGATGCGTCGCTCGCTGCGCAGAATGTCTTGCAATTCCGCGATCGTTTTAATTAGCTCGGTGTACTCGTCCTCGATCTTCTGGCGCTCGAGCCCGACCAACGTGCGCAAGCGCATGTCGACGATCGCTTGAGCTTGGACGTCGGAGAGCCCGAAGCGCGCCGAAAGCTTGGTCTTGGCTTCGTCGGTTGTCTGGCTCCCGCGCACGATCTCGATGACCTCATCGATGTTGTCGAGTGCGATGCGGTAGCCTTCGAGGAGGTGCGCGCGTTCCTCGGCTTTGCGAAGATCGTAGCGCGTGCGCCGCGTGATGACGTCCTTGCGGTGCGCGATGAAGTGCTCGAGCAACTGCTTGAGATTAAGCACCTGCGGTTCGAGCGCCACCGATCCGTCGGCACGCTGCTCACCGACCGGCACCAGCGCAAGCATGTTGAAGCCGAAACTGGATTGCAACGGGGTGTGCTTGAACAGCTGATTAAGCACAACTTTCGGGGTTGCGCTCTTTTGCAGCTCGACGACGACGTTCATGCCCTTGCGATTCGAGAGGTCGTCGAGTCGCGCGATGCCTTGAATCTTCTTCTCTTGGTGCGCTTCGGCAATGGCCTCGACGATGCGGCTCTTGTAGACCTGATACGGAATTTCCGAGATAACGATCTTGAACTTGCCTTTTTCCTCGATGATTTCGGCCTTGCCGCGCATCGTGATCGAACCGCGCCCGGTGCGATAGGCTTCCTTGATCGCCTCGGTGCCTAGGATCTCGCCGCCGGTCGGAAAGTCGGGGCCTTTGACGATCGCGGCCAGGTCATCGTCGCTTGCATTCGGGTCGTCGATCAACAGCGCAATTGCATCGGCGATCTCGCTCAGATTGTGTGGCGGAATGTTGGTCGCCATGCCGACCGCAATGCCGCTCGATCCGTTGAGCAAAAGTTGCGGAAGTTTGCCGGGCAGCACGCTCGGCTCGGTGCCTTGGTTATCGAAGTTGGGGACGAAAGGAACCGTCTCTTTTTCGATGTCGGCCAGCGCCTCGAGCGCCAAACGGGCGAGACGCGCTTCGGTATACCGGTATGCGGCCGGCGAATCCGGGTCGATCGAGCCGAAGTTGCCGTGTCCATCGACCAGCGGATAGCGCAGTGTAAAATCCTGCGCCATGCGGACGAGGGCATCGTAGACGGAACTGTCGCCGTGCGGGTGATAGCTCTTGAGGACCTCGCCGATGATACCTGCGCACTTGCGGTGCTGTTTGGTCGGGTCCATGCCCATGTCGCGCATCGCGTAGAGGATGCGCCGCTGCACCGGCTTGAGGCCGTCGCGAACGTCGGGCAGCGCACGCGACGCGATGACCGACATAGCGTACGAGAGGTAGCTCTCCCGCATTTCGTCTTCGACGTTGACGTATTGAATGATATCGTTGTGCATTATTTAAAAAAGCCGCGCGCAAGACGCGGCCAAGACTCTTTTCCTTACTTTCCTTATATGTTCGCGTTTTAGGGTGGGTCTTCCCACACCGGGATGCCCTCGTCGTCGAGGCCTTCCACCGCCAGGTCGTCGAAGGCGATCGCGCCTTCCGGCAGGGGCGCCGGCGCCGGCTCTGCGGCGAAGGCGTCGGCTTCGCCGGGCGCGCCGGCTGCGGCGTCAAATGCGGGATCGAAGTCCGGCTCGGGGGTATTGAAATCGACCGCCGCACGCGGCTCGGCCGGGGACGGCGGGACAGGGGCGCTCTGGGTCTGGGACGCGACGCCTTCCCCGATGCGCGCTTTGGCCGCTTTGACCGCATTTGCAATCAGCGCGAGATGATCTTGGACGGACTGCTCGAGTTCGGTTTCGAAATCGCCGCTAGACATGCCCGAGAGCTTCGCCGCGTCAGCACCGCAGACTTTCCCAACGCAACACGCCTTCGAAGCCTTCGCCGCGCAATTCGCGCGCGCGTTGCAACCGGGCGACGTCGTTGCGCTCTCCGGTGAGCTGGGTTCGGGCAAGACGACGTTCGTCCGCGCCGCAGTGCGCGCGCGCCACGGCGAAGACCAAACAACCAGCCCCACGTTTACGTTTTGGCATCGGTATCCCGGCGAACCGCCGATCGATCATCTCGACCTTTATCGCGTGGAGCGCCCTGAGGAACTCCACGAACTCGGCTTGGAAGAAGCGTTTGACGGCTATTCGATTGCATTTGTTGAGTGGTGGACGCATGCGCCGTCGCTCGTACCGGAGCGTCGTTACGAAGTACGCATCGCCGGCGCCGGCGATCTTCCGCGCACCGTTGAGGTCATTGCGCCGGCGTGATCGTGCTTGGGTTGGAGGGCGCGCTCGGCAAGTTTTCGGTTGCGGTCGCGCGCGATGACGACATCGTCGCAACCGATGCACTCGCGGGGACCGTCGCACTCGAGGCCGGACTCGGTGCCGTGGCTGCCATGCTACGCACGGCCGGTATCGAGCCGAACCAACTCGCTCGAATCGCCGTGGGAATAGGCCCGGGTGGTTTCACCGGCCTGCGCATTACGATTGCCTACGCCAAGTCGTTAGCACAGGCGTGGGAACGTCCACTCGTTCCGATTTCTTCATTCGACGCGCTCGAGTTGGGCCTTGAACTCTCGAGGGCGCTGTGCGTTGTGGTCGGGCGCACGGGCGTGATCTCGGCACGCTACCGCGCACCCGGGGCGCTGGCACGCGCCTCGGGCCGGATCGACGAGGTGTTGGCCGAGGTGCTACGCGACGCCGAACCCGGCGAATTGCCGGTTGTCGGCGCACCAGAGGACGTATCCAGAGCGCTCGCCGAAGGCGGGTGGCTGGTGAAACCGTTCGCGCCGCTTCGCAACCCGCCCGCAGTAGCCGTCGCGCTGCTGGGCGCGAGCCTGCCTCCCGCGACGAGCGTGCACGAAGTCCGCGCCGACTACGGGGAACTCCCGGCGGCGAAAGTCCCACGCCTGCGATGAAGGCTGAACTCTCGCGCGCGCCCGCCGGTCGTCCCGAACCGCTCGTTATCGTACCGATGGCACACGCCGATATCGGCGACGTGCTGACGATCGAGCGCGCGTCATTCGTAACAACCTGGCCGGCGGATGCGTTCTACAACGAACTGCACACCAATAAGCTTGCGCATTACTACGTTGGACGCGTCGGTAACAAGATCGTCGGCTATGGCGGCATTTGGGTGATCTTCGAGGATTCACATATCACGACGATTGCCGTTGACCCGGCATTTCGCGGTTGCCGCTATGGCGAGACGCTGCTGCTCTATCTGCTCGATCAGGCGATCGAACGCGGCGCGTCGTGGATGACGCTGGAGGTGCGGGAAAGCAACGTCGGCGCACAGCAGCTCTATCGTAAATACGGCTTCACGACCGTCACCACGCGCAAAGGCTATTACAGCGACAATAACGAGAACGCGCTCGTGATGTGGGCCGGCAACCTCAAAGGCGAACTCTTCCGAGCACGCCTCGAAGCGCTGCGCGCTCGTCTGGCATAACGCGTTTGATAGCAGCACTCGGGGGCATGTACATCGGCGAACCGCTTCACACCGCGGCCGACGCGCTCGGCAAGCCGGAGGCCGTCGTCTTTCGCGATACGCGCGGCTACGCATGGCGCCAATCCGGCGGCCTCGTGATCACCGTTCTCACCGCGCCCAATGGGTACATCACGCTCATCGATGAAACGGCGGCGCCTCCGGATCAACCCACCGGGGTAGTGGATGAGGATGCAACCGAAAGCGGGTTTACCTTCAATCAAAGCTCGCATACGAACCTTGATCTCAACGCGCCCGTGACGCGATGCAAGGGAAGTTTTGGCGCGGACTGCTGGCAGTACCATTACGACAACGACCTAATTCTACGAGCCGACTTTGCTCCGAGCGGACACGCCGACGGCTTCCTGCGCGAGATGACGCTCGCAAAACACGCGCTCTTACAACAGCTGCACTTCGACGAGTGACCTACACCGAGCTCGCGCGCGCCGTGCGCGCACATCTCGACCAAGACCATCGTTATCGCCACTGCGTGCGCGTCGCACGCAGTGCAGATATTCTCGCGCAACTCCACGGCATCGACCCGGCAAAGGCACGGGTCGCCGCTATGCTGCACGATCTCGCTCGTCTGTACACGACAGCGCAATTGATCGAAGAATGCGAGCGTCGCGCGATGCCGATCGATGACTTCGAGCGGCGCAATCCGATCGTATTGCACGCACGCTTAGGCGCGGCGCTCGCCCGCGAACGCTTCGATGTCTACGACCTCGAGGTGCTTTCGGCTATCGAGAAACACACGCTGGGCGCTTCGGAGATGTCACCACTCGACTGCGCGGTGTATCTGGCCGACGCGCTCGAACCAGGTCGCGATTTCGCGAACCGCGCGACGATTTGGCGTCTCGCAAAGCGCGACATGCGCGCCGCTATGTCGGCAGCGATTGCCGACACGCTCGTCTATCTCGCTGCAGCGGGTCGCGAGCCGGCGCCACAGACGCTTGCCATGCAGCGCGCCTTTGCTACCACCGTTCCACAGGGAGTCGAACCATCGCTCAACTAATCGACGTCGTTCGCGACGCCGCGCTCGAGAAAAAGGGCGAAGACTTTATTACCATCGACGTGAGCGGCCGCACGATCCTCGCCGACACGTTCGTCATCGTGACCGGGCGTTCAAAGATTCAGACGCGAGCAATCGCCGATGCGATCGTCGAGCGCGCGCAAGCCGAGGGCCATCCGGTCAAGCGGGTGGAGGGCCACGCCGAGGGCGGATGGATCCTGCTCGACCTCGGGAATGCGATCGTCAACGTCTTTACGCCGGAGCAGCGGCAGTTCTACAATCTCGAGCGCCTCTGGAGTGAGGTCGAGAAACGTCAGGCCCACGGCTCATGAGCAACAAGACCCGCGTCGTCCACGAGACCAGGGCCAGGCGCGCCCGCCGGGATTTCTGGAAGCGCCTCTTCATTTGGGCCTTCATCGTGCTCTTCGCCTTCAGCGTGGCGGGTGGGGTGATCGCCCTGACCGTTACCCGGTGAAACCCAGGGCAGCCGTGCCTGATACTAGCCTACGGAGGACCGCCGTGAGTACTAGATCTTTCTTCTGGGCGCTGGCCATGGGGCTACTGTGCACGACCGTAGCAGTCGCTGCCGAACAGCCGATTCAAGACGGCGCCGGCATGTTCTCGTCGTCGACGGTGTCGCAGCTCGATCAAGAGATCGGCGCCTTTACCGCACAGACCGGTAAGCAGATCGTCGTCGTGACCGTGCCGTCACTCAACGGCAAATCGTTGAGCGACGCTGCGGACGCCGTGTTCCAACAGCAAAACGTCAACGGCATGTTGATCTTCATTGCGAAGGACGATCGCAAGGACATCTTCGTGCCCGACACGGCGACGGCGCAGTTTTTTCCCGAGCCGACGATCGCGTCGATACGGCAGTCGATGGAATCGCTGTTTAAAGCTGAAGATTACGACGGCGGAATCGCTGCCGGCGTCAACGGTGTCCTCGGTATTTTTCGCGCGCACTTGAACAGCGCGCCCGCAAATGGTGCGACGAACAACTACCCGGTTGCTACAACGACGCGTCGCGCCGTTAGACATTATGCAGGTGGTATTTCACACGTGTGGACTTGGATTATTCTCATCGTCGTCGGCTGGCTGATCGTGCGGTCGCTCTTCCGTGCGAGGCGCGGGCCGTATTACAGCGGCCCCGGCGGCCCGGGCGTACCGCCCGGCGCCGGCGGACCCGGATACGGTGGACCCGGATACGGCGGCTACGGTGGGCCCGGATATTATGGTGGCGGCGGCGGTTTCTGGAGCGGATTGCTCGGCGGTCTCGGCGGCGCATGGCTCGGCAACGAAATGTTCGGCAATCGCGGGACCACGATCGTCGATCAAGCCGGCGGCAACGTGGTGCCGACCGATCAAGGCGGCGCATGGGGCGGTGGCGATGCCGGCGGCTGGGCTAACGACGCCGGTCAAGCCGACATGGGCGGCTCGAGCGGCGGCGATTGGGGTGGCGGCGGATTCGGTGGCGGCGGCGATTTTGGCGGCGGCGGATTCGGCGGCGGCGACTCCGGGGGCGGGTGGTAGGACGCGGCCCCTCGGGGGTGCGTTGCTTCGCTCACGTTGCCTGTTTACGTTCGCTGCGCAATGCACCACCCTCGTTGCCTCATCCTAATCGCTAGGTTGAGCGGGATATAACATCAGTGTGGCCGGGTCGACTTGATATCGACCTGGCCCGATGACGTTATTGGGGAAGGCGCAGATCTCACTCGCGCCGGGTCGTACGATCTCGACGAGGTTCGGCGCCCCGCATAGAGTTTGTCGTAAACCGTAGGCGTGCAGAAGCTGCGCGCCTATCGCACCCGGCGCAACGCGGCTGGCATTGCTGTTCGCCTCGGTGGTGTCGGTTTCGTCGTCGTTCGATTGCGACGGATTGGAATATTGGTGCGGGTTTGGCTTGGGCTTATGTCCGCTGCCACCACCGGGTTGCGTGGGCACCTGCCGCTGGTACGGCGGTAGCGGTTGAACCGGCCCGCGCCCCGGCGGCTGCGGTACGGGTCGCGTTTCTGCGCGGTCCGACGGCGCATTCGTTACCGGTGCGGGAACAGCGCGTTCAACCGGAGCCGGCGCAGAACGATCGACCGGCGCGGGTGCAGAATCGGAACGTTCGACCGGCGCGGGCGCAGGATCGGAACGTTCGGCCGGCGCGGGCGCAGGATCGGAACGTTCGGCCGGCGCGGGCGCAGGATCGGAACGTTCGGCCGGCGCGGGCGCGGGATCGGAACGTTCGGCCGGCGCGGGCGCGGGATCGGAATGACTTCCGCTATTACTGCTCGTGTCGCTGGTGGTGCGATCGTTAGCGCTTGCGAAGAGCGGCGAAGCACAAAGCATCAGCGCTAACACTGACGCGATGATGGTCTTGTAGTTCTTCATACCTATTCACCTCGTCCCTCCAGCCGTAGCGTACGCGCGTATGTTGAAAACGTGCTGCCGTTCATTTGAAAACGCGCTGCCGTTCAGATGAGAGACCGGTTGCAAGGTCGGTACTGTAGACGCTTTAGATTTGCGGCGGTTCGGAGTACAGCGTGAGCGTATCCGGGTCGACGCTGTACGCGCCCGGTGCGACGAGCGCATTCGGATACGCGCAGATCTCGCTTCCGTCGGGGCCGTAGATCTCAACGAGATCCGGCGGACCGCACGGCGTTTGCCGAAGGTCGTAAGCTTGCAATAAACTCGCGCCGGGTGACCCCGTCGCGACAACGTAGGACGCAGCGCTTAGCCCGTACGCGAGCGGGCCCCAAAAACCGTTGCCCCAATAGCCGTCATAGCCAACCCACACCTGGCCGGCGCTCCAATCCGCGAGCTGATAGGTGTTTGGATTTGGAACTGGATGACCGCCGTTCGATGGCCGATTCCCCGGCAGCCTTCGCGTCTCGCCGCCGATCGGAGCCGAGCGTGGTCCCGGCGCGACCGGCGCCGAGCGGGGTCGCGGCGCGACCGGCGCCGAGCGTGGCGCCGAGCGCGCAGCCGGCGCAGCGTGTGCGCCGGTGCTACTACTACGGCTACCGCCGCCACTGCTCTGGCCACCAGCGCCGCCAGTGTGGTTGGACGATGCAACGGCAGCGAGCGGCAATGTTATGCACAGTGCGGTTGCGAGGATCGATGCAGCGAGTCTCATGTCAGCGTACCTCGATGCGACCAGCGTAGCCGTGGAACTTGATAACGGCTTGCCGACGGCATGAAAGCTCGCTTGCCGCGCCAAACGCTCAAAGGCATGGCACGCCGTCTTTATGCGTCCGGCTACTTTAATGACGCCACAAGTTACGCCTTGAATTCGATACCGAAAATCGTCGTGCGTTGGTGGCCGCTCTACGTCGTGGCCATCGTTTGCGGCGTAACGAATCAATATCTGTCGAATTCGCTCGTCAAGCTTCTAAACGAACTGCTCTCCGGTAGCATCATCGTGATCACCACCGCCGTGCAATTTCGTGGCCCATTGCATGTATCGCAATCACTCATCAAAGGATTCGCCCTCACGTCGGTGCTCCTGACCGTCGCACTTTGGACGGTTGGACTGTTGTTACCGCACCCTTTGCCGCATGATTGGACGCTCCTCGTGTACCTAATTGGATGCGTCCTGTATTTTTGGATTACGACGAAGCTCGCGGGAGCAAAATTCTTCTTCCTGCTGGGAAACGATGGAGAAACGGCGCTTGAAGCGTATGCCGCCGCATGGAAGTTCATCTCCGGCGATGTGTGGTGGCAGATTTTCTTCATATCGCTCGTTGGCGCGATTCCACTCGTTATTGTCATTTTCGTGACGCTGCGCATTGCACCGCCGCACTCAAACCTGGAGCCGCTGCGGTATGGGCTGAATGCGATCATATCGACCGCATATAGCGTTTTTATCGACTCAGCCGTTTTCCGTATCGTAGGGACGGCAGCTCATCTGCACGGCCGGTATCGGGAGGCTTATCAAAACAGCGCACAGTAGCACCGTTCATGCGACGTTTTCTTAGCTTCATGCTTGCGGCGTGCTTCGTATCTTCATCGGCTGCGCTTGGCGCATCAATGACTGCCAACGGCCCGGCACACGTCGACGCTTCCTATCTCACCTCGCTGTCATGGCGTTTGATCGGCCCATTTCGCGGAGGCCGCGCGATTGCCGTGACCGGCGTTCCGGGTGAGCCGGATCACTATTATTTCGGCGCGGTCGACGGAGGCGTCTGGGAGAGCACGAACGCCGGACGCACGTGGAACCCGATCTTCGACGGTCAGAACATCGGCTCTATCGGTGCGATCGCCGTTGCACCGAGCGATCACAAGACCCTCTACGTCGGCAGCGGCGAAGCCGATATGCGTTCCGATATCGCGTACGGAAACGGCATGTATAAGTCGACCGACGGCGGGAAGAGTTGGTCGCACATCGGACTTGACGACACGCGCCAGATCGGCGCGATCGCCGTCGATCCGAACGACGCAAACGTCGTGTATGTTGCAGCGCTCGGGCATGCGTACGGACCAAACGCCGAACGCGGCGTCTTCAAAACGACCGATGGCGGCAAGACGTGGAGCAAGGTGCTCTTTAAAGACGACAACACCGGTGCGATCTCGCTTGCGATGGATCCGCAGCATCCCGACACCGTGTACGCGGCGCTATGGCAAACGCGGCGTCCGCCGTGGAATACGTATCCGCCATCCAACGGTCCCGGCAGCGGCGTGTACAAAACCGCCGACGGCGGCGCACATTGGTCGCAACTGACCAACGGACTTCCAGCGAAATTCGGGCGCGTCGGTCTGGCCGTTGCGCCGAGCAATCCGTCGCGCGTCTACGCGCAGGTCGATGCGTCGACCGACGTCGCGCAAGGGGGCGTGTACCGTTCCGACGACGCCGGAGCAACCTGGACGCACATGGACGGCGGCGCAGCCCAGCGGCGCATCTGGGAACGCGGCTGGTACTTCAGCGGCATCACCGTCGATACGAAGAACGCCGACGTCGTCTACGTGATGGATACGGCAACATATCGTTCCGATGATGGCGGCAAGACCTTCAACGCGATCAAAGGTTCGCCCGGTGGCGACGACTATCACACGCTGTGGATCAATCCCGACGATCCCACGCACATGATCCTCGGCAGCGATCAAGGCGTGCAAGTCTCCGTCGATCGCGCGCAAACATGGAGCACCTGGTATAACCAGCCGACTGCGCAGCTCTATCACATTATCGCCGACAATCAATTTTTCTACGGCGTCTACGGGGCGCAACAGGATTCAGGTGCGATCGCATCGCCGAGCCAATCGATCCAGCGGAACATCAACTTCATGGACTGGCGTCCGATGGACGTCGGCGGCGAGAGCGGCACGATCGCCGTCGATCCGAATCACACCGGCAAACTCTTCGGCAGCAATCCGGAGTCGTACGAAGACCTTTCGACGGGCTGGGAGCAGAGCATCAACGCGACGACCGCCTATCCCGACAACGTCTGGCGCGTCACGTGGACGATCCCGATCACGGTCTCTCCGGTCGATCATGCGCTCTACACGTCGCGCCAACAGATCTTTCGTTCGCGCGACGATGGGAAATCGTGGACGATCATCAGCCCGGACCTCTCCGGCCCGGCAAGCGAGGACCATCCCGGCAATCTCGATCCGGCAACGCTCGCCGATAGCAGCGGTCTGCCGCGGCGCGGCGTCGTCTACGCGATCGAACCGTCGCCGTTCGACGCAAAAACGATATGGGCCGGAACCGACGACGGCCGGGTGTGGATCACACGAGACGGCGGCGCGCACTGGAATAACATTACGCCGCCGCAGTTAACGGCGTGGAGTAAAGTCGGGATCATCGAGGCGTCGCGTCTGGATCGCAACACCGCGTACATTGCGGTCGATCGCCACCGGCTCGAAGACTACCGTCCCTACATCTATAAGACCGGCGACGGCGGCGCGCACTGGAGCGCGATCGCAAACGGCATTCCCGACGGCTCGTTCGTCAACGTCGTGCGGGCCGATCCGCAAGTACGCGGCTTGCTTTATGCAGGAACGGAACGTGGCATGTACGTTTCGTTCGACGACGGCGCGCACTGGCAGTCGCTGCAACGTAACCTGCCCGTGACGTCGGTGCGCGACATCGACGTGCACGCGGGCGATCTCGTGATCGGCACGCACGGCCGTTCCGAATGGATCATGGACGACATCGCGCCGCTGCGTGAGATGGCGCGTGCGGTGAGCGCAGCCGGCAACTATCTGTTCACTCCGCGCACGGCGTATCGCGTTCGCCGCGCGGGTGATGAAGGCACGCCGATTCAGCCGGAGGAGCCGCAGGCGCCGAATCCCCCGATCGGCATGTACATCGATTACTACCTGCACGGCTCACCGGCAACACCGGTGGTCATCGAGATCGTCGGACCGCGTGGCGCCGTCTTGCGCAAATTCTCAAGTGCGGATAAGCCTACCTACATCGATCCTATGACGCAAGAGATCGCGCCACGCTGGATCCGGCAACCCGTCATCGTCGATACCGATCCGGGCGCGCATCGCTTCGTGTGGGATTTCACGACGCGACACGATGACGGCCCACTGGCGCCGCCGGGTCACTACGCGGTGCGGCTCTCGGTCGGCGGCGCGACCTACGAGCGCCAGGTGACGCTCGAAAAGGATCCGCGCATCACCGTCACCGATCAAGCGTTGCGCGAGCAGTTCGCGCTTGCCAACGCAATCGACGACAAGATCGCGCAGATCGCGGCGGCGCGCACGCACGCGCAAGCGGTGCTCAAATCGGGCAAGCTCAACGCGGACCAAACTACCCGGTTGCAGCACGACGTGCTCGGCGTTCGGAGTGCGGGCAATCCCGACAACTCGGTTGGCGAACCGTCAACCGATTTTACGACGCTGCGCTTCCTCGGTCAGCAATTCGAATTTCTGTACTACGCAGTGCAGAGTGCCGATGCGGCGCCCACGCACGACCAACACGAGGCCTTCACCAAACTCTCGCAAAGTTTGGATGGAGCCATTGCGAAGCTCGCATCGATTGCAGGACCCAAGTAGCACCTTGTCATCCCGAGCGTAGCGAAGCGTAGTCGAGGGACCGAGATCGTCTCAGCCCTTCGACTACGCTCACTTCGTTCGCTACGCTCAGGGTGACACGGCTGAGTCGTACCAACGCGCGAGGTCCGCTTTGAACAGGACCAGCGCCTGCGGGTTGAGATAGACCATGTGTCCCGACGGATAAAATCCGAAGGTAAGGTTCTTCTGAAGTGCCGGTGCTAGGCCCATATGGTCGAGCGTGTACTCCGTAGCGAAGAAGGGTGTCGCGAAATCGAAATACCCGTTTCCGGAGAAGACCTTCAGGTGCGGATTCGTCGTCATTGCACGCGCGAGGTCCGGCGTCACGTTTGCCGGCGGATCGTCGCCGTCGTGATGAAAGTCCCAGCGCGCGCCGAGGACCGGTCCGTACGAGGTGGGCCGGTACTGCAAGTTGGTCTTGTAGCCGAGCGTTTGTGTCATGTAGTTCATGCCGAGTGAAACAAATGCGCCCGAGATCCCCACATCCGACGGATCCCACTCGGGATAGTCGGCCATCGGCGCAAGGTCCCACGTCATGTAGCGCGAGTCGTACCGGCCAACGACCGTGTCTTGGTCGCGCAGCAGCGCTTGCAAAAACCGGAAGTACGGAATGCGAAGGTTCGAGTTGCGAATGTAGTCTTCGGGCAAGCCGATGTACTGGTGCAGCCGCGCGACGTCGGAATTGAAAGCCGACTGGCTGAGGTCCGCACCTGCCGCGAGGTCGTGGAGATACTGACCGCTTGCGTACGCCTCAACGCCTTGCAAGAAACTCGTCAGACTTTGACCTTGACCGGCCTTATGATGGAACCACGCCGCCGCAGCTTCGGTCGGCAAGTACGTCACGTACGCCCAGTCGCCGCCGCCGATTTGCTCCCCGCCCCCGAGGCCTCCTAGCCCAAAGTTGAGGATCGACGAGAGCAGCACCACACCATTCATCTGCACGCCTGCGTTCTGCAGCATGTTGACCAAGACGCAGTCGCGCGTGGTGCCGTAGCTTTCGCCGAAGAGGAATTTGGGCGAATTCCAGCGCCCGAATTGCGTGATATAGCGCTCGATGAACTGCGTGAATGCGCGTCCGTCCTGATCGACGCCCATGAAGTCCTTCGGCTGCCCGACGCCGAGCACGCGGCTCCAGCCGGTGTTCGGTGCGTCGATGAAGACTTCGTCCGTCTTATCGATGAGGCTATAGTTGTTCTCGACGAGCTTAAACGGCGGCCCAGGGATCGATTTGTCGTTCGCCGTCTCGACGCGCATCGGTGCAAACGAACCCATACGCAGCCATATCGTCGAGCTTCCCGGTCCACCGTTATAGAAGAAGGTAACGGGACGCGTCCTCGGATCGGCTCCGTCTTTGGTGAACGCCGTGTAGAACATGCGGCCGGTGAGCTGATCCTTATCGTTGCGCAGCGTGATCATGCCGGCGCGCGCCGTATAGCGAATCGCTTGGCCGTTTACGTGCGCGACGGCGTGCGTGACGGCCTCGGCCGGCGCAGGCGGTACGTACGGAGGTTTTTCGGGTGCGGCCCCTAGCAACAGCCCCGCGCCGAGGCAGGCCGCGAGTATGCGAGTCTTCATCAATCGCGTCCTCCCTTAGTGTCCGAGCGCGCTGTCGTACCAGCGCGCAAGGTCGGTTTTGTATTGCGCGAGCGCGGGCTCGCTGAGGTAGATCATGTGCCCCGCTTGGTAGAAACCGAAGGTGATATTCTGTTGCAATTGCGGGCTCAAGTTGAGATGTTTCAACGTATATACCGTGGCGAAAAACGGCGTCGCGAAGTCGTAGTAGCCGTTCGCAGAAAAAACCTTGAGGTTCGGGTTCTGCGCCATCGCCGCCGCGAGATCGGGAGCCGTGTTCGTCGGCCAGCGCCCGTTGTGCGAGAATTCCCAGCCGTCCGCGTTGGAGAAGTTCGGTCCGTAGATGATGTCGTAAATGTTCGCCCGATACGGGATCGGCGGGTTGTACTTGAGGTCTTCGCGCAGATATTGATTGATCGCCGTCGTATAGGGCGCGTCGATCGATGCGTCGGTCGGATCCCATGGGGGTCCGTCGATTGAAGCGCGATCCAGATTCCAGGTCTGGTAGCGCGCGTCGAGACGTCCCACGATCTCGCCTTGGTTGCGCAGCAATTCGTTTTCGAATTTGAAGTACGGAATACGAATGTTCGAAACGCGAATGTATTGCGGCGAGAGTCCGGTGTACTGACTCAGTTTGCGAATGACGTCATCCCGCTCGCCGTTGCCGAGTTTGTCGCCCCTATAGAGTGCGTCGAGATATTCGCCCATCGCGAATTGCTCGACTTGACTCAAGAATGACGACAGATCGGCCGGGCGAGGGTTGATCTTGTTGTGATACCACGCCGTCGCGGCCTCAGTCGGCAAGTAGAGGACGTACGGCCAGTCGCCGCCGCCGATTGGATCGCCGTTGCCGTAATCCAAACCGAAGTTCAGAATCGACGACTGCAAGATCACGCCGTTGAGCGCGACGCCGTGGTCGACCAGCCATGACGACAGCGCTGCGGAACGCGGCGTGCCGTAGCTTTCACCAAAGAGAAACTTCGGTGAGTTCCAGCGATTGAATTTCGAAAGGTAATTGGTGATGAATTGACCGAAGGCCGCGACGTCTTGATCGACGCCGAAGAACGTCTTGACGTCAACACCCGGCATGATGCGACCGAAGCCCGAGTCGGGCATATCGATAAAAACGAGATCGCTCTTGTCGAGCAAGCTGTATCGATTGTCGACGATGTGATACGGGGGCGGACCGGTTGGCGTCGCATCACCGGCAACCACCCGCACCGGGCCAAATGAGCCCATGCGCAGCCACATCGTCGAGCTTCCCGGCCCACCGTTATAAATGAAGGTGACCGGTCGCGAATTCGGGTTCGCTCCGTCCGCGATATATGCGGTATAAAAAACTTGCGCTGTCAACTTCCCTTCCTGATCGTGCAATCCGATCAGTCCGGCGCGCGCAGTGTAGGCGATCGGTTTCCCGTCGATCGTGACCGAGTGAGCGGTCACAGAGTCGGGAAAAACGCCCGGTTCAGCGGGCGCCGCAGCTGGGGGCGGAGACGCCGTTTTTTCCTTCGGTGTATCCGCGGCTCGCGCGGTGGCGCTTGTAGCCACGAGCGCCGCGAGCATCAATATTGAAAGCACACGGTTCATACGGCCCTAGATAATGGTGGATGCCCCCGGCTTCCTTCAGGCCACGATCATGGCATCACGGCCGATTGGCGCGCCATCCGGCGTTGCGAGCGTTTCTTCCGCACCGAGGTCGTCCGGCACGCGCAGGGTCGTCGAATGCCCGTTCTGGCAAACCAGCACGGCCTGCATTTCCTCGGGAGGCTCGTCCTGCGAAAAGTTTACCGGATCGCCGCGTTGATCGATGACGAACGAACGCGCGCCGGCCTCACCGAGCAACGCGTTGCAATCCGCGCAGCGCCGTTCACGCAGATGAACGAGCGCGAGAAACGGCATGCGCCGCCTGTTCGTAGAGCCGTTTCTTCAAACGCACGACAGCGCGCTCGATCGAATCGAGATAAGGCAGCATCGCACCCTTGATCTTTTTGAGCCGCTCTTCGCCCGAGGGCGTGATCGCGTAGATCCGTCGCGAACGCTTGGTGGGATGATCCCACGTCGCAGTGACAAAGCCGCGCTCTTCAAGCCGCCGCAACAGCGGATAGATCTTGTTCGTGTTGACTGCGATGAGATCGCCGCACACGGCCTCGATGCGCTGCATTAATCCGTAACCGTGATCGGGATGTTCGCGGATCAAGTGCAACAACAGCACAGGAAAGATCGTCTTGCTCTTTATCGGTCCGCGGATGACATCGTCGACGCGCCGCGATGCGGGACTGACTGCGGCCAATGGATCACGCATGGGCGTGTTCGCGTCGCTGCTCGGCGGCGTACAGGCGATCGATGGCGTCACTGTAGCGCTGCTCCACAACACGCCGCTTGATCTTCATTGCCGGAGAGAGTTCGCCGCTCTCGACCGTAAACTCACGTGGCAGCACGACAACATACCGAATCTGCTCGAAGCTGCCTAACTCGGCCGTTTGTTTGCGAACCTCGGCGGCGATAAATCGCTGCACGTCGTCACGAGCAGCTAATTCCTCGGGCGTGATGCTAGGAAGATTCAGTTCAACGCGCACCAGATCCCAGTTCGGAATAATCATTGCAATCGGGTACGGACGTCCATCGCCGACGACCATCGCTTGTGAGACGAATATCGAGCGTTTGATCGAGGCCTCGACGCGCGCGGGAGAAACGTACTTGCCTGTTGCGGTTTTGAAGACTTCTTTCTTACGATCGGTGATGCGTAGATAGCCGTCGGCATCGAGTTCCCCGATGTCGCCGGTGTGGAACCATCCATCTGTAAGCACGGCGGCGGTGCCTTCGGGATCGCGATAGTAGCCTTGCATGATGTTTCGTCCGCGCGCCAGGATCTCGCCGTCTTCGGCGATTTTCACCTCACAGCCCGGGATCGGCTTTCCGACCGCGCCATAGCGATTGTTGGATGGGCGACTTACCGTAATCACCGGCGAGGTCTCGGTCAAGCCGTAGCCCTGCATAATCGGCACGCCCATCGCGAGGAACGTCATCGCCACATCGGGATGTAACTTTGCGCTGCCACTGGTGAGATATTCAACACGATCGAGTCCAAGCAGGGGGCGTAGTTTGTCGAACACGAGCCGCTTTGCAATAGCATATTGAAGCGCCAGCATTGGACTCGGACTCGAACCCGCGTTACGGATTTTCATGTAGTCGCGCCCTGTACGCAGGGCCCACGGCACGAGCTTGGCCTGCAAGCCGCCATGTTTCATCGCCTTACCTTCAACACCGGCGAGAATGCGATCGAAGATGCGCGGCACGCTGGTCATATAGCGCGGCCGCACGTCTTGCAAATCGGTCAGCAGATCGTTGGGGTCATGCGTGATATTGTACCGCACCTGCTCGAGCAGATAAATGTAGATCATCGTGTGCTCGTAGATGTGCGAATAGGGCAGCACCGAGAGCACATCCTGACCCTTATGCTCACCCTCCATACCGTACTCGAGCGACGACTGCGCGTCGAAACACAAGTTGTCGTGCGAGAGCATGACGCCCTTCGGTACGCCCGTTGTTCCCGACGTATAAATAAGCACCGCGAGATCTTCCGGCTTGAGCGCAACTTCGTACTCGCCGGGCAACTCCGGATGCGCAGCGCGAATCGCTGCGCCTTTTCGCTCGAATGCGGCTAGCGAATCATCGCCCGCCGACGCAAAAACGACAACTTGCGGTAGCGGAATATTCGCTTCGCGCAAACGTTCGAGCAATCCGGGCGTATCGACGAAAAGCAGCTTGGCTTCGCTGTGCTTGAGAATGTACTCGGTAATATCGAGCGCCTGCGTCGGATAGATCGGCACTACCACGCAGCCCGCGAAGAGCGTCGCAAAATCGCAAATAATCCAATCGACGCTATCGTGCGCAACGAGCGCGACGCGATCGCCTTGCTGCAAACCGGCGTCGCGGATCGCGCACGCGACGTCAAGCACCCGTTCGAGAACGCGCTGCGACGCTATCGGCGTCCAGGCACCGTCGACGCGTTCGACGAGCGTATCGGGACGAGGATCCTCCAAGGCGCGCCGGATCAGGTGCGGCAGCGTCTCTTGCGATGGTAGAGCCGTTGACATGTGGCCCGGACTTCGCCGAGCGGGGCATTGATCATTCTATCAAAGGTGAAGAAACGGTAGCGCGCGATCCAGGCGACTTTGCGTCATGCCCGCTACATCCAACAATTCGTCATAGGTCGTGAACGCGCCGTCGCGAGCGCGGATCTCGACGATGCGTGCGGCAACCGTTGCGCCGATACCGGGTACCGATGCGAGTGTCTGCGCCGACGCGGTGTTTACGTCGACGATTGCGTGCGTTTTGACCAGCCGTGTTCGCGGCGCCCGCGCGCGCTTGGTGGGCGACGTGGATCGTGAAGATTCACCAAGCAGCGGAACGAAGATCTCGTCGCCGTCGCTCGCATGCGCGGCAAGGTTAACCGCAGCGGGGTCCGCGCCGGGGCGAAAACCGCCGGCCGCGCGCACCGCATCGTTGGCGCGCGCATCGTCGGCAAGATGGTAGAGTCCAGGCCGGACAACCGCGCCCACGACGTAGACAATCGCCCCCGGGGTCGCGGCCGGCAACCCGCGGCGGGCGTGGCGCGGGGGCGCGACCGTGCTCGGTTGCCCCGCAATGGCAAGCGGAGCTTGCGGCGCCGGGTGCCAGATCGCAAGCGCGACCAACGCCGCAGCTCCCACGAGAACGAGTACGCGCACCATCGCGTCGTCTTTCACGCCAAATACTGAGACTGGAAAGGTAGGCGGACCTAGGCCGTTCCATTACCATCGTCTCAATGGCCGACTCTTACGATTTCCGCAGCATCGAACGTCCCTGGCAAGAGCGCTGGGAGCGCGACGGTATTTACCGCACGGCCCCTGATGACGCGCGCCCGAAATACTACACGATGGAGATGCTCCCGTATCCGTCGGGCGATCTCCATGTCGGCCATGCGAAGAACTACGTGCTCGGCGATGCGATTGCGCGCACGATGCGCATGCTTGGCTACAACGTGCTCCATCCGATGGGTTGGGACGCGTTTGGGTTGCCTGCGGAAAATGCAGCGATTCAGCGCGGCATCGATCCGGCGACGTGGACGACGTCAAATATCGAGAATATGCGCCGGCAGATTCGCCTGATGGGCACGAGCTATGACTGGACGCGCGAGATCGCCACCTGTCTGCCCGACTACTACCGCTGGAATCAGTGGCTCTTCTTGCGGCTGTACGAACACGGACTAGCCTACAAGCGTGAGGCGCCGGTCAATTGGTGTCCGCACGATCAAACCGTGCTGGCCAACGAGCAAGTCATCGACGGGCGCTGCTGGCGCTGCGGCCACATGGTTGAGCGTCGCAACCTTTCGCAGTGGTTCTTGAAGACAACCGACTTCGCCGAGCGGCTATTGCACGAACTCGATCGCTTGGACGGTTGGCCCGAGCGCACGCGTACCGCACAGCGCAATTGGATCGGCCGCAGTGACGGCGTCGAGTTCGCATGGGCGATCGACGGGCTCGACGCGCACGTCGAGCTCTTTACGACCCGAATCGACACCGTGTACGGCGCGACGTTTATTGCGATTGCTCCCGAACACCCGGTGGTCGAACACATTAAGACCATCGTCTCGTCTAAACACGTTGCCGAGATCGAACGCTTTGCCGAAAGCCTGCGCTCGAAATCGGAACTCGAGCGTACGAGTCTGATGGAAAAAGAAGGCGTCTTCACCGGCGCCTATGCGATCAATCCGCTCTCGCGCGAGCGTGTGCCGATTTTCGTCGCCAACTATGTGCTCGCAGAGTATGGCACCGGCGCGGTCGGCGGTGTTCCGGCACACGACGAACGTGATTTCCTCTTCGCAAAAAAATACGGTTTACCGATCGTTCAAGTCATCGTGCCGCCGGGCGAAGAGGTCACGGCGCCGCTCGAAGCACCCTACTGTGAAGACGGCCGATTGATCGCAAGCGACGATTACAGCGGCATGTCGAGCGAGCACGCGCGAATTGCTCTCGCTGAGCGCGTCGCCGCCATGGGGATCGGTCAAACGAGAATCAACTACCGCTTTCGCGATTGGCTCGTCTCGCGGCAGCGCTATTGGGGCACCCCGATTCCGATCATCTACTGCGAGCGCTGCGGCGAGGTCGCGGTGCCCGATGACCAGCTGCCGATCTTGCTGCCGCCCGACGTGCCGATCACGGGCGAAGGTTCCCCGCTCGCGCGCGATCCCGTATTCATCAACACGACCTGTCCGGCGTGCGGCGAGGCGGCGCGCCGCGAGAGCGACACGATGGATACGTTCTTCGAATCCTCGTGGTACTATCTGCGCTACCTCGATCCGCGCAACGTGCACGCGCCATGGGAGCGCGGCATCGCCAAGCATTGGATGAACGTCGACCAGTACATCGGTGGGGCCGAGCATACCGTGTTGCACCTGCTTTACTCACGCTTCTTCTATAAGTTTTTCCACGATCAGGGCTGGGTGAGCGGACGCGATGAGCCCTTCGAGCGCCTCTTCCATCAGGGCATGGTGCTCTATAACAGCGAGAAGATGTCGAAGTCGCGGGGAAACGTCATTGGGATCGATGAGACCGCCGACACCAATGGCGTCGACGCGATGCGGCTGTTCTTACTCTACGTGACGCCGCCGGAAGATACGAGCAATTGGACCGATGAGGGCATTAGCGGACGCGTCCGCTTCCTCAACCGCGTGTGGCGCGCGTGCGAACCACATCTCGAAGCCGCCCGTTCGGTTTCGCCGCGCGCGTTACCGCCAATGGAGACGCCCGAGGAACGCGCGCTGGTCCGCGCGGTTCACGTGGCCGCAAAGTCCGGTATCGACGAGGTTGCCTCGCGCCGCTTCCATTTCAACACGACCATCGCCAAGCTCGACGAGCTAGTCAATGCGATGACCACGTTCGCGAACACCACGTCGCCGGCGTACCTCTATGCCGTGCACACGCTGCCGTTGCTGATCGCGCCGTACGCGCCCCACATCGCCGACGAGCTCTGGTCGCGGATGGGTCACACCAGCTCGATCCACCTCGAACGCGTCGTTGAGCCCGAGGATCAAGCGCTTGCCGTCGACGAAATTACGCTCGTCGTGCAGGTGAACGGCAAGATTCGCGCGCGCATCGGGGCAACGCCCGGGATCGGCGAGACCGAAGCGCTCGAACTCGCGCTGCTGGATCCGAACGTGCAAGCGTACATCGACGGCAAATCCATCCGCAAGCAGGTTTACGTCCCGGATAAATTGGTCAATCTTGTCGTAGGATGAACACCGCGGCGCCGATCGAGGTTCGTGCATGTGTGGTCGGCGGGGGCCCTGCCGGAATCATGCTCAGCTTTTTGCTCGCACGCGCCGGCCACTCGGTCGTCGTCCTCGAAAAGCACGAAGATTTCTTGCGCGATTTTCGCGGCGACACGGTGCATCCATCGACCATGACCGTGCTCGACGAACTCGGACTGCTCGATGAATTCCTCAAGCTTCCGCACAGCGAGATCGTGGAAATCTCGGGGCATCTCGGCCAAGACACGATCACGATTGGCGATTTTAGCCACGTGCCGGCCAAGACGAAGTTCCTCGGCATCATGCCGCAATGGGATTTCTTGAGCTTTCTCGCCGGGAAGGCGCGGGCCTATTCGGGTTTTCGCTTGCTGATGGGAACCGAGGGCAAAGATCTCATTCGCGAGCAGGGTCGCGTTGTCGGCGTGCGAGCGCAGGGGCCCAACGGCCCGTTCCCCATTCGCGCCGATGTCGTCGTCGCATGCGACGGCCGCTCGTCGACGCTGCGCGAAGCCTCGGCGATAACACCGCGCGATCTCGGTGCGCCGATGGACGTGCTCTGGATGCG
>DATJOM010000104.1:0-3826 GCA_035507095.1 Candidatus Acidiferrum sp.
GCTCATCCACACCGCAAGCGTCATTGCCGTAACGAAGCCGCTGAAGCCGAACGCTGCCGGTAGCGGCGTCGAAAGCGGCGTTGCGAGCGCCGGCACCGGCGCATGCAATGCGGCGACGACAGCCGCGATCAGCAACACGCCAAGTTCGAGCGCAAGCGCAAGAAACGTCACGAGCGCCGTCGGGCGCACGCCGGCGTAAAGCAGCGCGGCGCTGGCGACGATCCACACAGCGCCGACCGCCGCGGTCCACAGCGGTGCTTGCTCGTGCGCCGGCGCGACGAGCGCGAGCGTATAGATGCCGGCCGGCACCGCGGTCGCCATCGTCGCAAAGAAATTCGAGAGTAGCAGCAACCACGCGCCGTACGCGCCCGCGTGCGAGCCGAAAGCCATGCGGATCCACGAATACGACGAGCCTGCGTTCGGAGCGACGCGCGAGAGATAGGCAAACGCAATCGCAATGCAAAGCATGATCGCGGAAAGTGCGATGAGCGCGACGGGCGCGCCGAAGCCTGCCGCAAAGACCATCAGGCCCATCGTCGAGGCAAGCGAATACGCGGGGCCCATCGACGCCGATGCCAGCACCGAGATATCGAAGAAGCGGAGGACGCGCGGTAGCCGGCGCGTCAATGCAGTGCAATTACCCGCGGGTGCAGATGCAAGTCGTGGAGCACGCGCTCGTAGTCGGCGGGCGTGACGTCTTCCCATCGCTTGCCGAGGAGCGCGAGCAGCGCGGCTTCAACAACGTTGGTGCCATAGGAGCGCCCCTGAAAATCCGGTGTCGTCGTGATCAAGGTCTTCACGCCGCGCTTGCGCAATTCATCGACGTCGCGATCGGTGACCGTATTGGTCAACACGATCTTGCCGTCGAGATGTTCCGGCATGAACTGGCGCATGAAATGGAAGTCGCCGGCAATAATGTCGGCCTCTTCGTAGTACTGCGGATATTTGGGCTCGGGCGGCTTCTCTTGTTTCTTCCCGGTTGGGTAGAAAAATTGGAACGGCAGTTTACACGCGTCGGGTAGATACTTCTCCGCCATCGCTTCGAACGTGTGCAGATCGCGCACTGCCATGTCTTTGTCGAGCGCGAATATGAAATCGCCGAAGAGTACGTCTGCGCCCGCCTCGACCAGCGCTTGCGCCATACCGAAGCGGTCGAGCGCGCTGACCATGAGCACGTGTTTGCCGCGCAGCTCGATGCCCAGCTCGTCTTGCATGTAGCGGATCGCTTCCCGCTCGAGCGTGTTCTTCAAACCGCTGCCGTCAACCACCGGGGTGACCTTCGCGGCTTGCAACAACCGCAAGCCGTCGCGTAACGCATAGCGCTTCGAACCGGCATACAGGTAGACGTCGATGCCGCCCAGGCCGATCGCATCGACCGTGCCGTCGAGCTCCGCAACGCGCGCGATCGCCCGATCGAGTTTTCCGTCCATGCCTTCGCGCGTGATGTCGAAGGTTTCGCCGAGCAACTCCACGACCGCGTGGTGATCGCGCGTCGACGAGCCGAGCGAAACCGAGACGATGCGTTTCACGCCTTATGGAACCGCATGCCGCGCGAGGCGAAGCACAATTGGGAATACGATGAAGGCGACGGCGTTGTTACAGGCGTGTGCAACGATGCACGCCCCCAACGAGCGCGTGGTGCTTCGCAGGTATCCAGCAAATCCCAGGTTGCCGGCGCGAATAAAGTCGTACGGCGTCTTCGGGAAATGTATCGCGACGAAGAACACGGTAGCCAGCAGGGCCGAGCCCGCGCCGCCAAGATTTCGAACGCGGCTTTGAAACCAGCCTTGAACGAAAAGTTCCTCGGCGACCGGCGCAAGAAACACTGCCGCCGCAATCCAAACGAGGCTAAACGAATACCAGATCGCGGGGATTCTCGGGATACCCCCGTAACGTGGCGTCACGGCGAGCGCAACAAGCGCCTCAAGAATCGCAATGACAATCGCCACGAGCGCAGCGAAGGTGCAGGCGCGCTTTACGTCGACGCATCCAACGATAATGGTTTCTCGAACATCAGCCGGACAACGAAGAATCGCAACCAGCAACCCAATATAGAAAATCGCCACGCCGGCAAGCGGCGCAACGAGCAATGCCAGGAGCGCAACGCCGGCAATGACTCCTGGGCGAGCACTTCGGATGAAGGCGTCGTAGGCCGCTTCAACCTCGGGGACGCGCGATTGATCGAAACGTAGCCACCCCATCAGACCGGTTGGCGGCGACGGTGCGAGCTCGACCGCGACGTCGCTCACGCGATCACCGCTTTTCGACGACCCTCGGCGGCGGCGCGCGTGGCCGCGATCTTCTCCGGCGTAATCGCGGTATCGAAGGCGCGCATGCCGGCCAGCGTAAAGCCGCAGCGCGTCGCCATCGCTTCGATCTCGACGACCTTGTTGACGTCGATGCCGCGGCCGAGCGTGTACGACTCGGCGCGATGTTCGAGCGCGAGGACCATCGTTTCGCTCATGCATGCGAGCGCCGTCCGTGGCGGAAGGTTCAAATCGAATTCGCTGCCCGGCTCGCGCACGCGCTCGAAGTACGGATTGCCTGGAACGACCATATTGCCGCCTTCGGTCACGAGCACGTCGGGACGCTCGAGCGCAACGCGCCGGCTGACGTCGTGCGGCAACGAAAGCTCGCACACCACGGCACCTGGCACGAGGTCTTCGGGCTGAATGATATCTTGCGTCGACGAGGTCGCGGTGAGGATCAACTGCGAACGGCGTACTGCCTCCGAGATATCGGTCGTGTACGATAGCTCGCAGGGCAGCTCGCGTTTCACCTCTTGGTAGAATTTCGCGAGCCGCGTGTTGTTCCGCGCGACCAGTACGATGTGCTTCGCGTGCGGCGCGATCAACTTCACGCATGCGCTGCCGATCGAGCCGGTTGCGCCGACGATCGCAACCGTCGCGGTCGCGGGATCGACGCCCATCTCACGCGCGCCGCGAAAGAAACTCTGAATGCCGGCGGCAATCGTGAGTGAGTTTCCGGTTGTTACCGGGATCGGCGAGCGTTCCGCGACCGTAATACCGCCGTCACCGACGACGCCGGTAAATGCGCCCAGTCCCGCAACCTCCGCGCCGAGTTCCGCACCAATTTCGATGGCTCGCACGATGCGCTTGTAGACCTCCTCGCGCGGAAACTCCATCATCTGTTCGGGTAAGAGCGGCGCGGTGACGAACCAGCCCTCGGTTTCGCGCCCATCGGGGGTTCGCACGCCGGTGATATGCGCCGTGGCCCAGGGCGGCATCCACTCCATGATCTTGCGAACGATCGGCGCGCCTTTGCCCGCCGCGCCCGGTTCGTACCGCGCGACGTCTTCGAGCGAAAGCGGATGGATCACAAAGCAAAACTTCATTGCTCCGCCTGCACCTTCAACGCTTTGAGCATCATCTCGCTATTCTCGAGCACCTTCTTCTGTAACGTCGGACCGATCAGCTCGGCGAGCGTCGGTACTCCGAAATCATACTCCACGGTCAGCAGCACGTGCGTCAAGCCGTCGCGCTCTTCAAAGGTCCAGGCACCTTCGAAGGTGTCGAGGTCGCCTTCGAGCAGCGCGTAGTCGATGCGCAGCGCGCCGTCGTCGAAACGGTCTTCCTCGGTCCATTCGATCGGCGCCTCCTCGACCAGCGTCTTCCAGCGCGAGATGACGCGGTCGGCGTGGCGCTCGAGCACCTGCACGGTCTCGACGTCGGGCATGAATTCGGGAAAGCGCTCCTGGTCTTTGGCAAGCTCGTAGACGGCGCGCGCGGGAGCGGCGATAGCGATGCGAGATTCGACGTACGGCATTTAGTGGCGCGCGATGCTCACAAGCGCCCGAGTTTTTCGG
>DATJOM010000105.1:0-2214 GCA_035507095.1 Candidatus Acidiferrum sp.
CAGCACACTTCACTACGTGCGGACATAGCTCCCCAAGAGGATTGCGAGCTTCTCGCGGGTGCTCACCGTCGGCCGACGCATTTCGGTGTGATAGTCAAGGCGCTCGATCGCGCGGCAGATTGCGAGGCCGCCTTTGCGGTAGAGGCGTAGCTGAAGACTAAGCGCAAAGGGCACGATCGTCTCGAGGGTGCGCCCCGAATCGAGCAAGCGGCGCGCACGCTCAACCAGCGCGCGTACGGCGCCGGACGTGCCGAAGGCGGAGATCTCGTCGTCGAGCAGATAGCGCCGGCCGATCTGCGCGTCGCGCTTCACGTCCTGCGCGTGATTGGCAAGTTGCAATCCAATGCACACGTCGTCCGACAACCCGGGCGCGCGCGGATCGGTTACACCGAACACGGCCAGCACCATCCGCCCAACCGGCGCGGCGGAGAGTTTGCAGTAGCCCTCGAGTTGCAACCAATTCGGGTACGAGGTGACGTGTTGGTCTTGCACGTTTGCGCCGATGAGGTCCAAGAAGAGCTGGTGCGGGATCGCCGCGCGCGCAATGGTCTCGCGCAACGCGATCAGCACGGGGTGGACCGGCGTTTCGCCGGCAAAGACCGCCTGCAGCTCGTCGCGCCAACGCCCGAGCCGGGTCAACGCCTCCTCCCGCGAGGTGCTCTCATCGCCAAGATCGTCGGTCGTTCGACAGAACGCGTAGACGCGCGCGAGGTCGCGCCGGACATCCGGACGCACCAATGCCGAGGCGACGATGAAGTTTTCATAGTGGCGTTTCGTCAGGTCGCGGCAGTAGGCGTCGGCGGCAGCCAACGTTACCGGTTTCATGCAGGCACCAGCCTGTCGGTCGCTTTAAGTTCTTCTATCGTGCGCAAGCCAAGCGAAAACATCGCGATGCGTAACACTTCGACAACTTCGCGCGCAAGCTCGCGCGCTGCGTCGGTGCCTTGCGCGGCTGCGCGTAAGAACGGTCCCGCGATGCCGATCAGATCGGCTCCCAGCGCGATCGCCTTTGCAACGTCGACGCCGTCACGGATTCCGCCACTCGCCACGATCAAGCCATCCGGCTCAACCGCACGCGCAGCGCGTACGCATTCCGCGGTTGGAATACCCCAACCGGCAAATTGCGCAGCAACGCGCACGCGCCAGTTCTCGCGCGTGCGATACCGCTCGACCTCGCTCCACGAGGTTCCACCGGCACCGGCGACGTCGACACCCGCGACGCCGGCGCGAAACAGCTCGCGTACGACGGACCCACTCAACCCCCAGCCGACTTCTTTGACGATAACGGGCGCGTCGAGCAGACCGCAGAGCTCGCGAATGCGTCCGAGCAGTCCGCGGAAATCGGTGTCGCCCTCCGCCTGCAGCGCCTCTTGCAGCGGATTGAGATGCAAGATCAGTCCGTCGGCCTGCACGAGCTTCATCAAGTGGCGGCATTGCGCCGCGCCGTAGCCTTTATTCAATTGCACCGCACCAAGGTTGGCAAAGAGCAAAACGTTGGGCGCGACCGAACGCACGTCGAAGCTCTCAATGGTACTTGGATCTTCCAGCAGCACGCGGCCCGAGCCGAGACCCATAGCAAACCCGAACTCTTCGGCAACGCGTGCGAGCGTGCGATTAACTCCGGTTGCCTCAGGCGTTCCGCCGGTCATACACGAGATTACGATCGGCACGCGCAGCGCGCGGCCGAAATGCGTTACGCCGAGGTCGACGTCCTCGAGCGCGATCTCGGGCAGCGCACAATGCTCGAAACGATAGCGCTCGAATCCGGCGCTGACCCCTTTCGCACGAACGTCTTGTTCGACGTTGATTCGAAGGTGGTCGGCTTTTCTCGAAACACTAGCGTCAGCCAGCCGTCCGGTTTCAGCTCCGTGCTGCAAGCTCGTACGTGATCTCCCTAAACTCCGTTACGAAGGTATGTGTCAGCGGCGACCCTTCAACGATCGCCAGCGCCTTCGCAGCGTACCGATTCGCTAGCGGACTGGTGCTGCCCCGCGCCTGACCCTGGAGCTGCATCGCGACGCCGAGCAGTCGCCCGGCCCGGGCGAAGGCATCCGCAAGCAGCGGGGACGCATTGGCCATCATCGCACCAACCCGCAAACTGAGCGCGAGCATCAGCGCTTGGGTACCGTCGTACGCTATGCGGAAGCGCCCATTACGTCGTGCGCGCGTGGATGCGCGTATCAGCCGATTGCGCTGTTCGATGCCGAGAAGCAC
>DATJOM010000106.1:0-39137 GCA_035507095.1 Candidatus Acidiferrum sp.
GTCATCCAGCGCACTTCCGGGAGCGCTTCGTTGAAAACGTAGAAGAAGAACTTTTCTTGCACGCGCACGATCGCAGCGCGATCCATCGTCGCGAAGATAGCATTGGCGCATACCGGCCGTGTAATCGTCACGCCGGGGATATCACGAACGCCGGCGAGCAGCCGTTGCGCCATCGCATTCGCATGCGATGCGTAGGTGAGCCAACGATCGTCGGAAAGGAGCGCCTCGAACTGCGCGGCGATGTAGCGCATTTTCGAGGCGAGTTGCATACCTTGCTTGCGCGCAAAGAGCGCGATGCCCTCGCTGAGCTTTGGATTGAAGAAGCACATCGCCTCGCCACCCATCAGGCCGTTTTTCGTGCCGCCGAAGCTGAGGATATCAACGCCTACGTCCTTGGTAAGCGCGCGCGGGGTTGACCCGAGTGCGGCGGCGGCGTTCGCGATGCGTGCACCATCAACGTGCACGAGTAAGCCGCGTGCATGCGCGAATGCACAGAGTTCACGCAGCTCCTCCGGTTCGTAAACGCCCCCGTACTCGGTCGTATTCGAGACCGAGATCACGCGCGGTTGCGGAAAATGCTCTCCGTGTCCGGCGAGTAGGTATGGCTCGAGATCGGGAATGCGGATCTTCCCGTCGGTGGTTGGAATCGGAATGACCTTCGAGCCCGTGAAGCGCTCGAACGCGCCGCACTCGTCAGTCTGCAAGTGCGCGCTCGCAGGTGCGAGGACGGCTTCCCACGGCCGCGTAACGCAACTGAGCGCGACCACGTTCGCCCCGGTACCGTTGAAGGTGAAATACACGTCGGCCTCCGGGCCGAAGTGCTCGCGAAATTTAGCGATCGCGCGTGCCGTCCACGGGTCGTCGCCGTAGCCGACTGCGTCGCCCGCGTTCGCATCGAGGATCGCCTGGAGTATCTCGGGCGCGACCGGCGCGTTGTTGTCGCTTGCGAAACTGCGGTGCATCATAGCGTGACCGTCGTTCCGCGATGCGCAATGTCGGCCTTCCAGCCGAAAGCGCTGCGCGCCGTTGCTGCGAGCGCAGCGGCTGACGGCGCTTCGCCGTGCACGGCGTAGAGATGCGGCGTGCTCGTGCAGGTCTGCAACCAGCGGTGCAACTCGTTGCGATCGGCGTGCGCGCTAAAACCCGAGAGGTGGACGAGCGTCGCGCGAATCGGGATCACATCGTTGTACAAGGTGACGTGCTTTGCGCCGTGCGTGAGGATGTAGCCGAGCGTCCCAAGCGATTGATATCCCGGGAAGATGATCGTCGACTTGGGATCGCCGATGTGATTATGCAAGTGGTGCAAGACGCGGCCGCCCGAGGCCATTCCACTCGCCGAGAGGATTAGATGCGGCCCGGTCACGTCGTTGAGCGCCTTCGATTCTTCGGTCGTCACATGCTGGGTGAAATTTCGTACGCCGAAGGGCGTTGACGATGAATCGTTGGGAATCGGTTTGTGCGCATCGGGAAAATGCTCGAAGACGGCGTCGACCTTCTCGGCCATCGGACTGTCCAGGTGCACCGGAAGCTTGGCAATCTGTGGATCTTGTGCTTGCAGCGTTGCGATAGCGAGAAGTATATCTTGTGAGCGCTCGATCGCAAAGGCGGGAATCACGATTGCGCCGCCGCGCGCGATGCCGGCAAGGATCGCCTGGCGGAGATCCTCGACCGGTTGTGGCGGATGCACCTGATTCGCGTAGGTCGATTCGCAGATCAGATCGGTTGCGGCGCCCATCGCTTCGGGATCGAAGAGCAGGGGACGGCCGTAGCGACCGAGATCGCCGGAGAACACGACACGCTTGCCTTCGAATTCGAATGCGACGAACGCGGAACCGATGATGTGTCCGGCATCGTAATATGTCGCCTGCATCGCGCTATCGACGGCAAAAGGTTTGTGTAGGGGAATCGGTTGGACGTGCTTCATCGTGCGCTCGACATCGCGGGGATCGTAGTACATCGGCGGTGCGTAGGGACGCTGATGCTGGTACCCGCGCTCTTGCAGCTCTTGCTGCAAATTTGCGGAGTCGTCGAGCACGATCTGCATCACTTCCCGCGTTGGCGGCGTGCAGAAGATCGGACCCGAGAACCCATCGTGGATCAGCTTCGGCAAATAGCCGACGTGATCCAGATGGCCGTGCGTCACGACGACCGCGTCGATGTCGTCGGCCGCAATCGGCAGCGGGACCCCGTTGAGTGCAACGACGTCCTTGGTTCCTTGGAACATGCCGCAGTCGACGAGCACGTGCTTCGAGCCAACCGTCAAGAGATGCTTGCTCCCCGTGACGATGCCGGCTGCGCCGATAAACGTCAATTCAGCCACGATCGAAGACCACCGATGAGGGAAGGTCCAAGCGTAAATACTCCTGCAAGCAGCGATCGACGAGCTTCTCCGGATTGTCGTCGGTTAAGATGATCGAACCGGTCTCCTTTTTCACGAGCCCGGCGATGTCGGTAAGATTATTCGAGATGCCGCCGGAGTTGGTCAGAATCCCGATGAGTTTGCCTTCATCGTAGGCAATTGCGAACTCTCCCAATGTCCCGCTTCGTCCTCCGAGAAAGAGTACGAAATCTGAACTATGAATGTTGTGCGTCTCGCGGCCCATCAGCCCCGATCCGGTAAAGACCATCGTGGTATAAGGTTGCAGAGGGGAATCGTAGACCTTGACATGTTCCTCGCGTGAGAGCGCGGGCGAGACGCCAAGGCTGACACCACCAGCTTCATGCGCCCCAAGCACGGCCGCGTGCGGGAGTCCGGGGCATGCGCCGGTGACGATCGTCGCTCCGCGCTCGGCAACGTGATGGCCGAGACGGCGCGCAAGATCGAGCTCCGGCTTGGTGATGACTCCGCCGGCGGAGCCCATCACCCCGATTTGGATTTTCATGGAGGGGAGCATTTATGGCGGTACAGGAGCCCACCTACCAGGAGCTTGCGCGGCGCTGGAAGGCACTACGCGCGCGTGACGTGCGCGTGCGCGAGGTGGCGTGCGTCGGGGCACCGCGTACGCTCTTGTGCGCAGAATATGGCGATCACGCGTTGCCCGCGATTCATCTCGCTGCCGGCGTGCACGGTGATGAACCCGCCGGACCGCACGCCTTGCTCGAACTCGTCGAAAACGATGACCTCGATCCGCGGTTTTCCTATCGCATGTGGGCATGCACGAATCCGACCGGATACGATGCGCGCACGCGCGAGAGCATAGACGGACTCGACGTCAATCGTACGTTCGGCCGCGGCGGCTCGTCGCCGGAATCGAAGGCGATCATCACGGCGAATCGCGATCTCAAATTCGCGCTTGCGATCGATCTGCACGAAGACGACGAAGCGAACGGCTTCTATTGTTACGAGTACGGCGGCTCCGGTATCGGGCGCGGTCTCGTCGACATGGTCGCGAGCACCGGCACGCCGATCGATCCGCGCGACGTGCTTACGCCCGACCCGGATGCGGAAGCTGAAAAGATCGGTGGGCGTACGCTCACGCAGCTCCTCATGCGCAATGCGGCGCGTCTCGGCCTCACACTGGAAACGCCATCGGCGGTGATGCCATTCCAGACGCGGGTTGCGACACACGTCGCAGCGGTAAAATTCGCGCTTTCGCGAATATCATAGCCATGGCGCAACGTGATCAACTCGAAGTCGACGTGCTCTTCGTCGGCGCGGGCCCGGCCTCGCTGGCGGGCGCAATTCGTCTAGGACAGCTCGCGAAAGAGGCGGGCGAACAACTCGAGATCTTGGTGATCGAAAAGGCCGCGGAGATCGGCAACCACGGGTTGTCGGGCCTCGTGCTGGATCCGCGCGCGATCAACGAACTGATGCCGGATTGGCTCGATCGCGGTGCACCGATCGAGGCGCCGGTTGGTCGCGACGAGCTGTGGTTCCTTACGAAGAGCGGGAAAATCAAAGCGCCGTTCACGCCGCCGCCGTTGAACAACCACGGCAAGTACGTGTCGTCGCTGCAACGCCTGACGAAGTGGATGGCCACGCAAGCGGAAGAGCTCGGCGTGCAAGTCTTTGGAGAGTTTCCGGGGCAAGAGCTGTTGTGGGACGGCGATCGCGTCATCGGCGTGCGCACCGGCGACAAAGGCGTAGATCACGACGGGAAGCCGAAGGCAAACTACGAACCGGGCGCCGATCTGCTCGCCAAGATCGTCATTCTCGGCGAAGGCCCGCGCGGGACGCTCGCCAAGCAGGCAATTCCGCGTCTCAACCTTGACGAAGGCAAAGAGCCGCAAGTCTACGCCGCCGGTGTGAAAGAACTGTGGCAACTGCCCGATGACCGCTTTCCGGCGGGCACCGTCATTCACACGCTCGGCTATCCGTTACCACCCGAAACGTTCGGCGGCGGTTTCATTTACGGCATGAAGGACCGCGTGCTCGATATTGGGCACGTGACCGGACTCGACTACAAGAATCCCACAACCGATCCGCACAACGAATTGCAACGCATGAAAGAGCATCCGGAGATTCGCAAAATGCTCGACGGCGCAAAACTGATTCGTTACGGCGCGAAAGCGATTCCCGAAGGCGGACTCTTCGCGATGATTCGGCCCTACAGCGACGGACTCATGATCACCGGCGACTCAGCCGGGTTTCTCAACGGCATGCGTCTCAAAGGCGTACACCTCGCAATGAAGTCCGGCATGATGGCGGCGGATACTGCATGGGACGCATTACAAGCCAAGAAGTTCGACAGCGAACAACTTTCCGTCTACGAGCAGCGCTTCCGCGATTCGTGGGCCTATGAAGAGCTGCGCGGCGCGCGCAACTTCCATCAGGGATTCGAGCACGGGATGTGGGCCGGCATATTCAACGCCGGCCTCGCGACGTATACCGGTGGACGCGCGTTCGGCTTCATCGACAAATTGTCGTCGAAACCGGGCTACGAAGTCATGGAGAAGGCCGGTTATCGCCCGAAAGAGACGCCGCGCGCCAAGATCGACAACGTGCTGACCTTCGACAAACTGACCGACGTCTACAACTCGGGCACGATCCACGAAGAGAATCAGCCCAGTCACTTAAAGATCGCGGACACGAACATCTGTCGTGACCGGTGCACGGTTGAATACGGCAATCCGTGCGCGTATTTTTGTCCCGCCGCCGTCTACGAGCCGATGTTCGAGAAAGACGGCAACGAAGGCGCGGTACACGGACGTATCCAGGTCAACTTTACCAACTGCGTGCATTGCAAGACCTGCGACATCGCCGATCCGTATCAGATCATCACGTGGGTACCGCCACAGGGCGGCGAAGGCCCCGTTTATATCGGCATGTAATGGACGCGCTCGTCGTTGGCGGCGGATTGATCGGTCTGGCCATCGCGTTCGAGCTCGCCGAGCGCGGCGCGACCGTGCGCGTGTACGAGCGCGGTGAACCGGGCCATGGCGCGTCGTGGGCCGGCGCCGGTATGCTCGCGCCCTATGCAGAGCGCATTGAAGATGAGCTCTTCCTGGATTTGTGTCGAGCTTCGCTTTTGGAATACCCGGCCTTCGTGCAACGGGTGGTTGACGCGGGTGGCGTCCATGTCGATGTTTTGTTGGATGGCATCGTCGAGGCTGCGTTTGATGCCGCGCGTCGCGAAGAGCTTGCAGAATTCGCTCGCGAACTTGCGCGTCGCCGCGTTCCCTGCGAAATGCTCGATCGCCGTGGGGCTTTGCTAGCTGAGCCGGCGCTTGGGCAGCACGTCTTGGGCGCGCTCGTCATCTACGGTCAAGGGTACGTCGACAACCGTCGCCTTGGACGCGCCTTGCTCGCGGCGTGTCGCGCGCGAGGCGTAATCGTGCATGCGCCGGTTGCCGGCGTAGCAATCGAATGTGATGAGCGTCGCGTGCTCGGGGTGCGCAGTGAACTCGGGTTTGCGCCGGCATCGATCGTAATCAATGCGGCCGGCGCGTGGGCGGCGCAGATCCCCGGCGTTCCGCGCGACGCGACGCCCATGGTGAGGCCGATCAAAGGGCAGATGCTTGCACTTGCCGTGCCTGACGGTTTCTTGCGTCGCCCCACCTGGGTACCCGGTGCGTACCTGGTGCCGCGCACCGACGGCCGTTTGTTGATCGGCGCGACGGTCGAAGACGCGGGATTCGACGAACGCACGACCGCTGCGGGAATCGACGCACTTCTCCACGCGGCACTCATGGCGGCGCCGTCGCTTGGCGCCTTCACCGTTACGGAAACCTGGGCTGGTTTACGCCCGGCAACGCCGGATGGACGACCGCTGATTGGGCCGAGCGCGATCGACGGCTTGCTGTTCGCGACGGGGCACTACCGCAACGGCATCCTGCTTGCGCCGATCACCGCCGAGCTGATTGCGAGTTTTGTCGAAACGGGCGACGCGCATCCCCTCGCCGAATTTGGGTTTCGTGAAGGCTACGATCAACGGCGAGGAGCGTGAATTACGGGACGGAACGACGGTTGCGACGCTTTTGACGGAACTTGGTGCTCCCGGCTCAGGCATCGCTGTAGCGTGCAATGACCGGGTCGTACGTCGCGCTGAATTCGAAACGCGCGTGATCGCGGACGGCGATGCGATCGAGATCATCAAGGCGGTTGCGGGCGGCTAAGGACAATCATGCAAAACGACATTCTTAAAATCGGAACGTACGAATTCACGTCACGGCTCATCGTCGGAACAGGTAAGTATCCGTCGATCGAGATCATGCGAGCCGCACACGAAGCGAGCGGTGCGCAGATGGTGACGGTCGCGATTCGCCGCATCAATATCGACGATCCCAGCGGCAAGACGCTGCTGGACTACATCGATCGTACCAAGCTGCGCATACTGCCGAATACGGCGGGCTGCTATAACGCAAAGGACGCTGTGCTGACGGCGCAACTCGCGCGCGAACTGCTCGAGACCGATTTGATCAAGCTCGAAGTGATCGGCGATGCACAAACCTTGCATCCCGACGCGCGCGGCACGCTCGAAGCAGCCGAACTGCTGGTCAACGACGGCTTTACCGTACTGCCGTACGTTGGCGACGATCCGGTCGTTTGCAAACAGCTCGAGGAGCTCGGGTGCGCTGCGGTGATGCCCCTTGCCGCGCCGATCGGGAGCGGCCTTGGCGTGTGCAATCCCTACACGATCGCGATCATCAAAGAGCGCGCCAACGTGCCGGTGATCGTCGACGCCGGCGTCGGGACCGCGAGCGATGCAGCCATTGCCATGGAACTCGGTGTGGATGCGTTGCTAATGAACACCGGCATCGCCGCCGCTACGGACCCAACGTTGATGGCGGATGCGATGAAGCATGCGGTCATCGCCGGACGAGAGGCGTTCCTCGCCGGCCGCATGGAGAAGCGGCTCTACGCGAATGCCTCGAGCCCGATGCGCGATCTGATTGCGACCAAGCCCACATGAGCAGCGAGATCAGCGTCGAGGAATTGCTTCGCCGGCGCGAAGCGGGCAAGCCCTTCGTGCTGCTCGACGTGCGCGAAGCCGATGAAGTCGCGATCGTGCGCATTGCCGATTCGACCTGGATTCCGATGCGCGAGATTCCGCAACGCATCGGCGAGCTCGATCCATCGGTGCCCGTGGCCGTGATCTGTCATCACGGCGGGCGTAGCGAGCGGGTCGCAGCATTTCTCGCCGGGCGCGGTTTCGCCGAGGTCCTCAACGTCGATGGCGGAATCGACGCGTATGCGGAGCGCGTCGAACGGTCGCTTGCGCGCTACTAAGCGCGTTTGGTTGCAATAACGAACCAGTGTACGGCGTCGCGCAGCGGGGCCGTTTGATGCGCCCACGTCCCCGCGACTTCGTCAACGTCAACCTCGCACATCGATTCGATGTCGAACCGCGGTACCAGCAGTTCACGCAATCGCGTTGCATCGAAGTACGCGTGCGCGACGCCGCGCTCGTCGCCGTCTTCCGGTGCGTAGACGTGCGGCTCCACCAACCTGCCGGTTTGGTAGCGCGCGTCCCGCGTTGATCCGAAGGTCCCAAAGAGCGGCGCACCCGCCTCGAGAGAGTCGGCGATCATCGTGAGTTCGTGCTCGAGCGATCGGGGCGTACCGTGCAGCAGTGCATGCGTCGTCAGCGCGGCGGCACATGGCCCGTCGCCGGGTGGCCTGCATACGCGCAGACCCGCAGCAACCAGCGCGCGCGTATTCCGGCCGCTCCCCGCCCCGATCTCGAGGATCGGCGCGCCGGGACGGTCCCGCAGGCGTTCGATCAGCTCGAGTGCGAGGGGATGCGGCGGACGGCGGACGGCCTCTGGCGAATCGGGTGTCATGTATGGCGACCGAGACGCTCATTATCGTCGTCGGCGGTGACTACCTGGCCTATGAAATCTGCCGCGAGATTTTAAAGACGGCTGGGCAGCGCGTTGCCCTCGTGTGGAAGCACGAGGAGGAGCGCGCCGCGAATCTGCTTGCCCAAACGGTGGCTCGATTTCGCGCCGAGTTTCCCCATACGTTCGCGCACTATGCGCTCGACCCGGCCGAGTCCGCGAGCCTGCGCGAGGCGGGCCTCGACCCGGTGGGCGCCCACGCCGATCAACCCAACTACTGCATCGTCGCGGTGTCGCAAGACGACCGCCTGAATTTGCGCGTCGCGTTGATAGCGCGCGACATCAACGAGCGCACCCGCGTCACGATTCGTCAGTTCAACCCGGTGCTCGGCCACAAGATCCAAGAAGGGCTCAAGTACAATTGCACGGCGATTTCGCCGGCGGCACATGCCGCGGCGACGTACGCGGCGTCGGCCGTCGATCCATCGTGTTTTTATGCACTGCCTTTTCCTACCCTCGAGACTCTGGTCGCCAAAGCCGTGCATCGCCACGACCATCACGGCAACGAAAATGGCGACCGGGACCGCGAGCATGACGGAACCGGCAGTCTCTTTGGGTTTTGCGAGCGCGATGCGGAGCAGTTCGGCATCGATGGTCTCGACGTCATCGCCGCAGAGGCGCATCTGCGCGCGCGCATCGTAGCAATCGACGGACGGCCGCCGTATGTCTGTTACGGCGATGAGGACCACGCCGATGGCGAGACGCTGGCGACGCCGATTCCGGCGAAAGCGCGCGTCTGCGTATTCGGGCCGATTGCAAACATCAAGCGCACCTGGCCGGCCAGCGAACGCCGGCGTGAAACGTCGTGGCGTAGCCGTATGGGTGAGTCGTGGCGCGACCTGCGCGTCGCAGCGCGCCGCACCGAACCGATTCTGCGCACGGTCTTTGGCGTGGCGGTCGTGTTGTATTTGGCGTTCTCGATTTACTTTGCAATCGCGTTGCGCCTCAACCCTATTGCAGCGCTGTATTTCGTCATGGCAACGATGACAACGGTCGGCTATGGCGATATCACGCCATGCCTCACACCCTGTACGCAACCATATTCCGCCGCTCAAGGTGTTTCACTACTGGTTGCGATGACTACGATGCTTGCCGGTGTCACGATCTTCGCGGTCTTCACCGCTACCGTAACCTCGGCGCTCAACGCGGCTACATTACGCCGTACGCGTGGGTTGCGGCGCATTCACCGCTCCGGCCACGTGATCGTGTGCGGCGCCGGCAACGTCGGCTCGCTGGTCATCGACTACCTGCGCGAGCTTGGGGAAGATGTAGTTGTGGTGGAGCGCAATCCGGATGCGATCCTGATCGAACTCGCGCGCGACCGTAAGATCGACCTCCTTACCGGCGATGCCACCAATGATGAGACGATCGCCTACTGTTCGCCGGAGCGCGCGAAGGCGCTCGTCGGCGTTACCAACAGTGACACGGCAAATCTCGAGGTCGCGCTCGGCGCGCGAACGCGCACGCGCGAACATGCGCGCTCCGACATGCACGTGGTTTTGCGTATCGACGATCTCGCATTCGGGGCATCGATTAAGCGTCACTTCGGGATCGCGTCCTTTTCGACAACGGAGCTGACCGCGCCGACGATTGCCGGACTCGCGCGGTTCGAAAGCACGCGCGGGCGTTTCGCAATTTTTGCCGACCGCAGCTTTGCGCGGGTTTTTCAGCTTGCCGAACGTTTTCAAGGCGCGGAAAATTCGCCGCCGCCCGCGCCACCGGAACGGCCCGGGTACAAGGTTCGCTGGATTCCGCTCTACGTGTGGCGCGAGCAGGGGGCCGGCAAAGGGGTTGCCGTCCCGGTACACAAGTTTGACCAGGACGTTAGACCGGGCGACCGCCTGTTATTTATGGTACCGCTGGATCAATTTAGCGATGCAAATACTTAGAAAGGATCGGAATGCTAGCCGCCGGTGACACGCTCCCCGACCTTGCCGTCGCAGACGACGCGGGCAACCCGGTCAAGATCGCCGAGTTGCTTGGTGGCCCGCTCATCTTGTATTTCTACCCGAAAGACGATACGCCGGGCTGTACGAGCGAAGCGTCGCAGTTTCGCGACCTGTACGCGAAGTTCGAGAAGAAAGGCGCGCGGATCGTCGGCGTCAGCCGCGACTCGGTCGCTTCACACCAAAAGTTCAAAGCGAAGTACAAGATCCCGTTCACGCTGCTCGCGGACACCGACTCGCGCTTGTATAACGCGTTGGGTGTTACTGCGCGCTCGACGTTTCTCATCGATGGAAAGGGTGTCATCGTCAAGGTCTGGCCGAAGGTCCGGGTCGACGATCATGCCGATGAGGTGCTTGCATCGCTACCGTAATGGCCGCCGCGATGCGCGTGCGCGTCGTCGGCTCGAGTGCCTCGGTCCCGCGCCCAGGGCGCGCATGCAGTTGCCATCTGATTCGCGCGCGCGGCACGAATCTGTTGCTCGACATGGGTACGGGCGCGCTTGCAAACTTGCGCATCGTGATGGATTATCCGGATCTCGACGGGATCATCATTACCCACATGCATGCCGATCACTTTCTCGATTTGATTCCGTTGCGCTACGGCCTCAAGTACGGTCCACTTTTGCGCGACGATCGGATGCCGATTTGGCTCCCGCCCGGCGGCGAGAGACAACTGCGCGCATTCGCCGACACGTTCTCGAGCGAAGGGCCGAGCGACTTTCTCGACGAGGTCTTTGAGGTCCGCGAGTACGATCCGGCCGGCACGCTCGAGGTCGGGCGTCTCTCGGTCACGTTTACCAAAACGATTCACTACATCGACGCGTACGCTGTGCGGGTCGAGCGCGACGGCGCGAGCGTCTGCTATTCCAGCGACACGGCTCCGTGCGAACGTGTCGAGGAGCTTGCGCGCGGTTGCAGCATCTTTTTATGCGAAGCTGCATTGGGACTTTCCGTAGAGACGGGGCCCGTGCGAGGACACCTTTCGGCCGTCGAAGCAGGCGAGATGGCGCAACGCGCGGGCGCGCGTCGCCTCGTGCTCACGCATTACGGAACGGAATTTGCACCCGGAGAGCTCGAAGACGCCGCACGCAGCGTGTACCACGGCCCCTGCGCTATCGCCGATGACGGAACCGAGCTAACGATATAACGTCTAGTTTTCTGTTTTGGCTTGATCGCGGGGGAGCGAGAACTGAATCAGCGCGCGCACCGGCGCGAGGCCGCGGCTCACGACCGCACATGGCGTCACGGTGAGGCCGAGTTCCTCGAGTCGTGCCTTCGCGGCGAGCAATTCGCGTCCTGACGTGACCACGTCCTCAAGCAACAAGATGTGCTGTCCCGGCGCGTACGGCCCTTCGACGTACTCGTCCGCGAAGGCACCGTAGCCTTTGGGCGATTTACGTACCGCGAGCAACGGCAAACCCGACATCTGCGAAACCGCGGTTGCGATGACCACGCCTCCCAGCTCAGTCCCGGCGATCAAGTCCGGATTCACCTCGGTAATGACCGGAACGAAGAGCCGCGCGATACGGCGCAACACGTGCGGATCCGAGAAGAGACGGAATTTGTCGATGTAGTAGTCACTGCGAACGCCGCCCGAGAGGACATAATCGCCGCGGGTTAGCGCGCGCTCCACCAGAATCTTGCGCAGCCAGACGAGTTCCGGCAGCGGACCGACGGGTTGGTTGGGGAGGCCTAGATGCTCCATTGCCACGCGTTCCAGTTCTCGATAACCGGGCTTGGGTCCAGGCCCTTGAAATCGGAATTGATCGGATGCATCTGCCGCAACCAGTTGATGAAGATTTCCGGGACATCGCGCGCCAGCAATGCTTGCGTTTTTGCATACGCAGCCTTACGCGTCGCCTCGTCGTAATGGGTTAGCGCCATGGTTTCTGCAGCGTCCATCTCGGAACTACAATATCGGGTGTAATTGTACCCGCCGGGCGGCACGTTCTTGCACATGAATTGCGCAGAATCGTCGGGGTCGATGCCTGAATACCAGCCGTCCACCACGACGTCGAAATGGCCGTTCTGCAGAACTCCGCCTTCGCCGGCCGGGGCGTAGAGTTGCGCGCCCGGGAAGAGCTTGATCTGTGCTTGGATTCCGATCCGATGGAGCTGTGCCTGGGCCTGGACCGCAAGCTGCTTGTAGGTCGCATCCGAGTTATTGGTCACGAGCAGAATCGAGAGCGGATTGCTCGGTCCGTACCCGGCCGCCGCGAGCAACGCCCGCGCCTTTGCCAGATCGTATGGATAGGACTTCGCCTGCGGATCGTAGGCCCACATCCAGTCCGGAATATCTTCGCTCGCGAGCGTCTCTTGGCCGTACATCGTGGTGTTGACCAGGTTCTGCTTGTCGATAGCGTAGGCGATCGCTTGTCGCACGCGCGGGTCTTTCATCGCAGCGCTCGACGTATTGAACTGAAAATCGTAGTAGCCGTTCACGCGCATCCAGACGATCTGCGTTCCCGGGATGCTCTTTACTTGCGGATAGAGGTGAATCGACGCTTGATAGATCCAGTCGATCGCGTGCGTGCGCAGCAACTCGACCGAGGTGTTCTCGTCGGGGATGACTTTGATCTCGATCCGTTTGAGTCCCGGCTTACCCAAGAAGAAGTTGTCGTTTGCGACGAGCGAAACGTGATCGTTACGGACCCATTCCGCGAAGCGGAACGGACCGTCTGAGACGATCGGCTCGCTATTGAACGGGATCTGGTTGACGTTGGGGTATTTCGCCAGCACGTGTTCGGGCGCGACGCCGTACGGCTGATCGCTGTCGGTGAAGAACGTGTTGACGAAGGGCGAGAACTTTTCTTTGAGGTGAACGATGACGGTCCATGGATCGGGCGTATCGAGCGACTTGATGTAGTCGTACCCGTGACGCGAGACGATGTTGTTGTTCGGGTTCATTAGCGCTTGCCACGTCCACTTGACGTCCTTACTCGTGAACGCGACGCCGTCGGTCCACTTGACGTCTTTACGCAGATGGTAGGTGATCGTCAGACCGTCGGCGCTGATGCCGCCGTTGCGCGTGTCCGGTACCTCGGTCACGAGCAGCGGCTGCTGGACGCCCTGCGCGTTGGGTTGGATCAGCGGTAAGAACATGAAGCGCGCGATGAAGACGTCGGTCGTGTTCGAGGTGAGCAGCGGATTGAGGTTCTTCGGCTCTTCCTGTATGGCCACACGCAGCACGCCCGGCTGGGTCCACGAATGCTCGCCGCTGCCCTGATCGGAGGCCTTCGAGCATGCGGCGAGGAGCCCCGCGAGGGCGAGAAGGGCCAATGGACGTCTCACGAAGCGAAAAGCCTCCCTAGGGAAAGGGCAAATAAAGCCCGCCTCTTATTGCCCTAGGCCCGCGAAGCCACCTTGTTACCAGGCACGGGATCGTAGCGCTCGTGGCGCGCGGCGAAGCTTCCTAGGCCCTGGGTGCCGGTGCGCAGTTCGGTAATGTAGCGCGACAGCTCGACCTGCGGAACGTCGGCTTCGACGACGTCAAAGCCGCTTTGCTCGGCCGGGTTCATGCCCAGGATCTGTCCACGTTTGCCGGTGAGCTGCTGAATGACCGTCGACGTGTACTGCGTCGGCACGGTTACGGTCACGCGCGAGATCGGCTCGAGGACGGCCGGATGGCATTTGGGCAGCGCATCGCGCACGCCCATCCCGGCTGCGGTCTTAAACGACTGCTCGCTCGAGTCGACGTCATGATATTGCCCGTCGAAGAGGGTGACGTGCATGTCGGTCACCGGATAGCCGTTAGGCCCGTGGGCAAGCGCTTCGCGCACGCCTTTCTCTACCGCCGGAATGAACTGGCGCGGCACAACGCCGCCGACGATCTTATCCTCGAAGGTCACGCCCGAGCCACGCTCGCGCGGCTCGAACCGTAGCCACACGTCGCCGAATTGGCCGTGGCCGCCGGTCTGATGCTTGTAGCGGGAATGGATCTCGGTGCCCGCGGTGATCGTCTGCAAATACGGAATCTCGGGGGCAGCGGTTTCGACCTCGACCTTATATTTACGCCCGAGGCGCTCGACTGCGATTGCGACGTGTTGTTCGCCGCATCCAAGCAGCAGGAGTTCGCCGGTGATCTCGGCACGCGTTAATTTCAACGACGGATCCTCGTCGACAATGCGTGCGAGCATCTGAAAGATCTTGGCCTCGTCGATGCGCTCTTTCGGCTTGACTGCAATCGCAAAACAGGGTTCGGAGAGCACGACGCGCGGAAGTAACACGCGTCCGTTGCTCGAGAGCACGTCGCCGGTCTTGACCGGTTCTAAGCGCGCGATTGCGACGACCGCGCCGGGACCGGCCTCGGCGATTGCTTCTTGCTTCTTGCCTTGCAAACGGTAGAGGCCGCCCGAACGTACCTTTTCGTCATTTTGCGAGATGTCGGTGAGCGTAGCGTCGGATTTAAGCGTGCCACGCACGACGCGCACGATCGAAAGCTTGCCGGATTGTGGATGAATGACCGTCTTAATCACGTACGCGATCACCGGCGCCGCGGGATCCGGCTCGATCGTGCGGCCCTCCGCATCAACGACCGGCGCGTCTTTCGGCGAGGGGAACCAGCGTTCGAGCGCGCGCAGGAGCGCGGGAACGCCCGCACTCGTTGCGCCGGCTGCGACCAGCACGGGGACGATTTGATCGTGCGAGCACTCACTGCACAGATCGCGCTCGACCTCATCGAGCGGTGGTTCCACGCCTTCGAGGAGTTCTTCCATCAAATGATCGTCGAAGTCGGCCATTGCTTCGAGCAACTCGCCGTGCGCAGCGCGTACGCGTTCGAGAACGTCACCGGGTATCGCACCCTCTTTCTCGCCGTCGGGCTCGAACGCGAAGCCTTGCATGCCGGCGAGATCCACGTAGCCGGAAAAGCCGCTGTTCTTTTCGGTCGCCGCGGCGCGTGCGAAGAGTGGCCACTGCTCGGCGACAACGTGGCGCCCGTAAAGTGACTGGAGTGCGGCGAGTGTGCCTTCAAAATCGGCGCCGGGCCGGTCGAGCTTATTGATTACAAAGCAATGCGCCATGTTTCGCGCTTCGAGAAAATCGACGAGCGACTTGGTCTGCACAACGCGGCCGGGATCGGCCTCAACGACGACGACGGCTGCGTCGGCGCCGGAGAGCACGAGTTTGGTCTCTTCGAAAAAGTCGATGAAGCCCGGCGCGTCGATGATCGTGAGATCGACGTTACCGCTCGTACAGTGGGCAAATCCGGCGGTCGTGGATTCCGCGTGCGAAACGTCTTCGGGTTCGTGATCGGTGACGGTCGTGCCGTCGGCGATCGAGCCTCGGCGAGGGATGGCGCCGCTGCGTGCGAGCACGGCCTCCACGAGCGTGGTTTTGCCCGCGTGATGCGGGCCCACAAAAGCAATGTTGCGCTGACGCTCGATGTCCATGGCCACTCTCCAATACGCCTAGCGGCGTTTAGTCGTTTTCTTCTTCGCTGTTCCTTTTTTCGTGGCGGCCGGTTTAGCGGCGGCTTTCTTCGCCGGTGCCGCTTTTTTCACGGCTGCTTTCTTGGCGGGCGCCGCTTTTTTCACGGGCGCCGCTTTTTTCACGGGCGCCGTCTTCTTCGCGGGCCCCGTCTTCTTCGCGGGCGCGGCTTTCGCCGGCACCACTTTCTTCGCGGGCGCGGCCTTCTTTGCGGGCGCAAGTTTCTTGGCGGGTACAATTTTCTTGGCCGGCGCGGCTTTTTTCGCCGACCCAATTTTCTTCACCGGCGCGGCCTTCTTGGCGGGTGCAATTTTCTTGGCCGGCACCGCCTTTTTCGCAGGAACGACTTTTTTCACCGGGGCTGCCGGTTTTTTTGCGGGAGCGGTTTTCTTCGCCGACGCGGCTTTCGACGATGCCGCCGATTCAGCGCTGCGCTTCGACGATGATTTCGGCGACGCGGGGGAGACGGGTTTCTTGGTAGTGCGTTCCGGGCTGCTCGCACGTTTTTTCGGTCCTGCGTCGCGCGCGGCTTTTGCGCTGTCTCGCGCGCGCGAGATCAGCTCCGGCTGCTCGGGCAGGCCGAGCTCCGCGCGGCTGAAGCCGCTGATGCTGCTTCCGGGCTGTACCGGCTCGGGCGAGCGCTGCGCGTGCGCTTCGAGATGTTCCCGCGTAGCGCGTAGCACGACGCGCGCCAGTCGTCCGGCGACCGGAAACACGACCTCGTTGATGCCGCATTCGTCGAGCATGTTTAGCACAGCATCGAATCCGCCGCCTTGATCTTTGGGGCTGTGCGCGTCGGAGCCGATCGCGATGCCGACACCGCGCGCCTTGGCTTTACGCATCAAGCGTTTGTTGGCGGCAATGTACTTTGCGCGTTGCTCTTCGTTCGCTGCGCGATAGATCTGCCGCGTGCTGATCTCAATCGCCATGCCACGGGCGTGGGCGAGATCGAGCAAACGGTCTTCGTAGGCTTCGAGTCTCTTCTCGTCGGGCCAATGCCCTAGAATCGCCGGCCGGTAGAAGTGGCCGACGATGTGCCCGGGGAGCTTCTCGATGTCCTCGAAGAGACGCGCGGTATAGAGTTCCCAAATGCGATCGACGCCGACGTGTTCGAAAAGATGCGCGAACTCCGGGTTGTCGTAGGGCCACATGTAGTCGGCGCCTTTTTCCGGATGATCGATCGGCAAGAAATGGACCGAGCGGATTATCCCGTCCGGTCGCATCGCGTCGACGATATTCTGCGCGTCCGGTCTTGCGCGTGGATCGTTATCGACCTCGGCACCGATCGAGAAGCGCATACCGCGTCGCAAGCTTTCGCCGACCACGGCGGCATGGGTCACGTCGACGCCGGCAGTTTCAGCCGCGCCATAGAGATCGCCGGCGTGCGCGAGCTTGAGTGCGCGACGCACGGTATGCACGGCGCCGGGATCTTCGAATGTCAAATAGTTGATGTGGTCGGAGACCATCAAGAACCGCGGCGAATTGCGACGGCAGGCATGATAGAACCACAAGAACAGCATGCGCGGCGAGTACGCGATCGGCCGCTCCTCGGCGAAGGGGCGGTGCTCGCCTTTGGCGTGACCGTGGACGTCGGGAATCGCCGCAATACGGGGGTCGCTCAGCGTTCTACTTCCTTTACACCGCGAGGGATCCACGCGCTCGGCTTTGTACCCAGACGCGGCGTCGAGGCCGATGGCGTGCGCTGATCGATCCAAGGCACGACGGTCTCAACTAAGACTTCGATGCCTTTTTTCATCAGATCGAACGACATCGACGGATTCGACTCGCTGCCTGCAGCAATTGCCTGCGCGGGCAAATACGGCATATGCACAAGCCCGACGAGTGCCGGCGGCACACCATGTTCGGTAAGCGCAAGCATCTCATAGAGCGCCTGATTCCCGATAAACGTGCCGGCCGAGTTCGAAATGTAACCCGGGACGCCGGCAGCGGACCAGGCTTCCACGATCTTTTCGAGCGGCAGGTTAGAAATACGCGCCTCCGGACCACCACGCGCAACGACGTCGCCCTTACGCGCGACGCCGACATTGTCACTTTCAAAATCGAGCACATTGACGGCTACGCGCTCGAGCGAAAGCGCCGTGCGCCCGCCAAACTGCGAAAGCAGGATCACGATCTCCGGCTGGTCGAGCTGGAGCGCCTGCTCGAAGCGTTCGCGTACGTTGCGTGTCTCCACGGGGATGACCCGCGACGCCACCGGGCGTCCGGCCAGGAGCGCGCCCTCGAAACTGCGCGCGACCATCTCGCTTGGGTTGACTTTGTCACCGGTATGGGGCTCGAACCCCGCGATGAGGATATGCCTAGCCACTAAGGCTAGGTTACAGCTTGCGCGCGATGTAGCCTTCCATCTTGAGTAGGCGTGCCTTCATCTCGATCCCGTAGCCGTAGTTGTGGAGTTGACCTTGCGCGTCAACCACGCGGTGGCACGGGAAAAACAGCGCCACGGGATTGCGGGCCATGACCTGCCCGACTGCGCGTGCGGCACGTGGGCGCCCGATTTGCGTGGCAACCCACGAGTACGAGCGCACCTCGCCGGGCGGGATCTGCGCCGCGGCCCGTAACGCAGCTTGTTCAAAGGGTGTCAAGTCTTCAATATCAACGATCTGGTCGTCGACGCGCCATGTGCTAAAGAACTGTTCGAGCGTCCGGCTTAGCCACGGCGGCGCCTCGCCGGCAACGACTGGCCGCCGCAGGCGGCTCTCGACACGCGCGCGGACGGCTTCAAATGCTTCACCGGTGTCGATACCGATGTAGGCAATGCGCGCTTCTTTAAATCCGACGTAGAGACGGCCGATCGGTGTCTGCGCGAAGGCGAGGACGACGGGCGTGGTGCGTTCGCGGATCCTGATCTGCGCGATGTGCTCGACCACACGCTTGGCCAGATCGCACGATGGTTCAGGTTGGGGAAGACACGAGAGACAATATGCGACGCCTTCGAACTCCTCATAGAGCTCTTGGCAATGGTCACAGGCGCGCAGGTGAATATCGACGGCTTCCTTCACCGACTCTTGACAGTCGGCGCGGACTTCGTCCCAGAGCACTTCGACATCACGACAGCGCATGCAGGGGGTCTCCTTCGGGGGCGTTGCGTCCGATTTGCGGACCAAGAATGCGGCGCAAGATCCGGACCGCGCGGTGAACGTGCGACTTGACCGTGCCGATCGGCTGGTGCAGGATCTCGGCGATCTCCGGATGGCTGCGTCCTTCAATGAAGCGTAGCGTCGCGGCCGCGCGCAGATGGACCGGTAACTGTAAGAGCGCCTGCTCGACCAGCGCAACCTCGGCGTTCTGCTCCACGATCGTCTCCGGCTGCGGCGGTCCTTCGTTGGACTCGCGCAGCAAAGCGTCCGGATCGGCAAGCGCATCGAGTGCGACGTTGGTCGGGCGTTTGCTGCGCAGCCGATTTCGCGTCACGTTGAGCGTAATTGTGTAGAGCCACGGCTGCAGGCGCAAATCGGCGCGCTGTTCGAGCGACATCTTGCCCAGCGCGCGGTACGCGCGCACGAACGCGTCCTGCACGATCTCCTCGGCGTCTTCGCGGTTCCCGGTCATACGCAATGCGAAGCCGTAGAGACGGCGCTGATAGTCGTCGACGATGTGATCGAAGTTCTCGACACTCGGTGCGGCTTTGCCCGACGCCCGGCTGGACGGCGGCTTGGCCGGATGGACCGCTGACGGCACGTAGACTCCCTGTGGGAGTGGTGCAAGCACGCTCATACGCTGCTACTTGACCGCTCCCGGCCTCCCTCCGGTTTCACGCCACGTGGTGGAAAATCCTGAAAATGGCGCCAGGGCCGCCGACCTCGGCGAGGGAACCCTTGCGCATGGTACACGACGTGCCGTTCGCACCAGGTTCACAGCCGCCGGTCGCTCTCTGCGACGCGGCGGTTGTTGTTTTACGGCACACGAGAGAGGGACGTACATGCACCAGACGATCGAACCAACGGAGATTTCATTCGACGCGTACACGTTGTGCAGTTTCCTGCCGCACCTCGACTCGTCGCGAGCGATTCCGCTCGTGCTCATCGGGTACCGTCGCAATCAAGATCCGTGGTTCGTCTGGCTCGTTCCGAAAGAAGGCATTAGCGCGGCCGGTCTAACCGACGATCCGTACTACGCCAAACTGTTGCACGACCCGCATACGTACTTCATGAAAAAGCTTTCGAAATATATCGAAGAGACCGGCAGCGTCAAACGCGGAATCGAGATGCTGATCGATTGCCACCAAAATCATCTCGCATTTACTCCCGTAACCCACCTCTCGGAAATGCCGTTCAGACATCCCCTCGAAGTCCAACTCGTCGGAGCCGTGTGATTTAGTCAGAGCCGGCTAAATCTCGTGCGAGCCTAATTGCATCGACGGGTCACCGTCGGTTGCCCGGATCGCGCGATGGTAGATGATTCGTACCGGCACCGAGTCGTCGCCGCTTTGTAATTTACCGTCGATCGTGAGCGTCGCCTCGAGCGCCAAGAGCAGCGCTCCCGTTTGTGCGTAGTACGCTGTGCCGTCCATGTGCATGGTGCCCGAGAGCAGCGCATTCGGATGCTCGGGGAGCGTGCCGGTCATCGGGCCATCGGCTTCGAAGCGGACGCCGACGACCAAATGCCCTCGCACCTTGCCTCGTGGTGCGGAGCTGAGGTAGCCGGAAAGGCGCGATCCGCCCAGCGGTGATGCGGCCTCGAATGGGACCTTGCCCGATAAGCGTTCGAGGTCGCGCAGCGTTGTCGCATCTAGCTGCACAGCGAACGGTTGGTTGAGAATGGTAAGAAAATCGGGATCGTCGTCGTCTCGATCTTCAAACGTTCCGTCGCGCAACAATTCCTGAACGAAGCGCCCGTGTGCGGAGGCCTTTCCGCTTTCGTCGAGCCGCGTGTAGTTGACGTCGGCAACGTAGCGATGGCCCTGGTCGTTCGACACGATGCCGAGATGCTCTACCCCTCGGTAGGTGATGTGCGTCGCCTCGAGCGATTTGCCGATACGGTACGTGTCTTCGCCGGCAACGCCGTAGACTTGATCGGCGAGGGCGCAGAGGGTGAGGGTGGGGATCAGCGCGGCTGCGATGACGGCGACCCGAAGCGGGAATTGCATCTCCTACCTTTTACACTATCATCGGCATCAAGAGCGCTTCGGTTCATAGCCGATCGCATCCAAATACACGAGGCTGCAAAACGCTTGCACAAGCGGCAAGAGGAGCAGAACCGAGACAGCGTTTGCCCAGAACGGAGCGGCAGGTACATGCCGCGTTTGAAGCTCGTTCTGCACGACTATGGTAAGCAGCGTCGGCAATAGTGCGACGAGCATAAAGGCGATCAGCGCGCGAGCGAATGCAACGCCCTGCCACGCAACGGCCATGCTTGCGCCTAGCGACCGAGGTACCAGAAACCACCAAGGCTCGGCGTCGTCGACGACCGTCGCGTGCACGTCAGCAAAAACGAGCGACACGGCTACGATGATCACGCCCGCGCCGAGCAACTTGTCAAAAATGTCACCGGCGCTGATCGATTGAAAGCCGATCGCCGTGATGACCTGCACCACGAGTCCGATGATCAGGACGGCCCACGAGCGTTCGAGCACGCGAAGCCAGGTCGCTCCCGCAGACAAATCGCCCCGCACGTCGGCGTACGTGAACGCGTTGACAATCGCGACGAAGAAGGGCTCGAGGACGACGCTCGCGACCGACACGGCGATGTAGATGTTCGTGTGCCAATTGAAGACGATAAGCGCTTCAGCCCCGATCACCACCACGCACGTGAGCCCGTACAGTACGGCGTGGCGCATGACCGAACGGATGCTTTGGCCTAAAAGGACGAACAGCGACGCGTGAGGGGCGGGTGAAGGATCTACGGCTGCAGCTCGAACTTCGCGCGACTGCCGCGATTGCGGTTGAGGAAGAACCGTACGCAGACGGACCCCTCACACACGACGACGGCATCGCTATCGGCGAAGTGACGACCGTCGACGTCGACGGTGAAATCGCCCGCAGCTAAGCCCGCAAGTGTGCGGACCATGCTCCGTTGGAACTTATCGTGCGGCGCGCGCTCGCCGATCACTTCGCGCACCGCAAGCGCCAGCAGTTCGCGCACGCGCAAAGGTGTCGCAAGCGCAAACGCCGCCGAGCCGGCGGTGCTCACGGCGTGGAGATCGAGCGGGACGCGAACGCGAATCACAACGCTATCTTTTGGCGCATCTTCGAGGAGCCGCCTGCCGCGAGGGAGTACGTTGTATCCGATGCCTCCCTTTGGGAACGTGCCGGCGCAGACGCTGGTCGATGCCGTGGAGAAGCACGTCGCGCACATGGACGACGCCGCACTGGCGGACGTCCTTTGTGGTGGCGTGCCTGCGATGGCGCGGGATGCGCGCAGCGCGCTCGTCGCGTCAATCTTCGAGGCATTTCGTGACCGTGGCGAGTCGTCCGAAGATGCGGCCGAGGGCGCGAACGCTTCGCTCGATCGGCTCGAAGGCGCGGATGCGCAGGCGGTCGCGGCACTCGTTGAATACGCGCGCGCGAATCCGGGATTGCTCAAGGAAGCGCTAACGCATTATGCGGAGGAGCACGCAACGCAGCTCGATGGATTGCCTGCGCCGCTCGTCGACGGCATTGCCGGCTCACTCTCGTGATCGTTAAGCATTGAGCGACTATCCGAGACGCCGCCGGCTCGAGCCCGAGCCGCCCAAGCGCGGCGGCATCCCGATCGTCCCGCTGATGATTCTCGTCGTGTTGTGCGGCTTGGCACTTGGTGGGCTGCTGACGAAATTCTTCGGCGCCGGCGCAGTGCAGACACCGACGCCCGCACCGAGCTTTACCCCGCTTCCTGAGGCGACAGCAACGTTCACCGTGGCCGCGACGCCTGCGCCGGTGTCCACACCGTCGACAAGGCCGACGCGCGCGCAGAAAACTGCCGCGCCGTTGCCGTCAGTTACCTTGATCCCCGGCACGACCCCGGCGCCCAGTTCCAAGCCGCGCGCTACACCGAAGCCAAGGCCGAAAGCTACGCAAGTCGTGATCGTGCTGACGCCGACGCCGGCGCCGACACGCGCGCCCGTCGCCTCCGCGACTGCAACGCCACCGCCGGTCGTAGCGGCGCCGACTGCAACGCCGGTGCTCATCACCGGTGTCAACAATTCCGAGCATGCGGCCTCGATCGTCAGCGCCTATATCGCGGCGCTCGCGCGCGGCGACTCTTCAACGGCGGCAGGGTATTTGGCCGGCGGCCTCCCGACCGAGACATTCATCAATCCGAACGTCACCGTGAATGTCTCCGACATGCGAACAGCGCGCAACAACGACGGCAGCTACAACGTCACCGCACAGATCGTAACGTCCAAGGGTACATATTTTGCAAGCTTCGTGCTTCGCATGGGCGCCTACGGGATGCAGATCACGCAGCACTCCGCGACGCATATCTAGCAACAACCGGTTCCGCGCGTCAGAAAAGGCTAGACCTCTGCGCCGAGGCCGGTGTTCGCTCTGACTTGGAGCTGGTTAAACATCGCTTCGGATTCGGGATCGCGCACGAGCAGCGTGCCGAGAATCGCCGCAATAAATCCGAGCGGAATGGAGACGATTCCCGGATTACGCAGTGGGAAGATCGCATGTTCGCCCATCACGCTCGGACTCAGCGCCATCAACGCGAGCGAGGAGATCAACCCGGCGAGCATCCCGCAGATTGCCCCGGTGCGCGAAAAGCGCTTCCAAGTGAGCGAAAGAATCAGCGCCGGAGCATTGGTACTGGCTGCAATCGAGAAAGCAAGGCCGACGAGAAATGCCACGTTCATCGTACGCAAGCCGACCGAAATGAAGATCGACGCAAACCCCACCATGAGCGCGGCCGAGCGCGCGACGAAGATGTGCTCGCGTTCGGTACCCGCGCCGCCCCGCACCAAACTGTACCAGATGTCATGGGCGAACGCCGATGCTGCCGCTATCGTCAGGCCTGAAACGACGGCGAGGATTGTCGCGAAAGCGACCGCCGCGATGAATGCCACGAGCAACGGACCTCCGACCGCGTTAGCCAAGAGCGGTGCGGCCAGGTTGCTGTTCTTGTTGGGAACGATGTAGCCGTTCTTTGCCAGCTCGTCGTTGAGTTGCGGTTCGGTTTCCGGATGGCGGATGATATAGCGAATAGCTTGCGTGTCGCGCAGGTGCTTGCCGATGTCCTGCTGTCCGACGATGGTGCCTGCACCGAGTCCCATAATCGTGGTCAGGAGATAAAACGCGCCGATCAAGCCCATCGCCCAGCCTACCGAGATGCGCGCCGACTTCGCGGTCGGCACGGTGAAAAAACGCATGAGCACGTGGGGCAGGCCCGCGGTGCCGAGCACCAGTGCGAGGCCGAGTGAGATCAGATCCAACGCGCCGTGCGGGCCGCTAAAGAACAATCCGGGCTGCAGCAGGTTGACGGTATGTCCGCTGCCCGTCGCCGCCGATGCCGCCGCGTTCAAGAAGGCGAACAGTGAAAAGTTATAGTGCGCGAGCACAAGCACGCTGAGTGTGATCGATGCAAGCATGAGCAACGCGGCTTTGATGATCTGCACCCACGTCGTGGCGAGCATGCCGCCGAAGAGCACGTAGATCAGCATCAAGAGTCCGACGCCGACGATCGCATAGGTTTCGCTGATGCGTTGGATCAGGAGATTGATAAGCGACCCAGCGCCCACCATCTGCGCGACCATATAGAAAAGGGTGATGATCAAGGTCGTAAGCGCCGCGATCGCGCGCACGCCGCGCCCGTGCAAGCGAAATGCGATGACGTCGGCGACGGTATACCTGCCCGTGTTGCGCAGCGGTTCGGCGAGTAAGAAGAGTACCGTGAGATACGCGACGAGCCAACCGATGGCGTACATGAAGCCGTCGAAGCCGAAGAAGGCTATCAATCCGGTGATCCCAAGGAACGACGTCGCGGACATGTAGTCGCCGGCGATGGCCCATCCGTTTTGCACACCGCTGATCTCGCGGTGCGCCGTATAGAACCCGCGGCTCGACACGCTCCGCCCCGATGCCCAATAGGTGATAACGAGCGCCATCGCCACGAACACGGCGAACATCACGAGGGTCGGTGTGGTCATCGTGCCAGCCTCGCTTGCGTGCGCAGCACGAGCTGCTCGGCGCGATCGTCGAACTTGCGGGCTTCATGCATGTAGAGCGCGAGCACCAGCCAGGCCATCAGGAACTGCGCGAACCCGAACGCGTAGGCGAACGTCAGCGGCCCGAACACGCGCTGATTCATGAACGCGGGCGCGAACGCCACGCCCAGCGGCAATGCGAGGTAGAAGAGCAAGAAGAAAATCGTAGAAGGGACGATGAACCGCCGCCGCGCGCGAAGCAGCGCGATGAAGTCCGGATCGTCCGCAAGCTCGTCCCATTCGCTGGCCGTCAAATGGTGGTGCTGCATCGATCGGCCTTTCGCTACGGCGGCGGGCGCATCCCCGCGCGAATCGAATCGCCGATCAGCGCATCGACGACGAGCCCGGTGAGGAACGTGACGACGGCAATGAGCGAAAAGTCCGCGGGGGAAGTGAAATGCAGGCGCCCCAGCAGCGCGAAAGCCAGCAGCGCGAAGAGTGTTCCAAGCAGGATGCGCACCGGTCGAAACCGCGGGCGGCTTGGGTCGAGCACGATCAACGCCGCGGACGCGCTTACGATCGCGACAAGCAGGTACAGAAACGCGCCGGCGAGCGCGAGCAGCGTCCTACTCTTCGTCCGGCCAGCCGGCGATTTCGCCGATAGCCGCGCTCTTGGCAACGCGCAAACCCAGCGTCGCGCACTTGAGCCGCGTCGGACTAATGCCGATACCGACATTCTCGAGCACCACGTCCTTTGAGAGCTTGGCAATTTCTTCCAGACGCATCCCTTTGATCGTCTCGGTCAGCATCGAAGCCGAAGCTTGGCTGATCGCACAGCCTTTGCCCGAAAAACGCACGTCGCGCACCACACCGCCGGCGTCGACGTCGAACTCCATCCGGATCTGATCGCCGCAGAGCGGATTGAGATCCTCGGCCGATGCGTCGGGATCGGTCAGATGCCCAAAGTTGCGCGGATTGCGGTAGTGGTCGAGAATGAAATCGCGGTAGAAGTCGTCCATCAGACCTTGAAAACGTGTGCGGCCTTTTCGATGCCCTCGGCGAGTGCGTCGATGTCGGCTTTCGAATTGTAGACATAGAACGAGGCGCGCGCGGTTGCGGGCCAGCCCATCTTTTCCATGAGCGGCATCGTGCAGTGATGTCCCGCACGGATGCAGATGCCCTCGGTATCGAGGATCGAGGCCAGGTCGTGCGCATGGACGTCGGCAAAGTTGAACGAGAGCACGCCCGAGCAAATCGCCGGATCCCTCGGCCCGTAGAGCGCGAGGCCGCGCGCTTCGAGCGGAGCGAGGCGTTCGAGCGCATAGCCGAGCAGTTCGCGCTCGTGCGCGCGCACCCAATCCATGCCGAGTTCGCTCAAATAGTCGACTGCGGTACCGAGGGCGATAGCGTCGGCAACGTTGCTGGTGCCGGCTTCGAACTTCCAGGGCAGCTCGTTGAATGTCGTACGCTCGTACTCGACCTTGCGGATCATGTCGCCGCCCGCGAGAAACGGCGGCATCGCTTCGAGCAGCGCGCGTTTGCCGTAGAGGACGCCGATGCCCGTCGGTCCGAGCATCTTGTGGCCGCTAAACGCGTAGAAATCTACGTCGAGCGCTTTCACGTCGACAGGCAAATGGGGTACGCCCTGGGCGCCGTCGATCAGCACGGTCGCACCGGCTGCCCGCGCAGCTGCGACCATGCGTTCGAGCGGATTGATCGTGCCGAGCGTATTGCTTACGTGCGTGAACGCCAGCAACTTCGCCCCCCGTAGCAGGGCGTCGAGATTATCGAGCTGCAGCACGCCGCGGTCGTCGGCCGGAATGAAACGCAACGTTGCGCCGGTCTTTTCGGCGAGCAGCTGCCATGGCACGAGGTTCGAGTGGTGCTCGAGCTGGGTAGTCAAGATCGCGTCGCCGGGCTTGATGTTCTGCAGGCCCCAGCTGTAGCCGATGAGATTAATTGCTTCGGTCGCATTGCGCGTCCAGATCACTTCGCGCGAATCGGCGTTGATAAAGCGCGCAACTTTGGCGCGCGCCTCCTCAAAGGCTGCGGTCGCGCGCTCGGCGATCTCGTAGACGCCGCGATGAATGTTGGCGTTATACTCGCTGTAGTAGGCGACGAGCGTATCGATCACCGCCTGCGGTTTCTGCGAGGTCGCCGCCGAGTCGAGATACACAAGGCGTTTCCCGCGCGAAGTCGGCTTGTGCAAGATCGGAAAATCTGCGGCGATCGCTTGAGCGCTCCGAAGGGCAATCATGGAGCGACCTTTGCTTGCAGCGCGGTGCGTAATTCCTCGCGTAGCGCCTCGGTGGGAAACCGGTCAATCGCCGGTTCGAAAAAGCCGAGCGCAATCATGCGTTCTGCCTGCGCGCGTTCGATGCCGCGACTGGTCATGTAGAAGATACTGTCTTGATCGAGTGCGCCGACGGTCGCGCCGTGATAGGCTTTCACGTCGTTCGCGGCGATTTCGAGCGCCGGAACGGAATCGATATGCGCCCCTTCGGAGAGCAAGAGCGCGTCGTCGCGCAGGGCGGCATCGCTGTGCTGCGCATTCGCGGCGATACGAATGTTCCCGACAAATCGGCCCTGACCGCGCCCCGACGCCGCGCTCTTGACCAGCGTGTCGGACGTTGCGTCGCCTACACGATGCTCGATGTTGCTGACGACGTCGACGTGCTGCGTCCCAGTCGGGAAAAAGAGCGTGGCAATGTTTGCATCAACGCCGGGCTGTGCAATCGTGACCGCGACGTCACTCACCGATAGCCCCGCCCCGAGCTCAGCGTTGGCCCAAGCCACACGTGCATCGCGTCCGGGACGTGCAGCACGCGTAAAGAGCACGCGGGCGTTTTCCGGCGCAAACTGTGCGGATGCGTAGGTCACGTCGGCGCCCGCGTCGGTAACGATCTCCGCCACGCCGCAGACGAACGCTTCGGGGCCGAGCTCGAGCCGCTCGATGACCGTGACGCGTGCGCCGCGTTCGGCCAGTACGACGGTGTAGGGAAAGATCGCTTCGTTCGCAGCCGCACGGTAGCGCACGACGATCGGTTCGTCGAGGGCGCAGTCGGCCGGGACATAGATGAACGCACCGAGACCCGCATGTGCGAGCGCGAGATGCGCGAACTTGTGCTGCGGCTCGATTGCCGCACGGAAGGCGCGCGCGAAAAGTTCCGCGTGTTCGCGTGCTGCGCTCTTCAAGTCGACGGCGATGGCGCGTGGCGACGCATTTTCGATTGCAACGCTGCCGGCGGTGCCGTCGGCGCTCGCTTCGGGCACGAGCGTTTCGAGGTCGATTTTCCAATAGCGCCCCGGCTTCTCGCGACCGCTGCGCGTCTGCGCAAACGCCGTCAGGGCGGCGCTGCGCTCGTCCGTCGTCGGCAAACTAGGCAAGTGCGCCGCTCTCCTCGCGCAGAGTGTCGTAACCTTCGCGCTCGACGCGCTGCGCGAGATCCGGACCGCCGGTCTTCACGATGCGGCCGTCGATCATCACGTGCACGACGTCGGGCGTGATGTACTGGAGAATGCGCGGGTAGTGGGTGATGATCAAGAATCCGGTAGGGCGGCCTTCGTCGCTTGCGCGCAGCGCCTTCACCGTGTTGCCGACGTCCTTGAGCGCGTCGACGTCGAGGCCGGAGTCCGTCTCGTCCATGATCGCGTACTTGGGCGCGAGAACGGCGAGCTGCAACATCTCGAGCCGCTTTTTCTCGCCGCCGGAGAACCCGTCGTTGAGGTAGCGTCCCAAGAACGACGGATCCATGCCCAGCACATCCATCTTCTCGAGTAGGAGCGCACGGAATTTCGCCGGCGTCAGTTCGCCCGGTCGCACCGCTTGGCGTGCCGCATAGAGGAAGTTCGGCACCTTCACGCCCGGAATTGCCGCCGGGTACTGAAAGGAAAGAAAGAGTCCGGCGCGCGCACGTTTATCGGGCGCGAGCGCGAGCAGATCTTCGCCGTCGAGGGTCGCCGTGCCGGCGGTCACGTCGTAGTGCGGATGACCGGCGAGCGAGAGGGCGAGCGTCGACTTGCCGCTGCCGTTGGGGCCCATCAGCGCGTGGACCTTGCCTGGTTCAACCGTCAGATCGATACCCTTGAGGATCTCGTTCCCCTCGACGCTGCAATGCAGACCCGCGATGCGGAGGCCCAGTTCGGACACGTAGTTTCTCCAGAGTAGAATGGTGCTTGGATACCCGCACGATGCGGCCGAATCCAGCTTAGGCCAGGGGCAAGCAGAAAGTCAAGGATTTACTTTACTATCTAGGGGCAACCGTGGTAGGATACCCGCGAAACGTCATGCAGGTCGACCGCTTTTTCCAGACCACCCGCGGCAAGATCGTTGCCGAGCTGCGCGAGCGGGGCTCCGCCTGCGCCGCGGACTTGGCTGCGCTCTTCGGGCTCTCCCCGAACGCCGTGCGCCAACAGCTGGTCGTGCTCGAGCGCGACGGCCTGGTGGAGGAGCGCGCCGTCCGGCGCGGGCCCACCAAACCAACCCTCGAGTTTTCACTGACGCCCAAGGCCGACACGCTCTTCCCGCAACAATACGACAAGATGCTCTCAGCCGTGTTGCACGAGGTGCGTGCGCAGTTCGGCGCCCCGGCGATCGCGCAGATCTTCGACAGCATCGCGCGCCGCTCGGTCGAGAAGACGAAGCCACGCATCAGCGCAAGTGATGCTGAGGGAAAAGTCGCACAATTGACGCAGGTGTTGCGCGAGCGCGGCGTCGTGGCCGAATACAGTTTGATCGACGGCGGGTTCATGCTAACGGAGCACACGTGTCCGTACTCGGGCGTCGTGAAGGAGCATCCTGAGGTTTGCTCGGTGATCCATCAGGTGATGGACGAGACGCTCGGTGGCGAGCACAAGCAGACGGAATCGCTTGCGACCGGCGGCAAGAGTTGTACTTTTGAACTGAAGGGGATCAGCTAGCACCGTGGATTTTGCGAAGTTTCAGCGTCTGGTCGAAGCGCGCCCGGGATTCCACACGATGGAAGCACCAACGGCGAGTGGCGAGTATTTCAGCGACTCGTGCGGCGACATGTACAACTTCTTCTTGAAGGTTGGCCCCGGTGCCGTGATCGAGGACATCTCGTACTTCACAACCGGCTGTGGCTTCGGCACCGCAACCTGCAGTCTGGTGGTCGAGCTCGCCAAGGGCAAGACGGTCGATGAAGCGCTCGCGATTACGGCAAGCGAAGTCGAAGCGCAACTCGCCGGCTATCCGGAGAAAAAGAAAGATTATCCCGAGCGTGCGCTCGAGGCGCTCAAGATCGCAATCGACGACTATCGCTCGAAGGTTTCCAGCGGCGCCGTGCCCGATTTCAGCACGATGGAAGCGCCCGCGCGTCCCACGGTCATAGCCGCGGCTGCACCCGCCGAGCCGGCCAAAGACGACGACGGCAAAATTACGATCTCATTGCGCTAGATTTCCGAACGACGTAGCGAGTCGTTTGCTTATCCGCTAGCGATTCGAAGAGTGCGAGTTCTGCGACTCGCAATTCCATCGGTGCAATCTCGAGCAGCGGCAATGGTCGCGCCGACCCGCCTTTGACGCGCGCAATCGTGACGTGCGCAACGGCATCGTCGTCGAAGCTGAACCCCAGCGCTGCATATCGCCCGCGTAGTTGCGTCGCAAGCGCGCGAAACGGCGCACGTTGTGCGCGCGACCCGACGAAAATCACGCGCGGCCGCCGTTCGTGCGGAAACGCCCCGAGTTTGTCGAACATGAGCTCGAAGGGTGGCTGCTTGCCGGCGGCCTCGTCGAGAATTGCCTCGACTTCGGGGAGTTGCGCGGGCTCAACGCGCCCGAGAAACGCAAGGGTGACGTGGAGTTTGTCCGCCGCCTCATAGCGCGCGTCAAAGCTCGCCGCGCGCAATCGGTCTTGAACGCGCGCGCACGCATCGCGCGTCGCAAGATCGAGCTCGATACCGGCAAAGAGGCGCATTCAATCCACTAGCGCAGGTAGGGATTGTTGACGCGTTCCTCGCCGATCGTTGTAAACGCGCCGTGGCCCGGCACGACCGGTGTCGCGTCAGGATAGTCCAGCAATTTGCGATGGATCGATGCGACGATGTCCTCCATCGAGGTGCCGCCGAGATCCCAACGACCGATGCCGCCGGCGAAAAGCGTGTCACCCGTGAGCAGCGTGCTCGTTCCACCGTCGGCTATTGCGAAGCACACACTGCCCGGTGTGTGTCCGGGCGTGTGCAGCACCTCGCAAGCGACGTCACCGATCCGCAAGCGTTCGCCGTCCGGCAGGTCGCCGTCAAGCGCAACCGCCGGCGGAACTGGCGGCAATCCAAAGAGCTTCACCAATCGCGCCTGGTCGTGGTAGATCGGGAGATCCTCGTGATGCAGCAGCGCGAGCGCACGCGTCGAGCTGCGTAGGCGGCCGACATCGGCGATGTGATCGAAGTGCGCGTGCGTGTGAACTAGGTACTTTGCGCGCAGTCCAAGGGCCTTGAGTCGCTGCAGCACCTCGTCGACGCCGTCACCACCGTCGACCACGATGGCTTCGCGCGTGGCTTCGTCGCCGACGATCGTTGCGTTGCAGGCGAGCAGCCCCACCGGAAACGTTTCAACGATCACGGCTCCTCCAAATGGAAGAAGTCGCGGAATTCGCCTTGGTAATAGCCCAGCGGGCTCCCTTGGCGCGCCGCGCACGCGAGCACGCGACCGATGAAGATCGAGTGCGAACCGGCTCGGTGTTCAGCTTCGACTGCGCAATCGAAGTGGCCGATCGTGCCGTCGAGCACAGGCGCGCCGGTGACGTCGGTCGACCAGGCGATGTCATCGAATTGATGTTCTTTGATCCGGCCGGAGAAACGTTCGGCGAGATCGCGCTGCGACGCGTGGAGTAGATTGACGCAGAAGATGCGCGAGCTCGAGATGTAGAGGTAACTGCGCGCCTCGCGATTGACGCAGACCAAAAGCATCGGCGGATCGGCCGAGACGCTCGCAAACGCGCTCAAGGTGATACCGCGCGGCTTGCCTTCACGCAGCGAGGTCACAACCGTGACGCCGGTCGGATGGCGTCGCATCACCGCCTTGAACGCAGCCGGGTCGGCCGCGTGCGCGTTCACTTGATACGCGCGCCAATGCCGGTGCCGTTGCCCACCGGCAAGATCGTCGCATCGAGCGCAGGATGTGAAAGAAAATAAGCATTGAACTCGTCGAGTCCGCCGGCCAAGCAGTCGTCGATCACCACGATTCCCGAGAGTTTTAGCATCGGGATCACCAAATCGAGATATGCGCGATAGTAGCTGCGCTCGGCGTCGATCAGCACGATGTCGAGATTGCGGTGTTGAAAGTTTTCGAGCAGCTCGAGTGCATCTTGGCTAAAGGTCGTAATATAGTTGTCTTCACCCGCGCGTTGAAAGTACGAAAGCGCGACGGCCATGCGCTTGCTGTCGGGATCGATGGTCCAGATTTTGCCCAGCGGCGGCTGCGCGAGCGCCATCCACAACGTCGAATAGCCGTAACCCGTCCCAATCTCCAGAATCCGGTTCGCTTGCATCATGTGCACCAGCACCGAGAGAAGGCGCCCGGTCTCGCGCGAGACGATGGTAACGCCGTCCCTGCGACCGTGCTCTTCGAGTTCGAGCAAAAGCGGCTGTTGTTCGGGGTGCAGGGCGTCGAGATAGCGCTTATGATCGTCCATCTCTCGCTCCAGTTAGCGGGGAACCCACGCCAACCTGCTCGAAGGAGGGTCACCTCTATGGCGCGGCGATTGCGACTCTTTCCGCTCAACTCAGTGCTGTTTCCCGGCGCCGTGCTCAATCTGCACATCTTCGAACCACGCTATAAACAAATGATTAACGAGTGCCTCGAGTCGGGTGAGGGATTCGGGGTGGCGTTAATCGCAGAGGGCGCGGAAGCGGGTGACCCCAATGTGCTTCCGCACGACATTGGATCAATCGCGGAGATCGTCGACGTGCAACCGCTGCCGTTCGGCCGGTACTTCATCTCGACCGTTGGACGTAATCGCTTTCGCATTCGGGAGGTCGTCAGCCGCGAGCCGTATCTGATCGCTGAAGTCGACGAACTCGAGGAGCCCGAACAATACGGCGATCGCGAAGTCAACGAGTTGCTGCCCGCCGTGCGCCAGCGTTTCGAAGAGTATCTCGCAATGCTGGTCGAGTTTTCGGGACAAGAGAGCACCGTCGACATTCCCGAAGATGATCCGCAAAGCACGTCCTACATGATCGGCGACATGCTGCAGGTCGCCGAACGTGTCAAACAGCGGTTGCTCGAACTCGCCGACACCAAAGCGCGGCTGCGTGCCGAGTACGATTTCCTCGAACGTCTGCTCCCCCAATTGCGCAAATTGTTGGAGCGCCGCCGCGTCGAGCTTGCCCAGCGTCGAGACGACGGCGAAGATCATACCTATCGGGGCGAGCAAGAGAAGTATTTCGGAAAGTTCTTCTCGCAGAATTAGACATTGCAAGCGCCTGCTTGTGCTGTGCGAGTGCATCGTTCTTTTTGGGATGCTGCTTTTTCGGTGCCGATGCTAACCTTAGACCGCCATGGCTCGCGTTGGAATTGCGTCAGTCATTTGCCTGGCGTTGTTGTCCGCTGGTTGCACCCCCGCGTACGTCCCGTCCAAAGCCTTACCGAAGTCGCCGTCGCCATCGCCGTCGCCCGCGCCGTCCCACACGCCGACGCCGTCGCCAATTCCAACGCGGACTGCTAGCGCAACGCCCTCGCCGACGCCCTCGCCGACGCCTTCGCCGCAAATGCTGTTCGTGGCGAACGGCATCAATACCGTGACGGAGTACGCGCCTCCATACACCGGCGCGCCGGTTGTCGTTATCTCCAACGGCGTAAACACTCCAGTCAGTCTCGCTCTCGATGCGTCGAGCAATCTCTACGTCGCGAACACGACGTCGAATAGCGTTACGGAGTACGCGCCGCCCTATCTGGGCGCCCCGGTTGCGAGCATCTCGAACGGTGTGAACGGGCCTGCCGGCATGGCATTCAATCCCGCGGGCGACCTGTTCATCGCAAACTACAGCGCGAACTCTGTCACCGTGTACGCGCAGCCGTACACCGGCGCACCGATGATGACCATCTCGGGCGGCATGAACGGTCCCGATGGTCTGGTGTTCGATTCGTCCGCAAATCTGTTCGTATGCAACTACGCTAGCAGCTCAGTCGGTGTATACCCAGCCCCGTACACGACGGGGCCGACGACCGTGATCGTAAATGGGGTGAGCGGGTGTGGCGGCTTAGCAATAAATTCCGCCGGCGATCTGTTCGTCGCAAACTACAATAGCGATGCGGTGACGGAATACGCACCGCCGTACACGGGCGCGCCGGTCACGTCGATCACGAACGCCGTGACGCAACCTGACGCTCTCACGATCGATTTGCTTGGAAACCTTTTTATCTCGAACAATGGGAACAATACTGTCACGGAATATGCGCCGCCATACACGGGTGCGCCGTTCGAAACGATTACGAACGGCGTCAGCTCCCCAAACGGCCTGGCGATAACGAAGTAATAGTTCCTCGCTTAACTGTGCGAGACGCGAGCGTCAAAGTGAACCCGATTGTCGAACCCGCACAACCAGACGAGTCCGAGTCAATTGCCGAGAACCATCCCGGCCATGTGTTCGGCGGATTTGATGACGTTGCGTAAGAGCGCAACGTTGGTCACGGGGCCGACGCCGCCGGGAACCGGGGTAATCGCGCCGGCAACTCGGACCGCTGAATCATAATCCACGTCGCCTTTGAGCACGCCGTCGACGACCGTTGTGCCGACATCGATCACCGTAGCGCCAGGCGCAATGTCGTCGCCGCCGATCAGTCCGACCACACCGGTGGCGGCAACCACGACATCGGCCATCTTCACGTACGGCTGGAGGCTCGCGCTCTCTTTATGTAAGATCGTGACGGTTGCGTCGTGCCCGAGCATCAGCATCGCGACCGGCGCGCCGACCACGATCGAGCGCCCGATCATCACCGCGCGGCGCCCGCGTAACGGCCAATGCGGGCTGCGCTCGAGTAAGAGCATCACGGCCGCCGGAGTGGCCGGCACGAACTCCGTACCGCTCCCGAAGGCCAAATGCCCTTGATTGGTCGGATGCGCGCCGTCGACGTCTTTGCGAACGGGAATTGCATCGGCGATCTCGCGGATCGACAAGTGGCGCGGGAGCGGCTGCTGGAGCATCGCGCCGTGCACGCTTGCATCGTCGTGCAGCCGTTCCAAACGCGCACGCACGTCGGGCGACGTGGCAGATGCCGGGAGCCGGTCGACGGTGACCTCGATGCCCACGCGCTCGGCCGTTTTGATCAAATTGCGGACGTACGCGACGCTGGATTCGTCTTCGCCGACAAAGACGATGACGAGTTTGGGATGAATCCCGGCATCGCGTAGCGCACTCGTACGGGCAAGGAGTTCGGCGCGTAGCTGCGCGGCAAGAGCGCGGCCGTCGAGAATCATGGCGGACACTCGGGCGCGGTTTCGCCAACGAGGAGGAGAGGACCCTGGAACACGTGCGGCGCGAGGTGCGCCTCGGATCGAACTTTGCGCCCGATGCCTTTGAGCGGGCCTTCGATCGTTTTGTGCAGACCTACAACGTAATGCCGGCGCGCGCGCGTTGCAGCCCCGACGTGCTCGAACGCTATTGCCGCCTTTTCGAATCGGGTGTCGACGTCGCGCGGCAACGTGAAGTCCGCTATCGGGGAATTCCCTTGCTCGCCGCCGTTTTGCCGAGCGGCACGATCGCTTTCGAAGGCGAGGTCGATCCCGATCGGATGGGCGATTGGTGAACGCGCGTCTGCGCTGGCTCTTGATCGTCGCGGCGGCGGCAATCGCGCTACTGATTCTCGTACCGCTGTTCCGATCGCAGGACGCGTCGGTTTCGGGACCTTCCGGTATGGTCGGGCAAGCCGCGCCCGTCTTCGTGCTGCGGGACGATGCCGGCAACGTGGTATCGCTCGATCGGTATCACGGCAAGATCGTCGTCATGAATCTATGGGCGTCGTGGTGCCCGCCGTGCCGAGCCGAAATGCCCGATCTGCAGACCGTTTCCCGCGAGTTCGCCAAAGACGGGGTCGTCGTGATCGGCGTGAACCAAGGCGAGTCGCCCGGGCGCGCTGCGGCCTTTGCGCGATCGCTGGACATCGGCTTTCCCATCTGGATCGACGATGCGCAGCGCTACGGCCGCGTCTATGCCGCGCTCGGCTTACCGACGACCGTGGTGATCGATCGGCGTGGAATCGTTGAACGCGGATTTGACGGGCCGCTCACGATCCAACAGATGCGCAGCACGCTCGCAGCAGCAGTGCGCGCTTCGTGAGCACGGCTATTCTCGCGGGCGCGCTCGTCGTCATCGGCGTTGCGGCGCAGATTTTCGTGCCCGGTCGAGCACTGTATCATACCGGATGGTATAACGTCGCGCTTGCGGCGCTTGCCATCTGGGGAATCGTCGCAACGCGTCGTCAGCCCCTCGTGGCATTCGGTGTCGCAGTTATTGGATTCGCCGGGGTTGCGAGCGGTCTGCTCGGACCCGATGCGCGTACGGTAATTGGCGCACCTGGCGCGAGCGTGCGCGTCGATGAGGCCGGCGGCACGCTGATCTTTCCGCTCGTGCAAGACGCCGCGTCGACGGTCACGCTCGAGCGCGGCTCGAGTGCCCGCCCGATCGGTGAGCGCAGCTTCACCGCAACGGCCTTGCTGCGCGCCGTACCGCGGAGCGTAGTCGCGATCGACGCGTCCGATCAGCGCGGAGCGCGTCTGACGATCACCCAACCCACCGGCAGCGCCTTTCTGTCGCCGGTTCTACTGATGGAGAACACCCAGAACATCAACGGGTTGAATCTTCCCTACGACTCGTTCGCCGTTCCGGCCGTGCATCGGATCGTGAAAGCCGTGCTCTTCTCGCAGGCGCAAGCCGCGTCCATCCCAGCCCTTGCGAATGCGCACGCGCCGGTCGTGCTCTTCGATCTCGAAGATGATACGGGCACCTCGATTTCCCATGGTATCGGCGTCGCGCGCGACGGCGATACCGTCGTCCTGGGCGGACTGCGCCTGCGCCCGACCGTCCTGACCTATCCGGCGATCGAGGTGATTTCGATTCCCGATCTCGCCGTCGTCGCTGCCGGCGCGCTCGCGATGCTCATTGGCCTGCTCTTGACGCGGAGGGCGCGGCAGGGTAAGATCGCCGAACAATGACGCACGCATTCGTTCTTCCGTGCCCGCCGCAGCCGCATCAAGAGGTGCCGGTTCGGTAGCGCGCGTCGTCAAGCAATTCTGCAACGAACCGCTCCGGTAACCGGAGCGGTTCGTTTTTTTATCGAGGAGCATCATGCGAATCGGGATCATCGGCCGTGGCACGTTAGGCGGAGCGCTCGCAACGGGGTTCGAGCGTCATCCCCACGTGCACACAATCGATGCAACGACGCGCGCCTCATCGGCGCGCAATTGTAACATGGCTGAAGCGAGCGATGTGGTCGTGGTGTGCGTCAAGCCACGCGATGCCGCGGGGGTGTGCGCGCAAATCGCCCCAGTGCTGCGGGGTAACCAGGTGCTGATCTCCGCGGTTGCGTCGGTCGACACCGCCTCGCTCACCGCCTGGACGGAGCAGCGCACGCGCATCGTCCGGGTGATGCCGAACACGCCCGCGCGCGTTGCGTCGGCAATGACCGTCCTCGCCCGCACCAGCGCGAGCGACGAAGCGGCCCTCGAACAAACGCAGACGCTTTTTGAGGCCTTCGGGAAGACGCTAATTCTCGACGAAACGCTGATGGATGCCGTCACCGCGATCAGTGGCTGCGGTCCCGCCTTCATCTTCGTCGCGATCGAAGCAATGATCGACGCTGCCATTGCACTCGGCATTCCGTACGACGCGGCGCGCCTGCTCGTCGCACAGACCGTGCTCGGGTCGGCACGCCTCGTCCTCGAAAGCGATGCGCATCCTGCTGCACTCAAACACGAAGTCACGACTCCCGCAGGCCGTACGATCAAAGGTCTGCTGGAACTCGAAGACGGCAAACTCCGCGCCACGCTGATGAAGGCGGTCATCGCAGCAGCGCGCTGAGGCGAGGCCGCTTCGGTCCCTCGACCACGCTCGTCGCATCACGGAGCGATCAGAACTCGGTCGTGCTCGTAAACGTGAACTTGTCGATCTTTGCGGCGGGCACAACCAGCTGATAGCCGAACGACCCGGTGCGCCGCTGGGCGCTCGAGAACTCTACGGCGCCGAGAGCTTCAACGATGCTCTGATTGAAACGCATGTTGCGCACGCCGCCGGCGATCTTGCCGTCCTCGATGAGAAACGTGCCGTCACGCGTCATCCCGGTGACTATTGCGCGCTTCTGATCCACCGTGCGAATGTACCAAAACCGCGAGATCAAGAGTCCGCGTTTGGTTTGCGCAATTAGCTCCTGTGTGCTGCGTGTTCCCGGGGTGATGACGATATTGAGCGGCTGAGGGCCGTAGGCATTGGGGGCCGGCAAGGCATGCCCGGTGTTCGGGCGGTCGAGTTTTTTTGCGTAGTAGCTGTCAGTCACGACATTACGGACGACACCGGCCTCAACGAGTGGCAGACGCGACTTGGGTTGGCCTTCGTAATCAAACGGCATTGAGGGCGCGAGTGGATGCGCGAAGTCGTCGAAGATCGTCACGCGCTCATCGAAATACGTGCGATCGAGTCCGCCGGAGAAGCACGACGAGCCATCGCTGAAGTTTTGCGCCGAGAAGTGGGCAGCCAAATAGGTGAAAAGCTCGCCGAATGCGGGAGGCTCCAAGACGACGGTCCACTCGCCGGGCTCAACCGCGCGCGGTTTCGCACTCAGGCGCGCGAGTTCGACTGCGCGTGCGCCGGCCTCATCGCCGTCGAGCGCATCGAAATTTGTGGTGTAGCGTTCGGCGAACCCGGTCGAATCCGTTGCGGTGACTTTGACGTTGACCGCCGCGCTCGTGCCGTCGAATGACGCGAGCGCGCCCGATGAGTTGGCGATCGTTGTGCCGTCGCTCCCGCTCGACACGTAGCCGGCGCACCAGTACTGCGCTTGCTCCGCGTGCGCGATGATCGCGTCGCAGACGCGGGCGCGCGCTGAGGGATCCGCCGATGCGGTGCTCTCGACAAACGCACCGGCCGGCACCTGTGTCGTGCCGCCGGCCGGAAGCGTCGGGACGCCTTCGTCGCGCGGCGCGAACGAGGCCATCTCGCGCGCGCGTGCAAGCAGCGCGTCGATCGATGCGTCGCTCAGGTCATTGGCGGCGGCTACGCCCGTGCGTCCGTCGACGACCGCGCGCACGGCAATCGATACGTTGCTCGAAACAAGGTTCTGATTGGAGATGCCATGGGTGAAACGCGTCAGCGCGTCGTCGCTGCCGCTGATCCGCACTTCCGTTTGATCGGCGCTCGAACGATCGAGCGCGCGTCGAGCGACGGCTTCGCGT
>DATJOM010000107.1:0-31832 GCA_035507095.1 Candidatus Acidiferrum sp.
TTGAGGCCGTTTACCAGTTTGTCGCGGCGCTGACGGAAGATCTCGTTCATCTCGCGCACGGCGGCGTCGGGCCCGAGCAACGCTTCGATGCCCGCCTTTTGCACGAACGACGTTACGCAGCTAAACGTGTTGTTATTGAAAAGCGTCACCGCTTTGCACAAATCTTCGGGCATGATCGCGTAGCCCAGGCGCCAGCCGGTCATCGCATACGCCTTTGAAAAACCGTCGACGATGATCGTGCGTTCTTGCATGCCTGGCAGCGATGCGATCGAAACGTATTCGGTGTCGAAATAGAAGTTGCGGCTGTAGATCTCGTCCGCGATCACAAGGAAGTTGTACTTCTGCGCAAGTTCGGCGATGCGCTCGAGATCGCTCTTGAGCAATACGCCGCCGGTCGGGTTGTGCGGCGAGTTGATCATCACCGCTTTCGTCTTGTCGGAGACGCGTGCCGCGAGTTCGTTGAGATCCATGCGCCAGGCGCGTTCTTCGTGCAGCGGAATGCGAACGACGCTCGCCTGCAAGTAGCTCGACGCCGAGGCGTATGCCGGGTAGGCCGGATCGAAGTACACAAATTCGTCGCCGGGATCGAGGATCGCGGAGAGGATGTTCCAGATGATCGGCTTTGCGCCGGGAGAGATCGTCACGTTCGCCGCAGTGTACGGCGTCGGCATTTTGCGGAAGCGCGACGCGTAATCGGCGACGACCTCGCGTAGTTGTTGCGTGCCTTGTGACGGCGTGTAGTGCGTATCGTGGCCCAGCAACGAATCAACCGCGGCGCGTTTGATGTTCTCCGGCGTATCGAAATCGGGTTCGCCGATCTCCATGTGTACGACGCGACGGCCCGTCGCTTCGATCTCACGCGCGCGTTGCAATATTTGGAACGCGTTCTCGGAGCCGAGGCGCGCGAGGGCGCGCGTAACAAACGATTTCTGTGTCGCAAGCATCTGGAATTTCCCCTCAAGGTAGCGTGCCGCGCACGGCGAACGTTCACCGCGTCATGCGCACGCTGTCTGAAGTTTTTGCGCCGGGAGCACCAACGTTACCTGAGGGACTCCGGACGCTCGTCGTTTCGCCCGACCGTGAGTTGGAACCTGGAATGACGGTGCGCGCCACGTTCACGTTCCGCAATCAAGGCGGCGCAATGGCGACCGGCGTACGCGTGCGCTTCAATCTCCCCGACGGCTTGGTGTACTTGGTCGGCACCGGGCAACTCGACGGAGCGAACCTCGACGACGAGCAAGGCAACTCACCGTTGCTCTCGCGCAGTGGGGCCCACATCGGCGACATCGACGCGGGTGAGGAGCGGCGCATCGAGATCGCCTACAGCGTGGCGGGTGCCATCGAGAACGGCACGATGATCGAACTCCAGGCCGCGGTTGCTTCCTTTGAAGTGCCGCCGGTCGGGTCGAACATCGTGCGGCTGATCGCCCGCAGCCGTCCGCTGCTCGAGAACGCGCTCACCGGCATCGCGATCGAGGCCCGCTCGGAGCCGGTGCCGGGCGCCGAGGCCCAGATCACGGTCCGCCTGCACAACGCCGGCGAATCGAGCGCGCACGACGTGGTCGTGGTGGCACCGATCCCAGAGCATACGCGCTACGTGCCCAACTCCGCCCGTATCAACGGCCGCGAGATCGAACGCGACTTGGGTCAGCCCTTCGATCGCGTGCACGCGCCGATCGTGACCCCGGCACTTGCGGCCAGCGCGAGCTCAACCTTAGTCTATCGCGTTGAGATCGCATCGCCGCTTCATGACGGGACGGCCATCTTCGCGTATGCAGACGTGGCCTCCCAAGAAACGGCCTCATTTGCACTCGAGCCGGCTTCACTCGTGGTGCGCTCGACGCCGGATTTCGAAGACGACCGCACGACCTTCTCGGTCGAGCCGGCCTACGATGTGCGCCCCGGGCAGCGGATCACGATGACGCTCTTAGCGTTCAACGCCGGTTCCGCCGCTGCCGAAAACGTAACCGCCGTGCTCGAACTGCCCGACACGCTCGTGCCGGTCCGCGGCGCGACGCTGATCGACGGGCGTCCGATCAAAGAAGCCAAGAAAAAGGAAGCGCTGACGTTTGATCTCGGGCGTGTCGACGCAGAAGAACGCGTCGAGCTCCTGTGCGAAGCGATCGTCGTCTCACCGCTGCCCGACGGATCGACGATTGAGATCGCGGCAAACGTCACATGGGAGCCGGCGCGCGGCAACGACTCGCAGCGCCGCTTCGAGCGCACGGTTGCGATTCATTCCGAGCCGGCGCTACCTGCACGACGTAACGCGATCGCGCGCACGCGCGGCGAAGTCGTCAAGCCTGGTGAGGAGATCGAGGCGACGATCACCCTTGCAAACGAAGGCAGCACGAGCGCAACCGACGTCGTGCTACACCTGCGCGTCGATCCCGCGCTTGACGAAGTGCGTCTCACCGAGAAATCCTCGCGCGTTTCGCTCGACGGCGACACCGCCGAGATCGGCACGATCGACCCATATTCGTCGCGGAAATTCGCGTTGCGCGCACGCGTGCGCGCACCGTACGCCGACCGTAGCGAACTGCGCATCGGTGCAAGCGTTCACACGCGCGAATTGGGAGAAACGCCGCTTGGCGAAGTCACGTGGCGTGTCGATTCGCACCCCGCCTTCTCGCCGCAAAGTTCGGATTTACGTCTCGAGAGCGAAGAGGTGTTGCGGCCGAACCAACTCGCCGACGTCGCCGTGCGCATCACCAACGTCGGCAGCGACGTCGCGCACAACGTACGGGTACGGCTCTACATCTCGCCCGAGGCGCGGCTAGAAACGGTCGACGGCGCTACGCGCGAAAAGTCGAAGCTGGTTTTCGGCGAGATCGGTCCCGGCGCAACCGCCGAAGCGCGTTTGGGCTTACGTCTCCTGCGCAGTTTGGCGCGCGAGTATCCGGTCACCGTCGATGGGGTGCTGACCGCCGACGCGATGTTGCCGGTGCCGCTCGATCGGTTGACGATCGCCACATCGGCCGAGCCGGATTTTTCGGTCGGTACGCTGCGCAGCGAGCCGATCGACGTCGTCGACGTCGGCGAAACGATCGAGTGGACGTTGCACGTGCGCAACGGTGGCGACGGACCGGCGCGTCGCGTGCAGATCTTCTGCGCGCAGCCCGCGTCGCTGATCTACGTCCCGAATTCGACGACGGTGAACGATGTGCCGATTCGGGACGTCGGTGCGCTTTCGGCGCTCGCGAGCGAACGGGGCATCGTGCTCAACGACGTCGATCCGGGCGTGGAAGCCACCATTCGTTTCCGCGACGTGGTGCACAACGGGTTGCCCGCAGGCGAGGTGATCACGCGCACGGCGACGGTGCATTACGACGGCGAACGTCACGACGAGATGCCGTCGAACGAGCTCAAAGTGCGTGCAAATCCGGTCTTTGCCAACGCCATTCCGGGGTTGCCGTTCGGACTCGACGGCATGGTCGGCCCGGCCTTCGGTGGTGGGCAGCGCATGCTGACCGAGGATCGCTTCATGGAACTGCCGCCGGCGACGCCGGTAGCCGGCAACGGCGAGAGCGGGCGCGGCATTATCGCTACGGAGTACCCGGCGCTGGCGGCCGCGAGCAGCGATACGCTTGAGGGTACGCTCGCGGGCGAACGGGTCGGCGTTGCCGTGACGTTCACCGCCGAGCGGCACGCGCGGGTGCTGCGCTTCTTAGATGAAGCGCGCTTCGACGGTTTGGTGACGCACTTGTTCGCGATGCGCGCCTTCTTCCCCGAAGCGATCGGCGACACGCACGTCGGCGCGGTCGCGTCGATGCGCGAAATGCTGCGCGATGAGACCGATCGGCTGTTTATCAAACTGCGCTTGCACAGCTACGTGATCGCGCCGCGCGACATCGAGACGCCGTCGATGCGCGCAACGCTCGAGCGTTTGTTGCACGACGTCCACGGAGCGCGCGGCACGCCGGCCGAGACACCGGGAGCGACGGTCGTGCTGCGTGGCAGCTACGATCCGCAGATGATCGCCGAGCTGGGTGACCGCCTCGGTGATACGGAACTCGCCGGCGCGTTGCCGTGGGCGATTCTCGCGCGATTCTTGCCCGACGGCAGCGCGCAATTCGCACACTATCGCGGCATGTTGATCGCGCGCCTGGATAGCTTCATCGACGCCGACAGCACCGAGTTTCTCGATGGGCTCCAACGCCGTCGCGACGTCGCACTCGATGCCGCGCTCGACGTGGTGCGCACGTCCTTGCACGCGAACGCCGTCTAACGTACCGTGTCGCTGATCGCGGTCGCGGCCCTGCTGATTCTGGTCGCGGGCGTACTGATCGGCCTGTACGCCTGGCGTGCGCCGCGCAGGATGGCGCAAGCCCGCGTCGCACGCGAGGGCGCACCGTTGCAAGCGACGACGGCGTGGACGAACGAAGCGGGTGAAGAATTTGCCGGGCTCTCGGAAGCTGCGCGCTGCGATTTGGTCTTTGCGGTGGCGGCACTCGAGGATGAACGTTCGCAGCATCTGCTTGCGTACGCGCTCAACGATCCCGCCGAAGCGGTATCACTCGCTGCCGCGCACGCACTCGCCGGCCACGGGCGGCGGGCGCTGGTCGATGCGTACCTCACGAGCCACCCGGGCGCGCGCGCCGACCGGATCGCGCAGGCGTTGGCTCTCTTGGACTAGTAAGGGGAGCACGTGGCCTCCACGTCGTTGACCGGGATCTTCGCGCCGGGATCGCCTACCTTGGTCGAGAGTCTTCGGACGCTCGTACTCGAGCCCGGCCGCGCAGTTGCGCCAGGCGAAACGATTCGCGTCCATTTTTCCTTTTCGAATCTCGGCGGCGCGCCCGCAACCGGCGTGCGCGTGCGCTTTGCGCATCCGCAGGGCGTCGATCACCTTGCGGGTGGCGACACCGTGGATGATGCGACGCTCACGGAAGGATCGTTTGTCGATCCGAGCGGCGCGGCGATCGGCGAGCTCGAGCCGAACGGCCAGCGCCGGGTCACCTGCGTCTTCCGCGTCAATAGTACGATCGAAGACGGCAGTGAGCTCGTCTTCCAAGCTGCGCTCGTTACCGATCAAACGCCGCTCGTTGGTTCGAACATCGAGCGGCTTTTTGTACGTAGCCGGCCGGAGCTGCAAAATAGCGCGACGTTTGTAACCATCGCGGCGCCGAGTGCCCCGCGTCCGGGTGACGCGATCACGGTGCGCGCGGTCGTGCGCAATACCGGCAGTTCGAGCGCGCACGATGTGATCGTCGTGCTGCCTGCGCCCGATCACACGACCTACGTTGCACGGAGCGCGCGTATCGACGGCCGTGTGGTTGCGGGCACGGAGGGCGAAGCCTTCGATTACGATAGCGCCACGGTCGTAAGCGAGCGGCTTGCACCTGCGCAGTCGATCGTCATCGAATACCAAGCCACGATCGACTCGCCACTCGGCGATGGAACGCGGATCAAAGCCTTCGGTACCGTCGGCTCGCGGGAGACCTCCGAATTTTCAATTAGCTCGGCCGAGATCGTCGTTGCCTCACCGGTCAACTTCGAGGGCGAAGAGACGGGTCTTACCGTCATTAGCGACGATGTCGTCACGCCGGGTATGCGCGTGCCGATGATCGTGCGCGCGATGAATACCGGCACCGGCATCGCCGAGCGCGTGCAGATTGCGTTCACGTTGCCGCCCGGGCTCGTCTACGCGCCCGGAACGGCGCACGTCGACGGACAACCCGTCAGCGACGACGCGATCGCAAACCTCACCTTTTCGCTCGGATCGCTTGCCGCGGGGCGCATGGTTGAAGCGGGCATTTCCGCGACGGTTGCGGTGCCGACGACCGCCGACACGGCGTTGCCGATCGACGCTGCATTGCGTTGGAAAGGCGCGGAACGCACCTTCGCGCGACGTCTGCAAGTGCGTGTCGCGCCGCGTTTCAGCCGCGCGCGCAACTACGTCGAATCCGATCGCGGCGTTGCGCAGGCGCGTGAAGAACTCGCGTTCACCGTGCACGTGTTCAACGACGGCACGGCGCCCGAATCGGACGTGCGGTTGCGGCTCATTCCCGGTTTGTATCTCGAGAATCTGCGCATCGGGGAGACTGCCGACGATACGATTCCCTACGACGTCCCGGTTGCACTCGGCTTCGTGCACCCCCATCAGGAGCGTGTTTTTACCGTCGTAACGACGATTGCGTCGCGCGTGCCGGACCGTTCTTCGGTAACGCTCGGCGCGGTGCTCGAACACGGCGGCGGTGCAATCGATCTCGGTACGGCAACGACCGTGGTGCGTTCGCGCCCGACGGTTGAAAGCGTCGCGTGGGAATTGGTTTCGCACGAACCGCTGCGCCCGGGACGCACGGTCGACGCCATCGTGCGCGTGGTCAATTCGGGTTCGGACGTATTGCGCGATGCGCGCGTATCGCTTACGTTACCGCCGGAACTTGCAATCGAACGCGCCGTCGATGCGCGGCGCGACCGTGACGGTCTCGCGTTCGCGGACATTCCGGCCGAGACGACGCACGAATCGCGCATCACGCTGCGCTTGTTGCGCGCGGTGAGCGACAATCGCACCCTAACGCTCGAGGGATGGCTCCACGGCAAGGGCATCAGCCCGGTGCAATTTACGCCGCTCGACGTCACGACGTTCGCGCAGGCGCAATTCACGCAGACGGCGCAGATCCTCGCGATTCCCTCCGAGAGCGTGAACGCCGGCGAGCGTCTCTACTACGAAATTCGGCTGCGCAACGACGGTGACGGTCCGGCAGATCGATTGACCGTGCGCGTCGTCGCGACGAATCTTGCGGTCTATATGCCGGCATCGACGACGATCAACGGCTTGACGATTCCCGACGATGCCGGTGCGTCGCAGTTGTGGTCGGCGCGCGGACTTGTGCTCGCCGACGTCAATCCCAACGTCGATCTGCGCATTCGCTGGGAGATGATGGTGATGGCGCCGCTCGCGGCGGGCACCGCGCTCGACACGCGCGCGATTCTGGAGTGGGGCGAGGGCACGACGTTCGCCGTCGCCGCGCCGACGGTACGCGTGCAAGCGCAGCCGAGCCTGAGCGAATCGACCGCAGGTACGCCGATCTCGATCGCGCGCGTCTTTCCGGTCGAAGAGCGCGCGTATGAACCGCCGCCGTTGCCCGAGCCCGAACCAATCGCTGAAGCGCCCACGATCGTGCCCGCCGCGGAGGCGCCCCCGCGTGCGATCACCGAATTGGTTGAGACGTTGAGCGTTGCACAACCGCGCGCGCCGATACCCCAGAGCGAAGCCGAAGAGCTGACGGCGCCGGCGCTCTACGTGGACTTCACCGCGGAGCGCCTAAGCAACACGTTGCGGATGCTCGAGCGCAGCAATAGCGCGGGCGGACTCGTGCAACATCTCTTCGCATTACGGTTGCTCTTCCCCGAGCACGCGGAAAACGCGCCGCCTAGTGTCGACGAAACGTTCGCGAACTCCAGCCGCGCGCTACGGGCGCCGCTCGAGAAGCTGTTTGTGCGCTTGAAGATGCCGCGTCTTACGATCACCGGCAAAGATCTCGAAGATCGTGAAAGTCGCGACGCGCTGCGCGACGTGGTCGAGAGTTTGAATTTTGCGCCGACCGCTTCGCCGCAGCCGCCGGCCGCGGGCATTACGCGCGTGGTCGGGCAGGTCGAAATCGACGTCGTACGCGCGCTGCTTCCCGATCTCGAGTCGGCGCCGCTCGGCGCGGTTACGCCGTGGCTGATCAACGCGCAACTGCTCGGCACGACGATCTATCATGGCAGCGACCGCTCGGATGCGCTCGAGAGCTATCGGGGTGAGGTGTTGCACGTGCTGTCGGTACTCAATGAATTGCCGCTCGAGGAGTTTCACCGCGTACTCACCTCGAGCGTGAACCGCGCGCTCGACGAGGCGCTCGCGCAAGCGGTCAATGCGCTGCGCGGCACCGCGCAGATTGCGCTCGAATAACGCCGGTCTGATTTTCGTTGTCGCGGTCTTTGTTTTCGGCGCGATCCTGTTTGCGATCGGGACGCTGCTCGTGCGTCGCGAACGCGTGGGCCGCGAACAAGAAACGCCAATACTCAGCCAAGAAGATCGTTTGGACATGGTCGAGCGGTTGGCGATCGTCGGGCAGCCGTGGTGCACCGACGAATTGAGGAAGATCGTCGACACCGATCCGGATCCCCTCGTGCGTGACGCTGCCGATGCGGCGCTTCTGGTTATTGCCGCGCGTGGGTAAGATCGTTCCGCTGCTCCTTTTGTTTATGCTGCTCGGTGCGGCATCCTCAGTCAAGCTCGCGCCTGGCGACGTAACGTCAATCACGATCGACGAATACATCATTGGAAATGTCGCCGGCGAACCGGGCGAGACGAAGGTAACGGTAACCTCGCGTAACGGCGCCTTCGTTCGCGATGACGGAACCGTGGTGCCCGTTGAGCAGGTCGAGGCGCTCCTCGACGCGCTCGCGTTGCCGCCGATCACGTCCTTTGCGTTTTCTCGAACCGGGATCGATCGCGCATGGCTGCAGTCTCGACTGGCTAGCGCAGAGGGCGCGCTCGGGCCGGCAATCTCGCTGCCGGCGGCGCGCTCGGCGTTCGACGCAATGTATCTCAACCCGTCGGCGATGCAGCAGTGGATGGACTCACCTGCATACAAGAAAGCCAACGAACTCACACTCGGCACCCCCACCATGCGTAACAGTCGGATCACGGTCGTCGCAGGCGCGCGGACCATCGAGGTTGCCGAGAGCGGCGAGATCGGGCCGTACCTCGTGCCCTTTACGATCACCGAAGGCGCGAACAACACCTATACGTACGATCCGGCAATCAGTCGCGCGGTCGCCGCGCTTTTGCCGCAGGGGGCCACGAATCGCGCAATGCTTTTAGCCGATGCGCTGCCGTCGCGGTGGGCGGAGCAGGTCGCAGAAAGCGCGGGCGTTAGCGCCGCCATCGCGCGTACCGCGGTGAGCCAGCCGGAAATGCAATCCATCGCCGCATCGCTTGGGCTGACGCTTTACGCCATGATCTTGGGAGATCAGTCGTCGTGGCAAGGTTTGGTTGCGCGAACGTCGTTGCCGCGGTTGCATTACGCATTCAAAGAGAAGCGTACATCTACGCTGGCGTTTCGAACGGAGCTGCTCGAAGCACGCGCGACGATCGATCGGGTCGCGCGGGTTCCGTGGCTAGAAGCCGGATTCAAGCGCGAACCACAGGACGTGAGAATCGGTCGTGACCGCAAGCTGAACGAAGGAGCGATTGCGGCGTTCCGTTACATGGGTCGGATGCAAGCTGCCGATGCGCTCGCGCGCTCGGGCCCCGACACACCTTTTGTCACGATCCATCCGGGCGGTGATTACAGCCGCTGGTTACTCTTATCCAATGGCGATATGGTCTTGCTCGATTTTTCCGGACACGCGGCGTTCCCATTCGGGAGACAGTGGTACATCAATCAACCGCAAGTCGTCGGTCCAAATCCCGACGAGTACCTTGCGGGCGTCATCGTACATCCTAGCGCGACCGTCGCAACGGCGGCAAAGGGGATGGCAACGGGCGCCGCGACATGGACGCCGAGTGACAGCGAGTATCTCGCGCTGGTGCGGCTCGCTACCGGCACGTGGCCGAAGACGGCCAACGCGCACGTCGTCTACTTCGCAAAAGCCCCGAACGAGATGCCTCCATTCGATCCGATTGTCTTTTACGAGGGCGTTGATCCGGGTTTGCCATCGGTCGCATGGATCCAGGAAAATCGGAACGACTTTTCCACAGACCACTCGCGCCGGCTGCATGACGCGCTCATCCTAGCAGCAATGGATACCGGAGCTGCCGGACCAAATTGGAAACGCGTCTACGACGATCTCAAAGCCAAAGATCAGGCGCAACGCAATCCCTCCGACCCGTATCACTATCGCCACGCATTCTTAGCGACGGTCGATGCGAAGGTTGCGGCGCTGACGCCGCCCGCCCCAATTCGCACGTCTGATCCTTCTTTAGATGCGGAAGCATCTACGATCAACGATGCCGAACTCGGCGAGCTCATCAAGGGCTACTTTGCGGTTGGTGCGATCGTCGAAATACAACACGCCTCCTTGCCGGCCGGACAGTATGCGGTGTATCGCGGGAAAAACGCGACGGGCCGCTACGTCGTCGTCATCGACGACACCAAAGCGCAACAGGCATCTGATACCGGGACGACGCCGAGCGGTATGGCTGAAGACGAAAACGCTGCGATGTTTTCGGCGATCGTCGATAGTGGCACCGCCGGAGCCGCATGGAAGCAACGTTACGATCAGGCGCCCGACAAAGCACGCTTCGGGCGGATGCTGGCGCGCGCATACGACCTTGCCAACCAGCGTCAGATCGCGAAATCGCGCGCCGATGTCGCCTGGATCCACGCCAACGTTCCGCTCGGATCGTCACGCGAACGAACGATCGCCCTTCTGACGTCGCGCGCACTCCACCCGTATACCAAACAAAAGAACATTACGATCGAGTTCGGACTGGGCTCGAGCATCGCGTGCGGGCGAGACATGGCGGTGACGCTGACCTTTGACGCTAACGATCGCCTCGCGAAAATCGAAGACTCGCCCGAATCGCAGAGCTGTCTCTAGAAACCGTAGGCTCGTATGGTACACTAGCCGGACAACCAGTCTGGCGGGAGGAATGGGGTATGTTCCTGGTCACCGAGCAGCATCTCAGAGTCCTAGCGGAAATGCGCCCGCTGCCGCGGCAGTTTGCCGATCTTGTCCGGGCAATCTCCAGCGTCGATCGCCGGACGCTCGCGCTGACGCTGCGTGGGTTGGAGCGCGACGGGCTCCTGCGGCGCGATCGCTCGATCATCACGCGCGAGCACGATGCCTATACGCTTACCAGGCGCGGATTCGAGCTTGCGATTCACGCGCGCGCACGCAGCATTGAACGGTCAGTGATTTCGGCCTAAAATAAGCGACGTCGCCGAGAAGGCCGCGTCGTACTCGGCCTGCGTGGCGGCAGTGAACGACGGATACTCGGCCGGATCATCCTTAAAGACCCAGTCCTGCGGATAGATTTCGAAGATCTGCGCGTTATTGTCCATGCCGTATTGGAAGAGATGCGCGATGGTTAGATCGTAGCCGCCCGGATCGATCGGTGACACGATCGGCTGGAACTCAAACGGCACGACCCCGTTGTGTCGCATGTAGACCTGACACCAGTAGATATCTTCGGATTGCGCCGACGGATTGCAGGCCTGCGGGGCCACCTTTGCGCCCGCGACCGGCGTGCCATCAAACGAGATGCCAAGGTTCTGTACGCCCATCGCAATGCCTAGCGGTGCAGCAACCGCAGCGACCGCATCGGCATAGGAGTACGCGTCGTTGGGATTGGACGAATCGTACATCGACACGTAGTTGAGCGATATCATCAATTGTTTATCGGTCGTCTGCTGGGCGAGATTGTGTACGATGCCGAGCGTGTATTGCAGCCATGCGTCGTAGGAGAATGGCGGCGTCGCGCTTGCCCATGCGTTAAGACACGGGTGCGGCGTGGTGCCCATCCCTTCGAGGTGTCCGGGATACGCTTCAACGCCGGCACCGATACCGAAACGCATGTAGCCGATGCTCGACGCGTATGGGTCGCCGCCGCCGCTGCTATAGTGTGCGATCATCGCGTCAATGAACGCTTTATAGTATTTCTCGAATGTCGGATCGAGCCAATTGGGATACGGCGGCTGATTCGGACAACGGACTTGTCCGACGCCTTCTTGCGTGAAAATCCAGGCCGGCGTTTCGGTGTTGGTGCAACACTCTTCGGAAGCGTCGGACAGGAGCAGATTCACACGCACGCCGGGGCGCGCATAGGGCTTGATCAATGTATCGATGGCCGCCCAGTCGTAATCGCCTTTACTTGCCTCGACGTCCGACCACACGACGACGATGCTGGCGCCGCAGAAATCGGGGTCGAGCGGCGGTCCGCTACCCGGGCCGAGCACGTACTGCTCGAGTTGCTTTTCGACGCCGCCCTCGCGATACGGATTCCACACGTAAATGCCGTGCGGGGCATTCGCGACCGGTGCGAGCGGATCAGATCCGGTACACGACGGAGCCGTCGCCGCAGTGCCGCCGCTCGCCAGGCGCTGTGCGACGTGGACTGCGACGGTTTGCGCGCCGCCGTCGCCGATCACGATCTTCTTACAGCTCAGCGTCGGCGTGAGCAACAAACCATAGAACGATACCGTCGCCTGCGGTCCCGCGACGTAGGTTGCGTAGGTTCCGCCACCGGTGGCCATTTTCAACGGACCGTTGAAGAGGTTCGCGCACGAGTTCACGAGCGTCGGATGGTTATTGATCTTGAACTGCGTAGCACCGCTCTCGGCGATCGTCACGTTCGGCGTCGTGCACGTCTGTGGCGACGAGCCGGCGCACGTGAACTGCACGCTAGCCGGCGTTACGGTGAGCTTGTGTAATGCAGCGGCGTCCAGCGTTACGGTTAATTTCGTGGTTACCGACGATGAATCGGTGAAAGCGACTGCGCACGTACCGGAGAGTGCCCCTTGCCCGTACGGTGCAATGGCAACCGATCCCGATCCGTTGAACGAAGACGGAATGACGCTAACGCCGACACCGCTCGGCGTGCTGCACGACACCTTCGACTTCGTGAGACCGTTGAAGCCCGAAACATTCACCGTCACGACGTCGGTAGGGCTATCGATCGTGACGCTCGACGGGGCAAACGTGTTTCGTGACAACGCCAGCGGTCGCAGCGTCGCCGCGTTCATCATGTCCGTTTGGAGCGTCACCACGCTGTAGTCTATCTCCACCGGTGCCAGGCTGGCGTCGGATCCGGTCACCGTCATCGTGCACGACGACGGCGGCGTTCCGGTGGCAACGGCGATGAACAGGAGCGGCGAGCCGGCGACGTCGAGTTGCGCGACCCCGTCGCCCGCGACGGCGATACTGCCGCTCGTCGTGGCGCACGATGGGTCGGCATGCGCTGTGTATTGCACGCCGGCAACGTCGCCTTGCGCCGTGATGACGGCGGCAGGTGCGTCGGAGGTGAGGTCGACCGGCGACGGGTTGAGCTCGATCGTCGGGAACGGCTGGCTCGGGGGCGGAGTCAATCCACCGCCTCCGCAAGCCGACAATGCCAAGCAAGCGAGCAGCCCTAGAGCGCGAGCAGCGTTACGCACCATTGCACCTTTACGGTGCGTACGCCGCGCTCTTGTGGAAATACTTCACGAGAATGTCGCGCGCGATCGGCGCTGCGACGGTTGCGCCATAGCCGCCGCTGCGATCGACGAACACGGCCATCGCAAGCTTTGGATGATCCGACGGCGCCCAGGCAATAAACCAGGTCGTGTTCGCACCGGAGCCGTTGGTGCCGGTTTCTGCGGTTCCAGTTTTCCCGGAGAACGGCAAGCCCGCGATCTTTAAACCATACGCCGTGCCGCCGGGATCGGTGACTTCCGCCATGCCCTCGCGCACGAGCTTGAGCGCTTCCTGCGTAGCGGGGACTTGGCGAATCACTTCGGGTGCGAAAGTTTTAATGACGGTGCCGCTCGGCGTGCGAATTTGGCGCACGACTTGCGGACGGTAGAGCGTGCCGCCGTTGATTACCGCCGATGCAATGTCGGCCATCTGCAGCGGGGTCGCTTGCATCGCGCCTTGTCCGATACCGAGCATACACGTTTCACTCGGCTCCATCGGCACGCCGTAGACTTTCATCTCCCATGCGTTGGTCGGCCAGTTGCCGGCGTTCTCACCGGGGAGATCGATGCCGGTCTTGCTGCCGATGCCGAAAAGATGCGCCCACTTCGTCAGGCGTGCATATCCCAAGCGCCACGACATCTGGTAGAAAAAGCCGTCCGACGATGCAGCGAGCGCGGGCACGAACGTCGTTCTTCCCAAACCGCCCGCGGCAATATCGCGCGCGATGTAGCCGCCGCAATTCCAATAGCCGGTGTCATAGACGACTTCGTTTGGTTTGACTAAACCTTCGGTCAAGACACCGCTGCCGGTCACCATCTTGAAGGTCGAGCCGGTCGGCGTCGCGGCGCCGATCGCGTTGTTGAAGAGGGGGTCGGACGGATCGAGCAGATAGTGCGCGACGCGCGCATCATCGGCCGCGAAGTCGTTGGGATCGTAGGATGGATTGTTCGCCATCGCCAGCACGCCGCCGGTCCACGGATCGAGTATGACGACCGCGCCGGCGAGTTTGTGGCCGTGCGACCATTTGGCGATGCCGTCGTCGAGGGCTTTCTGTGCGATCCGCTCGAGGCGGCTGTCGATGTTCGTGATCACCGTATCGCCGGGAATCGCGGCCTTCGACGGGAGCTTGATGCTCGGCACAACGCGTTCTTGCGCGTCGACGACGACGCGCTGGCCACCGGCAACGCCGCGAAGATAACGGTCGTACTCGTACTCGAGCCCGTCCTTCCCGACGACGTCGTTGGGCGAGTAGCCTTCGTGCTTGCGTTTGTCGTACTCGCTCTGGCTGATCTGACCGACGTAGCCGAACATCGCGGCACCGGTCGGGCCGAGCGGGTAGTCCCGAACCGCTTGTACCTCGAGGTCGACACCGGGAAGATCGTCGAGAAACTCCGAGAGCCGCGCGACTTTGGCGACCGGCAGATCGCTTGCGAGCACGACCGGCCCGTACGGCTCGTAGGTTTGTACTTGCGCGAAATTCTCGTAGTTGACGCCGCGGTGGTGGAGCAAGCGGTAGCGCAGCTTGACCGGATCGACGCCGATCGTGCGGGCGAGTGTCGCGAGCTCGCTGTCGATATCGGTCACTTCCGAGGGAATCAAGCCGACGACGAACGACGGGCGGCTGCGTACCAGCACGTGGCCGCTGTCGTCGTAGATCATTCCGCGCGGAGCCGCGACCTCGATCAGGCGCACCTGGTTTTCGAGCGCGGCTGCCCGGTAGCGCTCGCCTTGCACGAGCTGCACCTGAACCAATTGCACCAGCAGCGCGATCACGGCGATTGCAATCACCGCGATGAAGCCGGCGATGCGCCAGGGCGAGCGTTCCCACGAGATGCGCGGTGTGCGCCGGCGGTCGATGATCATGCGTAGCGCGAATCGAAGCGGCGTGCGGCGAGCATCACGAGCATCATGACCGCGGCGTTGAGCAGCGCTTCAAAGAGCGCTTCGTGGAAATGGATCATGCCCAAGCCGCTCGGATAGCCTTCGAATCCCATCGTCACCCAAAAGATCAACTGGCGTACGAGCGTCGCAACGAATGCGAAGGTTGCAACCAGTGGAATCGAATCGGCGAAGAAGCCGCGCGAGATGACGCTTGCAACCAGCGCCACCGCCGTCGTCGAAATCGTCCAAGCGCCACCGGTGTGATAACTGAGCAGATCCTCAACGATACCGCCGGCGCATCCGTACGCGGCAGCGCGCCACGGCTCGACGCGGATTGCGTACCAGACCACGGCGACCAGCACGAGACTCGGCTCGACATTCCGAATGACGAAGAGGTGCATGACGCACGCCTGCGCCAGCAGCGCGAGGGCAAGCCACGCCGCCGACACGTACCATACCGGCGCGATGATCCGCGCAATGTGAATCTTAGTGTTCCGCGCCACTATTGCGGGACGACGACAACGCGATCGAGACTGCCGAGATTGACCGCCGGTCGCAGGACGGCGGTTTGATAGAGCGCGGCATCGGCGCGCTCGATCGACACGATCGTGCCGATCGGCACGCCCGAACGGAACGAACGGCCCGCGCCCGTAACGATGACATCGCCGACTTTGATTGGCGCATCCTGCGGAATGTACTCGACGCGTACGCTGGAAAGATTGCCCCGCGCGATGCCCCAGTATCGCCCGTGCCGCGTGACCGCGGGCAGCCGGCTCGTGTAATCGGTGATCAATACGACATCGCTCGAGAACGGACCGACGGCGTCGATACGACCGACGACGCCGCCGGCGGCGATCACGCCGTCATCTTTGTGCACGCCCGCGTTGGCGCCGCGATCGATCGTGACGGTGCGCGAATCGTTCTCGGGCGGGAAGCCGACGACGCGCGCTTCGATGCCGCTCGGATAGATGTCGACGGCGGGTTGCACGCTGACCTCGGCCGCGTACTGTGCGGCGAGTTCGTGCAGGCGCGCGTTCTCGGCCGTGAGCGCGCGGTTCTCGTCGCGCAGCTTGGCGTTCTCTTTCGCAAGCGAAGGGAGCGATGCAACGTTGGTTGCACCGCCGCGCACACTATCGATCACAAAGGCCGAGGCAGTCTGCGCGAACGAGACGAGCGACGTTGCAAACGTGGTGAGCGGACTATTCGTTCCGGCACGCTCGGCATTGATTTGCACGAGCGCAAGCGTTGCCGCCACGATGATGACGGCAATCAGCGCGAATAATTTGCGCTCGTCGCGATAAGTAAAGATGGCCGGCTCCCGGAAAAAGCCTATTCGTTGGGCGTTTTATTCGACGCCGGTAAGGCAAAACCCAACCGCCGCAATGCTCGAACGAAGCGGGCAAGCGGGAAGCCCATGACGGTGTAAAAATCGCCGTCGATCGATGCGACCAGCGCCGCCGCGCGCCCCTGAATCCCATATGCGCCGGCCTTATCCATCGGCTCGCCGCTCGCGACATATGCGGCGATCTCGTCGTCGCCGAGTGGATAGAAGCGAACCACGGTGGTTGCCGCATCCTCGAAGAGTTCGGCCCGGCCCGGGACGGCAATCGCGTACGCGGTGTGGACCTGGTGCTCGCGACCGGAGAGCGTGCGCAACATCTGGTGCGCCTGCGCGGCATCGCGCGGTTTTCCCAAGGCCTTCCCATCGACGTCGACGACGGTGTCGGCGGCCACGATGACCTCCTCCGGGAAGCGCGTGCGAACGTCGCGCGCCTTCGCCGCGGCGTGCCGGATCGCCAATTCGTGCGGGGTTGCGGCCGGATCGTCGGGTTCATCGTAGCGGCTCGGTTCCACACGCACTGCAAAGGCGAGCGACTGCAAGAGCTCGAGCCGGCGTGGAGAGGCGCTGGCGAGCAGGATGCGTTCGAGGACCACCGTGGAAGGATGATTGCAACATGAGGGTCGCACCTGCCGGGCTCTGTTGTCTTACGCTCGTCGCGTGCGCGGCCCAAAGTCCACACTTCAGCGGTACGGTGCAGACCGAGTACGTCTCGGTTGGAAGCCAGGTGGGCGGGCGCGTGATCGAGACCGACGTTGCGGCCGGGACGACCGTGAAACGCGGCGCCGTCATCGTGCGTCTCGATCCTTCCTTGCCGCAGGCCACCTACAATCAGGCTGTTGCGCAAGCGCGTGCTGCCGACGCGGCGCTACGCGCGTTGCAGAGCGGCACGCTCCCGAGCCAGATCGAGCAGGCTCGCGGAGCAAGTTTGGCAAGCGGTGCCACCTATACGCAGACGATCGCGGGAGCGAACGAGCGCCTTCGCGCCGCCCGCGCTGCGCTCGCCAACGCCCATGCGGCGCAGCGCCTCGCCGATCACGACTACACCCGCACGGCATCGCTCGCGCGAACCGGGGACGTCTCGCGGCAGAGTTTGGATCAAGCGCGCGCGGCGCGCGATCAGGCGCGAGCGAACGTGCGGCAGGCACAGGCGCAGCTCGCGCAACTCGAGCGCGCAGATTTGCCCGGGCAAACGGCCTCGGCGCTTGCAAACGCGCGTGCCGCGCGCGGCTCGTATCAAGCGACGCTTGCGGGCTCGACATCGCAGATCGCGCAGGCGGCCGCACAGGCGCGCAGCGCGGACGCGGCGGCCGCGCATGCGCTCGCGGAATTACGCGAAGCGACCGTATACTCAACCGTCGACGGCGTCGTCGCGAGCTTTAATTTGCATCCGGGCGATATGCTGGCGGAAAATCAACCGGCGGCGGTGATCGATACCTTTGCCGATCCGTACGTGTATATCTACGCTTCGCAGAACGATCTTGGCCGCGTCCGCGCGGCGAAATCGCTGGTGGTGCATTCCGACGCCGGCGCCGGTACGTTTAGCGGCACGGTCGAAGCCTACGACCGCACCGCGCAATTCACGCCGCAAAACGTCGAGACGGCCGATCAGCGCGCCGAACTCGTCTACGGCGTGAAGATTCGCATCCACGATCCGCAGCACAAATTGCTCGACGGCACGACCGTGACCGTCGATCTGCAATGAACGATCCGTCGATCGTACTCAACACCCTAACCAAAGCATATGGCGATCGCGTGGTGGTCGACAACGTGAATTTCTCGGTCGCCGCGGGGACGATTTTCGGCTATCTCGGTCCCAACGGTAGCGGGAAAACGACGACGATCAAGATGCTATGTGGTTTGGTGCGTCCCACGTCGGGCGATGCGCACGTGGCCGGTTTCGACGTGGAGACACAAGCCAATCAAGTTCGGCGGGCAATCGGATACATGGCGCAAGGCTTTTCGCTTTACGGCGACTTGACCGTCGACGAGAACCTCGAATTCTATGGGCGCGCCTACGGTATGAGTGCGTCGGCGCGTGAAGCGCGCAAGCGGCACGTCGTCGAGACCGTCGGCATCGGCGAATACATGCAGTATCTTTCGGCGAATCTTTCCGGAGGGTGGCAGCGGCGTCTCGCGCTTGCATGCGCGCTGCTGCACGATCCAACGGTGGTCTTTCTCGACGAACCGACCGCGGGTATCGATCCGGTCGCGCGACGCGACCTGTGGGATCTACTCTTCGTGCTCGCATCGGCCGGAAAGACGTTCTTCGTGACCACGCATTACATGGATGAGGCCGAGCGCTGTTCCTCGCTGGCGTATATCTATCAAGGGCACATCCTTGCCAGCGGGTCGCCCGACGAAATCTGCTCGATGCCCGACATCACGCCGGTCGACACCGTGCGCTACGGCATCGCGACCGATGACGTCATGGAAACGTTTCGACAGACACACAACTTGCAGTATCTGCGCGATGCAACCATCTTCGGGCGCGACATTCACGTAGTTGTCGATCGTCGCATCGCCGCAGCCCAGCTTGCGCGCGACGTCGGCGTTGATGCGTCACGCGTCGAGCCGATTCGTCCCTCGCTCGAGGATGCATTCGTGGCGCTGACGCGTAAGGCCGACGCCGCGTGAGCGAGCTCTTTGACTTTTCGGGCATGGGCGCGGTCGTCTACAAAGAGCTGCGTCAGATTCTGCGCAGTCCGTTTACGTTGGCACTCGCAATCGGGGTGCCGCTGCTACAATTACTGCTGCTCGGCTACGCGATCAACACCACGGTCGAACATGTGCCCTGCGCGGTCTATAACGAGGACCGCGGCCCCGCCGCGCAAGCTTTCATCGATGGGCTCGCCGGCTCGCGCACGTTCGACGTCGTCATGAACGTTTCGAACCGGCGGGACTTGATCGGTGCAATCGTCGCCGGCAAAGTCCGCGCGGCATTTGACATTCCGCAAAATTTTACGGCCGATTTGCTGGCGGGGCGCGATCCCGCGGTGGGCGCGTTCGTCGACGGTTCAGACTCGGCGATCGCGCAGGTGGCGTACGGCTCCGCGATCACGCTCAGCGGCATTCCGTTACGCAACCTTACCGCCGCGACGGTGACACCGTTCGAAGTGCGTCCGGTCGTGCTCTTCAACCCGGCGATGCGTAGCGCAAACTTTTTCGTCCCCGGACTCATCGGTCTCGTGCTGCAGAACATCACGATCATGCTCACAGCGCTTGCGATCGTGGGCGAACGCGAGCGAGGGACGCTGGATCAGCTCTTGGTGACGCCGATCGGCACAGCCGGATTGATGCTCGGGAAGCTGATCCCGTATGTGCTGGTCGCAGCGTTGCAGTTCACGGCGGTGCTGCTCGGCTTGCGCTTTGTTTTTGGCGTACCGATCGCCGGGAATATCGTGCTGCTCGCGGTACTCTCGCTTAGTTTCTTGATGGTGTCGCTGGGCCTTGGGCTCTTGATCTCGACGATCGCGCAAACGCAGATTCAAGCACAGCTCATGGCGATTTTCATTTTACTACCGTCGGTGCTCGTTTCAGGTGCGGTCTTCGAGCGCTCGCTCATGCCGCTGCCGATGCAGATATTCGGCTACGTGATTCCGCTTACGTACTACATCGAGATTCTGCGCGGCATCGTTATTCGCGGCGCGGGAGTGGCGCAGCTGTGGCCTTCGATTCTGCCGATGCTCGGCTACGGCGTACTGATCTTCGTGATGGCAAGCATCAGGTTTGCGAGAAGCACCCGCGGATAATCCGCTATTGGTAGAGCTTGCCGCCGGCTTCAACGTAACCGGTAACGTGACGGCCGCGCGGGTCGTGATGCGTCCAGTGGATCACGCCACCGCTCGGGTCGTCCTCGAATTGGCCCTTCACCGTAACGACCTCGCCGGTTTGGAGCGGAACCGGGCCGGTGATATCGACGTTGGTCTCGACGCGTAGCAACAGATCGCACTGCCGGCTGAGTTTGAGCAAGAAGCCTTCGTGTTCACCGCTCGGGCCACCGCGCGTGCCGAGCATCCCGAGCACCGTGCCCTGCGCGATCACTTCGACGCCGCTGGAGCCGCCGGCATAGAGCGCGCAGACCTGCGCGTTATTCGGTTGCTCCGCTTGCCCGCCACCGCACGCCACGCAGAGCAGCGTGAGTGCGAAAGCTAGCGTTCGATGCCGTAGAGCCGGTGCGCGACGATGTACTGCCATACTGCTTCGGGTACGAGATATCGTACGCTGCGTCCCTGCGAAAGCAATGAGCGCACCAGCGTCGCCGACTCGGTGAGCTCGGGCATGTTCAGCGTGGCGATGCGGTCGCGCAATTCTTTGGGAACCGCGGCTATCACGCGCTGCAGCGCCTCGGGACGCACGCCGATGCGCGGCGCGATCACGAAGCGCTCGAGCTGTTCGAGGACTTCATCGAAACGCTCCCAGGTCGAATTGGCAAGCGAGTCGGCTCCGATGATGAAGGTGAAGATGGCTTTCGGATACTTCTTCTTGAGCAGCGGCATCAGGTCGGCGGTGTAGCCGGTCGCGTCGTCGCGCAGATCGCTTTCGTCGAGTGCAAAGCCGGCGTTGCCGTCGATCGCGGCAAGAATCATCGCACGGCGGTGCGCGGCGTCAGCTTGCGCGTCGTCGCGATAATGCTTCTTTTCCCGGGTCGGAACGAAGAGCACGCGATCGAGATTTTCCAATAGCCGGGCGGATTCGGCTAAGAAGAGATGCGCGTTGTGAACCGGATCGAACGTGCCGCCAAAAATACCGAGTCTCACGAGTATGTAAACTCGTACGGCCCAATGCGGACGGTATCCCCTTCTGCCGCGCCCAGTTCACGCAATCTTTTCTCGACGCCGATCTTCGCGAGCGCGCGCTCGAAGCGTGCCAGCCCCTCGTCCGAATCGAAGTTCGTAACGGCGGCGAGCCGCTCCACGCGCACTCCGGTGATGACAAATGTGCCGTCGGCATCGCGTTCGATCGCGAATGCCTCACTCGGCACGAGTTCGATGTGCGCGGGCGGTGGCGTCACGATCTCGGGAAGCGGTGCCTCTCTAATCGTCTGCCAGATCGCGTAGACGAGCTCTTGCACGCCCTCGCGTGTCGCCGAACTGATGCCGCGAGCGTCGGGAAACAGGGTGCGTAGCTCGCACAAACGCTCTTGCGCATCGGGAAGATCGAGCTTGCTCACGACCAGGAGTGTGGGTTTCTTTGGAAGCGTGGGGTTCCAAGCTTCGAGTTCGTGCTCGATCGTCGTTTTGTCGTGCAGCATTTCCTCGAGCGATTTTGCGCCGTCGAGCAGGTGCACGAGCGCGCGCGTGCGTTCGACGTGTTTGAGAAATTGATCGCCCAAGCCCGCGCCTTCGTGCGCGCCTTCGATCAAACCCGGCACGTCGACCATCACAAACGACTCCTCGTCGGAGACGCGCACGACACCAAGTTGCGGCTCGAGCGTGGTGAACGGATAGTCGGCGATTTTCGGACGCGCCGCCGAGACGACCGAGAGCAGCGTCGATTTACCTGCGTTTGGAACGCCGATGACGCCGCAGTCGGCGAGCAATTTCAACTCGAGGCGTAGCGTGCACGCTTCGCCGGGTTCGCCGTTGTACGCGATCCGCGGCGCTTGTCGCGTGCTGGTCGCAAAATGCTGATTTCCCAAGCCGCCCTTGCCACCGCGTGCGACCTGCACGCGTTCGCCGTCGTGCGCGAGGTCGTGCAAGAACGCTTCGGGCTTCCCTTCGAACGCGCGATAGACGAGCGTGCCGACCGGCACCGGAATCGTGAGATCGACGCCGCTGCGCCCGGACTTATTCGATTGGCCGCCGGCGTTGCCGGATTCCGCGTTGAACTGACGCTTGTACCGAAATTCGACGAGCGTCGAAAGTTCCGACGTCGCTTCGAGATAGACGCTGCCGCCGCCGCCGCCGTCGCCGCCGGCAGGCCCGCCTTTGGGTACGTACTTTTCGCGGCGCCATGCAACAATGCCGTCGCCGCCGTTTCCGGCTGCTACGGTTATTGTGGCTTCGTCAATGAATTGCAGTGTGCGTGTTAGGCAGCAGAGGCCGGCCGCACGTTGATGTGCTGCCGGTTACGGCGCGTCGTGAATTCGACGGTGCCTTCAACCAACGCGAAAAGCGTGTGGTCTTTGCCCATCCCAACGTTCTCGCCGGGATAGAACTTTGTGCCGCGCTGGCGCACGAGAATGTTGCCCGCGAGCACGCGCTGCCCGCCGAAGCGCTTCACGCCCAGACGCTGGGAATTGGAATCGCGCCCGTTACGGGTAGAGCCGGCGCCCTTCTTGGACGCAAAAAGCTGCAGGTCGAACTGGAACATAGCCGGAGGAGTATAGCAAAGGGCCCGAAGGCTTGGCAAGGACCGCACGGTGGGTACAAAGAGAACAGCCATGTCCATTGCGCCCATCGACCGCTCCGGCGAAACGATCGCCCTGCCGCCGGCCCACCCGGTGACCCCGGTAGCGGAGGTCGTGCGCGTTGCACCCTCTACGCTGCAGGCCCCGGGCAATCTGAGTGCGGCCGCCGCTCCGGTGTACCAGGCGCTCCAAGCGGCGAGCAGCCTGCCGCCCTCGGCCAGCCCGTCGTTCATCCTGCCGGCAAATGGCAACGCCCTGCGGCTGTATGCCGCCGTGCAGGCGATCGCCACCGAACGGATCTATCCGGCGCCGGTATTTTCGTTCCGCGCGTAACCGGACCGTCTAGGTCGGGTGCGGTGCCGGGTGGTGCGAGGGGTGCGGACTCGGCCGGCTGCCACTGCACGGGTTCCCGTGGTTGCCGTTATTGTAGTGGTGGCCCTGGGCGCTGCCGCGCTTGCTGCTGCTCGAGAAGCGATTATTGCACGCGTAGGGATACGGGTAGTAGTAGCCGTCGTAGTAGACCGGCTGCGGCGTGATGATCGGCACGGGACCCGTCGGGCCCGCGTGCGCCGTCGAAAAGGTCTGCTGTTGCGCGCGCGCGCCGGCGGTGAGCGCGCTCGCGAGCGCAAGAACGGCGAGCATCGAAGCGAGGGCTTTCACGAGGCCTTTCTTCGGAAGAGGTTGACTGGGGTCCCGGCCGTAACTGTGAGGCGTTTTGAGCAAAAAACGCGTCGTCGTCACGGGCATGGGCGCCGTGACCCCCCTCGGAAACAGTCGTGAAGAATTTTGGCGCCGCCTGGTAGCCGGCGAGTCGGGCGTCGGCCCGATCTCGGTCTTTGATGCGAGTGCCTTCACCACGCAGATCGCCGCTGAAGTCAAAGACTTCAACCCGGAGGAGCTGATCGGCCGCAAGCTGGCGCGACGGATGGATCGCTTCGCGCAGTACGCCTTCGTCGCGACGAAGGAGGCGATCCAAGATGCGGCATTGCCCGACGACGAGGCGTTCAAGAATCAGGTCGGCGCGGTTATCGGCAGCGGCATCGGCGGCATCCAGAGCTTCTGGTACGAATCGATCAAGGCGCAGCAAGTAGGAAACTGGACGAAGACCTCGCCGTTCTTCATTCCGATGCTGATGTCGAACGCGGCGCCGGCGCATATCTCGATGGCGTATGGCTATAAGGGACCGATTTTCGCCGCCGCGAGTGCGTGCGCGTCGGCCAACGACGCGATCTGCACGGCCTATAACTACGTCGCGAACGGCGACACGACCGCGATGATCACCGGTGGTTCTGAGGCGTGTATCTCACCGCTCGCGGTCGGCGGCTTCTGTTCGATGAAGGCGATGTCGACGCGCAACGACGATCCGGCCAAAGCCTCGCGTCCGTTCGACATGGAGCGCGACGGCTTTGTGCTGGGCGAAGGCGCGGGCATTTTGGTCTTCGAGGAGTACGAGCACGCCAAGGCGCGCGGCGCGAAGATCTACTGCGAAGTGTTGGGCTACGGTCAATCGGCCGATGCCTACGATCTTGTCGCGGTCGATCCCGACGGCAGCGGTGTCGCGCTTGCGTTCGATCGCGCCTTTAAATCCGCCGGCATCTCACCCGACGAGGTCGATTACATCAACGCGCACGGCACCTCGACGCCGATCGGCGATCCGGCAGAATCGAAGGCGATCGAGAAAGCCTTTGGCGAGCACGCGAAAGCGATCGGCGTAAGCTCGACCAAATCGATGCATGGGCACGCGCTGGGTGGCGCCGGTGGGCTCGAAGGTGTCGCGACCGTCATGGCGGTTGTGACCGACATCATGCCGCCCACGATCAATTACGAATTTCCCGACCCCGAATGTACGCTCGACTACGTGCCGAACGTGGCGCGCAAAGCACCGGTGAACGTTGCGCTCTCGAATTCGTTCGGTTTCGGCGGTCATAATAGCGTGATCGTCTTCGGAAAAGTGCGCTAACGGACGAGCACGATGGCGGGTGAGAATCGCAGACGCCGTCTGCGGGCGCTGCTCGCTCGCGCAGGCGTGCGCGTCGCCGGTGATTTGACGCTGATCGAGCAGGCCTTCGTGCACGAAAGCTCCACCAAGGAAGGCGGTGGTCCCTCGAACGAGCGGATGGAGTTTCTCGGTGATTCCGTGCTCGGTGCGGTTACGGCGCGCTGGCTCTTCGAAAACTTCCCGGACGAGCCCGAAGGACACCTCACCGTCCGCAAGGCCGCGATCGTCAACGATGCGCAGCTTGCGCAGAGTGCCCGCCGTCTAGGTTTCTCCGAGTTGGTTGTGCTTGGCACCGGCATGCGCAATGCGGGCGGGGCCGACAATACCTCGATCCTTGCCGATGCGTTCGAGGCGTTTATTGGCGCGCTGATGCTCCGCTACGGCGTGACGAAGGCGCGAACGTTCGTGATACGCGAGCATATCGAAGCGCTCGATCACGCACCCGATGCGCTGCTCGACGCGAAGACGCGCCTCCAGCACTACGCGCAGGAGCACCTCTCCGCGACGCCGGTCTACCACGAGCGCAGCGCGGGTACGGCGCAAAAGCCGCACTTCCACTCCAGGGTGCAGGTGAAGGGCAAGACGTTGGGAACCGGGAGCGGGCCATCGAAGAAAGCGGCACAGCAAGCAGCCGCGCAGGCGGCTCTAGCCTCCCTTTTGTCGTCGGAATGAACGCATGCATTTAAAGAAGATCAAGGCTTTCGGGTTCAAGACGTTTGCCGAAGCAACCACGCTCGATTTCGACGACGGCATTACCGCCATCGTCGGGCCGAACGGGTCGGGCAAGTCGAACATGGTCGACGCGTTTCGCTGGGTGCTGGGCGAGACGTCGAGCCGTAGCCTGCGCTCGGGCAAACTCGAGGACGTGATCTTCGCCGGGAACGAGAAGCGCAAGCCGCTCGGCATGACCGAAGTCTCGCTGACGTTTGACAACGCGGAAGGCAAACTGCCGATCGAGTTCAGCGAAGTCGAGATCACGCGCCGCGCCTATCGCGCGGGCGAGAGCGAGTACTTCATCAATCGCAATCAGGTGCGGTTGCGCGACATCGTCGAGCTCTTGATGGGGACCGGCCTCGGTCCGGGTTCGTATGCGATCGTTTCGCAGGGGCAGATCGATTCGATTCTGACCAGCAAACCGACCGAACGGCGCGCGCTCTTCGAAGAGACCGCCGGTATCAACAAATTCCTTGCGCGCAAACATGAGTCGATGCGCCGCCTCGAACAGACCGAAGCCAACGCTATCCGCATCAACGATTTGATCAGCGAACTCGAGCGGCGCATTCCCGAACTCGATACGCAAGTGCGCCGTGCCAAGCGCTATCGCAAAGTCAGCGCGCGTGTGCGCGACCTCGAGATTCTTTCGTACATGCGTGCGAGTGCGTCGCGGCGCAGCGAGCGTGAAACGCTGCGTGGCGAGCTCGAGAAGCAAGAAGAAGTCCGCGGTGCCGCGGCCGGCAAAGTCGCGCAACTCGGCGCGAATCTCGCCGAATTGCGTACGCGCGCGTACCAGCAAGAACTGCACCTCGAGGAGATTCGCGGCCAAGCGCAGAGCAAACGTGCCGAGCTCGCGCGGATCGAGGCCGACTATGCGGCCGCGCTCGCGCGGCGCGAAGCGCTCGAATCACAATCGACCCAGACCCACGAAGACGCGGCGCGCGTGCAAGCCGAGCGCGAATCGCTGGCGGTGACGATCGCGAACCTTGAAGCCCGTCTCGCTCCGCTCGCAACCGATCTCGATCTGGGGCGTGAGGCCGAACTGCAGGCGCAGACCACGCTTGCGCAAGCACGCGCCCAGCTCGATTCGATCTTCACGCAGCTGCGCGCGGTCGAAGCCCACGTGGCAGCCGGCGCAGCCAAGCGCGCCGAACGCCGGGTGCTCGGTGAGAATCTGCGTTCGGAAGCCGAGCGTCTCGAAGGCGAGGCGCACGCGGCGCGCGAGCATGTCGCGCAGCTCGAGCTCGCAGCCGGCGCGTCCTCACAAAAATATGCCGGACGCGAGGCGCAGCTGGGCTCGCTCGAGGTACAAGCCGCAACGGCGCGCGAACGCACGGAGTCCGCGGAACGAGCGCTCGCGCTCGCGCAGAACGAACTGGCGGCAGCGCTGGCCGCGCATCGCGATCAAACCGGTGAGGTCATGGGCGCGGAGTCGCGCCTGCACACGATCGAAGAGTTGGAGAACTCGCTCGAAGGGCACGTGCCGGGCACGCGCGCAGTCGTCGAAGCCTGGCAGCGCGGAGACTTGCGCGGGGTCGAGGGCATCGTCTCCAATGTGATTACGACCGAAGAACGCTATGCCCGCGCGATGGACGTTGCGTTTGGTGCGCGGCTCTCCAACATTATCACCAAGACGTCCGAGGACGCAGAGCATGCGATCGAGTTTCTCAATCGCAGCGAACAAGGCCGTGCGACATTCTTGCCGCTCGATACGCTCGGCAACCGTGACGCCAAATCGATGACCGCCGAAATCGAGCGCACGGCAGGGGTTATCGGCTACGCACACACCCTCGTGCGCACCGAACCGAAATACGAAGGCGTGGTGCGGTTCCTCGTCGGGAACGTGCTCGTGGTCGATACGCTCCAGACCGGCATTCACTTGGTGCGCGAACGCGGCTTGCGCGATACGATCGTGACACTCTCGGGCGAACAGATCGCCGGCGGCGGCGCGATCACCGGCGGTCGCTTCAAGCGCGAGCGTTCGATTCTGTCACGGCGCGCGCAAGCGCAGACCCTGCGCGAGCAACTTACCGGTATGCGCGCTAAGCTCGAAGCGCTCGAGCATGCGGCGGGCGACGCGGGGCGTCGCGTAGAGGGCACGGTTGCGGCCCGTGACGCCGCGCGCGAAGCGCTGGGGCGGCTCGAATTGCAGAGTGCGGAGCTGCGCACCGAAATGGCGGCGCTTGCCGGCGAACTCGAACGCATGCACGCTGAGGTCGCGCGTGCGCACGGTAACGTCGACGACGTGCTGGTGCGCGCACGCGATGCGCGCGTGCGCGAACATGAACTCGAAGCTCCCGAACCCGACGCCGTGCACAGCGACGAAGAGCGCGGCCGGCTCGAAGCCGAGCTTGCGCGTGCGCGCGAAGAGATCTCGCGCGCGGAAGAGGCGCAGCTCGATGCGAGCCATCGTGCGGGTGACCTCCGTGAGAAATCTGCCGCGCTGACGGCCGAGCGCGATGCCGCGCGCGGACGGCTGGGCATGCTCGATCAAGACAGTGAACGCGCGCGTCTCGCCCGCGAGCAAATGCTCTCTGAGATCGGCGCGCTCGTTTCGCAGACGCGCGATGCCCACGCGCATCTCGAAGGCTTGCGTCACGGCGTGAGCGATCTCGATGTGAAACTGGACGTGGCGCGGCGCGAACGCGAAACGATGGCAAACGAGCTTTTGCAGCTCGAAGCCGATCTGCGCTCGGCCGAGAACGACGAACGCGAAGCGGTTGCCGGCGGCGAGCGCCAGCGCACGCGTTTGGCTGAGATCGAAGCCGAACTCGGCATGCTGGTCTCGCAATTTGCGCAGAATCCGGCATCCGACGACGAATGTCACGACGTCGAGGCGCGCTACGCGCAAGAGCCCGACACGGTGATCGAAGAACTGCCGCGGTTGCGCGACGAGCTTGCGCGCCTGTCGGCTAACGTCAACCTCAACGCGGAAGCCGAGCGCGAAGAGGTGGCCGAACGCGAAGCGTTCTTGCGTACGCAGCTCGACGATCTCGCCAGAGCGCGCGAGACCTTGCTCGAATCGATCAAGGAGATCGAGGCGCAGTCGCAAGCGCTCTTCAACGAGACCTTCGAGAAGGTCGCAACCGCGTTTACCGAGATGTACGGCAAGCTCTTCCCGGGCGGCGACGCCAAGATGTGGCAGACCAATCCGGAGAATCTTTCGGAAACCGGCATCGAGATCTCGGTGCAGCCCCCCGGCAAGAAACTCATGTCGCTGACGGCGCTCTCGGGCGGCGAACGCGCGATGACCGCCGCGGCGTTGATCTTTGCGCTGATCGCGGTCAAGCCGTCGCCGTTCTATCTGCTCGACGAGGTCGACGCGGCACTCGACGACGCAAACGTCGAGCGCTTCTCCGACATGGTGCGCGAGTTGGCCGGCGATTCGCAGATGATCATCGTTACGCACAACAAGAAGACGATGGAGCTTGCCGATCGCATGTACGGTGTGACGATGCGCGAGCCGGGTGTCAGCACGATCATCGCGGCGACGCTGACGTCGGAGCGGCATCCGGAGCTGGCGCTTGCCTGACCGAACCAAACCGGCTGCACTCTTTTCGCTCTCGGACAAAACTGGATCGGTCGAACTCGCACGCGCGCTGCACGAGCGCGGCACGGTAATCTATGCGACCGGCGGCACGAAGCAGCATCTCCAGGATCATGGCATCCCTGCGCACGACGTCGGGGACATGACCGGCTTTCCGCCGCTCTTCGATGGTCGCGTCAAGACGCTCCATCCAAAAGTCTTTGGTGCGATTCTCTACGATCGCGCCAACAGCGAGCATCAGGCGCAGGCGGAAAAGTATGCGATCGCGCCGATCACGACGGTGGTGGTGAATCTGTATCCGTTCGAAGCGACCGTTGCAAAACCGGGCACGACGCGCGGCGAGGCGATCGAGCAAATCGATATCGGCGGCGTCTCGCTGCTGCGCGCGGCGGCGAAAAACCACGATCACGTCTCGGTGCTGACGCATTACTCACAATACGCGGCATTCACCAAGGCGTTCGTGGCCGGTGAGATTCCCGCGCAGATGCGGCGCGAGTTCGCGGTCGCCGCATTCGAGCGCACGGCCGAATACGACGCCGCGATCGCGCACTACCTCGCGGCTGAAGGCGCAGTCTTACCGAGCGATCTTCCGGGCGCGCTTACCGTCACGCTTCCGCTGTCGCAACGGCTACGCTACGGCACGAACCCGCAGAACCGCGCAGCGTTCTACCTCGACCGCCCGGACCGTTTGCCCACGCAACTGCACGGCAAAGCGCTCTCGTATAACAACCTGCTCGATCTCGATGCGACGTTGCGAATGCTCTCGCGTGCGGCGATCGGCGCGTCGTTTGGCAGCGAGCACGAGCGTTTTGTCCGTGCCGCGGTGGTGAAACATACGGTGCCGTGCGGCGTCGCGCAGCGCTCGAGCGCCGGTAAAGCGGTTGCCGATGCGCTCGAAGCCGATGCGGTATCGGCCTACGGAGGCATCGTTGCGACCGACGCGGCGATCGATCTCGAAGCGGCCAAAGCGCTCGCAAAATTCTTTCTCGAAATCGTTGCGGCACCGGCCTATGACGCCGACGCGCTCGAACTGCTGAAGAATACGAAGAAGCTCAAAGACCTGCGCATCATGCGCTTCGTGCCGTCGCTTCCCGACGAGCTTGCGCGTGAATTGCGCGTGCGTAGCGCCCTCGGCGGCGTGCTTGCCGAAGATGACGATCCGGCGGCGCCGCCCGAAACGTGGCGTGTCGTCTCCAAACGCGAGCCGACCGGGCAAGAGTGGCACGACCTCGCCTTTGCATGGGACGTCGTGCGCCACGTGAAGTCGAACGGTATCGTGATCGCCAAGGGCGGCACGACGCGCGGCATCTGCGCGGGCCAGACCAATCGCGTGAGCGCGGTGCAAATTGCGGCGCATCGCGCCGGCGCGGAAGCTGCGGGTGCGGCCTGCGCAAGCGACGGCTTTTTTCCATTTGCCGACGGGCTCGAAGCCGCGGCGGCAGGCGGTTGCACCGCGATCATCGCGCCCGGCGGTTCGATTCGCGACGAGCAGGTGGTCGAGGCCGCCGATACGCTCGGGGTGTCACTCGTCTTCTCGTCGTATCGCTACTTCCTCCATTAACTAACGGAGGTTTCCAATGCTGCAGGCAATTCTGGCGTCTGCTGTTGCAAGCGCCTGCCCGGCGCCGGTCGCAGGCCGCCCGATTGCGATGCCGGTGGTCGACCGCGACGACAACTTTTTTGCGATGCCACGCACGAGCACCGGAATAACGTTGACGCTCTACACCGATAGCGGTGGCGGCGGGCCGTTCATTTTCTCCGATACGGCGAGCCGCCTCGGCGTCTCCGGGAAAACGGCACGGCTAACCTTCGCTTGCGATGCGTGGATTCCGACCGACGGCCCATTCGGGATTGTGTCTGCGTCGATACGCTCCGGCCTTCCGATGCCGGGTGAGCAGATCGACGGTCTACTCGGCGGACGTTGGTTCGACGGGAAGACCTGGACCTGGGATTATCCGGGGCGGCAATTATGGTTACGCGCAACAGGCGATGTGCCGCAGGTTGCACCGGCGCACGCGGTGACGTTGCATTTTCAGACTTCGATGGGCGAACACACCACCGGATTCGCGCGTATCGAGGCCGGCATCGACGGTACGATTTACAGCTTTTTGCTCGACACGGGTGCCCGCACTGACATCACTGCGGCAGCGCAGCACGACGGCAATTTTCCGAGCGCGTCCTTCGCCGCAAGCTTCATCTCGAAGACCATCGCTGACGGCTGGCATCGAGCGCACCCGTCATGGCCGTACATCACCGACGCGGAACGTACCACACATGCCGCAATGATCCAAGTTCCGGAAGTGACCGTTGCCGGGTACACGGTCGGGCCAGCGTGGTTTACCGTTCGCCCCGACAAGAACTTTGCGACCTTCATGTCGCAGTACATGGACGCACCCGTCGTAGGTGCGCTCGGCGGGCCGGTCCTCAGTCAGTTCAGCCTCACGGTGGATTACCACGCTGAACGGGCATACTTCGAACGTCAGTAACCGCGTAAGGGGGTCATCATGCCACGCTTTCTCCACACCTCGATCTTCGTCAATAACATGGACGAGTCGATCGACTTTTACACCAAGAAGCTCGGACTGAAATTGCTCGACGGACCGTTCCACTATCCCGGCAACGCCGACATGGCGTTCGTCGGTAGCGATTGGGACGCGTACATCGAGTTGGTCTACGATCTCGAGGAGCACCCGCCTTATACGATCGGCAATCGCTACGAGCATCTCGCGATTGAAGCCGACGGCGAGTTAGAACCCTACATTGCCGGTCTGCGCGAGCGCGGCGTGAAGATCCTTAAAGACGTCTACCGCTCGCCGAGCGGCACGCGCGCGATTGCGTTTATCGAAGATCCTAACGGCATTCCGGTCGAAGTGCTGGAGAAGCGCAA
>DATJOM010000108.1:0-3774 GCA_035507095.1 Candidatus Acidiferrum sp.
CGGACGCCGCGCGGCCGAAGACGTTAAGGATGCTTCGAGCGGCTCGGGTCGGGCGCACGTGATCGTCAAGCGCGACGACGAGATCGATGAAGAAAAGGCCAAAGCGATCGTCGACGCGGCGATTCCGACGGTGAAGATCCGCTCGGTACTCGCCTGTCAATCGAAGTACGGCGTGTGCTCGATGTGCTACGGCCGCGATTTGGCGACGGGCAATCGTGCCGACATCGGTACGGCGGTCGGCATCATTGCTGCCCAGTCGATCGGTGAACCGGGCACCCAGCTCACGCTGCGTACCTTCCACACCGGCGGTGTCGCGACCGAAGACATCATCACCGGTCTTCCGCGTGTCGAAGAAATCTTCGAAGCGCGCAAGCCCAAGGGTCAAGCGGTCATCACTGAAATTGCCGGTACGATCAAGTTCGGCGAAGACAAGAACAAGCGCGTGATCTTCGTGGTTGACGAGACCGGCGAAGAGCACGAGTACGACATTCCGCACGGTACGCATCTGGCGGTCCAGGATGGCGCCAAGGTTTCGGCAGGCGATCAACTCAACGAGGGCTCGCTCAACCCGCACGACATCTTGCGCATCAAGGGCGAGACGGCGCTGCAGAACTACATGGTTCAGGAAGTGCAGAAGGTCTATCGTTCGCAAGGCGTCGATATCAATGACAAGCACGTCGAAGTCATCGTGCGTTCGATGATGCGCAAGGTGAAGATCGTCGAAGGCGCGGACACGCTGATGCTCCCCGGCCAAGTGGTCGAGGCGGCAGCGTTCGGCGAAAACAACGAGCGCGTGAAGTCTGAAGGTCTCGAGCCCGCAACGGCAACGCCGGTGCTGCTCGGCGTCACGAAGGCCTCGCTCGCGACAGAGTCGTTCCTGTCGGCCGCGTCGTTCCAAGAGACCACGCGCGTCCTCACCGACGCCGCGATCAAGGGCAAGTACGATCCGCTCTTGGGTCTCAAGGAAAACGTGATCATCGGCAAACTGATTCCGGCCGGTACCGGTATGTCGCGTTATCGCAACATCGAGATCGTGCCCGAAGGTCAGGACGTCGATGACGACGGACGTCCGCATACGGTACCGGAGATAAACGGCTACCAGATGACGGCAGACGATGCGGCATTAGCCGAAGTCATGGCCGGTGGCGGCGACGGGATGAGCCGCTTGATGAGCGCGTACGAGCGCAATCGCGAACCGCTCACGGTTCAATACGAAGGCGAGTACGACGATCATCTGGCGGTGCATGCGGCGCCGAAGAAGACGCAATACGACAGAATCAAAGGCATAAATCCGGAAGACTTGTAATTACAAGTCAGGATTCGAAAAGGGCTCAGCAATCTGCTGGGCCCTTTTTTATCGTGGGTTGCCTTTGCCCGTTTCGAGATACTGTTGCAAGCTCTGCAAGTATACGCCCCACCCGGTTGTGGTCTGCGCGTACCGTTCGTCGGCCTGCTCGAAGCCGCGATGCGCAAAAGCGACGGCGGTTCCGCCTTTCTCCGCTCGCAGATCGAAGTGGATCGTGGTACCGGCCCACTCGGGCCGAAATGAGGACGCGGTCTTCCACATTACGTGGAGCGGCGGTTCGAGTTCTTCGATGGTCACCGTCGTCACTGATGCACCATCATGAAAGCGAAAGGTCCCGGTGCCGTCGATTCTCGCGTCGAGATCCGCGTCGCGCGTCCACCAATTGCGGATTCCTTCGGTCGTCGTGAGCGCTTCGTACACCCGCTCCGGCGGCGCCGCAATTCTGACCAGATGCATAATATCGGCCATAGCCCATTATTCGGCAGGCGGGCTCCAATAACCGTTCGAAATTGCGAACGTGCATGGTGTTGACGATTGTGCGGGTATTGATCGTCCTAGTATTTTTGTGTGCACGCACGGCGCAGGCGGATGCGGACACGACGACGATCGGCGTGACGCTCAATGGGACGACGGGCGCGCACATCGAACCCCAGCAGACTGAAACGATCCCGTTTCTACCGTTGCCGATGTTCGAGCTCGAGCACGTCCACAAACAGCTCCACATACGTCTTGAGGCTATGCCGCCGATCGGTCCCGTGCCGCTCGCGCAGAACGCGAACTTCTTTGGCGACGACCAAAATCCACGCGTCAGCTACCTCAACGGCGAGCTGTCCCTGTATACGCCGAACCAGCGCTACGCATTCGGAATCGGCGAGACGGTTATCAACCAGCGCACGCTCTATCCGCCCAGTCCGTTCGTCCAATCCTCGCGGGTCGTCGGGATGCGCTGGATACTTCACGGCGTGCTCTACGACAAGGGCAACCAGCGCGTCGAGGCGAGCCTGGCCGTCAACCCGGGGTTGCAAGGTCTGCAGCAAACCACCGGAACGCCGGCGCTCTTTGCCCCACGTGCGGAGCGCGGGTCGCTCGTCGACACCTCGCTGCACTGGACGATCGACGAGCGCTCGTTTTTGCTTGTCTACGGCGTCCGCTACTTGAACTACACCGCGGCCTACAGCGGCGACAACAGCCTGGCCGACCGCAATCACCTCTTCATGCCGTTCGTCGGCATCGACTGGCCGCTGCGACACGCGCATGCCCCGCCTTCAGCGCAGAGCCTGCACCAAGCCGGCTCGCGCGGGGTCGTGGCTCGGTCGCAAACGACGTTCAGCACGACGTTGCTTGGGACGAACGGTTCGCGTTCCAGCAGCGAAGCTTACTCGGCGACACTGCTGCCGTTTTCGCTAGTCCCGATGTTCGCACTGACGCAGACCTTCGAAGGTTTCCAACTCACGGGCGAGGCGATTCTTCCGAACGCCGGCACCAATCCGTACGCGGCACCGATGCAGGTCTGGAGTTATCTCGATCTCACCGGCCTTGGGCAACTGGGGCACTCGGCATTTGCGCTGGGCCTAGGCGATACGATTGTCAACCTGCGACCGGCCACGGTTAGCGAGTTCGAAACACAGCACACGCGCGCGGAAGGGTTGCACCTCGAGGAACGAACCGTGCTCTGGCGCGGCGCGCGCAGCACGGCTGCGCTCGAGTTTCGCTTGACGCCGTACGTGCATGTGTTCAACGACCTAACAGTCACGCCGCCGGCGCAGCCGTCACGCTCGTTCGTCACGATCGATCACGGTGTGCGCGTTGAGGCGTGGATACATCGGGTGGCGTGGCTCGGAAAGTTCGGCCTCGACTACGGGCTACGGTACGTTAACCAGACGACGAACTACGGCGCGTTCGATGCGGGCGATCCGCTTAGCGGCCTCTATCTTACGCGAAGCAGCTCGCTCATGCCCTACGTGGGAATCAAAGCGGCAATGTAGAGGCCTAGAAACCGCGCGGGGGAAGCGTCCGGCGCTGAAGCCAGTTGTGCGGCGAGTAACGGGCCGTGCCGTCGACCGCGTGCAGTGTGTAGGCATGACGCGAGTGTGACGAGTGATTCGGGGCGCTGTAATGCGGTAGCATGCCGTCGAAGACGACCAGCGTTCCGGCCTCGACTTCGAGCGGTATCGAATCGTCGAGTGCCGGCCAGGGCGTCGTATCGATCGCGTGCAGTCGCGCGCTGCCGTTCTGCGCGATAAAGCGCGCACGCAGTGGTGAGCGGTGGCCGCCGGGTTGCACCCACATGCAGCCGTTCTCGCGGTTGGCATCCTCGAGCGCAAACCAAAATGCGGTAACGCTTGGTGGATCGGTATCAAAGAAGGCCGCGTCTTGATGCCAGTCCACTGCGCCGCCGATCTGCGGCTGCTTGAAGATGTACATCGACTGGTAGATCTGTGGTTCGCGCAAGCCGATGCGCTCGGCGA
>DATJOM010000109.1:0-19197 GCA_035507095.1 Candidatus Acidiferrum sp.
CATCTTTTGGCCGACGTTCGGGAAGTCAATCGTCACGAGGCCGTCGCCGCCCGCACCGACGAGCCCACGGATCGTGCCCTCGCCCCACTTGGGATGGCGCACTTTGTCGCCATCGTGTAGATTCATGTTCATGCCGGCGCCGGCGGATTCGTGAATCGCGACCTCGCGCCAGCGGCCGCCGGACGGGCGAGGGAGCACCACGCTGTCGCTCTCGAGCACCTCGAGTCCCGGCATCTCTTCGATGAAACGCGACTTCGGATACGCGTACGTGTTCCCAAAGAGCGCGCGACGCTGCGCGTACGAAAGGAAGAGCCGGTCCATCGCGCGCGTCACGCCGACATAAGCCAGACGCCGTTCTTCTTCGAGCTCGGTCATGTCGGTGAGTGCGCGGCTATGCGGGAAGACGCCCTCTTCGAGTCCGGTCAGAAAGACGTGCGCGAACTCGAGGCCCTTGGCACCGTGCAACGTCATCAATGTCACGTACGACGAATCGGCGTCAAGCGTGTCGAGATCGCTGATCAACGCGACGTTGGTCAGAAAGCCCGAGAGCGAAGCCTCAGGATCGCCGCCCTCGTACTCGCGCGCAACGCCGATGAGCTCTTGCAGATTCTCGATTCGCGCGCGCGCATCGTGGGTCTCTTCGGCTTGCAGTTCACGGACGTAGCCCGAATCTTCCATCACGCTGACGAGCAGATCTGCGACGCTCATATCCTCGGCGCGATTACGGAAACTGCGGATCAACTCGGCAAAGCGCTCGAGCTCCTTGAGTTTCTTCGGTACCGCTTCCCGGAGCAGCTCGCTGTCGAAGATCGCCTCACCCACTGAGAGCCCGCGCGCGCCGGCGGCCTGCACCAGCGCGGCCAGGGTCTGCTGACCGATGCCGCGGCGCGGCACGTTCACGATGCGCTTGAACGCCAGCGCGTCGGCCGGATTGACGATGTAACGGAGGTACGCGATGACGTCTTTGATCTCGGAGCGCGCATAGAAGCCTACCCCGCCGACCACGCGATAGGGAATGCCGTCGGCAATCAGCGCCTCTTCAAAGACGCGCGATTGGGCGTTGGTGCGATAGAGGATCAAAAAGTCTTTGTAGGCTGCACCGTCGCGAACCATCTGCTTGATCTTCTCAACGGTGTAGCGAGCTTCGTCGCGCTCGGTCGCGGCGGCGTAGAGCGTGATTGCCTCGCCCTCGGCACGGCGCGTAAAGAGCTTCTTCGAGGCGCGATTCTTGTTGTTGGCAACCAGCGTATTCGCCGCGTCGAGAATGCGCTGCGTCGAGCGGTAATTCTCCTCCAACTTGAAGACCTTCGCGCCCGGGAAATCTTCTTCGAAGCGCAGGATCATGCGGTAGTCGCTGCCGCGCCACGAATAGATCGATTGATCGTCGTCGCCGACGACCGTAACGTTCTTGTACTTGGCCCCGAGCACCGCGATCAATCGGTACTGCGCAACGTTGACGTCTTGGTACTCGTCGACGAGGATGTACTCGAATTTGTTTTGGTACTTCTCGCGCACGTTCGCGTCGCGCTCGAGCAGATCGATCGTACGGACGATCAGATCGTCGAAGTCGAGGCTGTTCGATTCGCGCAGGCGCCGCTCGTACTCGGTGTAGACATTGGCCATGCGCTCGCCGAGAAACGACGTTTGCGACTCGTGATACTTATCGGGCCAGATCAGCGAGTTCTTCGCTTTGCTGATCTCGTGCAGGCATGCGCCCGGCGAGAGCTGCCGCTCATCGTAATCGAGGTCATCGAGAATATCTTTGATCAGTTGACGTTGATCGGCTTCGTCGATGATCGCAAAGCTCGGCGAGATGCCCGCCTTGCTGCCGTCGCGGCGCAACATGCGCACGCACATCGAGTGAAACGTCCCGACCCACAGATCGCGTGCCGGCGCACCCACCATGCGCTCGAGCCGCGTCTTCATTTCACCGGCGGCCTTGTTCGTAAACGTTACCGCAAGGATACGATCCGGAGCGACTTTGCGTTCACCGAGCAAGAGCGCGATACGGTGCGTCAGCACGCGCGTCTTGCCGCTTCCTGCGCCGGCGAATATCAAAACGGGACCGTCGGTTTGTTCGACGGCCTGCGTTTGTACATCGTTGAGAGTTTCGGTCTCCAGAATCATCATCCCGGAGTACTTCGCCGGGAACGGCCAATTCTACTCTTGCGCGTAGGCCGCGGCGAGGTATGCAAGCGTCGACTCCGCGCCCATGTTCCGGTTTGGGCCGTCCGCTTCCAGCCCATCATAGCATCCTCCGCCGTGCGCCATAACGGTGCCGAGCGAATTTTTTCCGTCATACCACGCCGCAGCAATCGCGGCCGCCTCGCGATGTGCGGGGTCGCCAAGTGCGTCAAAAGCCACAAGCTCGGCATCGAGCATGGCGCTCGCTTCGAGAGATTGTTGCGCGAAGCGGGCGCGCGGGCCGCCGCGCCGGAACCATCCGTCGTTTCCGATGGGGACGAAAATGCCGTCTTCAAAGACCGTCCGCTCCAGGAATTGCAGTGTGCTCCTGCCGATTTCGAGCAGACGCGGATCGTCGAGCGCGCGGCCGGCGCGCAGGACCGCCTCCGGCAACCGAGCGTTGTCATAGGTCATGGCCGGCTCGAACCAGTCCCAATCCTCTTGGTGCTCGCGCTCGTAACGCTCCCGTAGCGAACTCGCCAGCAACTGCAGCGCACGCATGCGGCCGGGCGTTGCGTCGGCACGCACGGCGTGCGCGAGACCGAGCACGGCATATGCTTGCGCGCGCGGGAATTCAAGCCAGTCGACGCACGAGAGCGTGCGATCGAGCAACTGCGCGCTGACCCGTCGCCAGGGTTCGCTCGGCGCGAAACGCGCCGCGTAGCCGAGCGACCACATCGCACGGCCGCAACTGTCGGGCGTGCCGACCTCATCGAGCCAGGCGCGAGCGTAGCTCATGAAATTGTGGAAGCGCCCATCCGAAAGACGCGCATCATAAAGGAAGGCGAGATAGATGCCGGCGAGCCGCAACGCGTCGGGATCTTCCGCCACGCGCTGCAGGCGCATGAGCGAAACGATGAGGGCGCGCGCGACGTCGTCGGTGCAGTACCCGGTCGACCGATTGGGCACGCTCTCGCAAGCATGCTGAATAATCCCCACGTCATCGGTGAGCGTCAGCACGTGATCGAGCGGCGGTAAGGCTCGTGCCACCCGCCGTTCTTCTACGCGGAGGTGACTAATGGCATCTCGCCGGGCGGCCCGAGTTCGACGAAGAGTTTGCCGTACTCGCGGGCGACGTGCGGCCAGGTCATTTGGCGGCCGAAGCGGTAGGCACGCCGTTCGGTCGAGCGGCGCAGCGACGGATCGTCGAGCAACGCCGAGACGCGCTCGGCGATCGAGCGCGCATCGCGAAACTCGCACAAGAAGCCCCGGCCGTAGGCCAACAACTCTTGCGCGTAGAGATAGGGCGTCGAGACGATCGCCTTGCCGCAGCCAACGGCGTACGCAAGCGTTCCGCTGACAATCTGCACCGGATTGAGATACGGCGTGAGATAGATGTCCGTGGCTTGCAAGTACGAGACGAGTTCGTCGAAGTCGAGGTACTTGTCGATCAGTTGCACGTTGTATTGCAGGCCGTACGACCGCACCAGCTCTTGCAGTTCTTCGCGATACGATTCACCCTCGCGCCGGCGCACGACCGGATGCGTTTCACCCAAGATGAGATAGAGCACCTCCGGATGCCGCTTGACCACCTCGCGCATCGCTTCGATCGCGTACTCGAGGCCCTTACCGCGGTTGATCAGACCGAACGTCGAGACGACCATGCGCTGGCCGATCCCAAACGATGCCTTGGCCAGCGTCGTATCGGTGAACGGGACGTCGGGTACGCCGTGGTGGATCACGCGCAGGCGTTGCGGATCGATGCCATAGACGCGTTCGAGCAGATCGCGACCGGTGGCCGAGAGCGACACGACGCGCGCCGAGCGCTCGCATAACTTACGCGTTACCCGCAGCATCACGTCGTCGGGCTCGGGCAGCACGGTGTGCAGCGTCAGAACCACAGGTTTGTCGACGCGATCGAGGAGATCGATTAACCACTCGCCGCGTTCGCCGCCGAAGAGTCCGTATTCGTGCTGGATATTGAGGTAGTCGGCCGGATGGTTGTTGATGAATCGCGCAATCAGCGGATAGCTATAGCGATCTTGTTCTTGCAGACGAGCGACTACTTCGGGCGGATAACGCCGCGCCTCGCCGCCGGGCTCGTCGATCGCTATCACGTCCGAGCGCTGCGAGAAGGCGCCGTCGAACGAACTCTTCACGTCGTGCGTGAATGTAGCGATGCCGCACTCTCGCGGCGGGTACGAACCAAGTAGCAAGACCATCTGGAAAGCTCCTCCCCTGCCCTTCAGGGGTACCCGTGCAAGCGTTCTACGTAAACCCGCTTGCCTAGCGGGTGATTGGGGCCGATGCGCCGACGCGGCTGTCCGGCCCGAGCACCTCGCCCGGGGGAACGACGGCGTCGTGGCCGATTACCGAGCCTTCGTGCACTTTGGCACCCCGGCCGACCCGAACGGCGCTTGCCAGAATCGAACCCTGGACTACCGCCCCCTCTTCTATAATAACCCGGTCCCACAGGACGCTGTTCCGGACAATGGCACCAGATTCAATCCGGCAGCCCTCGCCAAGCACAAGGTTGGGGCCGATTTCGGCCGTTTGATCGACGAAGACGCCGGCGTCGGCGTGGACGGGCAGATGGAGCTTGGCGACGTTGCTTAGCGCAGGCGCACCTTTACCGGTGGCGCCGGGTTCAAGCGCGAGGAGCGGCATGCGGCCCGCGAGGACGTCGCGGTGAGCGCTCAGATATTGCTCGGGCTTGCCAAGATCGATCCAATAATCGCTCGTGGTATAGGCGTAGAGTCCTTTTCCACTCGCGATGATCTGCGGGAATGTTTCGCGTTCGATCGACACGTTCCGCCCTGCAGGAATCATATCGAGGATCTCACGTTCGAAAAGATACGTTCCGGCGTTGATTTCGTTCGTCGGCGCGGTTTCGCGGGCAGGCTTCTCGATGAATGCTGAAATCAAGCCGTTCGCATCATGCACCACACAGCCGAACGCTGACGGGTCATCGACGCGAATGAGATGCAAAAGACCGATACCGCCTTTGCGCTGGTGTTCCACTACCATTTGACGCAAATCGAGGCTGGTCAGAACATCGCCGTTTAGCACGACGAACGGACCTTCAATGTACTGCTCGACGTTTTTCAACGCCCCGGCGGTACCGAGCGGCGTCTCTTCGATCACATAGGTGATCTTCATTCCGAGTGCTGAGCCATCACCGAAATAGTCGATGATCGCTTCGGGCATGTAGCCGGCGGGAAGAATCACGTCGCGAATGCCGGCCTGACAGAGTCGTTCCATCGTGCGCGCGAGAAACGGCACGCCGGCGATGGGCACCATCGGTTTCGGCGTTCCATACGTGAGCGGACGAAGGCGCGTGCCTTCACCACCGACGAGCACGATAGCTTGCAAACCCAAAACTCCTTATGACAAACAGCGAGAACGTGTCGTTCGACGCATTCCCAAATTTTCTATTGCACAAGAATTTGGGGCAGGTAACATCTTGGCAACAACATACGAACGTATGTTCGCTATACTAGGGGTATGCCGAAGTGTCCATGCCCCTCTTGTCATCCCGAGCGTACCGAAGCGTGTCACCCTGAGGTGCGAGCGCGTGAGCGCGAGCCTCGAAGGGCGAGGGACCGCCGAATCCGCTATGATTGGGCCGCGATCCAGCGCTACCACGACGAAGGCCACGGCTTCGTCGACTGCGTTCACCAGTTCGCCGTCACGCATACTGCGTGGAACAAGGCGATCGCGACCGGTCGCCTGCGCACCGTCGCCACGCCATATAAGGATCGGCGGAAACGCTACAATTGGGCCGAGATCCAGGCATATTATGACTCGGGGCATACATACCGACAGTGTCAACGGGAATTTGGATTTTGTGCGGCGGCTTGGGACAAGGCACGCAAGCGCGGAGAAATCAATGCCCGCCCACCTGGGCTACCGCTCGAGGTTCTGCTTAGGCGCCGAGGCAGCCGGCACGCCGTTAAGGCGAGGCTTCTGCGCGAAGGCCTTATCCGTAATAAGTGTGATGAGTGCGGCTTGACCGAATGGCAAGGTAAAGCCCTGATCGTCCATATCGATCACATAAATGGCATTAGGGACGACCATCGTCTCGAGAACCTACGGATGCTCTGCCCGAACTGCCACAGCCAAACGGACACCTATGGGGCACGAAATAAGGGGCGCTGGTCCTTGCAAGACCGACCACGGCCGGTGTAGTATAACCGTCGCTGCCTGATCCCGAGTAGTTCAACTGGTAGAACGCCGCACTCTGAATGCGGATGCTTGTTGGTTCGAGTCCAGCCTCGGGAGCCACGGCCCTATCGTCTAGAGGCCTAGGACGCTGCCCTCTCACGGCAGTAACGCGGGTTCGAATCCCGCTGGGGCTAATTGAACGTGCTCAGTCGCGCGAGCGCCATCGTCGCTGCGTGATAGCCGCACATGCCGTGCACGCCTCCGCCCGGCGGCGTCGAGGCCGAGCAGATGTAGATGTCTTTCGCCGATGTCGCGTAACCTCGCCAGGTCGGCCGGAACAAGAATTGCCGCACATCCATCGCACCGCCACCGACATCGCCGCCGACGAGGTTGGCGTCCATCGCTTCGAGGTCGTCAGGTGCGAACACGCGACGCGCCAAGATGCAGTCGCGGAACCCGGGAGCGAAACGTTCGATCTGATCTTCAATGTTTGCTAACGCACTTACGTTGGAACCATTCGGCACGTGGCAATATGCCCACGCCGTGTGTTGACCGACCGGAGCTCGCGAATCATCGAAGAGACTTGGTTGGGCCAACAACACGAAGGGACGCGCCGCGTGTCGTCCGCTTCTCACCGCCGCCTCTGAAGCTGCAATCTCATCGAAGCTTCCACCAAGGTGAAGGGTCGCAGCTTGCGAACACGCCCGTGCCGTCCACGGGATGGGATGACGTAGCGCGTAGTCAATCTTGAAAAGGCCGGCTCCATAACGGAATCGGTTCAACTGTCGCGTGTAACGTTGCGAGAGTCGTCCTCGACCGATTTGCGCAAGTTGCCGTGGTGTGACATCGCAAAGCAGCAAATCGTAACCGGGAAGTCCGGCTAAGCTCTCGACCGGTGAAGACACGCGCACCGTGCCCCCAACCGTCTTGAGCACGCCGCACAACGCCGTCGTAATAGCCTGGGCGCCCCCGCGCGGAATGGGCCAACCGACGGCGCGCGCCGATATCGCCATCAACAGCCCAAAGGCGGCGCTCAACGGCTCATCGAGGCTCAGAAACGAGTGGGCAGCCATGCCGGCGAACAGCGCCCGCGTTCGCTCGCTGTGGAAGCGCCGCGCGACCATGCGTGCCGACTGCACCGCGAGCACGCCGAAGCGCGCCATCATGAGCGGGTCGCTCGGGATGAACGGTATCGGATGCAAGACGTCCGGCGCAAATTCATCCCAACGTACTGCGAATTCGCCGATCAGGTTATTCCACGCGTCTCGATCGATACCAAGTGCGTCTGCACCGTCGATACCACGCGCGACCGTCGCTGCGCTTCCGTCATCGAACGGATGCGCCAAAGCAAACGGTGAGTGAATCCATTCCAGGCCATGCTCGGCGAGCGGTAACGACGAAAAGAACGGCGACCCTACGGCAAGCGGATGCACGGCCGAACCGAAATCGTGATGAAAACCCGGCAGTGTCAGCTCCATCGTCCGTGCAGCGCCGCCCAGTGTCGGCTGCGCCTCCAACACGTCGACGCGGAATCCGGCTTGGGCGAGGACAATTGCCGCGGCGAGACCATTCGGGCCCGAACCCACGATGCAAGCGCTACGTGTCAACGGTTGAACGGGTAATCCTGAACCCAGTGAAAGCCTCTGCTTACCAGCAAGAGCTTACTTCGATCAACCAACACCAGGCCCATGTGTATCGTATGGTTGTCCATTCTTCCGTCGACGATCAAGCGATCGGCGCCAATCCGTCGAAACGTAAAGGTGGCTCGCCATTGCTTATCGTCAGCCTTGGTGAGCGCCAACGTGTCCTTCTTGAGATCGATCGAGGCGCCATACCCCGCGAATGAATCATCCATTCGTTGAAAACGAACGAACCGAGGGTAATCAAAGATGATGCGGCGCCATCCCCCTGGATCCGTAACGACTAACGCGCGAGACCTACGATCGACCACGAGGTTGTCGACGTTCCAGATGCCGTACAGTGGGGACTTCGGAGCTCCGCCGCCATATTTGAACCAACTGGTCCAGCCGAGGTACGCCCATGCCACGACAAGATAGACACCAAGAACAATCTGTGCGGCGAGCGCAATCCGGTTCCAACGTGGCGACCCGAAAAGCGGAAACTGGTTCGAACGCGGCACGGGGTTATTGAGGACCAGGAAATCCGCGATGCGTCGCACGTCGGGCGCGAGCAAAAATAGTGCGAGCAACAGCAAGTGGAACGAGAGGATTTTAACCGGGACGTCGTAGGTCATGTTGAGCGTGAACACTTGGGTCATGTCAGCCGCTGCGATAAGCGCGCCGAGCATCGTCGTGCGCGGGACGATCAACAGTATTCCAGCCAGCAGTTCCGCAGATCCCGCAAACATTTCGTACGCCGGAGTTGCGCCGATCGAGGCCCACAGGACGCCCATCGGAGAGAAGTCCCCGAACGGCTCGACCAGCCTGGACAGACTAGGATATGGCATTTGCTCCGGAATGAACTTGGCCAATCCGTAGATGATCAACTGACTCGCGAGCATGAACCGAATAAAAAGTCGAAACCATGCATAGGCGGTCGCGTAATTCTCGCGCTTCCGATCGAGAACCGACCACACCGCCGTGCCGGCCGCGCTGAAGGCAACGAGCACAGCGATGAACACCCAATCGTAGACTTTGTCCCCACTCCCGCTGCCGGTGTAAACGAGCGGAAGATCGGCGTGAAAAATGTGCGCGCCCACCCAGAACACGATCTGCCGAACCGGCCAGAACGTATCGAAGCTATCGATGTCGAGCATGGGGAAGAAGCTTCCGAGAGGCTGATCAAAAACGCAGAACAGCCCAAAGTACAGAAAGCAGAAACGGAAAGCCACGCGGAGAAAGAGCGGCCAACGCACTCCCATGGGGGCGGGTTCAGGCTGACGCTTGCATCTCCTCCGGCGCGCTGATCGAGGCGATGGAAGCATGAAACTCGCAAATAAAGTCGTTTGGATTACCGGTGCGTCGAGCGGCATCGGCGAGGCACTTGCCCGCCGCATCGCCGATGAGGGTGCGCTGCTCGCACTCTCGGCTCGCCGCCGGGATGAACTCGAACGGGTCAAAGCGGAGCTGCCGGCGGGCACGCGCGCAACAATCATCCCCGGCGACGTCACCGACTTCGCGTCGATTCCCAACTGGATTGCGCAGATCGAATCCACGTTGGGCCCGATCGACGTGCTCGTCAACAACGCGGGCGTCTCGCAACGCTCGCTCGCGCGCGACACCACGATGGAGACGTATCGCTTCCTCATGGAAGTAGATTTCTTCGCGCCGGTCGCGCTGACGCAAGCCATCGTACCTGCAATGGTCAAGCAGGGAAGCGGCCAGATCGTCGTCACGTCGAGCGTCGCCGGGAAGCTCGGCACGCCGTTGCGCACCGGATATTGCGCGGCGAAGCACGCGCTTCACGGCTACTACGATTCGCTGCGCGCCGAAGTCGCCAAGGATGGCGTCGCCGTCACCATGCTCGTCGTCGGCGCGGTCCGCACCAACGTCTCGATCAATGCCGTCACCGGCGACGGCTCGCAGTTCGGCGTCATGGACGATTTGCAAGCAAACGGCATCGAGCCCGCACGCGCCGCGGAGACGATGGTCGCCGGCATCATCGCGGGCGAACCCGAAGTACTCGTCGCGGAGGGCTCGAGCCTGGAAGCCTATCAGCTCTCGCGCCAGGATCCCAAGGCGCTGTATGCCATGCTCCGCATCAGGTAACCGTCAGCGTCCCGGCCCCTTCTTCCTAACTCTTCGAAAGGATACACATGCGGCTTCCAACGTTAACGAGCGACAAGCTTTCGCCCGCGCAACAAAAAGCATGGGACACTATCTCCGGACCACGCGGTCATGTCATCGGACCGTATCTCGTGTTGATGCAGCGTCCGGAACTCGCGACCGCGGTCGCGGATCTCGGCGCTGCACTACGATTCACCGGCACATTGCCCGCCGCCGATCGCGAGCTTGCCATTCTCGCGACAGGCCGCGAGTGGGGAGCGCGCTTCGAATGGGCCGTGCACGAAACGATCGCGCGCGAAGCCGGCGTGGATCCGGCATCTATCGATGCCCTGCGAACGCAGTCGTCGATTGTGCGGCTCGACGAACGCCCGCGTCTGGTCATTCGTGTTGCGCAAGCGCTCTGCCGCAAACACTCGCTTGACGATGCGCTCTATGCTGAGGCACGCGCCGAATTCGGTGAGCCGATGCTGGTCGAGCTCGTCACGCTCGTGGGCTTCTACTGTTTGATCTCGTGCGTGCTGCGCGGGTTTGCGGTCGAACCCGGCGCCGGGATGCCCTCGACATTTTGATCGCTGGGGCGACTCAGTCGTCGTGCCAACTCGCACGCGCCTGCGACCACGGCGCAACCGGCGTCGCTGCGTCGCGATCGCAATGCACGTCCACTACAAAGGTACTCTTCGCTTCGAATGCTCGCACGAGCGCGGCTCCCAAGAGCGCCGGATCTTCAACCGTCACGCCGTCCGCGCCCAGCGCGCGCGCGAGGCCGACCCAGTCGTGCATCGGAAGTTCGGTCAGCTCGACTGGGACGGGACCCTCGGAACGCATACGTAGATACACGTTGCCGAGCGCCGCGTTGTTGATCACCACGTAAATAACCGGCAATCTGTAGCGCGCGGCGGTTGCGATCTCCATGCCGGTCATGCGCATGCAGCCGTCGCCGGTGATCACCACCACCGGATCGTCCGGCCGCGCGGCTTTGACGCCGATTCCCGCGGCAACCGCCCACCCCATCGGCCCGATGTTCGTCGCGGAAATATAGCGGTAAGGCCCAGGCGCAGTCCAGTAATGCCCGGCGAATGCGCGATGGGCACCCGAATCGACAAGAATCGTCGTACGCTCGGGCGCGGCCTTCTGCAACTCGCCGATGACGCGCGCCGGATGAATTGGCGTGGCGTCGCTTTGCAGATGTTGCGCGTCATAGAGGCGATCGCCACTGGCTCGAATCTTTGCGAGCCATGCTCGGCGCGACGCGGCGCCGGCGCGCAACAGCGCGTCGAGCTTCGGTGGTGCGTCGAGAAGCGCGCCAACAAAAGCTTCCGCGTCGGCGCGTATGAACGCGTTCGGCACGAGCTCCCTGCCGGCGAACGACGCGACCAGATCGACGTGAACCATACGGCGCCGTGCTTGGAGCGTCGCATCCCAGAAGAGCGTGTCGCGTTGATTGAGCCCCGTGCCGATTGCAACCAGCAGATCCAGATCCGCGCCGGTCAGCGCTTCGATCGCATGACGCGTTCCGGCGTACCCGAAGACGCCCAGCGCGAGCTCGTGACGCTCGTCGAGCGCGCCCTTCGCGCGAAGCGTCGTCGCGACCGGTATCGCATAGCGTTCGGCAAGCTCACGCAGCAGGTCGCATCCGCTCGATGTTTCGATGCCGTGACCGGCCAAGATCCCGATGTTGCGCGCCGGCGAACGCTCGAGAATCTCGCATAAGCGGTCCAGCGCGTCAACCTCGATGACGTGACTGGCCGCCGCCGCCGGATCGATCGGCACGTAGTCCTCATCGATCGGCGCCTTCTGCACGTCGAGCGGTAGACTCAGATGGACGGGACCGCGACGTAGATTGCGCATCGCAAGCAACGCCGCTCGCAGGTGATGCGCAAGCACTGCCGGCGTGCCGACGTCCTGCGAAAGTTTGGTGAGCGGCGTTGCGATCGCGACGTCGTTCAAGCCGAAGGCCGAGGCATCTTGGAATCCTCCGCGCCCTTCCCAATCCGAGGGGACCTCGCCGGAAACGATCAACATCGCCGACTCGTCTGATTGCGCCGCAGCGAGCGCAGTGAGCGCGTTGGTGAAACCGGGTCCGCCGAGCGTGAAGCACACGCCGAACTTTCGCGTTGCGCGCGCATAGCCGTCCGCCATGTACGCCGCGCCGCCCTCGTGACATGCGACCAATGCTTTAATGCCGGTTGTGTTTCCGAGCGCCGGAAGTAGCGGATCGATCAAGCCTCCGGGCACGAGGAACAGGCGATCGATCCCCTCGGCAGCGAGGGCTTCGAGCACGTAGTCAATGCCGCAACGCATCACGGCTGACGCCTAACCCTTGCCGGTCGCTCTGGCCTGCAATGGCGCGGTTATACGCGTCGAGCTTCGAGTGCGCCAGTTCGTCGTCGAGGTTCGCCAGATAGTTGCGTACCGCATCGGCTCGGTCGGCGTTCGCCAACCCGCCGATGAGGTCATTCAGCGCTGCGTGCAAACGGCGCTGTACCTGCAGCGAGTCCCCGCCGAACATCCGAATTTCATCGAAGCCGAGCGAGAGATAATCGCCCCACGTCGGCATCGGAAAGACAAAACGCAAGGCCCCCTTCGCATCCGTTACATAGCCCACGTCTAAGTTGGAATCGCCCAAGCGATGCAGCAGGTCTTCAATTTGATCCATCGCTTGCACGGCGGTCGTCGGGTCGTTCACCGCAGGAGACAACGCCATGATGGCTGTGTCGACCAGCAGACGCAGTGAGTACTTCGGGTCTTGCTCGAAGGTGCGATTCCACGCAAGATGCAGCGCCCTCAGAAGAGCGGCGTCCGGTATGCGCGAGCTCGCACCGAATACGCGCAGCAACAATGCCCCGTCGGGCACCGTGTCGCCTACCGCGCACGCTGAGACGATGACCGCGTCCGCGCCCTCAGCCAGTCGAACGAATCCCGCGATGTCAAAGCTCGCGACGGAGCGCGGCGCGCCCGCGTACCGCAGCGTTTGCAGCGGCGCGCCCGAACAAATCTTCGCAGCCTGGTCCCTCAACGCTTTGATATCGGCACGCGACTCGCCGGCGGTCAGCAGACCATACGTCTCGAGGATGACCTGCCGCCCTTTGTTCCCGACGACACGCAGTACACTCGTGATCTGCAGCTGGCTCATGCGATGGACCAGCAGTGCGAGCAGAATAACACTGAACGCTAGCAAGGCTGCGACCACGAAGGTTGAAAAGTACGGAACTTTTCCCGATCCGTTCCGATCCACAAAGAAGAGTTCGGCAAGCGCGTAGATGAACGTCGCGAAGAACATGCCGAGCGAATTGAACAGGATCGGATCCTGGCCGAATAAGAGCACCAGGCGCTTGGAGAACGCGCTTGCACTGAACTGCACCACTAGGAATGCAATCGAAAAGACGATCGCGGTCAGCGACATCATGCCGGAGGCGACCGCCGAGAGGAATGCCTGGGCTGACGAAACTGCCATGCCCCGATCGTATGCAGCCAAATGCTCGTATTCGAAGCGCGGGAAGACCAGCGCAAGAACCAGGCTTGCGATGGCATACACCAGCGGAATCGCCCAGAGTGGAAGCCTCAGTCGCATGCCACGTGCACGTTACGAACCATGCGAGCGCCAGAGTGCCTGACGACGGCCCCAGGGGAGCGTCATCTGCCGGTCCTCAAGCCGTTTAGCCACATTCACGTGCCTCCAACGAGGAACCGAGGCTTCGGTCATAACCAATCCCTTGGAGCATAGCCTGTAGCAAAGAAATGGCTGGTCCGAAAACTGCAGCTAACCGCGAGTTCCACCGCCGACATCGACTTGCCTGGTGAAGCACTCACCGCACGGGCCGATTTTACGGATTACGCGATTGAATAGTTCGCCTAAACGGCGACGTGTTCCAAAGCATCGACCATCGAATATAACGTGGTGTTTTCCAGGTCGATCCGCTTATCTAATGCGCCGGCTAAGTCGGCCAGCTCTTTTGCAAATCCGCCCGGGTCGCCTTCGATCGCGCCCGCTCGCATCCAACGCATGCGAAACTCCGTGTACACACCGGCGAGTTTCCCCATGCTCTGCTGGTACGCTTTCGCAATCCTACGTACTTCGAGATCGGCGTGCTTGTACAGCGCGGGATAGAATGCCGAATCCTCGAGGGCAAGGTGTGCTTCCACGAGACCGCAGAGGTGCGCGAGCGCCTTGCGGATCGCAATCGCGTCGCCGCCCGCCATGACGGCCGCGAGCTGTTGCCCGGCACGGCGGATCTCATCGTGCTGATTTCGATATGTCTGGGTGTGTTTCACAGAAGTCCTCCGTCAGCACCCGTCAGGATGAGTGGTCGGCGATTTCTTCGCCGGCCCTCACCGACGCGACGCGCGCCGCGGTTAGAACTCCGTAAAGTCGCTTACGGCAGCGCGATAAATGCGCTGTGCTCGGCCAAACTCGCCGGCGGCGCCGCACCGGCGAAGCCGGCGCTACCACCGTCGAGAATGCCGTTCCCGCTTAGCGTAAGCGTGTGCGTATAGGTAAGCGCAAGCGCCGGCGTCGCGTGCGAGATGCTGTCGTTGTTCACGACCATCGCACAATTGCCGATCAGCTCCCCCGCGTAGTAGCACGCGCGATATTCTCGTACGTAGACGCTCGTCTCTTCCAGCGTCGAGACGTTGCTCGGCTGTGCCACGACCGGTGCCGTCGGAACGAATTGGCTTTCCGGCATCACGTGCAGCCCGGACGGCGTCGCATATTCCTCGCGCAGAATGCTGTACGTTGGATTGTACGTCATCAAGAACGACGCCAGCGTGTAAATGCGCGATGCCGCCGAGCTTGTGGCTGCGCTATAATCCATGGCCCAACATTCGAAGTACTTGTCTTCGTTGGTGACCGTTAGCGCGGTGTTCTCCGTCCCCGTCCAGACCCACGAGCCCTCTTCGGCCGGCGATTCGTCTTCAACATAGCAGCTTTCCATGTTGCCGCCGATCGTGGTCGAGTTCGCCAGCAGCTGCGTCGTGTTGGTGACCGGCACCGCCGAGGTCATGTGGCTGAAGCCGTTCACGAACGTGTCGTGATCGAAGCCGGCGAGCAGCTCCTCTTCGCCCGCAATCCAGGCCGCGTCCGTATAATCGCAGGCTACTCCGGACGAAAAATACGACGCCGGGTATTGGCTGAGCGGATCGGCATCATCTTCATAAATCGCATCGACCGTGTAGCCCGCAGTCGTTGCCGTGACGTAGGCGTCAATAGCCGCTCGCGCCGCGCTCGAGGCCGGATTCACCACGTATTGCGTCACGCTATCCCACACGTCGCTGACGCGGGCGCCGCCGCAGGTCTCTTCGTACTCGCTTCCGCTCAACGTGGAATAGAGCGGATCGGTGCTCTGCACGCGATCCGTGTCGAAATAGACCATCGTCTTGATACCCGCGGCGGCTAACGCAGCGGTGTTCGCAAGGCCCGTCTCGCCCCAGGTGAGATGCGGAGCGGCCTGCGATGCCGTGACGGTGGTCGTGCCCCACGGCGATCCCAAGTAATCAGCAGTAACGACGTGCGTCTGTGAAATCGTCGAGGGATAGGTCGCACTCGTCCCCGCCGACGCCACCGATGTTGCGAGAATCGCGGCGTTGGGGCTTCCGGTGCCTTCGACGGTAATCGCGCCGCCTACGACAAGCGTGCCCGAGAGCGATGTTGCCGTGCTGGTCATGACCGGAATGGTTCCATAGGAACCGTCCTTTATCTCGAACCCGTACGTCGTCGCCCCTTCGTAGGTGCCCTTTACGGTTACGCTACCGGGCTGCGAGGTGAACGTCGCAATGTACAGCGCCGAGACGGCGGTGGCGATTGCGCCCGTCCCATCCACCAACGCATAGTGTCCGTCGGCCAAACTACCGCCGTAGGTGTTGATCCTTGTCGACGACGACGTATCGATGACGACGTAGCCTTGCGACGCGTTGCCTAACATCGTGTATCCGCCGCCCGTTCGCGACGAAATAATCTCGCCTTCAAAACCGACTCTGTTTGCATTTGGAAATGCAGCATCGGGCTGTGCGTTAGTGGCAGAGCCGTTGCCTGTCTGGAGAGCGGGCGGCGCACCCGCCGATCCAGGCAGCGCGGACGTCGAGTTCCCGCCGCCTCCGCCGCATGCGGAAAGCAGCCCGGCGCAAACGCAAGCTGCAAAATAACGCGTCAATCGTTGCATATTTGGGTATATGCTCCCGTGGCGAAGCGAATGATTTGCGCAAACAGGTTGTTCGAGCGCTTAGAGAACGCCGCGGTGTGACAAGAAGCTGGCGGCGTTCTCGGTATACTAACCGATGAATCGCCGCTGTGCAAATGCTGGTAACGGCTAACGCGTTGCTTGCATGCTGCGCATGCAAGACAAAACTGCTTGCTAGGCCGTCTTACCTACAAGTAGAACGACCATGCAAACGCGGGCCCACCGAGGTGGAGATTTTGAATGAGTCCGCTGCTGTCGTTGTTTGCAAAAAATGCCATCTCGCGCCACACCAGTATCTGCGCGCCGCTGCGATACTCGTGCGCGATTCCACCAAACCATTGATACGTCGTGAGCGCGCTGCTACCGCCGTAGTCACCGTAGATGGGCACGAACCAGTTGCTTCCGAGTCCGAGACGTCCGCGCAACCCGATCAGCGGTTCGAGATCCGACTTGCTTCCCGTTGCGGTTCCGGTTGGTGAGAACATCCCGAGCGGTCCGGTCAGCGTCCAGCCGGCGCTTACGGTCTGATTCAGATAACGCAATCCGACGAACGCCGTCCCATCAGAGTCGGCGACATGCCAGAACTCCTTGCCGAACCCGCCCGTCGCAATCGTCGTCGTTAGGCGCGCGGACGTGGATACGTTCAGTGGCAAATTTATGATTCCAAGCGGTCCGCTGATGTTCACGACGCTCGCACCGGCATTGCCGGAATTGACGTACACGATATCGCCGAATAGCGAAGAGCCGGCCTTATCAGCCTCGACGTTCAACTCTGCGGCGCTATTGATATGGGACAAATAGTTGTTGGGACCGATGCGAACGTCGACGGAGTGTTCGATCGGCGCCCCGGGCGGCAGCGAAAGCGACACGAAATGGAACTGCGCGTTGATCGTCGGGAGCCAGAAATACGGCGTAATGCGGAAGTGCCACTCGTTGTCCGGAGTCGCAGATGCGACCGGCGACGGGACGGGCGCGGGCGTGGCCTGCTGCGCACCGGCCCGACCCATGAGGCCAAAGGCGACAAACATCGCCAAACCGGCGATTGCAAAGGGACGAAACAGCTGCATTGCGATCTCCTGGAGTTGCAATTCTAGGTTCACTTTAGCTTCTAGCGCCCGAACCGACTATCCCGATAGCGCTTGACCTGCGAAATAACAGTCGATCCATTGCATTTTTAGGATAAGAAAACGGCAGCGCTATTGTCATCCTGGGTTAGAAGCACCAATCGAAGCGAGGAGCATGTTCATGCCACAGCCACGACGACTCGTCGCCATATTCGGTATCGCAGTCATGTTCACGTCCCTGGCAACAGCGGCAGCACCCTCACAAATGATGAGTGACGCGGATGCGGTCAAGAAGATCGACGCCGACTGCGGCGCGATTCAAAATGCTGTCATGGCGTTGAAACCCATCCACGTTACACTTCGTTCCGGGACCTGGTACGTGCTTTCCGATGCGCAAATGGCGGTCGCACTGCGGACCAAGGAGTCGCTGACCTTCGCCGATGCGTGGAAGCAGGGATCACATTATGCCTGGGTGCACGCGCACCGATTTAACGTGAACGGCACGCAGCGCGCAACGCAGCTCTGCTTCCGCCAAAGCAACGGAACTCTCGAGCGCGTGCGGCAGGCTAACACCGATCCGGCGCTCTCCGAGGCCTCCGCACAGCAAGCATATTACACGAGCAGCGGGAGGCTGATCCAGAAGACGTCCTTTTTCGCAGAGAACGATCCCATGATCGCAAAGTCGATCCAGGCATTGCCTTTCTTCACGGTGCTGCCGAAGTAAGGCAAACGCACGCCGCTACCGCGGTTTGGGGCTCGCAAAGACCGACGGCGCTACGGGTGCGTTCGGGACGTAGTTCGCGAACGTAATCGTTCCGTCGACGCTATAATCTGGGAAGCGCGCCGCGATATTTGCAGCAGCCGGCAAGTGAAACGTGGCAACGGTCGTGTACGTCTCGTCGAAGCGCAACGTGCCCCCGTTCGTATACGCCCATTGCGCGCGCTCGATGAGCGTGCTTTGATCGTTGACGCGCACGGTGAGGCTTTTCACCCGGCTGCCCGGCTTTTTTGGCACGAGCAAGTAACTCGAATGGGTGCCGTCATCGCTCTGCGGCGTAATTGTATATTGCGTCATGGCGTCGTCATAGCTTGGCGTCGAGGTAACGAGATCTTTGAACTTGCTCAGCGATCCCGCTACGTTTTTAAATTCGATCTTACGCTCTGGCCGTAGGTAATAGACATTGCCATCGTATTCCTTATGCAACGGTACGAGAATGTGCAACGTCGCAGACAGGTGCGCCGTCCCCGTATAGGAATTCAGCGCGGGGTTGGGATCGGTTGCACGCCGCAACAAATCCATCGAGGCGGTCTGCTGCGCACGCGCCGTGCCTGCCGCAAGCATCAACGCAGTGAGTACCGCAATTCCTACCTCCCCGCTTCGCATCCATCATACCTCGTCAACGCCGTAGATGAGCGCCGTCTTCGTGGAACCTTTGAAGAGATCATCTGCAAACGGCGTCTGTAGGTCTTTGAAGAACTTGTCCGCGGTATCGTGCGCGCTTTGCTGCTTGCTGACATCGCCGCGCATGTGATATGACCACCCGAATTCGGCCACAAGCACGTTAAAGGTATCGGTTTCCGGACGCGTCCAGACCGCAAGATCGCAGTGTGCCGCCGTATCCTTTCCGAAGCTGAACATGCCGAGTCGCACGCCGATTTCGATGACCCGCGCGCCGTTCACCGCCGATACCGATTTCGAGCTATCGAGATTGAGGGTCTTGAGGCCGGGAAAAATCTCGATGATCTCCGACATCGGATGTTCGAACTTGGCCACGGGATAGGAGCCGATGAGATTATTCGAAAAGATGCTCTTGATCGAGTTCGGCGTGTCGCCGCGAAGTATCTCTTCCTTGAACTTCTTCGTGCTGCTGATCTCTTTCATGGTCGAATCGATATTGAAATCGGCCGACTCACGAAAGTCGG
>DATJOM010000110.1:0-6615 GCA_035507095.1 Candidatus Acidiferrum sp.
ACCCCTCTTGCGCCCCCTGCTATAATCATGGGGCTGTGAAAGAGAAGATCCACCCCAACTGGTACCCCGAGGCGCGCGTCCACTGCGCGTGCGGGAACGTGTTTACCACCGGCTCGACGATGAAAGAAATCGGCGTCGAGATCTGTTCGGCATGCCACCCGCTGTTCACCGGGACGCAAAAGCTGGTCGATACCGCCGGCCGCGTCGACAAGTTCAACCAGCGCGCCGCTGCCGCCGCGAAGAAGAAAGAGGAAGCCGCGCAACGCCAGGCTGTCAAGGAAGCAAAGAAGGCCGTCGAGGCGTAGCTACCCCGTTCAAGGTTCGAAGACGAGCTGCATCGCAGCTCGTCTTTTCATTACCCTGGACACGATAACGATATGGCTGAGTTGAATGCAAGCGTGATCGCACGCCTCGATACAATGGTCCGGCGCTTCGACGAGATCGAGGCGGCGTTGGCTAATCCTTCGGGCGGGTTCGATCAAGCGCGCTATACCGCGCTCGTAAAAGAGCGCGCCTCGCTCGAAGAGACCGTCAACACCTATCGCCGGTATCGCAAAGTGCAAGACGAAATCGACGGCAGCCAAGCGCTGTTGGGCGAGAGCGGCGACGCGGAGTTACGCGAGCTCGCGGCGGAAGAACTCAAAGATTTGGGCACGCGCAAGACGCAGCTCGAGGACCAGCTTGCGCTGCTGATGATTCCCAAAGATCCCGACGACGGCAAAGACGTCTTCATCGAAATTCGTGCGGGTGCGGGCGGCGACGAAGCAGCGATTTTCGCGGGCGACCTCGCGCGCATGTACATGCGCTTTGCGGAATCGCGCGGAATGAAGGTGGAGCTCGTCTCCGAAAACGAGAGCGAAGCCGGCGGCTATAAGGAAATTGTCTTCAGCGTCAAAGGCGATTCGCCGTATCGCTACTTCAAGCACGAGTCGGGCGTGCATCGCGTCCAGCGCGTGCCCGCAACCGAAGCGCAGGGGCGCATTCACACGTCGACCGCGACCGTTGCGGTGCTGCCGGAAGTCGACGCCGACGTGCCGATCGACATCAAACCGACGGATCTGCAGATCGATACGTACAAAGCGTCGGGCGCGGGCGGACAATACGTCAACAAGACCGAGTCGGCGATCCGCATCACCCACGTCCCGACCGGCATCATCGTTGCGTCGCAGCAAGAACGCTCGCAGATGCAAAATCGCGAGAAAGCGATGACGATGCTGCGCGCGATGCTCTACGAGCGCCAGCAGCGCGAAAAAGAAGAAGCGATGGGGTCGCTACGGCGCAGCCAAGTCGGGACCGGCGATCGCTCGGAGAAGATTCGAACCTACAATTTCCCGCAAGACCGCGTGACCGATCACCGGATCAACGAGAGCTACGGCAACATCCGCGGCGTCATGGACGGCGCGATCGGTCCGATCGTCGACGACCTGCTCGCGGACGAGCAAGCCAAACTGCTCGCCGGCGAAGCTCAGCCCGCGTAACATCGTGCTACCCGTCCGATCGCTATCGACGTGATGGTAGGTCCAGTACGCCCACGCGCTGCAGCCGGCTTCGATCAATCCAATAGCCAAGCCGACTTGCAATCCGCGCTTGATCCCTTCCGCGAGGGGATACGCGCGATCGACGGCTGACGCGACGCCGCCGCGCACGCCGCCCCCGAGTCCCGCGAGCAACACTTGCAAGAGCGGTCCGAGAATGAATCCCGCGAGCAGCGCCATCGCAACGATCGCGCACAGAAAACACAGCAACGCCCACCACCACGACGGATCGAAGCCGCCGGAACCGGCGCCCCCGGCGCCGCCGAATAAGAGCGCATGCGTAAGCGGATAGAAGTCGCCGTGCAGCGACGCATGATTGTGGCCAAACAGCAGTTGCCCGAAGCTCACGACGCCGCCACTGCCGTTGAGCGCACCGATCGCAAAGCCGATGATGCCGTCGAGCACGATATTTTCCACGAAAAGCGCTTCGAGCGCCGGTTCACCCACTTCGGCTGCGCGCTTGCCCCACCAGCGCTGCACGATGGCGACCGCGATGCCCGCGAAAAGGCCGCTGATCGCATTGGCTAGCACGTTGTGCCAAAGGACGGATTGCAGTCCGGCCGCATGCGCAACAAAGATGAACGCGACGCTTGCAAGGGTGATCTTCGCCGCGACAAATAGGGCCCAGATCGCCACGCCGGCGAAGCCGATCATAAAAACGCCGCCGACCATTTCGAAGAATCCGGCGTTATAGCCGGTTGGGCCGGTTGGACGGCTGATCATGCCCATCGCGCCACCTCTAGGCAAGAGTATCCGCCAAGATGGGCAGGGCGGCAACGATGCGAAAGGCCTAGATTCGTGAACGAGCAGTTACTGGCGTTCGTTACGGGCAAATCGCCGGCGTATTTGCGCGCACATACCGACGAGCCAATCGATCCCCAAACGCTGGCAGCGTACCAGGGGCTGGCCGAGCGACTCGAAGCGGGAGAACCGCTGGCGTACATCATCGGAAGCGCCGGCTTCTATCGTCGCGAATTCCTCGTCGATTCGCGGGTGCTGATTCCGCGTCCCGAGACCGAGCATCTCGTCGAAGCCGCGATTATATTTCTGCGCTCGCGTGGGCCGTCGCGCGTGCTCGATGTTGGTACCGGCAGCGGCGCGATCGCATTGACGATTGCCGCCGAAGTTCCGCGCGCGCGGGTCGATGCCGTCGACGCATCGCCCGAAGCGCTCGTCGTCGCAATCGAAAACCGTCAGCGCCTCGGACTGCTCGACCGGCGCGTCGCGTTCTATCTGGGCGATCTGCTCGAGCCGGTCAAGCAGCGCCGCTACGATGCAATCGTCGCGAATCTGCCCTACGTGCCCGACGGCGCGGGTGATCCCGAGTTGTGCTTCGAGCCCGCGATCGCACTCTACGGCGGCGCCGACGGGCTCGACTACTATCGGCGCTTCTTTACAAGCGTTCCACCGATGCTCAATCCGGGCGGCCTGCTGCTCGCCGAGGGGGCGCCGCCGATTGCGGCCGGGCTCTTCGCGCTCGCGCGGACCGCGTTTCCGCAGGCGGCGGTCACGCTGGAACGCGACTATGGCGGACGCGAGCGCTTCATCAAGGTGGAGACCCCGGTCTAGCGCGAATAAGAACAACCCGAGATGGCGAAGTACATTTTCTTCACCGGCGGCGTGGTGAGTTCGCTCGGCAAGGGCATCACCGCAGCATCCCTCGGACGACTCCTCAAAGCGCGTGGCATCAGCGTCTCGATCCAAAAACTGGATCCCTATATTAACGTTGACGCCGGCACGATGAACCCGTATCAACACGGCGAGGTCTTTGTCACCGAAGACGGGGCCGAAACCGACCTCGATCTCGGGCACTACGAACGCTTCATCGACGAAAATCTCGTTCGCGCCAACAACGTCACGACCGGCCAAGTCTACAACTCCGTCATCGAAAAAGAACGGCGTGGCGAGTATTTGGGCGCGACCGTTCAAGTTATTCCGCACATTACGAACGAAATCAAAGCACACATCAAACGCGTCGCTGAAGCAAGCCGCGCCGACGTGTGTATTGTCGAAGTCGGCGGCACGGTCGGTGACATCGAGTCCCTACCCTTCCTCGAAGCAATCCGTCAGATGCGCTATGAGGTCGGCGATGAGAACGTCATGTATTGCCACTTGACGCTCGTGCCGCACCTGGGTGCTGCGGATGAATTGAAAACCAAGCCCACCCAGCATTCGGTGCGCGAACTGCGTGGGATCGGTATTTCGCCCGATGCGATCGTGTGCCGAACGCAATCCGCGATCCCGATGCCGATCGAGCTGAAGGAGAAGATCGCGCTCTTCTGCGACGTGCCGCCGGGCTCGGTCGTGCAGAACATCGACGCGAAGACGATCTATCAAGTACCGTTGAATCTAGAAGCAGAGGGGCTCGCCGATGCGGCCGTGCGCAAACTCGGTCTACCGACGAATGCGCCGAAGCTCGATGAATGGACGAAGATCGTCGATCGGATCATGCAGCCCAAGCACAGGATCCGGATCGCACTTGTCGGCAAGTACGTTGAGCTCAAAGACGCGTATATCTCGATCAACGAAGCGCTTTACCACGCCGGCATCTACCACAATGCTGAAGTCGAGATCAAACGCATCGATTCGGTAACGGTCGAGACGCAGGGCGTCGGCGTCCTCGAGGGAGCGCACGGCATTCTGGTGGCGCCCGGCTTCGGCGCGCGCGGCGTCAACGGCAAATTGCAGGCGATTCGCTATGCCCGCGAGCGGAAGATTCCGTTTCTTGGCATCTGCTTCGGGATGCAGCTCGCCTGCGTCGAGTTCGCGCAGAACGTCTGCGGGATTGCTCGAGCGATGTCCATTGAGGTGGACGAGACGACGCCCGATCCGGTGATCGACTTCATGCCCGATCAGCGCGATCTCGAAATTTACGGCGGCACGATGCGCTTAGGCTCCTACAGCTGCAACCTCGATGCGGACACGCTCGCGCTTCGTGCATACGGCGCAGTCGAAATCAGCGAGCGTCATCGGCATCGCTACGAATTCAACAATCGGTATCGGCCCGTCTTTGAAGAGCACGGTATGCGCTTCTCGGGCCACCACAACGTCGGCAAGACGACGTTAGTGGAGATCATCGAGCTTCCGACGGATATGCACCCGTGGTTCCTGGGCACGCAAGCGCACCCCGAGTTCAAGTCGCGACCGAACAATCCGTCGCCGCTCTATCGCGACTTCATCGGCGCCGCGCTAGCACACGGTGGTTCCGCGATCGAGGTCCGCTCGATCGGCGAACGCGTTGAATCCTAGCGACATCACCGCGTTCATCCTCACACGCGACGAAGAGCGCGATCTCCCACGTGCAATCAGCAGTCTGCCGCACGGCGTTTCGATTTTGGTGCTCGATGCAGTCTCGACCGACCGCACGGTCGCATACGCGATCGCATCGGGCGCGCGGGTCATCGAGCGGCGTTGGACGGACTTCGTCGACGCGCGCCGCTATGGGCTCGCGCAGGTCGCGACGCCTTGGGTCCTGATGCTCGATGCCGATGAGGAACTCGACGATCGTTTGCGCGACGCGATTGTGGCCGCGCCCGACGATGTCGACGGTTACGTGATGCGGCGCACGACGTACTTTCGCGGCAAGCCGATGCGCATATGGAGCGACGAACCACTGCTTCGACTGGTACGAACCGGTGCGGCGCGCATCGACAATTCGCTGGTGCACGAGCGTATGATTTGCGATGGTGACGTGCGCGAGTTGCGCGGAACGCTCCTGCATTACTCCTATCCGAGCGCCCGCAGCTATCGCGAGAAATACGCGCGCTACACGGCGATCGAGGCGCTGGCGCAGCGCGCGAACCCGTTGCGCTGGCTCGGCGAGACCGCACTCGTGGCGCCACGATTTGCGAACCACTTGCTGCGCCGCGGTGCGTTGCTGGATGGCCCGCGCGGCTGGTACGTCGCATGGTACTCGGCGCTCTATCCCGCGGTCGTCGCGGGGAAGGCCATACGGCAGACCTGGAGCGATCGTAAACGCTCATGACACGGATCGGGCTCGACGCACGCCGTGGGCGGCACATCTCCATCGGGATGCGCACCTACATCGAGGAGGTTGCGGCGCGTTTGCCGCGCGTTGCGCCGGACCTCGAGTACCGAGTCTACGCCGACGGTGAAAATGTGGCTGCGCTCGAACAGGTCACGCTGCCGCTACAGATGTGGCGCGATCGCATCGCGGTTGCGCACTACATGTCGCAGTATATCCCGCTCTTGGCGGGCGGGCGCTTTACCTTTACGATTCACGACGTGATTCATCTGCGCTATCCCGAGCTGCACAAACGGACCATCGGCCCTTACTACGAATTCGTCGTCAAACCGGCGGCGCGGCGAGCCGCGCGGATCATCACGTCTGATAGCCGCACGATTGACGATCTGGTGCACTTCCTTGGCGCCGACCCGGCGAAGATTCGTGTGGTTCCGCTCGCGCCGCGCGAGCGCTTCTTCGTGCAGGCGCAGCCGTACCGCGGCACGCGTCCATATCTGCTCTATGTCGGCAACCACCGCGAGCACAAAGACATTCCGACACTCTTACGCGCCTGGTCCACGCTCCCGCCTCGTTACGAAGTCGACCTCTATCTTACCGGTCCCGATGATTTCGGTGGCGCGTTACAGCGTTTCTCGAGCGATCGCCGCGCGGCGATCGTGCTCGGCGATGTCAACGACGACGCGCTCGCCGCGTATTACGCCGGCGCAACCGCGCTCGTGCATCCCTCGCTGCTCGAGGGCTTCGGCTTGCCCTTCGTCGAGGCGATGGCGCAGGGTTGCCCGGTCATTGCTACGACGACCTCCACCCCCGACCCGATTGCCGGCGTGGCCCTCACCTTCGAGCCGCGCGACGTCGAGACTGCGCGCGCGCAGATCGAGCGCATGCTCGACGACCAGGCTTTGCGTACCGATCTCGTTGAACGTGGACGCCAGGCCGCGCGAGCGCTCAGTTGGGATCGCACCGCGCGCGAGACAGCGGCAGTCTATCGTGAGATCGTAGAGGAGCAACGATGATTCACGTTCTGGTTGCGACAATCGCAATCATCATCAACGGTGTGAAGCTTCCGCTGCAGCCGCCGCCGATGATGGTGCACGG
>DATJOM010000111.1:0-35409 GCA_035507095.1 Candidatus Acidiferrum sp.
CGCGTACGCGTATCGCTTCATCGAAGACGTGCGCGACGCCAAGCGTTCCGACCGCATCGCGCAGATCTCCGAAGACTATCTGTGGCTGTGCGCGCACTGCTACGCCTGCTCGTACTGTCCGAAGCACGTCGATCCGAACAACCGCATCATCGACGTCAAACGCGCGGCGATCAGCGACAAGGTGATGATGGACGAGCGCGGTCCGCGCCATGCTCTCACCGTGTCGAAGACGATCAAACAGACGGGCATGTTGGCCGAGACCGAGGTCGTGCTCGGCACGGTCGGGCGCTTCAACGTCATCGCGCAAATCAAAGTGCTGCCGCTCGGCCTGCGGATGGTCGCCCGTGGCAAGCTGACGCCATTTGAGATGGCGGCGGGGGGAACCGCGCCCATACTGGGGCTTCCCTCGCTCAAGCCGATCCCGAAGGTCGACGAAGTCCGCACCATTTTCGAGTCGCTGGAGGTTCCGGTTTCATAATGTCTTCAACTCTCTTGCCTGAAGATCAGGCCCTCGACTCGCATAAACACACGCACTCGCGGGATAGCAAGCGCTACGGCTTCTTCCCCGGCTGCGTCGCCAAAGAGTCGTGCAAAGAACTGTTCAACTCGACGATGCTGCTGGCCGAGAAGCTCGGCATCGAACTGATCGAGCTGACCGCGGCGTCGTGTTGCGGCGCGTCGGTCGTCAACGACGTCAATCGCGACGTCGCGCGCGTGCTCAACGCTCGCACCTACGCGCAAGCCGAAGCGCTCGGCCTCGACGACGTGATCACGATCTGCTCGACTTGCACCGGCCACATGCGTGCCGCGAACAAAGAACTGCTCGAGAGCGAAGAGCAGATGGATCACGCCAACGCGATTCTTGGCAAGTTCGGCGCGAAGTATTCGGGCAACGTGACCGTACGCCACTTGCTGTGGCTGCTGATCGATGACATCGGTCTGGACAATCTGCGCAAGATGGTCGTGCGCCCGCTCAACGGCTTGAAGGTTGCGCCGTTCTACGGCTGCCACATCATCCGCCCGGAGAACGTCAACGGCTGGGAATCGGCGCGCAATCCGCACTCGCTCGAGGACGTAATCTCGGCGATCGGCGGCGAACCGGTCGACTACGCCGGGAAGACCCGCTGCTGCGGCTTCCACATTCAGCTCGAGAAGGAAAACGTCGCGGCCGACATGGTCGGCCAGAACATGCGTATCGCAAAGGACCATGGCGCGGAGGCGGTGATCACGCCCTGCCCGCTTTGCCATCTCGCACTCGATGGGTATCAACAAGATTCCGCCGCGCGCTGGGGCCGCACCGATCTGCCGACGTTCCATCTGCCGCAGCTCGTGGCATTCGCGCTGGGCGTCCCGGCCGACAAGTTGGGCTTGCAGAAACACCTGATCGACCCGCGCACCATCATGGTGGAGCGCGAGCTGATCAGCTAGCGAATCGGTTTAGCGAATCAGTTTAAGGCGACGATCCGCGAAGACGCGGACGTGTGATTCGAAGTTGCGCTCCATGCCGTTGATGGTATGGATGCGCGTGCGCACGATATAGTCGACGCTGCCGTCGGGGTGACGGGTGCTCGCCGAGAAGTGCATGAGATGGCGCCCGACGCGCGCGATGAGCCGCCCGTGCTGGCACAACAGATTCCCGATCGCGTGCTCGAGATGGTGCGACGGATGCGCGGGTGGCGCCGGGCTCTTAGCCGGCGCACTGGGCTGCTTTGAAAACCAAGTACTCACACGCCCATTATTCCAGGCGCTAGGTCGCTTGTGGTGTCGGGATGGTTAAGATCGGCCTGGTTTGGCGAGGACTTTACGCCCAGCCCGATTCGGTAAAGAAGGGATGGCCTGGCAGCTTGGTATAGCTAGCAGCGTGCCCTGGATAGGTGGGAAAAGCCGACCGAAGTCATCGCCCGAGCCGGTTTCCCGGAACGGGCCGCACGTCGCGCCCGCGACCCAGGAGCTCATCGCCAAGTTTCTCGTCGGCCACGAGCGCGTCGAGTTGCGCAACGGGCACCCCCAGCTGCACTTCATCGGGATGTCGCACAATCACATCGACGGCAGCGTCGATTACGTCGTTCGCTCACGCGTGCACGGCATCGACAACAAGATGCACCGCTTCGATTCGCAGATCCGCATCTACGCAAGCGGTCACCTCAAGCTGATTCGTTAGCCCTCGCAGCGCGCAACACCAAATCGCGTAGCGCTTTGTTCGCGGCAACTGTCGCGCGTCGCCGCGCCTCGGCCTGTTCTTTCTCGAGCGGAATGACCGCGCGCATCGTCGCGTTGGCTTCGAAGAGCAGCGCGTTGCCGTCGCGATCGAGCGCGAAATCGATCCCGAAGTAGTCGAGGCCGATACGTTGGGCGGCCGCTTCGATTGCATGCATCGCACGGTCGCCGATCGCCCCGCGCATGTCGGTGAGGAACGCTTCTTCTTCCGCGATCGCTTGGGGCGTGCGCACCTGATCGGCGGAGAAATAATGCACTTTCCACTGCGAGGAGCGCGCGAGATGAATCGGATAGAGCACGCCGCCGATCGAGAGCACGCGGTACTTGCGATAGTGCCCGTCGGCGCCGCGCGCATCGAGCAGCTCGATCACCAGGAGGCGTTCGCCCGGAAGCGTTGCAGCGATGCGCACGAGCTCGTCGCGATCGCGCACGCGCTCGAAGAATTCACCGGTGTGGTAGCCCGGCGGCCGCAGCAGGACGGGAAAGCGATCGATGTGCGCGAGCTCGTCGCGCGAAAGCTCCTCGATACGCGGCACGATCAGGCCGTCGATGCCGCGCAGGCGCTGGGCCATCTCGACGCGGCCCGTATGCAGCACCGCTGCGGGTGGATTTATCGCCGTCGCGTCGTTCGCTCGCAAGAGGTGTTCCGCAGCCTCAAGCGAGGAACGGCAGAGATCGGCATCGCCGATACTGTTGAAGATCACGTCGTGCGGCGGCAGCGGCAAGTCGGCTTCGTAGTAATCGGTGAAGAGCTTGATTGTCATGAACGTGTTGTCGTCGAGCGGCACTTCGACCGGCACATTGCCGCGAAAAGCTGACGACAGCAGCAGCAGCGAGACCGGCATGCCTTCGCCGCGAAATGCGCTCACCACGACCGGCATGACTTTGAAGCCGAGCTGCCGATGGCGCTCGGCTTCTTCTTCCAGGCCCATGCGCTCGAGCACGTGACTCAGGCCCTGGTGCGCTTGCGCCGAATTCGCGTCGCGCGCGATCGCGCGCTCGTAGACCTGCCGCGCCGAATCGAGCTCTTGCGCTTCGAGCAGCGCGTTGCCGAAATTGATCAGCGACGGCACGTCGTTGGGGTGATGCTTGAGGGCTTCTTGGTACGTCAGCCGCGCCGCGCTGCGGTAGCCGGCGTTAAAGAGCAGCGTCCCGAGGTTGGTCAGCGCGCCAAGATGCGTGCCGTCGCGCTTGATAACTTCGATATAGGCGTCACGCGCGGAATTGCTGCGCCCGAGCATATCGAGCACGCACGCCCGCGAAAACAGCAGCCCGATGTCATCGGGAGCCTGTTCGAGCCGTTGTTCGATATCGGCGAGATCCTGAGGATTCCCAAACGCCGGAAGCACGGGCACTAATACGCCACGCAGCGCCTGCAGAGCCTCCCCACACGCGGCAAACGGCCCGGTGATTCAGGAGTAGTGCGGCCACTCCAATCATGAGGCCCGCATCGGCCGCGATTCAAGCTGTCGTTTCCAGTCGCAATGTTTGCACCCGACCGTCCCTCCCAACGGCCAGCGAAACATTGGGATGGTAACGATGCCGCCGCAGGAGGGGCAGTTCATCCGGCGGATGCGCATGGAGGCAACGCGGCACAGTATCATCCAGGCGAACTGGAGCGCGAACCACACGACGGACGACTGGGCCACGAACAGTTGCGCGGATGCATCTGACTGAGGTCGGAACGCAATGTAGAACCAGGCGAATCCTAGCGAAATGAGCGTGCCGCCAGCGACGAATCCGACAGGGAACCACCACAGCGCTTTTCGGCGCCTGTTCCGCATAATCGCCGATAATTCGTTGGCGTCGTCCGCCACTCATGAACACCCATCTGGCACAGCTTTGGGCTTGCGACCGTAACCGTGGCGTCCCCTCCATGTAGCGCCGGTCCCTCGACTCCGCTTCGCTACGCTCGGGATGACAATGGACGGCCTATCGCCAAGGCCTCTTTCCCCGCCTTTCGGAGGTAACCGGCGATGCAGCTCGAGCCGTACATCTATTTTCACGGGACGTGCGAAGACGCGCTCAATTTCTACGCAAAGTGCTTCGGGGGAAAGATCGAAGGCCTCACGCGCATGTCGGAAGCGCCAAAAGAATTTCAGGGCGATCCGTCATGGAGCAACAAGGTCATGCACGCGAGCTTTATTGCGGGCGACATGCGCTTCATGTGTTCCGACGGACGTCCCGGCACACCGCCGCACGGTGAGGACGACCTCGCGCTCTCCGTCGCCACCCCCGATGTCGCCGAAGGCGAGCGCGTCTTCAAGGCGCTTTCCGAAGGTGGAACCGTCGAGACGCCGTTTGCCAAGGCGTTTTGGGGCGGCATGTTCGGGCAGGTGACCGATAAGTTCGGTATCCAGTGGATGGTTACCGCAGGCGCATGACCACGCTCGCGACGCCGGCGCCCGCGACGCCGGCCGAGATCGAACAGGATCTCGTCGAACTGCGCGAAGGCGCAAAACGTTGGGTGGCGTTGCGCACGGCAGCCAAAGCGGATCTGCTCGAGCAGGTGCGCGGCACGGTGTATGCGCAGGCACAGCGCTGGGCGCATGCCGGCGCGCAGGCCAAAGGCGTGGACGGTACGCCGCTCGCGGGTGAGGAGTGGGTCAGCGGTCCGTGGGCGCTGCTCTACGCGCTGAACCGCTACATTCGCACGTTGCGCGATCTCGCGCATGCGGGCACGCCTTCGATCGCCGCATCGCGCGTGCACGAACGCCCGGATGGCCAATTGACGGTTGACGTGTTTCCCAACGCCTTTTACGATCGGCTGTTGCTCTCGGGCGTACGCGCGGAGGTCTGGATGCAGCCGGGCGTCACGCGCGAGAATCTCGCATCGACGATGGCGGTGTGGTACAAACAATCCTCACCGCAGCCGCGCGTCGCGCTCGTGCTCGGTGCGGGCAATATCGCCGCAATCCCGCCACTCGACGTGCTTTACAAATTGATCGCCGACGGCGCGGTGTGCATCCTCAAGATGAATCCGGTCAATCAGTACCTCGGGCCGATCTTCGAAGACGCGCTCAAGCCGCTGGTCGATGGCGGCTTCTTGCGCTTTGCCTACGGTGGTGCCGAGGTCGGCAAGCTTCTCACCGAGCATCCGCTCGTCGACGAGATCCACATCACCGGTAGCGACCGGACCTTCAACGCGATCGTGCGTGACATGCCGGTGCAAAAGCCGATCACCGCGGAGCTCGGGAACGTCAGTCCAACGATCGTCGTGCCGGGCCCATGGAGCGATGCGGACTTCCGCTTCCAAGCCGAGCAGATCGTTACGCAGAAGCTGCACAACGACGGGTTCAACTGCGTCGCCTCCCAGGTCGTGATTCTGCCAAGTGCATGGGACGGGACACCGAAGCTCATCGCCCAAATCGAGGCGGTCATGCGTGAAGCCCCGCCGCGCCCAGCATATTACCCGGGCGCGGCTGACCGCATGCAACAGCTCGGCGGCAGCGATCGCTCGATCCTTCGGCTCGATGCGAACACGGATGCGATTGCGTTCGGGGTAGAAGCGTTCGCGCCGCTGATCGCGGTCGTGGAGCTGCCCGGCGAGACCGCGGCGTTCTTACGTGATGCCGTCGCGTTCGCAAACGATCGTTTGTGGGGCAATCTCGGTGCCAACGTCGTCGCGCATCCGGCAACGTTGCGAACCTTCACCGATGACGTTGACCTTGCAATTTCGGGACTGCGGTACGGCTGCGTCGCGGTAAACGCCTGGACCGGCGTTGGGTTCTTGCTCACCGAAACGACGTGGGGCGCGTACCCGGGCAACACGATCGACGACGTACGCAGTGGCATCGGCGTGGTGCACAACAGTTATCTCTTCGACCGCGCGCAAAAGAGCGTTGTGTGGGCGCCCTTCGCGCCGTTCCCGCGCAGCATCGCCGGCTATGGTGCAACGCTTTTGCCGAAACCGCCGTGGTTCGTTACGAATCGCCTCGCCGATAGAATCGGCGAAGCGCTCGTCGATTTCGAAGTCAAGCAAACGCCGCTTGCCGCAATGAACGTTGCGATGTTCGCGATGCGCGCCTAAGCGTCGCCGGCGATAATCGCGCCGCGTAGCGCACACGTCTCGGCAGAGGGCTGGAGCATGAGATGCCGCTGCAGATATGCGGCCAATGCGTCATATACCGCCAGTGCTGCACCGCGCCGGCCCATCGCTCCCAATGCGCGCATAGCAAGGCGCGTCGCGCCTTCGTGCGCTCGGTCCGTTTCGACCAGACGCAGCGCATACTCGAGCGCCGCCCCCCACTGCGCGCGCCGAGCCTGATCTTCCGCAAGGCGTTCCAGAATGATTGCGTATGCATTCGCGCAACGCACGCGTAGCGGGTACATCCACTCCGCCTCTTCGCCTGCCAGGAATTCGCCGGAATATGATGCGGCCGCTCTCTCCATGTCCGCAATCGACGTTCCGCGGCTCGCCCCTAGCAACAGCTCCACGTCCGAATCGATAACGATCCCCGGACGCCACGCATAGGCTCCGCCATTGCAACGGATGCCGTCAAGCTCAGGCGAGAGCGCGCGCAACGCGGCACGGGCGCCCGCGGCAGCTAGGTGCAGTCGGTGTAAAGCGCTTTCCGCGTCAAGTGCCGGCCAAAATGCACCGACCAGCACTTCGCGTGATGCGGCCGCGCGCGGATAACTCACGAGATATTCGAGGAACTCCCGGCCGCGCTTGAACGCAGGACCACTATTCCACGCACGGCCAGCACCAAACGAGAAAGTACCGAGACAACGTACGCAGAGCACGGACTCTGTCACCAGCATCGCGCCCCCTCCTAACGTTTCCCGATTCGCGTGGCGGTTTGCTGTGCATCACACGTTAACAAAAGTCTGCTTTCGCAGTCAATACAAATAGTAAACAATGCTCATCTTTCGGCTACGTAAAGTAGTGCTACCAGTCAGTAGACGGAGAGTTTGACGAGAGTCCGCTCCGCTATGATTGCGCCCATGCTGGTGGGAGAGGCGCGTTGGATGAGCGCATTTCGTGCGTCGTTACAGCGGAAAGTCAGCCAGATGGGACTATCCGGCTCGTGCTACGTGCTGTCGACGGCGCTCACGGATTCCGTTTTATGCGTACGGTGTTTACCCTCACAATGTGGCGGGTCGATCAAGAAACCGTCCGCTTGAGTGTCATGAATCCAAGGACTGGAGCCGTTGCTTATCTGCAGGGCGGCCCAGCGGCACTTGAATTCGTGCGCGAGGCGGGCGTCGAGCTGATTTCGTGAACGCCGCACACGCATCGCCTGATCTTCGACCCGCCTATCAGAGCGCTGCCGAAGAACTCGCCGATCAGTTGTGGCGATTGCAGCTACTGCTTGCTCGAGCGGTCACCCGTTTTCGCGATCAGTGCGCGCCCGAACATCGACGCGGCTTTGCCGGTGTCGCGATCTTAGACGAAGAGATCGATACACTGCTCGGAGCCACGCCGCACTGGAGCAGCGACTGCGAGAGCAGCGATTTGACTGAAGCGCGAGCACGATGCGAGATGCGAGCGCAATCGAGCATCGACGCCGGTCTTGAATTTCCGCTCGAAGCTATCCGTGGCCGCTTTGGCTTGGGTCCACTCGAATTCGACGCGCTGCTGCTTTGTCTCGCCGCCGAGCTGCATCCCAGCTATCGCCGTGTATTCGCCTATCTGCACAATGACGTGACGCGAGCCTATCCGAGCATCGCGCTGCTTCTCGACATTCTCTCGGACGATTGGTCGCAGCGGCTCAATACGCGACGTGCGCTCAGCCGACATTCCCCGCTCTTTCGCTATTCGCTGCTCGTTGCGCGTGCCACACCGGACGAATGGAACGCGGAAATAGCCGCCGATCCCGGGCTCGTCGCATTCGTATTAGATGAAGCGCCTCTGCACGAGCCACGCCGCAACGAGGAAACGCTAGCACTCGACGAGCTTCTCGTCTCGCCGCAAGAGCGTGAAGCGCTCGACCGCCTTACACGAGCGCTCGTCCGAGACACTTTCGGGTCGCCGAAGAAAACGATCGTAGTAATCTCCGGCAGTCCCAGCAGCGGTCGACGCACGATCGCACGCGCCGTGTGCCGCGAAGCTGGGTTACGCTTGCGTGTGCGAGACGAGCGGCGACCCGCCGGCGACGGTCACGACCTTGCCGGACACTTCCGTGATGCGCAGCTCTTGGGTGAGGTTCCCGCAATCGTTCTCGGTGGCGAAGACGGCGCGCAGCAACTCCCCGCGTTTATCCGCGCCATCGGTGGGCTTTCGGCGCAGGTGGCATTTGCAATCGTCGATAGCGATACTGCCCCACGAACCGGCGGCAGCGGCGATATTCGCGTGCACACCCTACACCTCGGCACGCCCCCCGCATCCGTACGCAGGCTTGGGTGGCAACGCGCGCTTCGCGATCACGCGCTGCGCGCAAACAATGAGACGGTGCAAACGCTCGCGTCGGTATATCCATTTAGCGTCGGGCGTATCTATGCATCGGTGCGCGACGCGCAAATCCATCTCGACGACCGGCTTCCGGAAAACGGAGCAGTTGAACTGCCCGAACTCGCCGCGGCAGCGCGCAACCAGACGAGCCATCACCTCGATTCGCTTGCGCAATCCCTTCCGCTACGCTACGGGTGGGACGACATTGTACTTCCACCCGATGAGCGCGCACGTCTGCGCGAGATTGCCGACGCCGTTCGCAATCGTGAACGTGTGCTCGAACAGTGGGGCTTCGGCGACAAAACCAGCGCGGGCCCCGGCGTCAATGCGATCTTCTTCGGACCCTCGGGAACCGGGAAGACGATGGCGGCGACGATTCTCGGCGCCGAGCTCGGCATGGCGGTCTATCGTGTCGACCTCTCGCGTGTCGTGAGCAAGTACATCGGTGAGACGGAACGCAATCTCGATGCCCTCTTCGACGAGGCACGCCGCTCATTCGCATTACTTTTTTTCGACGAAGCCGAAGCACTTTTCGGCAAGCGTTCCGAGGTCAAAGACGCGCACGACCGCTACGCTAACATCGAGGTAGCGTACCTTCTTCAGCGGATGGAGAGCTTTGAGGGCGTGGCGATCCTCGCGACCAACCTGCGTAAGCACATGGACAATGCGTTTTTACGACGCTTGCAGTTCGCAGTCGAGTTTCCGCTTCCCGGCGTTGAGCAGCGCTTGCAAATCTGGCTGAACGTATGGCCTGCCGCGGCAGAACTCGCGGAGGATCTCGATCTCGAACACATGGCACGGCGGTTCGAGTTTGCCGGCGGGCACATCCGTAACGTCGCCATGACCGCTGCATACCTGGCATGTGAAGACGACGCCCCGATCGGGATGGCGCATGTGCTCGCCGCCACGAAACGCGAGTTCCAGAAGCTCGGCCGCGGAGCGCGCGTCGATGATTAACGATCTCGATACCTCGCTGAAGGCGATGCTGCAAGGCGAGGCGGCAGCGGGGTCTTCGCTTGCATCCGCAACGATTTCGTTTTCGGTTCCCGACACGACGTGGCAGGGCCAAGGCACAGGCATGCAGCTTGATGTCTATCTCTACCGTGTAATCGACAACCGAGAGCTGCGTTCGAATCAGCGCTTTACGAGTTACAATTCCGACGGAACCACGACCACGACGCTATTCCCGTCGCGTATCGAATGCTCGTACATCATCTCGGCCTGGGACAAAGGCTCCGAGGTCGAGGGCATGGAGAAGGAGCCCGACGAGCATGAGTTGCTGAGCGACGTCATCTGGGTGCTGTGGCGTAACCCGACCATGCCGACAAAATATCTCACCGGAACGCTTACGAGTGCGTACCTAGCGCTGCCGATCTTCGCCGACGAAACCGAAGACATGGCCGCCAAGCCCGATTTCTGGAGCGGGCTTGATACGTACGTCCGGCCCGCGATTACGTGCCGCATTACGATCGAGATGGACCTCGACAACGCCATCACCGGTGTGCAGGCAACGATGATCGGCATGGTTACAGAGCAGCTCGCGGGCGCAATCGATCAAACGCAGACGGCGATCATCGGCGGTACGATTCGCAACGCGACCACACCGACGACCGTCATTCCGAACGCGTGGATCCTACTCGACGCATCCATGCAGACGTATCTTTCGGACGAAAACGGCCAATTCGTCATACCGAGCATCGCGTTCGGTTCGCACACGATGACGGTTCGCGCCATCGGCTACGCGCAAGCCATTCAGTCCTTTACGGTTCCTAGCCCGAGCGGCATCTACGATGTCAGCTTAACTCCGATTTGAGGTGAACCATGACCACGACCTATTCGACGCCGGGCGTCTACATTCAGGAATTGCCGGCAATCGGGCCGATCGTCGGTGTCGGCACGAGTACAACGGCGTTCATCGGTGCCGCCCTACAGGGCCCGTCGTTTAGCCCAACCGTCGTAACGAACTGGACACAGTTTACCAACACGTTCGGCAGCTACATGATCAACCCGCCGGGTTTCTGGATGGCGTACGCGGTCAAAGGCTACTTTGATAACGGGGGCCAGACCGCGGTCATCGTGCGCGTCGGCACCTCGGCCACGGCATCGCTAACCCTCGTTGATCGAGGCGGCACGCAAGACTGTCTGGTCGTTTCCGCACTCGTGGACGGAACCGCGGGAAACACCATCACCGCTGAGGTTGCAAATTCGCAGATAGTGCCGCTGGCGAATAACTGCGTCGCGACGCGCGCGAGCTCGACCATTACGTCAGCCGGCGGCAACATCATCGTGTGCGACACGGCGGCCCATGCGGCACAATTCTCGCCGGGCGACAACGTAGTCATCGAGGGCACGTCCGACGGTGCGACAGTAAGTCGCGTCATCGGGACAAATCTCGTGCTCGGCGGCAACCTCAGCACCACGTACACAAGCGGTAGCGTGCGTATCGCCGATCTGCTCGTAGGCCAGCAGACCTTCCGCGTAACGAACGGCGCCGGGCTCGAGCCGGGTAGCATCATCGAGATCAGTGACGGCGCCAGCAGTGAGTATCAGGTGATCTCCGCGGTCAGCGGCGCCTTCATCACCATTCAAAGCGAGAGCGGCCTTGCGAATAAGTACAGTATGGAGCTTCTCGCCGCAGCGACGACGATTCAATCCTTTGAGTTTACGCTGACTGACACGAGTCCGCCGAATGTGCCCGAGGTTTGGACGAACCTTTCGATGGATCCGCGACACAGTCACTACTGGGGCGCGGTCGTCAACTCGCTCTACATCAGCCTCGCGCTTCCGTCGACGCCGGACACCGATACACCGCCGAACAACTTGCCTGCGGCACTGGCAACAAAAGCACTCGCCGGCGGTACCGCAGACAACCCGCTTAGCTTGGGCCTGAGCCAGTATACGCAAGCGCTGACTGCGATGGTTCCGCTTACCAATGTAGAGCTGGTCTGCGTGCCCGATCGTACCGATCAAGCCGTGCAGCAAGCGGTGGTCGCACACTGCGAGCAGCTGATGGATCGGTTCGCGATTCTTCACACGCCGCAAGGCACGCAGCCCGATGCATCAATGGGAAGCCCGCTGATGCTGCAGCGTGCATGGTGCACGTCGCCAAACGGCTATGCGGCGCTCTACTACCCTTGGATCTTAGTCAGCAACCCCAACAGTACGAGTTCCGGCACGATGCTCGTGCCGCCGGTTGGACACATCGCCGGCATCTACAATCGCACCGACGCGATCGGCGTCCAGACCGCACCGGCGAATCAACAGATCATCGACGCTCTCGGTCTCGAGGTCAACGTCGATGGCACGACACAAGGGCTACTCAACATCGCCGGTATCAACGTGTCGCGAATCTTCCCAGGACAAGCCTTGCCGCTCGTATGGGGCGCGCGAACGACCGCATCAAACACGGCATGGACGTACATCAACGTCCGCCGCCTGTTCATCTGGGTTGAGACAACGCTCAAATATTCGCTGATACCCTACGTCTTCAACACGATCGACGAAGGCCTCATGAAGACGCTCAGCCGCACGATCACCGGTTTTCTTACGACCATCTGGCAAGCAGGGGCGCTATTTGGGCAGCAAGCGTCGGACGCATTCTACGTCGAGATCGACGACGAGAATAATCCGCCCGAACTCATGGCGCAGGGACAGCTCAACATCACGATCGGCATGGCGCCGACATATCCCGCCGAGTTCATTATCGTGACAATCGGTATTTGGCAAGGCGGTACTTCCGTAACCGAGCAGACGTAGGAGTAACACACCATGTCGACAGGACAACGGGTCGACCCGTTCCGCAACTTTAACTTTCTAGTCGAGATCGACGGCATCACGCAAGCGAGTTTCATCGAGTGTAGCGGACTCGAATCAACGACGGAAGTCATCGAAACGCGCTCGGGGGGCGATGCCCTCAGAGTTTACAAACTTCCGGGCAAGACGAGCTACGCCGACATCACGCTAAAGTGGGGCACTACCTCGACCCTTGATATGATGAATTGGCGTCAGGACACGATGAACGGGATCATCAACCGACAGAACGGTTCCGTCGTACTCTACGATCTCACCAACCAAGTTGAGGTCGCGCGCTGGGACTTCTATAACGCGTGGCCCACAAAGTGGGATGGCCCTTCGCTCAATGCCAAGGGCACCGACATTGCGATCGACACGATGGTGCTTGCGTGCGAATGGATCACGCGGTCGTTCTAGCCATGATTACCACCGAATACGAATTCGAACTACCCAACGGCTACGTTGACAAAAGCGGCGCGCTACATCGCAATGGAGCGATGCGCCTGGCCACCGCGGCCGACGAGATTCTTCCGATGAAGGATCCGCGCGTACAAAACCTGCCGGCATACTTGATCGTGATTCTGCTCTCGCGCGTCGTCGTTCGCCTTGGTACGGTGACGCCGATCAATCCAAGTGTGATCGAGGGACTCTTCAGTGAGGATCTCTCGTATCTGCAAGAGATGTACAACCGCATCAATGGTCTCTCGCGCCGCAACATCGAGGTGCAATGTCCAAAATGCTCGGCGTCGTTTGCAACGGAGCTTCCAGCCTTGGGGGGATCCTAGGCTACCCTCTGGATTGGGTCTACCAGGAGGTAGCCGCGTTGAGCGTGCGCGTGCACTGGTCGTTTGAAGACCTCTTGAGCATCGATCATGCCGAGCGCCGGCGCTGGATCGAAGAAGTACTTAAACTGGAGCAACTCGAGTCAAATTCATAAATGGAAAAGATCGTAACGACACTAGGAGAGCAATTCGCGCGCGAGGCCGAGCGCCTCGTCGCACGGCTTGACGTCTCGATACCGTGGCTCGAATTGGGCGCGCCGATGATCGCGCGCTGCTGCGAACGCAGCGGCGCCCCTGACCGGTTCCAGCGTCATGATGCCGTGCCCCACGCAGAGCGAGAGCGCCGGGACGAGCCGGAAGAGCTTCCGTTCGAGTGGCCGGACAGCATGCCATTACCCCCGCGGACGCGCGACGAGTTGCGCGACGTGGTCGGTCCCGCCGTCGACGTAGCACGCGTGCACGTCGGCGAGCAAGCTGACGCGTTCGCACGCAAGGAGCGCGCGGATGCCGTAACGGTCGGACCCGAAATGTACTTCCGTGCGGGGGCGTACGCGCCGCACGATCCCCAGGGCTTTGCGCTGCTGACGCACGAGGTGACGCACGTCGCGGAGTGGTTGCGACCGGGCGCGGCGTGGCGGCGCGCAACCGACGCCGGCGTACGCGCCGAAGAGCGATTGGCACACCGGCGCGAGCACGCGGCCGTCTCTGCACCCTTCTCGCCTGCCCTCGCTCGCCTTCCCGCCGTCCCTGCTCTGAAGACCGCTCGCTCCACTGCACCACGAGTTGCAACACAATCGAGCGCGCAGCGCCCGATGCGCGCAGAGATGGATCGAGCACCGATCGATGCGCCGGCGCCGCCTTCGGCCGACAACCCAAACCTTGACATGATGCGCCGCACGTTATTCCGCGATCTGATGAACGAGATTCGTGTCGAGTTCGAGCGAGGCGCGTGATGAGCGGCAACCCGCAATTGGCGAAAGCCTTCATTGTCAACACCAACACGGGCCAGCAGATTCCGGTCATGTACAATCCCGAGCAGTATTCGTTGGATCAGGGCAACAATTTCGCGGAAATAGGGATCCCCGGCTTGAATGCTCCGCCGATTCAATACGTGCGTGGCAAGGGCCGCGTATTGAACATGGAGCTCTTCTTCGATACGTACGAGCTGGCCCAGGATGTGCGAACCTACAGCGACCAGATCACGTCATTGCTCGATACCGTACCCAACACATTTGCCCCACCGATCCTGCTCTTCGTGATGGGTGCCTTTACCTTTCGCTGCGTGCTTGCCGAAGCGACACAGCGCTTCACGATGTTCTTCGTCGACGGCTCGCCGGCGCGCTGCACGCTTAACGTCCGCTTCCATGAGTATGTCGACGTTACGATCGCCATCGAGACCGGCGTATTCTTCGGGCCGCCGGTCGTCTACAACGTCGTACAAGGCGATACGCTCAGCGGCATCGCGGCGCAGATCAATGGCGATCCCTCGACCTGGCGCACTATCGCTACCGCCAACAATATCTTGGATCCGTTCAATCCGCCGGTCGGTCTGCCGCTCGTCGTTCCCGGAAATCCGACGCAATGATTCAAAGCTATTACGCGCCGCGCTTCAACGTTGTGGTCCAAGGCATCACGATGGCGGCCAACATCACGCAGCAAGTGATCAGCGTCACCTATTCGGGTTCGCTCGACCATGCCGACATGTTCAAGATCGTCTTTTCGAATACGAACGGGCAGTACACCGATCTTTCCCTCTTTACTCCGGGGGTCGAGGTCGAGCTGTACATGGGGTATGGCGACAATTTGACCCCGATGATGCTTGGTGTGATCACCACGATCGAGCCGAATTTCCCTGAGAGCGGACCTCCCACGATCACGATCTCCGGCTACGACAAATCCTACAATATGCGCCACGGCGAGTCGATTCCGCGTCAGTTCGAGTTCATGACCGATTCGTTGATGGTCGCCGAAATCGCAGCCGAAAACCTTCTCATTCCGATCTGCGATCCCTCGCCGTGGTTCCACGAGAGCCTTACGCAGACCGGAACCGATTGGGCGTTTATCAAGGACCTCGCGAACAACAATCTCTTCGACGTTTACGTCTACTGGAATAATCTCTATTTTCAGTTACCGATTCAGACGGATGCCTACGTGCTCGAGTGGGGACAAAGCCTGCGCAGCTTCTCGCCTCGGCTTTCCACCGCGACAATGGCCGGTGTGGAGGTCATTCGTGGCTATAACGAACAGCTCGCGACTGCGATGCTCGGCGTCGCGACCGGCGCAATGGCGAACATTCCCGACATCATCAACCGGCTTGGGCCCGCAACCCTCGACATGCTGGCTTCGCTCGGGCGGCGCTGGATCCACAGTCAAAAGATCTCGTCGCCCGTCAATGCTTTGGCGCTCGGGACTGCGCTACTGCAGCAACTGCTCGACGGCCTCTACGAAGGCACCGGGAGTTGTATCGGCATCCCAACGCTACGCGCCGGAAGCTATATTCAGGTGGCCGGCGTCGGCACGCGGTTCGGCGGTGTCTACCGCCTGCGCAAAGTGACCCACACGATCGACGACAACGGCTATATCACCGAATTCGACATCACACAGCAAGGCGAGTCGTCGATTCTCGCGCTGATTCGTAAGAAGACCGATGTCGATCTTACACCACCGCGCGATCATACGGAAAAATTTTACGGCGTCTACGTTGCCAAGGTCCTCATCCCGCCGTCGATTATTCCTGACCCTGACCCCGCGTCGGCAATGGGCGCACGCGTGAAAGTCTCGTTCCCATGGCTCTCCGACACGAATATGAGCGGCTGGGCCCGCGTTTGCGTCCCACAGGCCAGCGCCAACGGCAGCGGCGTGTACTTCATGCCGAACCCAGGCGACACGGTCATTGTTGCTTTTCAAGACGGCGAGATCTCGATGCCCGTCGTCATTGGAAGCGTGTGGGATGGTCCCTATAAGCCGACCGTCTATCCGCCGGTAGCTACAAATTTAGTTTCGGAAATCAAGACGCGCGCCGGCCAAACAATCACCCTGGATGATGCACTCGGCATTTCCATCTCCAACTTACTCGGGAGCTCGATCAAGCTCGATATGCTCGGCAACGTCTCGATCACCGCGGCCAACGCCATCAATCTCAACGCAAAGAACGTAGCCGTAACCGTTACCGGCGCGATGACCGTGACCTAACGGAGGCGATATGACGAGTTTCTACGGTCAAGGCTTTAACTATCCAGTCTCGCTGAATACGTCGCACGGGATCCTTATGTCCTCGGATCTCACGAACATCGAGCAGTCGATCTATATCATTTTAGGGACGCAATTCGGCGAGCGTGTTATGCGCCCAACGTTCGGCTGCAATCTGAAGAGCCTGGTTTTTGCGCCGAATAATGCGCAAACGGCCGCGCTGGCGAAACAGTACGTGACCGATGGCTTGCAGGCGTGGGAACCGCGCATCACCGTGCAGAGCGTAACCGTTACTAACGTGCCGAACGCGGCGAACTCGCAGCTCTCGATCGCGATCCAGTACGTCGTTAAGGGCAGTCTTGCTCCGCAGGCGATGATCTATCCGTTTTATTTGGAGCAATCGTAATGCTGTACGATCCCAATCGGGGACTCCTCGTTCCGCCCGATCTCGACGACCGCACGTGGTCCGACCTCGTGAGCGATGTCACCGCGCTGATCCCGCAGTATGCACCGCAGTGGACGAATCAATCGCCGAGCGACGTGGGGATGACGCTTGTCGAACTCTTCTCCTGGCTCGTCGAGGGGTTGACCTATCGGCTCAACCAGGTTCCCAACAAGAACTACGTAGCGTTTCTCGACATGCTCGGCATCGAACGCCTGCCGCCGGAACCGGCGCGCGCATTCTTGAGCTTTAGCGCAAGCCCGAGCGCCGTCACCGTTCCGCAAGGCACGCAAGCGCAAACGGCGGCGACTGAGACGCAGACGCCGATAATTTTCGAAACCGACACCGCCGTCACGGTTCTGCCGATAAATTTGGAGAGCGCACTGCAGATCTCCAAAGTGTTCGTCGGCAACAAGTATTCGAATATCTCAAACAGTTTCGTCGTGCCTCCGGCGCCTGGTGCAACGGTTAACGTACAGCCGAGCTCGTCGGTGCAGTTGTGTTTGGGATTCGATAATCCCAGCACGGCGACGATCAATTTAATGCTGCGGTTCTTCGCGCCGATTCTCGAGCCAAGCAACACCACGGTAACGTGGCTCTATTCACAGGCGGGCGTTCAACCGGAGTCATGGACATCGCTGAGCGTGCCCGCGACGGCCGACGGCACGAACGGACTCACGCAGGACGGCACCGTCGCGCTAACCGTGCCGGGTGATTGGGCCAGTCAAACACCGTCGGCCGATTGGTCGGACCCACCGGCATCGTCAACCGATACGGAGACGAGTGCCTACTACTGGATCGGATTGCGCATCGCCAACCTGTCTGCATCCGACACGCTCGCCCTCGGTATCAACTGGATTCTCTTCAATGCCGTGTCATCGTACAGCGCGTTGACGATCACCGCGCCCGAATCGCTTGGAAACGGCACCGGCTTGGCATTTCAGATGTGTTCGCTCGCAAACGGCCCGCTCTATGAGATTCCAGATTCGTCGACACCGAATGCGGATCTCGTCGTGCAAGTCGACGGCATCACGTGGTCGCAAGTCGACGAGTACTTCCCGGAGGGCCCTGGGCAATACTACCGGGTCGATCCTATCGCATCGACGATCATGTTCGGCAATTACAGTTCGCTCACGAATACCGGCCATGGCAGCGTGCCGCAGACGAGTGACGCAATTGTCGCAACCACCTATCGGTACGTCGAAGCCGGGTCGACGGCGAACGTCGGAGCTGCAACGATCACGACGATGCGTACGCCCGTCGCCGGCATCACCGCGGTCAGCAACCTCTTCGCTGCCTATGGCGGCTCCGACGAACAATCGGTCAGCGACGCGATGCGACGCGGCCCAGAGATGCTGCGCAATCGTGGACGTGCGGTTACGGTCGAAGACTACAATTACTTGGCGATGCAGGCTAGTACCCAGCTCGCCAGCGCAAGTGCGCTAGCTCCCACTACTGCGTATGGGTCGGGTTTGTGGGCCGGCCTCGACCGAAGCCCCGGTCACGTTAACGTCCTCATTCTGCCGGCCGTTGGTCCCGCGGTAAGTGCGGCGCCGCAACCAACGCCCGAATTGATTCAACTCGTGCAGTCATATCTCGACGGTCGCCGCGACTTAACCGCGTCCCTGTTTGTCGGCGGACAGAACTACGTTGAGATCGACGTCGCCGTCACCGCGGCGGCGTGGCCCGCGGCAATTACATCGGGCCTGATTGCGAGTCCGACCGAAATGCAGACCAACATCGAGAACGCGATCCAACTGTACTTCCATCCGGTCGTCGGGGGGTCGAACGGCACCGGATGGGCGGTCGGGCAAAGCGTGTACATCGGCGATCTCTATCAATTCATCGCGCCACCAGAAAACGTCGGATACATCTCACAGTTGACGGTGCAAGCAGGCACGAATCTGTATCAAGGCTCGCGTCCAGCCGGACTCGCCGGTCCGGCCGGCGCGTGGGCACAGATCGCAGATTTTGAAACGGTCTGCCTCGGCACCACGACCTTTAAGCTGCAGAGCTTAACAGGGTGAACGGGACGACGTAGATGCCGCAGATTACAAGCAGCTATACAAAGTATCTCCCACCGATTCTCTGGGAGAACGATCCGTCTCCCAACCTCTTCAGCTTGGGGACGATGCTGTGCCCGTTCGAGAAGATCCTCACCGGCATCGATCCTTCGCTCGACGGCGGGATACTCATCGAACACGGCAATAACGCCGTGATGACGACCGTCACGCAAGCGGTTACGGCGAATCCGCTGCCGCAAACCGTCCAGATCACGCCGGGGACCGGAGGTCTTTTTCTCGCGGGAAGCAGCTATACATACAACGGCGTAATGCCCGAGGTCATCAACGTTACGGCCGTCAATGCAAACACGCTTACCGCAGTCTTTCAACAGAATCACGCTGCGAATCAAACGATCGTCAATTCAAGCGGCGTTCACGATCCGATCCAAACGGTAATCGCCAACACGGTCAACCTTTACGGCCCGTGGACGGCTCCGGTAAACTTTCTCGACTGGCTGGCCCAATGGGTGGCTCTCCAACTCCCGGCATCGTGGGACGAGTACCAACGCCGGTCGGTTATCTCGACCATCGTCGGTATCTACGCGCAGCGCGGTACGAAGCCGGGTATGTATGAGTTCTTCAACATTTATGCCGCAGCAAAACGGCAGCCTCGCTTAGTGATCGACGACGGCAGCAGGCTGCTCTTTTTCGCGCCGCAAGCCGGGCTGATTACGCCGATAACGGCCCTCGTGTCGCGTCTGAATCTTGTCGCCCCCAAGTTCATCGCGATCGACGGGACTGGTTCCTACCTGTATGTTTGCGACATGGGCACCACCGGCGTAAGCACGATCGTTCCACCTGGATTGTGGCGCGTCTCGATTGCCGGCGACTACGACTATGCGCCGGGAGCAGGTGTCGTCTCGCCGAATCCGCCGAATCCGCCGACGCAGCAGTCGTATCTGCCGTCGACCCCACCAATGGCCGCACCGCTCGCCGTCGCGATCGATTCGGTCAACAATTGCGGCTATCTCATCGATGCTGCGCTGCCACTCGACCTCTATCGCTTGAGCGACCCGCAAGTCGGTACGATCATGCTCTCCGGCGCGCCGACGACCGGTCAGTCAATTGAAATTGCCGTGGGCGGAATAGCGTACACACTCAAAGAGACGAGCGGGACGCTCGACGCGCAGGCAACGACCTGGGCCGGCGCGCTCAACGGCGCGGCCACATTCGGCGCGCACTACACGGCGACAGCGTCGGGTCCCGACATCACGATCGCACCGCTAAGCGGAGAGCCTAACAACGATCTGCTGTGGGTCACTGCTTCTGCCACTCTCGACGTCAGCGCAACCGGACCGCATTTTACGACGGCAACGAAGCTATCCTCACCTTCGCCCGGGATGAATTACCCCATCGCGATGGTCGTTGATGGCGCCGGCCATCCTCTGATACTCGATCGGGGTGCAGGTCCGACGCAACCGCCGACTGCGAACGCAAACACGACGATCATCGACATCGGGATAAGCGGCGGCTCATATACCGGCGCTACACCTCACACGTTCACCGAGGTTGTCGAGCCACTTTCGATCGCGCTGCGCGCAAGCGGCCACGTCCTTGTCGGCGATGCGGGGAACCAGAATTCCGGCGATCCGGCGACGATCTATGATATCGATCTAACCGGCCCGACGACCACGAACCTTTTGGCCGCGGTCGCGACCGCGAATAATCCACTCGTCGCGCCAACCGGGATCGTCGAAATCGATGCAAAGCACATCATGGTTGTCGACGCGGGCCTGCGGCCCTGGCGCCCATACTCCGCTTCGCCGTTCACCCAGATCATTGCGCAGCAGCCGGCGGTTTACAGCGTTGACCTCTCGGTCGCGCCGCCGGTGATCACGCAAGTTTCCGACCAGCAATCGCTGGTCTATCCGCGTGGCCTAGTCGGTGCAAGTAACGGCACGCTCTATCTTTGCGATTCCGGCTTGCCGCAGCTCGCGGGATACAACTCGCAAGAGTGGCGTTCGGTCGCCCAACAGTTTGCAGTCGTCGTCAACTTTCAAGGTGATCCTGCCGTCGCCGTCTACTCCATCCTGCTTACCGGCACACCTACGGTTGGCGAGAAGTGCACAATCACGATCGCCGGCGCTGCATATCAGCTTACCGAGACCGGGGGAACCACGAGCGCGCAGGCCACTGCGTTTGCCGCGCTCCTCAACGCGAACCCGGCCTTTACCGCCCTGTATCTTGCCGGTGCGAGCGGCGCTGTCTTGAACATCTATGCGGTTCCTGGAACCGATGCAACCGGCGTTGCAATCTCGGTAATCTCATCGACGCATCTCACGTTGACCGGGAACGTCTTCGCAACGATCACGCTCTCGGGCACACCCACAACGGGTCAACATGTCGAGCTCGAGCTCGATGGCGTCAACTATTTTCTCCCGCAAACGACCGCCGACTCCCTAGCAACGGAAGCCACTACCTGGGCGAGTGACCTGAACGGCAATCCAGGCTTTGCCGCAAATTACGCCGCCACCGCTGACGGCGACGTGCTGGTTATCTCATACGTTCCGGGCAGCGCGGCCGCAAGCAGCAATATTCCAGCCTTCGCCAACACTTCGGGCGGCGTCGTAGCGACGCTAGCGACATCGCCGTTTGCAGTCGGGACGTTCACGCTCATGGGCACCCCCGTGACGGGCGAGACCGCGATAATTTCCGTTGGCGGCGTTGTGTGCGACCTCGACGCAAGCAGTGGGAACTCGGTCGCAGCACAGGCCGCGGCGTGGTCCGGTAACCTCAATTCGAACCCTTCATTCAACACGTTGTATTCGAGCAGTAGTTCGGGGCCAGTGATCAACATCTTCGCAAACACCGTTTCGATTGCGGGTGTGACGCTCTACGTCATTCAGTCATGCCCACACCTCCAGGTTACCGCGTACAGCGAGCAGCAAAACCGCAATCAATTCCTCACGAGCATCGTTCAAGTCGTCAACGACGAGATACCAGCACAAGCTAATTGGTATCTACAATCGGAAGTCTCTGCAATCTAGAACTCAAGACGCAAAAGGAACACGATATGCCGATAACACTTCCTCCCGCACTCGTACGAACCAACTATTTTCAGTGGCCGCCCGGTCTTGGCGGTATGTACGATCCAAATGCTGATCCCGACAATCCGTCGGCCGATCCATCGCAAGCCGATCCAATAAGCGAGGTAGTGTTAAGCGGAAACGCGGTAACCGATGAAGAGCAGTACTTTCGCCCCTTAGAGCGCCTGCATGGAATGGGCTTGCACGCACCCGGCGTGGGATACGGCATGCAGCTCATCTGTACGATCGGCGACTCCGGCGTGCAGATCACGCCGGGAATCGCACTCGATCCCAGCGGCAAGCACATCTTCCTGGCGTCAGGCGGCGCCGCAGCCGTCGGTCCGGGTATCGACGCAGTCGGATCCTTCCCGGCCACGATAGGGGTGAGTGCCGCCGGCGCGATCCTCGATACCACCGGCTACACCGGCGAGTACTACATCATCGCGCAGTGGTGGGAGAGCTGGAATGTTGGTCAATACTACAACTCGGGCGTTAATACGTTCAGCGATACGCCGTGGCTGCAGTTCGTTACGTCCGGCGAATACGACCCCGACATCCACGTTCCGCTTGGCAAAGTCTACCTCGATGGAAGCTCCATCGTCACTGAAGCAAGTTACGGCGACGTCGGTGGGATTCAGCGGACGAGCGTGAGCATTCCGGTGCAAAGCGTGCAGCTGTTCCGCGCCGCGAGCACAACGAGCGGCACTGTCCAGGCTGCAGATACCGTCTTGTGGGGAGAGGTGCGCGCGCGCGAAGCCGGCGGCATCGAAATCATCACCCAGAACGCGGGCGACCAGGTAAACATCACCGGCGAAGGCGGGGGCAGCTTTTCCTCGATGTCCGTCGCCACCGGCACCGCCGCCTTCGGTGACATATCAAATCCCAGCATCGTACTGGATACAAATGAAGCCACGCTGAAGGTCGGCGCACCCGGCAATTACGGCGACGTCAACGTTTACGACGGCTACAATCACCTTGCAGTCGCGCTCGTCGGCGACGACGGGCATATCGTCGTTGGTGGGCAGACGCTAAACGGCAAGATCCGGATGCTGGATTCCAACGCTCAGCAAACGATGACGCTCGAGGGCCAGAGCGGATCGGCGGTCGTGCAGAACCTCACGGCTTTTTCGAACGATACCATCGACGTCCACACGACGTACTTTCACTGTCATGCGACCGACTTTTGCCTCGACGGAAAATCACATCATAACAAGCGCGCGCTGGTCGATGGCGGCAATCAATTGATTGTCAACGACCACCACGATTACGGCAAGGGTGTGATCATCAACGGCTTGCAAAACCCGGTTGCACGCTTGGGCCCTTCGGGCAGCGCCGCAACTGAGATCGGCATCATCTCCGGTACGGTGATGGCAAACAGTGGGAGCGACGGCAAAGTCACCGGCGGCGTGACGCTCAACTTTCACGATCACACGTTCACCGGAGGAAGCTCCGACTTTGATCCGGGCAGCAGCTTCGTCATGGGCTTCAAGGGCACGTTCACGGACACTCCGCACGTGATCTTCGTTCCCAACCTGTTCAACCTCACGACCGGAGAGGTTTTTAGCGGCGGCTTCGCATCCGCGTCGCCGAATCAGGTTCAATTTAACTGGTCCTACAATGCCGGCGGCGCGATCGGCGACCAGCAGTGGCAAGTGCTGGTCATCGGGCCGATTGCGCCCGAGTTCGGATGATGCAGCTGCTCGGCTCGCGCTTTGCAACGTGGCTCACGTCCTGTGAGGGCGTCGAGGTCGTTGTGAAATCTATGGATAGCGCCCCGGAAGAGCGCGAGCCGTCGCTCTGTTGGCGCGAGTTCCTCGGATGGAGGTTGGGAGCGCGCTTGGGCCTCGCGGTGCCGGAGACGCAGCTGGCGTTGGATCCATTGTGGGGACGCGTTTCACGACAGCGCTTCATCGCGAATGTGCGTCCTGTCACGACAGCCGAGTATCAGCGCATCGTGACGACGCTACGCGGCGCACGCATCCTTGCACTCGACTTCATCGCGCGCAATCCTGATCGCCGCTACGCAAACCTGCTGGTTCGCGATGACGTCGTATTTCCAATCGACTTCAACGTCGCTTTTGACTACGCCGACGACGCTATGACCTGGGACGAGCTGCGCACGTGCATCTCGCGCTGGTTCCAAATCGATGGCATAACGACACTTGCAACAATCGACATCGCGCACCTCTATGCCGAGGCGCGGCGCGCCGGCGCGCTTCTGACCGATGCGTTCCTAGAACATGCGGTCGCGCAGATCGACGAGCGATTCCTGCCGCGGCCGCAACGCGCGGAGATACTCGATGGAATGCGCCGTCGCCGCGACGCGCTCGTTCCGGCGTTGCAGCGCTGGTATTCCGAAACGGTCGCGCCGTTACGCAGGCTTCTCCCAGCGAACTACATGCACGTCGATATTAACGGCGATTTGAGCACGCATTTCGCTTGCGGTGCTCAGGCAGCCGGGGTACTCGCGTTTCCGTGCTACGACGTCGCGGCAGCATCAACTGTCGACGTACGGATCTCCTTTCATCACCAAGCCGCACCGGCGCGACCGAAAGGCGAGCTGCGACTCACGACCGACCGCGGCAAGCTCGCGCCTTCACACCTGCTGCTCGACGGGGAACGCGAGTGCGTTGATGTGCAGTACACTGCGCCGGACGAAACGATCAAGGTCTCGCTCCGCGCGTTCCTCGACGGATACACGCGCGGTAAAGCACACCTTCACCTCGGCTAAACGATCAGCATAAGGAACACGATAATGCCAATAACGCTTCCACCCGCTTTAGTGCGAACCAATTACTTCACCTGGCCGCCCGGATCGGGCGGGTCGTACGATCCGAACGCCGATCCCGACAATCCCAATGCGGATCCTTCGGAAGCTACGCCCGTCGCCGGTCTTCCAAGCAACGGCACGATGGCAACCGACGAAGAGCAGTACTTTCGTCCGTTGGAACGCGTACACGGGATGGGCCTGCACGCGCCCGGTGTTGCTCTCGGCATGGATCTCTTGTGCACGATCGGGTCTACGAACGTGCAGGTGCTACCGGGCATCGCGCTCGATCCCAGCGGCAAGCATATCTTCCTCGCATCCGGCGGGAGTGCCGCGATCGGACCCGGATCGGATTATCCGGGCCCTCCTCCGGTCACGGCATCGGTCAGCGACTCGGGCGTCATGCTGCCGACAACTGGACTCACCGGCGATCAATACGTCGTCGCGCAGTGGTGGGAGACGTGGGACAGCGCCTCTTACTATTCGACCGGGGTGAACCAATTCGATGACACCCCGTGGCTGCAGTTTGTAGACGCCTCCGAATACGATCCGGACATTCACGTCGCGCTGGGCAAAGTCAATCTCAACAGCAGCGGCGAGATCTCCGCGGTCAGCTACGGCGACGTGGGCGGCATCCAGCGCACAAGCGTGAGCATGCCGGCGCAAAGCCTGCAGTTGCAGCGCGCAACGTTGTCGGGGTCGACCGTGAGCAGCACTGCTTGGGGAGAAGTCCGCGCGCGCGAGGGCGGCGGCATCGAGATTATCACACAAAGCATGAGCGATGCCGTCAACGTCGTCGCAGGTCACACTGCATTCGGAGACGAGTCCAACCCAAGCATCGTACTCGACGCAAACGACGCGATTCTAACGGTTGGCGCACCCAATTACTATGGCGAATTGCAGATGCACGACGAGAACGGCAATCAAACGTTGAATCTGCAAGGTAAGAACGGGGCCGCGTCGGTTCAGCAGCTCAACGCATTTCAGAACGGGTTGATCGACTGCTACACCACCTTGTTCCACTGCCACGGGACTGATCTATGCCTCGACGGCCGTTCGCACAACAACAACCGCGCGCTGGTCGATTGGGGCAATCAGCTCATCATCAACTTCGACAATGATTACGGCGACGGCGTGCAAATCACCGGCAATTTGATTGCCGACAACAATCTCACGGTGGAAGGTTTTACCACGCTGAACGGCAGTGCCCAAGTCGCCGGCAATCTCCAAGTCTACGGAACGCTCGAGGATGGAAACGGCGTGCCTCTCGAGGGCAATCCGGCACGAAAAGTGCAGACAAGCGTCTTGCTTGCCGGAGCCAGTGACTTCGGGAATTGGGGGAACTCGAATTCTACCGACATCGTCTTGCCGCAGAGCTCCGCGCTGACGGCGATGGCATATTTCAACTTCGAACAATACTACGTCAGCATCTCGTACAACGCCGCTGGTTGCGCGGAGATCACCGCAATCGATGGTAACTCCACCGGCGCAATTATCACGGGTAACGGCATCCTGGGTAACATCGCCCCGTCACTGGTCAACAGTAACGGTCAAACCGTCACGTTCCAAACGCGAGCTGGTGACGATAGCTTGGCCGTCGCGGCCTCGTGTGTAGTTTTCTTCGAGTGAGGTGAATCACAATGTCTGTAGGCTCTTTCAATGGTCCCACCCTACGTTATGCCGGTTACGACATCAAGACTGGGCAAATCGTCCACACCCATTCGCGGTTCAGCGTAGCTGAAAATCGCTACGTCGAGATTCCTATCGATGAGCTCAAAGCACGGTTTTCGACCGAGCCCTTCATCGTTTCAAAACTGACTGGGCAAGACCCGAAAAATCTCGACTTCGTTGCCGTGACCGACGGAGGCGGTTCTGCCGGAATACCGCTGATGGTTGATACGGCTCAGCGTAAACTCGTACCGCGGCCGAGCTTGCAGCTGACCACGAAGAAACCGCGGTTCGCCGGAGATGGTACGGATAGCGCGCAGATCGATATCGCAGTCGTGGATCGACATGGCAAAACGATCGGTTCCGCTGGCGGCAAAGTCAAGGTCACCGCGACGCGCGGCAAGCTCTCGGCACCCGGTGGAATCGTTGACCTGGCAAAGGGGCGCGCGACGGTGACGCTGACCTCGGTGAACGAGACCGTAGACGAAGTTCACGTGGCCGTGACGTCGCTCGACGCTCCCTACACAGCCGATCATCTCGTCCTCGCGTTCCTTTAGTTCAATTAGGAGATACGATCATGCATCAAAAAGACGCCGTTCGCAGTGCGTGGAAAGCCGCCGGCTTCTACGACGAGAACGATTTAAAACTCGCGCAGTTCATGACACTGCTCGATGATCCGACACAATGCTGGCCTGAGATGATCGACACGGTGAGAAGAAATTACGCGGAATACAAGACGAGGCTTGCCAAAGCGATTCTCGGCAGCAACGACAAGCTCGTCCACCTCGCCATAATTCGCGCTGCATTGCCGGGGGCCGACGACGAGATGAGCGTGCTAAAGGACTACATCGTGTCGAGCGATCCTGTCCGCGACGAGACGGAGCTCAAGGCGATTGCGCTCAAGAACGTCAAGGACTTGAACAAATCGCTCAGTGCGAAGACGAACCTTACCCCCGCGGTCAGCGCAATGCTCGTGAAGAGGGCGCCGGCGACGTAAGGCCGTGCCGTCACAATCGGGCCCCGTACCGCACGCAAGCGAAGCTTCGACCGCTCCTCCCAAGACGCGCGTCGCGGAATCGCCTGCGGCGGCGCATCCGAAGGACGCGCCCCTGCGCGGACTGCAGCGATCGATCGGCAATCGCGTCGTGGCGAGGCTTGCGCATTCAACAGGACGACCGCTCGAGCCATCAGTGCGCGCCGATCTCGAGGCGCGTTTCGGCGAAGATCTGGGCACGGTACGCGTTCATCACGATCGTGAAAGCGCCGAGGCGCTCGGTTCCCGCGGGTTCGCCATAGGCGAGGATATCGTCACGGAGTCTACGCCAACGCAAAGCGATACGGACCGCAAGCTTCTCGCGCACGAGGCGGCGCACGTTATCGAGCAGCGCCGCGGGGGCCGTCCGCATATTGCCCGTCAAGAGAAGCCTGTTGTTCCGCAACACGAGACGTCCTATGTCACCGAAGACGACGGATCGCAGAGCTTGCTCATCGATGGCGTCAAAGTTTTGCACTACGTGACGCCGAAAGAGCATGAAAGCATTCAGATCAATGTGGCGTCGTCTTCCGACCACCCCAACCTCATTGGTCTCGCCGTCAAGCGAACGTCGACGGTTAGCGCACTCATCGATCAAGAGGGCGTGGCCGAGCTCAAGCGACGCGGCTTCGACCTTTTGCACTACGACGTGATGGACCCAGCAGACCTGAGCGAACATCCAATGCATCTCTCCACGCCGCCGCCGCGCCCGCAAACACGAAAACTGCCCGCAGCAAAGCCGAAATCCAAGAAGTTCGAACCGAAACCTCCCGTTGTCAAGCAACCCGAGATACCGGCGGTTGACGAACAGGAACAAGCACCGTTGCCGCCATTGCCCGTCGACAAGCAACCCGATGCTCCGCCACAACAGACCCCGACGCAGTTAATCGATCAACGCACCAGCTGGTGGGGAAACTTGGATGAAGACGCATTGGGTGGAGACCTGCTCAAATCGGCGACGAACGGCGATCCGGACTACGCGCAAAAGGTGCTCGACGAGGTCGGTTACACCGATCGCGATGACGTTTCGCTCGCCTTCGCACAACAAGCGACGGATGAACAGCTTAAAACACTTGCATCGACCGAACGTGGACGGCGATTACTCGATCGGCTTTTCGATGAACTCACCGAAGGGGAAGTTTTCCCGGACGAGCAGCAACAGGCCGATCGCATCTTAGGCATCAAGACGCGCTCACTCTTGAGCGAAGAACAATTGGCGGCCGGCATCGCCAAAGCTAAACGCAGCGGCCTCATTCTGCCCTATCGGAAGTTGGGATTGACCGTTTGGGAGCCATCACCGATTTATGCGTATCGCCTGCCCGACGGCAAGATCACGGTGCACCTTAGCAACAACATCATGGGCACGTCGTATGCGCGCGATCCCGATCTGCGTTTCGTTTGGGGCGACATGATCCTCAAAGAAGACGAGATCGTGGGCGTTAAACGGTACGATGAGGGCGGCTCAATCGAATTCATGCCGGCTCTCAAGCTTCTCCAATTGACCAACGAAGACACGACGCGCGCGTTCGAGAAGGCGGGTGAAGCCTTCGGTATCGGTCTCACCCTAGGTCTCGGTGGCGAAGCGGCAGTCGGCGGTGAAGCCGCTGAGGGAACGACCGCGACCGCCACAACGGGGGCGCGCGTGCTGGCCGGTGCGCGCAAAGGCTTGGCTGTCGCCGATCGCCTCGCTGCAGCGATCGACATCGGCAATAGCTTATTGCAAGAACATCGCGGCTGGGTGATCGAGACATGGCCGAAAGAGGGGCGCGAGTTCGTCGTCGCGATGGACCAAATCACGTCCTACGTGCGCATCTACGGCATCACACGCGGCGGCATCGGACTGTTGCAGCTCGGCAACAGCCTGCGCAAAGGTTACAAGAATTGGCGCGCGGCGGCAGCGGCAATGAAGCAACTTTCGGAGAGCGAGACGCGCGACATCGAGCAGATCGGGAGCCAAACCGAGAAACTGCTGCAAGAGCTGGACAGCACGGTCCGGCAGGAATCGATGCCGCACGACGAACCCGGCGGCGCCGAAGTGCACGACATCTCCGAAGCGCGGCAGCGGGCCGCCGGCGACGCGCACGAGCTGCAATCTATGCAGGCTGCAAATGACAACATCGAGGTCGACCAACCGATGCTGCGCGCATCCGGCGACATCGAGACGCGGGCAATGGCGGGACCACGCGGTCCTGGAAAGCCGCCGGTGCAACCGCAGCGCGGGACGACGCGAACCACGACGACGACGCGCGGACCGACACGCGGTGGTGGCGGCGGTGGGTCAGGTGTCGTGCCGCCGACGCGTCCGCAGCCCCGCCTCGTCCTCCCCGAGCATCTCGAGGAGCCCAAGCTTCTCCCACGCGGAATCGACAACTACACCAACGACGAAGTGTACAACTTCTTCCTGCGCAACAGGGCATCATATCCGCGCCGCGTGCGCGACATGATCGATAACATCACCATAGCGCGGCGAACTTCCCTCGAGGCGATCGAAAAAGAGCTCAAAGAGCACTATGCGCGACAAGCAAACTTCGCGCTCGGCTTTCCCACGACGAGCCGAAGCGTGTCGCGTCCGGCGCCTGTTCCCGGCGGTCGCGTAGTCGAAGAGAGCTCTCCGTTCACGTCTGCGCGAAAAGGACATGTCGGCAGCGAAGGCGCCGTCATCGAGGGCGCCTACACCCCTACGCCCCAAGGTCAGGCCAAGAATCTAAACTTTGTCGGCCACACAAAGGACGGTGAGACGCTCGAGATCGACGACTTCAACTTTCAACGAAGGCACGGTGTCGAGATAAAGATGCCGTACGCGCTCCAACACGATCCGAAGTTCCGGGCAAACCCTGACAAGATCATCGACCAGATGCGGCGGCAGTACAAATTCTCGCGTGACTGGGGCTTTGGGCGCTATCACTGGGACATGCTTACTGAGGAAGATGCTCTCACCGCGTTGAGATACGCGCGCGAGTATCTCCCCGACGACTGGTATAAGTTCATACGAATCTCATCGCCCGCTGTTCCAGACCTCTTCTAGCGGCCGGATCGTTCATGGGTAGCGAGAGCGCCAAGAGCGGTAAGGCAACCGCACAAAAAGGAACAAAGAGCGAAGAACGGAGCCGTCGCGCTCCGGAGATCGCGCATCGAAAGCCCGCGCCGGGGATGCCGTTTCTTGGTCTGCAGCGAGCGCTCGGGAATCGCAGTGCGTCTGCGTTACTTACTCCACCACCCTCGCGCGGGCGGCCGTTGCCGTACGCCGCGCGCCAGCTTTTCGACGGCGACGCGCGCGAGGTTGCCGATCGCGTACGCATTTATACCGGCGGGGACGCGGCCGATTATGCCGATGCAGCGGATGCTAACGCTCTCGCGTTCGGCTACGACATCGTTTTTGACGCGGAGATGTTCTCATTTTCCACGCCCATGGGGCGCAGGCTGCTCGCCCACGAGTTTGCGCACGTTTTGCAGCAATCCACCGACGGTCTGCCGCCCGCGAGTGAAGCCGAAGCCGAACGCGACGCTGACCGCTATGCCGATGATGTCGTTGCGGGACGTCCATCCCGGATCACGTACTCGACGCCGCTTCGGGCAGCACGTCAGCCGAAACCGAAAGAGCAGATCGAAGTACCCGAGCGCGGCAGGTTTTTTGTTTTTCGCGACACGGACGGCATGCCCGTGTACAGATACAACATCGAAGATGTGAAGACGTGGCCGAACGAACTTGAACACGTCTTCACGACGTATATCCTCGACACGTTTCCAGGTGCGACTGTTGAAATTGCGCACGAGTACCTTCGCGAGAACCCCGATGTCGCTGTGGAGCACACCCCACAGAACCCGCACAGAAAGACCGCCGCGTACGGCCCCACGGTTAACTTTCACCACAGTGTCGTACGATGGATGAGCAACCACTATCCTGATCTGAAAGCGGTTCCCGTTCCCACCGGCAACCGAAAGATCACCGACGACAAGCCGGCGACGAGCAGCAGCTCCGGTGAGCCGGAGCAAGTGACCGTGCACGGACTGCCGCGTGCTGGGCGGCAACCCGGCGGGACGTCGAAACTTCCGGCACAACAAGCAACGACGGCCGGTCCCGGCGGTGGCAGCATCTACTCCGAAGCCAAAACGCGAGAAGGCGAGGGCGGCTATCCCGTCTACGAGCCGCTCGGCAAGATGACGATAAAGCCGGAGCTTCCTGTCTACGTCGAGGGCTCGAAAATCACCGCGCGTGTACGCTTTGATGCGGGAAACGAAAAACGCGCCGAACTCAATATCTTCCCGAACGCTGCGAAATTCGTCTGGACGCTCTATAAAGGCCGTGAGCTGATCGATTCAAACACGATCATCCAGACCGGCGTGATCGAATACGATTTCAACTTTAAAGACAAGGGTGAATACACGATTTCCGTCATCGTCAGTAGCCGCGAATTTATCAACGGCAAGACGCTGAACCTCGTTTCCGGACCGCTCAAAGTCGTCGCGGAGAAAGATCGCGAGGCGGCCGTTTTTGAATCGACCCTCGTCGGGTCCGATCCCAATAAGCCGTTTGACCGCGACGCGCAAGGACGATTGATCGTCAAAGCCGGCTACCATCCGCAATCGATCCGCAGTGAGATTGACGGCCTCAACATCAAGATCGCGGCAATCGCGGAACTGGAGCGAGAGCATAAACTCCCGCCTGACGATGCCAAGAAATTCACCGACTTTTTTAAGGAGCAACTCGAAGGCCTCAAGAAGATCGAGCAGCACGTCGGTTCGAGACCGTACTACCTCTTCGGGACGTTCCTCAACCGCGAAGATTCTACGTCGTTTCCGGTGCGCATGTTCATGAACCAAACCGGACGCGGTCTGACCGACGACCTGCATCCCTACGTCGACGTGGAACTCTACGACTCGACGCTCAATCCCGGCGAGCCGCGGCGTTCGACGGGCCACGGCGAATCAACCCGGTTGCCCGACGATCCGGCTGCATATGCCGATGCAGAGATGGACGCGCTCAACGACGCGGTGGGCGATTGGCTTCACTACAACGAGTTTCCGGATGGCACATTGCACCTTGACGTGCAGCTGCTCGAAGGCACGAAAGAGCTTCGCCAATGGGCGCTCGACACACACACGACGCGCAAAAAGGTGCGAAAATACCTAACCGTCGGCACTACGATCGCCGGGATTGCGCTACTCATCGCTTCACCATTCACCGGCGGCGCGAGTGCATCGGTTGGAGTGCTGCTGCTCGAAGGCGTCGTCGCCGGGGCAACCGTGGGAATGGTGATCGCGGGGATTCAAGAGCGCATCCATACCAAGACCTTCCACCTCGATGCGCGCTTCGTGATGGATATGACGGCGCTCGTCACCGCGTTCGTCGGCGTCGCCGGCACGATCAGCAAGCTCGCCGAGCCTATCGGCACGGTCGGGGGAGAAATGGCTGCGGCCGGCGAGGCGGCGGCTGCCGGTGGGGCAGCGTCGAAGCTTCCGAAGATGGCGGTCTTCAATCTCGGCGCCGGCGCGTTGAACTTCGCCATGATGACGGAAGAAACGCAGAAGGAAATCGATCAGGAGAATTCCGAGTTCAACGCAGCGAGAGCGAGGGTCCACGACAACGCGACGCTCGCCGAAATGGACGAGCAGCATCGCGCGCGGCTTGCCGCGATCATGGGCAAGGCGTGCGTCAGCGGCGGAATCATCTTGGTTGCAACGGGCGTGGCCGCACAAGCAGCCGCCGACAGTGAACCGCCGCCGGGACTGCCGGCCGGACAGCGTCCGCCGCCACCAACGGAAGAACCGCTACCTGCACAACCACCAAAACCCGCAGCGCCGCCGGCACGCAGCGTCCCCGCGGCCGAAGTGCACGACGCAACGCCGCCAAGTGCACCACCGCCGGCGCCGCCGAGCGCACCGGTTGCGGCGGATGAAACGATCACACTGTATCACGGCACACGGCAGCCCGGAGGTGTTTCCAAAGGCATCGACGTCGCGCGTTCGCCCGGCGCCGGCCAAGATTTCGGGCAAGGCTTCTCCGTGACACAGGACCTCGAGGTTGCGGAGCAAGCCGCAGGCATGCGCCCTGAGCCGGGCGGCACCGGGATGCGAACCGTCCTCCGTTGGGACATTCCGAAAAGTAAACTCGGAAAAATCGTCGACATTCGACCCGGCGGTAAAGAGCGTGCGCTGTATGAAGCGTGGTTGAAAGAACCGCCGTCGGTCGCCGTAGGGACGGGCCTTGGGAGCACGCCGGGCTTTCGCACCAACGAAGAATATCTCAGCAGCTACGGTGTCGAGCATCGCGGCGCGGAGTTCGACATCTTCTTAAAGGCCAACAATCTCGCCGACGCCGACACGATCATCGGCGATATCGGCACACCGACGACGAGCGGCGGCGCGGCGCTGGAGCATCGCGTCAGCACGCAGATAACGATCCGTTCGCAAAAGGTCGCTGACGAACTCAACGCGATTATGCGCGGACCGACGCCGCCGACGAGTGGGAGCGGGCCGCCGCCACCGCCGATCATCCCAGCGCCGCCACCTCCGCCTGCCCCAACGACACCGACCGCACCAACCGCAGCTACGGGTGCGCCGATTCCGATTCGCCGCGGTCTCGCGGCAAACGACAATGCAGTCGAGACTCCCGAGCAAGCGGTGCAACAAGACGTGCAAGAGCAACCCGAGGAACAGCCCATGTTGCGTGCCGCAGGCGATCGCGAAACGTACGCATCCGCCGCAGGGCCACCGCGCGGAACGCGCGGTGGAAAGCCGCCGACCAAACCAACAACGACGACGACACGAACCACGCCCGCGCAGGGCGGCGGTGGTGGAAGATTCGGCGGAGGCGCCGCCATGACGCCGTCGCGCCGGCCGAATCTGCGCAGTGTGCCACCCGAGCATCTCGAAGAGCCGCCATTACTGCCGCGCGCGGTCGATAATTATCGTGTCGCCGACGGCTTCGAGTTCTTCCAGCGAAACCGGGCGAGCTATCCGAAGCACATCCAAGATATGATCGACGCGGTAAACACGCCGCGCATGAGCGATAATCAAGCGATCGATCGCGCGCTCAAAGACTACTATGGGCAGCAAGCTAATGTCGCGCTCGGCTTTCCTGCGACGAGCCGGCAAGTCTCGCGTCCTGCGCCGGTCCCTGGCGGACGCATTACCGAAGAAACGTCGCCGTTTACCGGTGCGGAGAAAGGCCATGCACCGAGCGCCGCTAACCCGGGGACGCAAGTCGAAGCCGGGTTTTCGCCGACGCCGTCCGGCGAGCGCAAGAACCTCAATCTCGTCGGCCACACGCGCAGCGGCGAGACCGTCAAACTCGACGATTTCAATTTTGCCGACCGCTCCGGCGAAGAAATCAAGATGCCCGACGCGCTCCATGCCGATCCACGTTTTGCCGCGAATAACGAAGATAAGATCGCCGATGAGCTGCGCCGCCACTACGATTTCACACGCGACTGGGGCTTCAATCCGTATCGCTGGAACCTGCTCAGCGAACGAGACTACGTGACCGTGGTCCGGCTTGCAAATACGTTTCTTCCGCCCGATTGGTACCGTTACATTACGATCACGCACATCCCATGAGAAGGAGCATGCGTCATGCCCGGCTTTGTTCTGACGAATCACGCCACGTTCCAATGCAAGCACAGCGCGCCGCTCACGATCGCCGAAGGCATCACAATTTCCAGTCTCGGTACGCATCTGACGATCAACGGTACGCAACCGATTACCGTCGGAGCAACGGTCGCCGGCTTCATCACAGGCGTATGCACGTACGCTCCGGGCGGCGTGCCGACACCTTGCCAAAACTTCGTCCTCGGACCGCCGAGCGAGACGCACCTGCAAGTCGACGGCAAAGCCGTCTATACGGAAAACGATCTGGCGACGATTGCGGTGATACCAAGTAGCGGAAATGGGCTTCCGGGGTTGACTATCGTCGAAACGCAGGTACTGGTTAGCACAACCTAATCGACGTTGAGATCGATCTCGTGCGAGAGCTCTTCGCGCAGCTCTCGCTTTTTGCGTTTGCGGTTATATCGCGTAAGCGCCTCATGCGCGCCGGC
>DATJOM010000112.1:0-41342 GCA_035507095.1 Candidatus Acidiferrum sp.
CTCGACGGGAGAGCCGCCTAGGCGTTATCATAGCTTCATGCAAACGAGTGAAGGCATAGTCTGGGAAACCAACCTCGAAGCAGCGCTCGAACGCGCGAAAGCGGGACAGCGCTTTGTAGTATTGGACGTCTTCAACCCCGGTTGAGGGGGTTGCCAAGCATTGGATACCGTGACGTATCCACACATCTCGGTCCGCGACGTGCTGATCGAGTACTCGATACCGGTACAGATCAACAACACCGACGCGGCCAACAACAAGTTCTTGCACGACATCCATCACATCTGGACGCCTGACATCCGCATCCTCAATTACAACGGTAACGAACTCTATCGCTTCGACGGATTCTTGCCGCCGGCGGAGTTTGCTGCGCGCCTGCTCTGTGGCTTTGGAATGGCGTACTTACGTTCGAAGCGCTTCGATCAAGCCGAGGCGATCTACGAACGCGTGCTGCGCGAATATTCCACGAGCTACGCAGCGCCTGAAGCGCAGTACTATCTTGGCGTCACACGCTACCGCCGCGATCCGGAAAGCGATGAGCTGCTCACGCAGTGGGCGGAGCTACGTTCGCGCTATCCCAACAGCGAATATCGAATGAAACAGTCGTTCAAAGAGCTGCCCGAACCCGCTAAGTAGACGTCAGGCCTCCTTGATATCTCCGCATGAAACGTAGGCGACGCCGGGATGAATATATACGGGCTGCGCGACGCCATCCGGCGCATTCGCGAGGGACTTATGAGACAAATAGCTCGCGCTCGGTATTCTTAATGTTCTTCACGTCAAACGACGACTGCCACCATGGCGTCGCCGCACCACCGCCCTGGAGCACCAGCGGCTCGCTCTGCGTCGCGCTTTGCTCGAGTGCGCGAAACTCGTAGTGGTCGACGAGTTTGATCGCCTCAATCGCATAGAATACCGCCACCGACGGGTCGCGTATCTCGAGGAGATTGTCGCCGTTGTCTTGCTCGCCGCCCTGCGAGAGATTCGACGAACCGCAGTAGACCAACGGGCTGGGTTGGTTGAAATCGATCACGACGAACTTGTGGTGGATCACTTGCCCAAAACCGGCATTCCATTCGGCGGTGAACGGTGGCGGCACGTGTGCCTGAAGGTACGAAAACGGCACCAGTACGCCGTTGGCCGCGCTGGACTTATAGTACTTGATACCTTGCAGTGTTTGCGTGATGCCGTAGGAAAAGAGATCGCTTCGCTGCATCAGGTTGGTGAGCTCCTGCATCACCGCGCCGCCGCCGTCCAGATCCATCACGGCAAAAAGCACCGAACTCTTCGCGTTGCGAATCGCCGCGGCGACGCGATCCAGCGAAACGTCGCCGGATTTATGCGGCGCAAACGAGACACTGAATGCGGGAATGCCGGTGCCCTGCGCGTCGAACCACCCCGAGGCGATCTCGGAGTTTTGGAACTGCGCCATGTCGTTCCACGCTTCGTCGAACGCCTGACCGTACAAGCCCGCAACCTGCGGGTCATCGATCGTTATCACACTGTTCGACTGCACGTAGAGCCCGCGCACCGAAAAATTCGCCGACCCGGTCAGCACACGAATCGCGTTGCCCGGTGCGTCGCGTTCGATAACGCATTTTGAGTGCGCGTAGCGCGCAAAGTGCCCGCGCTTCAAGTCAACACCGGCCTTTGTGAGCAACGCAGCCGATTGCACCTCGCGCGCGGTGGGCTTGGTATGCAGCGTTGAATTGTCCAAGATCATGCGTACTGGCACCTTTGCTTCGGCCTGCTGCGCGACGAACTTGATGAAGTCGGGTTCATCGAGGTCGTACGCAAACACGTCAAAACCATGCCCGTCCGCTTTACAGCGCTGCGTGAAGTCAGCGAGCAGTGCGCGCGCGTGCGCGCCAAGCCACTCGTAAAGGACCCGCCACGTTACCGGCGGCTTGGATTTCGGGACCGTAGCATCCGTGTCGTAATCGACGGTATTATTTGGGCGCAGTTCGCGCACCGCCCCGTACCGGTCGGCAAAATCTTGCGACGAGATGTATCCGCGAGTGAAGCCGAGGTTGAAGCTCGCAAAGAGTTCGCCGCCGAACTCCATCTGGAACGTAACGCTGTACTTCGCGGCGGCAGCACTACCCGAGAAGTACATCGCGTCGACCTTATATGTGAGTGGTGCGCTCGCGTCAGGCGGAAAATCGACCCAGCGAAATTTCTGAAACGGCGCCTGGTTGGAAGGTACTTCGTCAGCGAGCTCTTGCAACGGGTCTTTTGTTGCGTATGCACCCTTTTTCGGATCGAAGCTCAAACGGTTCTTGATGTACGTCAGATGTGTTGCGTCTGAGCCGCGCGCGATTGCGAATCCGGCAAGGCCGCCGCAGGCCGACTGCGGCAGATTCATCGCGAGCATGACGCACTCGTCGCCGCGGTAGGCTTTGACCGTGAACACACGATCGTGCACGACAATCGACGACGGATTACTCATCTTGGCACCTTCCGCTAGAACCCTAGCAAAGGCGCCTTAAGGTCGCAAGTTCCGGATGGACTATGGCGTGACCATCGGATTCTTGTCGGCGAACGGGCCGTTGGGATTTGGCTTCACCCACACGATTAAATCCCAGATCGTGGGGAATTCAAAGATTGTCACGACGTTGCTCGCACTCGGAACCTTCCCTACCTTGACCAACGTTTGCGCCGAAGGATTCGTCAGGCTTCCGCCGATGCCGACCCACTGGTCGTTCATCATGTATTGATCGTAGATCATTTTGCCGTCGGCTTGCGCGACCCAATGGACGTGGCCGTCGAATTCGACCCACCGTCCGGGATTGATGCCCCACAGATTCGGACGCGGCTCCTTGTTCGGACGCGGCACCGAGAAATCCGCACCGAGTAGATTCCCATCTTTGTCGTACCACAGCTGGCTAGGGTGGGTTGGATCCGATGTCCACTGCCTGTTGGCGTAACTGATTGCGCCGGTATCATCTTCGCTGGTATAGCGCACGTAGCCGGCCTTCTCCGCGTCACTCGCATGCGGGAAGCGCGCCATCAAGTCTGCCTGCATCGATTTCACAAAGGCTAATTCGCTTGGGCTCTCCGGACCGTTATAGGTAGCCGGCTCGTCGGCATGCGCGAGCGCACCAAAAGCAAGCGCTAGAATTGTTGCAAGAACTGCGATTCGTGTCCGCATCGTACCCTCCCGTACATTTCGAAGAAAGCCTGCGCGCAAGGCTTTGTGACTTCCTTTGTGACAAGAAGATGGCCATGTTAGCGAGCCTCCGGCGCCATCGCAACTATCGCCTCTACTTCGCCGGGCAGTTCGTTTCACAGATCGGCACCTGGCTGCAAACCGCCGCGCAAGCCTGGCTAATCCTCGAATTAACACATTCGGCGCAAGCGGTCGGCGTGTTGGGTTTCTTCTTTTATGGGCCGTACGCAGTGCTCGGATTGGTCGGCGGTGCATACGCCGATCGCTGGGACCGCCGCAAGACGCTGCTCGTCACCCAAGTAGCGATGGCGCTTTGCGCCTTGCTGCTCGGCGTTGCCGTGTATGCACATTTCGCGAGCGTCTGGTTCATTGATCTGATCGCACTCGTGCGCGGCATCATTCTCGTGTTCAACAGCCCGAGCCGGCAGGCGTTGATGGTGCAACTCGTCGGCCGCTCCGAACTCGGCAACGCGATCGCACTCAACTCGAGTTTGAATAATGCGACGCGCATCGTCGGCCCCGCGCTCGCCGGCGTCTTGATCGACACCACGGGACTGGGCATGTGCTTCCTGCTCAATGCGATCAGCTTCATTCCGGTCATTTGGGCGATCGGGGCGATGCGCACGAGCGAGTTTCACCCGCAAGCCGAGTTGCGTCGCAGCGGCGGCGCGCTGCTCGATTCGATTCGCGACGGATTGCGCTACGCCCGTCACACCAAGACCGTTGCGATAGTACTCGCGATGATGTTCATCGTGTCGTTCTTTGCCATTAACTTCAACGTGTTGCTCCCGGTGCTCGCACAGCAGACGCTGCACGGCGGAGCGCAGACCTACGGCTGGATCGCCGCGGTATTCGGTCTGGGCGCGATGATCGGGGCGCTCGTTGCCGCAGCGCGCACGCGCGCGTCGCGTCGTCTTTTGCTGGGCGCTTGTGCCGTCTTCGGGATCGCCGAATGCGTGCTCGCGATGCAGGTTCGTGTGGTTCCGGTTGCGCTGCTACTGTTGCTTACCGGCGTAGCCTATACCATCTACACCGCCGGAACGAACGCATTCGTGCAACTCGCGACGCCCGGCTTTTTGCAAGGTCGCGTCGGCGGACTCTACAACTACGCGTTCATCGCAAGCGGTCCGATCGGCTCGCTGCTTGCCGGGTGGCTGTGCGAACGCGGCGGAACGGGGCTTGCCTTTACGATCGGCGGCGTCGCAACGCTCGCGATGATGCTTTTTGGACTTGCAACCTATCCGTGGCCGATGCCCACCGGAACGGCAAAACGAAGAGCCAGAAGCGTGTGACGCTAGGGCGTAACGTCGAGCGCGGGCACAGCGTCACCGTCGAGGAAGACGCGCAGCTCGCTCGACGAGAACTGCACACCGCTCCAGAACGGGCCGAACTCGCCGAAACGCGCGCTTGCTTCATCGAATCGCATGTCATAGACCAGCTTCTTGAAGACGAGCGGATCGTCGGCGTAAAGATCGACGCCCCATTCGAAATCGTCGAACCCGATCGAGCCCGAGATCACCTGCGTAACCGCGCCGTGGTACATGCGTCCGACCTTGCCGTGTTCGGTCATCATTTTCGCGCGCGTTTCGAACGGCAGCATAAACCAGTTGTCCACGCCGTCGCGTTTTTTGTTCATCGGATAGAAGCAAGCGTAGCGGCGACGCGGGATCTTCGCCCATAAGCGCGGGCCGACGTACGGACTCTCCGCCTGCTTGCGTACGAGTTCGTCGAATGCGGCGATCCATTCGGGCGTTTGCGGCGTCAAACCACGCGATTGCAGCTCGGCGTGAATCTTGCCCGTCGCATCGTACATCCCGAGTTCCAGCACCGATACGTACGAGCCGAGCGGTTGCAGATACTCGCGCACTTCAAGCTTATCGACGAGGGTCTGCGCATATGCAAGCCCGTCGTACGTACGCGCGTAATGCGTGACCATGAGGTCGCCTTTGTGGCCGACGATCTGCGCGAGCCCGACATCGCCATCTTTACCCGATTGCAGGTGCTCGACGAGATCGGTCGCATGCGCGGCATATTTCGCACGCCGTTTCTCCGGCAGCCCGTCCCACGCGCGGCGATCGAACGCAAACATGCGGTGCAAAATCCACCAGCCCTCGAGTGACTCGGGTACGTTCGGATCGCGCATTATGCTCCCCGTTTGAGTGCTTTGACGCGACGCATCTCCGCTTCGACTTCGGCCACCAGCGCCTCCGGCCGTTCGCGGTATTTCGCCCATAGCTGCGGCATATGCGCGATATCGTCGAGCACGCGCGTGTAGACGCTGTTGACCGGAGTCGGCACGCCGTGAACCTGTCCCGCAGCCGCGACCGCTCCGTTGAGCCAATCGACCTCGCTCTGCGGCTTGCCGGCCCGCAGATCGAGCAAGAGCGACGGCGGCTTCGTGCCGCGACCGCCGGCGATCCGTGCGCCCATCACCGTGCGCGCAACCGGACTCGGCAAGGACGCGGAGGCCAGCAACGCACGCACCGGATAGCGCGGAAGATCGATCGGCTTGATCTTCATCGCCGCCATCACTGCACCGACTTCTCGAATCATCCGGATCTCGAGTGTGAAGATCTTTTCGAAGTGCACCATACGCGCGGGCAAGACGTTGAGAATCGCGCAACTCGCGTTGGCAACGACGTTGAGCGCGAGCTTGCTCCATTTGAGTGCGCGCCAGTCCGAGAGGACCATGACGCGCATCCCACTGCTGGCAAACGTCGCGGTGAGCCAGTTAAACGCGCTTTCGCCGACCGGCGCGAACGCGAGACCGCCCTCCTTTGTAGCGCTTGCATGGCCATCGCGATCGCGATCGACCGGCACCGTTAGCGCCGCGGCCACAACGTTGTTCGCGCCAAAGGCGGCAGCAAGTCGTTCCTCGTTGCCGACCCCGTTTTGCGGCGACACGAAGACGCATTTCTCGGGGTAGGCGATGGCTTTACGCAGCGTGCCGATTGCAGCATCGGTGTCATAGGCCTTGGTCGCGACGATCGCAACATCGGCGTCGTAAGGCGTCACCGCGTCGAATGTGCGCGGTGCGTATGCGACCTCGACGCCGATCGCCTCCAGCTTCTCTCCCAGAAAAGTGCCGACGGCGCCGCGGCCAACGATGTAGACCTTCATCACATCACACCCGTGCTGCCGAACCCGCCGTTGCCGCGCTCGCTGTCGGGCAGCTCTTCGACGACGTCGAATTGCGCACGCGAGACCGGCGCAATAACGAGCTGGGCGATGCGATCGCCGCGTTTGATCGTAACCGGTACAGAGCCGAGATTGGCGAGGATGACGCCGATCGGTCCGCGATAGTCCGCGTCGATCGTGCCGGGCGCATTCAAACACGTGATGCCGTCGCGCAACGCAAGCCCACTACGTGGCCGCACTTGCGCTTCGAAACCACGGGGCAGCGCGATTGAAAGTCCCGTCGGCACGAGCGCACGCGCACCGGGGACAAGCGTGAGCGCCTCGTCGACCGCAGCGCACAGATCGGCGCCGGCGGCAAATTCGCTCATGTAGGAAGGGAGCGGCACATCGTCCGCTCCGGGAAGGCGCTTGAGCGCGACCCGCACGAGCGTATCCATCGTGGGGCTCATTTAGAAAGAAGTTGCGATAACTCTTCCCGGAAGCTCTCGATGTCGCGGAACGAGCGATAGACGCTGGCGAAGCGGATGTATGCGACGGGGTCGAGCGACCGCAGCGCCTCCATCAACTTCTCGCCGACCATCGTCGAGCTCACTTCGCTCTCACCGCGCGCAAAGAGATCGCGCTCGAGATCGGCAGCGACGGCTTCCATCTGATTTTCGGAGATCGGCCGCTTCTCGCACGCCTTGCGCAGCCCGCTGAGGATCTTCTCGCGGCTGTACTGCTCGCGTCGCCCGTCCTTCTTGACCACGAAGAGACGCGGCGCTTCCATGCGCTCGTACGTCGTAAAGCGATGCTTGCAGCGCGGGTCCAAACACTCGCGCCGGCGACGGACAACGGTTTCATCGTCGCGAGAATCCACCACGCGGGTTTCGCTCTTGCGACAAGTCGGGCAAATCAGGCCGTGTACCTCGAGGAACTATATATAGTGGCTGGTCGTATTATACGGTACTACCCCTAGTAAACGCAAAAAGGCCGCCCGGCGTCCCCGCCGTTCGGCCCTCAGAAAAGCTTGAAATGTCGACGATTTGCCCCGCCGACGTAGGCTTTGGCCGGGCTTAGGCGCGCCGTGGCGATGTGTGCCCCAGGGCACATGAGCCATGGCGCAACGACAGCGCGGGCAAGGCCTACGAGGCGGCGCCGATTTTGAACATTTTGGTCCCACACTCCGGGCATTTACCCTCGGTCGCGGGGCGGCCGTTCTTCATCGTGATCTGCACGGCGTCTTTGATCTGCCGCTTAGTCTTACACTTGACGCAATAGGCTTCTGCTGCCACCTGAGGATCCTCCAGTGCTACGGGCTGGTGCGGCTGCCCTATTCGGGTACACCCCGGGGCCTCCTACCGTGGCCCCCTAGACGGGGGCTCCCCTCGTCGGGATGGGTGACCCGTGGATGCTCCGGAGTATACCACCCGCGCCGCGTTCGAAACCCTGCGAGGCGATCGCGGCCTGGCCTGGGAGGGCGGGGGCTTGTGGGCGCTTGGCAGCTTGGACGGGCTGCAGCGCCGCTGCGTGGCGATCGTCGGCACGCGCGCCGCCACCCCGTATGGAAGGCGGCTGGCGCGCGCGTTCGCGCGCGAATTGGGCCTCGCGGGCTGCTGCATCGTCTCCGGATTGGCGCTTGGGATCGACGCCGCCGCGCACGAGGGCGCCCTCGACGTTGCGGCACCTACCGTCGGAGTGCTCGGCAGCGGGCATTTGCGATTCTTCCCGCGCCGCAACGTCGCGCTCGCCGAGCGCATGCTGGCTAGCGGCGCGGTGCTCTCGCCCTTTCCGCCGGAGCAAGAGGCCGAGCCGTGGCATTTTCTCGCGCGCAACGCGATCGTCGCCGCGCTTGCCGACGCGGTTGTCGTGATCGAAGCACCGGCACGCAGCGGCGCGTTGAACACGGCGAGCTGGGCCGCGCCGCGCATTCCCGTGCTGGCCGTTCCGGGAGACGTCGATCGCGCGCACGTCGCGGGCTGTCACGCGCTGATCCGCGACGGCGCAATCCTCGCGCGCAGCGCCGCCGACGTGCTCGAAGTCTTGCGCATGCAAGTACCGGCGCAACCGGCGCCGATCGAACGCGACGGACGGGCAGGCGAACTGCTGCGCGCGCTGCGCTCCGGTGAGAGCGATCTCGATGCGCTCGTCGCCGTGACCGGGATCGCACCGGCGCAAGCGCTCGCCGAGCTCGCGATGCTCGAGCTCGAAGGCGTGGTGGAGCGCCGCGGCGCAACGCGCTTTGCATGCAGCTACGGCTGATCGCCGTCGACAAGATTCGCACGACCTACATCAGTGACGCCTGCGCCGATTTCCGCAAGCGGCTCGCGCCGTATTTCAACTACGACGAAGTTGAAGTGCGCGCTGCACACGGCGGTGATCCGCAAGCCGCGATGCGCGACGAAGCCGAACGCATCTCGAAGCATCTACGCCCCGGCGACCGCGTGTGGTTGCTCGAACGCACTGGGGCCGCATTTTCGAGCCCCGAATTGGCGCGAGCAATCGACGATGCCGCGCAGGCAGGCATTTCACGCCTGACCTTTGTCGTAGCCGGAACCTATGGCGCCGACGCACTGCTACGTGAACGCGCCGACGTGCTCTGGTCGCTCTCCCCGCTGACGTTTTTGCACGAGTGGGCGCGCGCCATCGTGCTGGAACAGCTCTACCGCGCGGCGAAGATCACGCGCAATGAACCCTACCACCACTGATGCGATGCTCCCCGACGACGCATTAGACGCGTTCGCGCGAGCAATCGAAGGCATCGCGGTGCGCAGCTATCCCGACGCGTTGCCGACGCCGGTAACGTTCGAAGCGCCGCGCCGCCCCGAGTTCGGCGACTTCGCCACCAACGTCGCATTCATGCTGGCCAAAGTCGCGCGGCGCTCGCCCAACGACGTGGCGAACGCGCTAATCGAGCAATTGCGCGCGGAGTCACCCGGCGTGGCGCGGCATTTCGCGTCGATCGATGCCGTGGCGGGGTTCATCAACGTACGCCTCGGTCCACCCATCTGGCAGGCATTGGTCGCGCAAGTCTTGCGCGACGGCGCCAACTTCGGACGAGCGCTACCGCGCGGCGAGTGCATCTCGCTCGAATTCGGCAGCGCGAATCCCACCGGTCCGCTCGTCGTGGTACAAGGGCGCACGCTCTCGATCGGTGACACGCTTGCGCGCGTCTTCCGCTTCTGCGGGTACGACGTGTTCAGCGAATGGATCATCAACGATGCGGGCTCGCAAATGGAGACGCTCGGGCGCTCACTGTTCGCGCGCTACATGCAACAGTACGACCCGTCGTATCCATTTCCCGAAGAAGGCTACCCGGGCGACTACCTGATCGCAATCGCGCAAAGCATCGCTAAGCGTGACGGCGAGAAATGGCGCAGGCTCCCGCAACCGCCGATCGCGCAGTTCGCGCAGTTTGGCCGCGATGCCATCGTGGCCGAGCAGCGGGCGACCGCCGAGCGCTTCGGCGTGCGCTACGATCGCTGGTATAGCGAACAAGCCGACTTACGCGATAACGGTCGTATGGACGAGGACCTCGCCAAACTGCGCGCGATGGGCTTGATCTACGAAGACGCCGGCGCGCAGTACTTCAAGACGTCGCAGTTCGGCGACGACAAGGACCGCGTCATCATCCGCAGCGACGGCAGCCCGACCTACTTTGCACCGGACATCGCGTATCACTACGAAAAGCTCAGCCGCTCCACGCGCGCGATCAACATTCTCGGCCCCGATCACCACGGTTACATCGGACGCTTGAAAGCCGCGGCGGCCGCAATGGGCTTCCCGGGCCGGCTCGACATTCTGATCGCGCAACAGATCACGTTGCTGCGCGGGGGCGAACAGGTCAGCATGAGCAAGCGCGAGGGCAACATCGTCACGCTCGACGAGATCCTCGACGAAGTTGGCGTCGACGCGGCACGCTTCTTCTTCACGATGCTCGCAACCGATTCGCCGCTCACGTTCGATCTCAAGCTCGCGGTCGAGCAAAGCAGCGACAATCCGGTATATTACGTGCAATACGGTCACGCGCGAATCGCCTCGGTGTTGCGGCGCGCCGATCCGTCCGACGTCGAAGGTGCGCGTCAAGCCGGTCTCTCGGCACTAACGCACGATAGCGAGATCGCCCTTGCGCGCCGGCTGAGCGAGTTGCCGCGCGTCGCACAGGGCGTCGTTGAGAATCTTGCGCCGCACCGGCTTATAAAATACGCGCGCGACGTCGCGACCGAGTTTCACCAATTCTACACGGCATGCACGATCCTGGTCGACGAGCGCGACGTGCGTCTGGCGCGGCTTGCGCTCTGCATCGCGACGAAATCCGTGCTGGCTGAAGTGCTCGAGCTGATCGGTGTCAGCGCACCGGAAACGATGTAGGCATTGCCTTACAGGTTGACGCGGTAGATGTAGGGCCCCTCGGCAACATAGAGCACGCCGCCGGCTGAGAACAAGATGTCCGGAACGTCCACGGGCGTCGTGAACGTGTCTATGAGCGCGGTGAGTTTTCCGCTCGATACGTAGCTTTCGGCACTCGGCACGAGCCGCACGACCTGCAGATCCCCGATTTCCACCAGAGCGCAAGTACCGCCGACTTGCGCCGAAATCACCTGGACGGAAAGACTTGGCATGCCGACACTGGCGGGTAGGCTCTCGAGCGTGACCGCGGAACCGCTCGGCCCGCTCGCGCTGACCGGCACCGCTTCGAGCACTGAACCGCCGTCGGTACCGGGGGCGACGATATAATAGTTCGAGTCACACGTCGAGCGCGTGCCGTACGCAATCGTCGATCCACTCGGCGCCGCGCCGTTGTACGCGGTAAGCACGCCGTCGTCGAGCACGTAGGGCGTCGCGCCGAACTCCGTGACGTCGGTGGCCGCGTTAAATGCGGTCGCGCCTGTTCCGCTGATCGCCTGCGCCCCGACGAGAAGCCCGCCGCTGAACATGAGTCCGCCGGGAATACAATAGACGATGTTGGCGCTCAGATCGGCGAACGCGGGAAACGTCGTACCGCAAACCGGCGTCTGCGTACCGACTTCGTTGTAAACGTAGCCCTCCGATGGAGTCCCGAGATATTCCGGCGCATTGTAGTGACCGTCACTGGTGAGCGGCACGCGCCACGGAATGAATGCGCCATCGCTTAGAAAGCCCGATGTCAAGGCGAACGTAGTCGTATTGACCGTCCCACCGCTCCCTCCACCGCCAACAGCGACATACAGGATCGCGCCGTTGGCCGACGCGCCGATGACTTCAGCGGGTGGCGGCGTCGCCGGTAGCGTGTCGACCAGCGCGAGCGTCGGCTGGACGGAGATCGTCGCGGCCGTTAATGCCCCGGTGACGCTGCCCGTTTCGATCGAGGGCGTGATGGTCGCGAGGCCCATCGAGGTCGAGCCGCTATACGACACGGTCACAATTGTATTCGGTGAGCTGACGACGGTCGTCGAAAGCGTGATCGTCGAATCGGACGAGGTGAGCCCGATCAGCACGGCGTTGCCGTTGTCATCGATGTAATTGCCGCCGTAGGTGATCACGTTGCCGTCCGCATCGAGGGCGTTGACGACGGCTAACGTGGAACCCGGGGAACCGGCGCTCAAACTCGATTGCGCCAGCGCAACCGAAACGCTCGCGACGACACCGTCGAGTGTGAGCTGAACCGGATTCGACTGTCCCGCAACGATGACCAGTGCCGTGGATCCTTGTGCGAGTGCTGCGCCCGTCGACGCATTCTGCAGCGTTATCGCCACCCGGACCACACCGGGGGAAACCTGCACGGAACCCGTGCACACGTTCGTGCACGGGAACGGCGACGGCGAGATGGCCGGTCCGGTTTGCGGCGTGATCACGAGCACGGCCTGAACGTTTTGCTGCGACGTGAACGGCCGCACGCGCAAGTGACGATTCGACGTACCCGAGCGCCCTGGAACCGCGATCGAAAACGTGAGCGTTCCGGGTGACGCGCTCGGCGATGGGCTCGTCGAGCTATTGTTCGAATACGGCACGTACGTCGTCGTGGTAGTGCATGCCGCCAGCACGAACAGTAGCGGCCCAACAACGCAAACGAAAAGACGCCGCGAAGACATGCTTCATGCTATCGAGAAGGCCGCGCGGTTTCCTATCTGAGCGCTTCCTCCAAACGCAAACCGTCGGGGCGTCCAAGTCCCGTCACCGGATCCCAGCCGACGCCGGCAGAGTACGCACCGTTGCTACCGCTGGTAATGTCTTGCAGCGGCCCCGGCGTTCGCGGATACCCCTCGAGATCGTAGAGTTTTGGACTAATAAACCCAACCGGCGTCCCGATTTGCTGGTTGATCAGCGCGATGAGGCCGGCCCACAGCGGCGCCACGGCACTCGTACCGCCAACCACCACGCTCGATCCGTCGACGAGCACGCTGTAGCCGGAATTTGGATCCGCGTCCGCGCTGACATCGGGGATGCCGCGGCCGCCGCTTGGATTCGACGGCGACGGCACTGTTGCACTTGCCTGCCACGACGGCGCGGCGAACACGTCGCTGACACCGCCGCCCGAATCGCTCCATGCGGTTTCAGCTGAGATCGCGCCGTTTTTCGCGGTTATCGTGGTGCCGCCGCAGCCAAGTGCATGCGGACTCGAGGCCGGAAAATCGGCGTGCGGTTGCCCGTCGCTCACGCCGTCACTCGATCCGCCGTCTCCCGATGCAACGCACACGGTCACACCGATCGCTGCGGCCGCCGCACACGCATTGTCCAGTGCGGTCATCGCTTGGCTCGTCCAATTCGACTCGGCATCGCCCCAGCTGATCGAAATGACCGAAGGAGCGTAGGTCGTGTCATGTACGGCCGTCGTCACAGCATCGATGAAGCCTTGATCGGTGTTGGGCGCAAAGTAAGCAACGATCCGGGCACCGTGTGCGATCGTTCCGGCAACTTCTACGTCCAGCATCACCTCGGTGTCCGCATCTTGATCGGCACCGGGATTGCTCGTTGCGCCGTCCACGCCGACGACCTCGACCTGCGGCTGCGGCACGCCGAGTTGCGAACAATAGTTTGCGAAGTCGCTCGCGCTGTATCCCCCGCCGAGTTCGATGATCGCGATCGTCTCGCCGCTGCCGTCCACACCGGTTGGAAAATCGTAGAATGCAGCCACTTGCGGCGGCGTGAACGAGGCCGCTGCGGCCTTTGCGATGCGCGAACGTGGCTGCGCCTGCGGACGAGTATCCAGCCCGAGAACGGCTTCGACGATATTCGCGAGACTGGCCGGCAACGAGATCGTTCCCGTCCGGCCGCGAAACGTCGCCGTGCCGGATCGGTAGGTTCCAAGCGTCACGCCGAACGCGGCGGACATCCGCGCCACGGTGCCTTCCACGCGGAGCATGCGGCGGCCCGGATCGCGCTCGATCACGCGCAATCCGGCCTCTTGTGCGAATGTAGCGACCCGATCCAGGTCGCTCTCGCCGGCGCCATACGCCGCGGCGAATTCTTCGCGCGTGAGATGTCCGGGGAGCGGTTTGCTCGTGTGCTTCGAGCGCACGATAAGCGTCGCGTTGATGGTTTGGTTCGGATCGGCAACGGCGACGAACTCTCCCGGCGGACGGGTACGCGTGCTGCCGGGTACGATCCAACGGTCATCCATATCGGGTCACACCTTTCCCGCGATAGCGCTCTTGACCACACGTTCTTGTGGTACCACCGGGTTGACGATCGGCGAACCGATGGTATCCCGCCGCATCAATTCGTAGAAGCAACGCAAGAACTCACTTCGTGCCAATTCCTGGTCGACCGCACGCCGCACGAAGAAACTCACGGAAAGATTCACGGTCGTCTCGGCAAACTCGTGCACGCGTACGAACGCCTCGTGCGCGGTCCCGGGGTCCCTAATATCCTCGCCGACCATTACGACCGCCTCGAGCGCCAACCGCTCGACAAATTTGATGTCACTGCCGTACGCAACGCGCAGCGGGACGCGCGTCGCAACACGCGGCTCGGGCAAGCGGTAGTTCGTAAAGACTTCCTGCGCGAGCACCGTGTTCGGCACGACGACGAGGCTATTGGTCGATTCGCGAATCGAGATGCTGCGCCAGTTGATGTCTTCAACGAATCCCTGCTGGCCGCCGGGAAGCGCGATATAATCGCCGGGTCGTATCTGCCGTGACGCGACGAGCTGAATGCCCGAAAAGAGATTTGCGAGCGGCGGCTGCAATGCGAGCGCCACAGCGAGACCACCAACCCCGAGCGCCGTCAAGAGCGGGGTCACTGCGATGCCGAGTGCGCTCAGCGTGAAAAGCCCGCCAAGCACGACGATCAAAGCCTGAGATACGCTTGCGAATAGCGTGCCGGATGCGATCTGCTGTCCCGGCCCGCGGCTCAGACGTAACACCGCGTTGCCGGTAAAGCGCGCCGCGACGATCGTCACCGACACGCACACGAGCACGAGCAATGTCTGATCCAGCAGACGGCGCACGGTATCCGGTAACGACGAAACAGCAAGTGCAATGTGCACGCCGAGCGCGGTCGCCCAGAACAGGATTCCGGCGTCGAGCGCATCGATGAAGACCGCGAGCCACGGGTGACGATGCACGAAGGCACTCGCCGCAATACGGCGCTGCACGATGAACTCGAGCACCGCACCAACGCCTGCCGCTATAACAATGCAGGCAATCGGCACCGCAAACTCGCGAATCGTGGGCCAGGACACGTCCATGCGGGCTTTCTACCCGCAGTGCCCTAGCTCGTAACCCTCAGGCGCGATCCAATCGTGCGCTAAGCCACGGCGTCACGAAATAGCGCCACAGGATCTTAATGAGCGCGGCTGCCGGTATGCCAAGCAAGAGCCCAGGAATACCGAACAGTTCGCCGCCCGCAAACACCGCGAACATCACGCCGATCGGCGACACACCAACCGACTCTCCCATGATCTTCGGTACGAGGACGTTGTCGCTGACACGCGCCATCAGGAACATGATGATCTGCACCCAGAGAATCATCCAACCGCCCTGCGGAGCGCACAACACGACCGCGATTGCCTGCGCGATCAACATCCCGATCACCGGCACAGCGTACGCGACGGCCGTTACGATACCAAGAATGAGCGAGAACTTGAACCCGAAGAACGCGGTGACAATGGTCACGACGATACCGGTGATAGCACTCACGAGGACCTGTCCCGAAATGAAGCTGCCGAACGTCGCGGTGATTTCCAGAGCGAGCTTGCGGGCGGTGAGACGACGTCTCGCCGGAAAGAGCGCCGTGAACGCATTGACGATCTGCTCGTCGTTGAGCAGGAAAAAGAACGACAGCACGATCGACGAGAAAGCGACGAAGAATGCCGTTGCCGCACCGATGAGAATCGTGCCGAGCGAGGTGAGCGATGTCGTGACGAGCGTCGAGAGGCTCTGTCCGCCGAGTTGGCCGATGTCGAAGGCGCTGTTGGGAACATGCAGGGCGGGAACGCGCGTCTGCAGCCAGTCCTGCGCCTCGTGCGCCCACGTCTCGACTGCCGCGACGTACGCGGGCGCGTTCGTCGCCAGCAGTTGCAGTTGCGCGATCGTTAACGGGACGATCACGAGCAGCCCGACGACGATGACGATCGAGAGCACGACGAAGACAATCGTAATCGCAAGGGCCTTCGGTACTTTGCGCCGGGTTAGAGCCCGAACCACCGGCTGCACGCCGAACGCGATGAAGGCTGCGATCAAAAAGATCGAGATCGTGCGCGGAATGTGCGACGCAAAGATGTAGAGCGCAATGAATATCGCAATGCCGGCAAGCGTAAAAAGGAGGCTGCGCCACCCGCGCGGGCTTATAGCGTTTTGCACAACAGTCGCCGCTCGGTGCGATAGCCCGCACGCTCGTAGAGCGCCCGGGCGGCGGCGTTTTCCTCGGTCACCATCAACGCCATATACGGAGCGCCTCGCTTGCGAGCCTCATGCTCGGCCCGTTCCAGCAGTGCCGATCCGATACCCGCCCCACGCGCATCGCGTTCGACCGCCATGTATACGACGAATGCTTGATCGTCGCCGGTCACTTCATCGGGGAGCGAATCCAGCGTCAACATAAATCCGGCCGGCTTACCGTCGACCTCCGCGATGAGCGCGAAATGCTCGCGCCGGTCGACGATCGCGAGCAATCGCTCGAAGTTCTCGAGCACTGCAACCGGATCGACCCGCCGCAGCGACGACACGCTATCCATCGCCGTGCGCTTGCCGAGTGCTTCGATGAACGGGCGATCGCCCTCAGTTGCGGCGCGAACCCGGATCGTCAATGGCTTGTCCCGCTTTGCACAGTGGACACTCACCGGGATCGAACGACTCGATCGGCATGTCGAGCAGCGCGCGTGCCGGCACGCCGAACTCCGCCTCGCCGCGTTGGACGATGATTCCCACGCCGGCAACCTGCGCGCCCGCCTTGCGCACAACATCGATCACCTCGCGCACCGAGAGTCCGGTGGTCACGACGTCTTCCACTACGAGCGCGCGATCTTCGGGCGAAAGTTTGAAGCTCCGGCGCAGCGTTGCGACGCCGTTCTCCTTCTCGACGAAGATCGCGTCCGTGCCCAGCTGCCGCGCGACCTCGTAGCCGAGCACGATGCCGCCGACCGCGGCACTCACCACAATCGTGGGTTTGACGGCGCGAAACGCGGCCGCGATCTGCTTCGCGACCGCTTCGACCAGCGGCGGACTTTCGAGAAGGCGAAATTTTTGGATAAACCGATCGCTGTGGCGGCCCGAGCTTAAGCGGAAATGTCCGTGTAAGAGCGCGCCGCGTTCGCGCAGCGCCGCTTCCAGATCGAATTCAGACAAGCGCGCGCATATCGTCGAGCACGGCGCGAGCCGCAGCGGCCGGATCGGCAGCTTGCGTGATCGGACGGCCGACAACCAGATAGTCGGCGCCGGCAGCGACCGCCTGCGCGGGCGTCATCACGCGCTTCTGATCGCCGTGCGCCTCGCCCGGCGGGCGAATCCCCGGCGTCAGCGTGAGAAAGTCGTAACCGAAGAATCCTTTGAGATCGGCGACCTCATGCGCGCTGCATACGACACCGGAACACCCCGCATCGCGCGCGAGCGCCGCAAGGCGTGCGGCATTCTCTCCGGGTCCACCCTGCAATCCGAGTTCGGCCAGATCTTCGGAGCCATGGCTTGTGAGAATCGTCACCGCGAACACGTGCGGCACCGACATCCCTAACTCGTCGGCGCGGCTTTGCGCAGCCTCGACCGCAGCGCGCATCATTTCAAGACCGCCGAGGGCGTGGACATTGATGATGTGCGCGCCCGGACGTACCAACTGTCTCACCGCGGCACCAACGGTTCGTGGGATATCGTGGAGCTTGGCGTCGATGAAAAAGCGGACGTCGCGCGCCTCACAGTACGAGAAGATGCGTTCGGGATAGCCGTAGAGCGACTCCAGCCCGATTTTGAAGATCAGGTCGAGTGGATACAGCTGGTCGATCAGCCGTTCGGCATCGTCGGCCGACGGAACATCGAGCGCGACGATCAGTTGAGCCACGTGTCTAACCCTCATCTCCTTCATACTGATAGGCATTCGAGAATCCCACGTTCGCCTTTCCGACTATCTTAGCCAGCGACCGAAGGTTGCGCAACCGCAGGTAGTCGGCGAGTTCCTCGACGATCCGTACGGGAATCTGCGGGTTGGTAAAGTTCGCCGTGCCGATCGAGATCGCGCTTGCGCCGGCGAGGAAAAACTCCAGCGCGTCGCTGGTCGTTTCGATGCCACCTTGTCCGATGATCGGAATTCTCACCGCGCGTGCGACTTCGTACACGGCGAGCACGGCAATCGGGCGAATCGCAGCACCCGAAAGCCCGCCCGTAACGTTGCCCAGCCGCGAGTGCCAGCGATCGACGTCGATCGCCATGCCGCGCACGGTGTTGATCACCGCGAGCGCATCGGCCCCAGCAGCTTCGGCCTCGCGCGCAATCGATGCGATATCCGTGACGTTGGGCGAGAGCTTGACGATCAGCGTCTTGTCGGTCGTTGCGCGCACGGCGCGTACGACCTTTGCCGTCAAATTTGGATCGCATGCGAATGTTTCGCCCTCGCTTGCGACGTTCGGGCACGAGATGTTCACTTCCAGCGCCTGGATCTCGTCGCGAGCGGCGAGCCGCTGGCTGACGTATGCGTAATCATCAACGCTAAAACCGGCGACACTGCCGACGATCGCGCACGGGCGATTCGCAAACTTCGCGACGTCGTTCTCGAGATACCAGTCGATGCCCGGATTTTGCAAACCGATGGCGTTGAGCATCCCAGCCGGTGTATGCACCAGGCGCGGCGTCGGATTGCCCAGACGCGGCAAGCGCGTCACGCTCTTGAGCACGACGGCACCGATCCGCGAGAGATCGACGAACGGCGCGAACTCTTCGCCGCTGCCGTAACAGCCGCTGCCCATAAATGTCGGATACGGCAGCACGAGCGCGCCGATCTTGACGCTCAGATCGACGCCGCGTACATTTACCATCGTAGCTCGTGTGCCCAAAAGACGGGGCCTTCTTTGCAGACGCGTGCGTAGACGACGTCGCTGCCGTCACGCTCGGCGGGCGGAAAGCTCGGCGCTTGTGCCGACGAGCGTATCAGCGGAACGACACAGCCCCAGCATCCGCCGACGCCGCATGCAAACGTTTCTTCGAGTGAGAGCTGCGCCGGCACGTGCATCTCGGTTGCGACACGCGCGACCGCGCGCAGCATCGCCGTCGGGCCGCACGCTAAGATCAAATCCGGGACGTCGGCCGTCGCCGCGAGCAACTCGGTAATGTAGCCCGCATGGCCCATGCTGCCGTCATCTGTCGCGCAGAGTATCTCGCAACCGTCGCGTGCGAAGCGCCGGCGGTCGACGAGCAACTCAGCCGTACGCGCGCCATAGTACAAACGAACGCGCGCCCCGGCGCGAAGGAGCGCCTGAGCCGGAAGTAACACCGACGCGATGCCGACGCCGCCGGCGACGATCGCGACGTTGCGAGCATTATCGATTGTAAAGCCGTTGCCAAGCGGGCCCGCAAGCTCGATCTGCTCGCCGGGATGCAGTGCCGCGAGTTCGGCCGTGCGCTTCCCGACCACGAAGAACATTACGCTTGCACGGTTACCGGTCGCTTCATAGATGCCGAGCGCGACGGCCGCGCGCTCTCCGCTTGGCGGCACAACCATGACAAACTGCCCGGATTTGGTCACGCTCACCAGCTCCGGCGCGTCAAATCCTACGAGTACGACACCCGGCGCGAGCTCTTGCCGATCCAGAACAAGCGCGTGATGGATTGCTGCGGATGTCGCGACGCCGGCCATATGCGTGGATGCGTTTTCGCCAAATTTTAAAAAAAGTCTGCGCTATTAGGTGAACCGCGCTCCGACAATAGCCGTTATATGGTATAGAGAGTGAAAGCTCGGAAAGGAGGGTCCGCAGATGGCAGGTCTCATGGTCTTCAAATCTTTGGCCGACGCGCTCCGCGCTGGCTACCAAGTCTACGATCGTACTGCGGACGGGTATCTCGTACGCACGAGAACAACGGCGGGATGGGCCATAGCGCTGGTATCCTGCAAGTAACTCCTCCGCAACGACATAAACGTCCTTATCGTTAATCTTCCGCCTCCAAAGCAGCAAACGAAACGCCGGTTCCTTTAAGGAACCGGCGTTTAGAGCTTTCCCAATCGGGGCTAGCGCTGGTCGGGTGGCGGAACCGGGCGCTCGATCTCGGGGGTCGAGCCGGGGCGCCACGCGTAGGGCCCCGGGGGCGCTTGCGGTGGCGGGGCGGCGGCGCTCGGACCCGGGCCGGCATTCGGCGGCGGTCCAAAGTTCGTCGGTTGGGTCCAGGTGGTTGCCGCGCCGAAGCCCGGCAACCGCGCGCCGTTGAGCACGGCGTTGAAGATTTGGGCGATACCCACGAACATCGGGATCAAGCCACCGAGCAGCCACGGGCCGAAGGGATTCCCGCTTAAGGGACCGATCGTGCTCAAGCCGAGCAGCAGGGCGAAGCCGATGCAGGCGACCTGGATGCCGCGCCGGAGCTGCCGCTGCGCGTAGTAGTAATCTTCGTATTGCGGCGGATAGTAACCGCGTTTTCCGGGCGCCACATTCGGCGGCGGCATCGCGCCCCAGCCGGGGGGCGTTAAGTCACGCGGCACGCCCGGCGGCGGCGGCGCCATGCCCCGGCGGATCATCTCCATCCGCTCGGTATGCGCGTGGATTTTTGAAAGCATCCAGACGCCCATCGGCGCACCGAAGATCACGAGTATCGCGACCAGAGCGACTAGATTGTCAGTATCGTGGTTCATCGTGTCCAGGTTCCGTTCGTCGTTTAGAGACGCGGTCCCCAGCCCTCAAAGGTGGGCCGGAGGGCTTGCGCGGAGTCTGTACCGCCGACGGGAATCGTCGGGCGCGAGCCGTGGGGGAGCGTTTTGTTCAGCGTGGTTGTCAGGACCATTGTGGGGTTGGGCCTCCGTATTCCGTCCTGCCACAGATACGGTCCGGCGCCCGCGGTGTTTCAGGCATCCAGGCGAAACACCACCGGCCACCCGGTAGTAGGTGAGACGTGGCTGCAGCACTGGTGGAGGCGCGCCGTATAGACACGACGGTACGCCCCGGCCCCGACGACGGCGAGCTGGTGGCGATGACGCTCGGAGGACGCTCCGAGGCTTTTGCAACGCTCGTCGAACGCTACGACCGGGCGGTATACCACCTCGCCTATCGCACGCTGCACGATGTCGAAGAGGCCAAGGACGTCGCGCAGGAGGCGTTTTTCAAGGCCTACCGTTCGCTGCGCACATTCAAGCCGGACGCGAAGTTCTCGACCTGGATCTTTGCAATCACCTACCACGCGTGCTGCGATCGACTCAACCGCCGCAAACGTTATAGTAATGAGGAAATGCCGGAGCGGGCCGATGCGAGCCCCGGGCCGGAAGCGCAGGCGATCGCGCTCGACCAAGCACGCCGCCTGCACGACGCCATCGATGCCCTCCCCGAGAAGTACCGGGCGGTCATCACGCTCTACCATCTGCAAAATAAACAGTACGACGAGATCGCGACGGTGCTGGGGTTGCCGATGGGTACAGTAAAGACACATTTATTCCGCGCCAAGGAACATCTCCGGAAGATCCTGCGCGCGGAGGAGGTAGCCGAAAATGAACTTTAAAGATGACGATGCGCTGGATGCTGCGCTCTTTGCGTTACCGCTTGAAGAGCCGCCCACCGACCTTCGCGCCGCGATTCTTTCGGCTACGATCTATCGCCCGGCTCCGCTCTTTTCGCTGCGCGAGGTCATAACGGTCGGAGCGCTCTGCGCCGTGATCGTCTGGCTCGTTGCCGCGGTCATCGGCGGCGGCGCGTCGCTCTTCGTCCATTCACTCCAAGCCATGGGCGCGACGACGCTGCGCGCAAGCGGAAACGTGACGCTGCTCGGCTGGATCGCGGCCGGCGCGGCCACGGCGATTTGGCTGTCGATTTTCACGGGATTCCAACGACGCCCAGAGGGCACGACGGCCGACCGTAGATAAACCTGCTCACATATGAGTGTGAGTGAGCCGGAAAAGCGCTTCAAAGTCCTCGTCATCGAGGATGACGCCGCGATCAGCCGCGTGCTGCACCTTGAGCTCGAACACGAAGGCTATGAGGTTGAGAGCGCGCGCGATGGGCTCGAGGGCCTGGAAAAGGCACTGAAGGAGCCCGATCTCGTCATCCTCGATCTGATGCTCCCGCGCATGGACGGCATCGAAGTCTGCCGTCGCATTCGCGCCAAAAGCCGCGTGCCGATCATCATGCTGACCGCGAAGGATCGTGTGCCCGATCGCGTTAGCGGCCTCGACGTCGGCGCGGACGACTACCTGACCAAGCCTTTCGCAACCGAAGAACTGCTGGCCCGCGTGCGCGCGCGGCTGCGCGAGAAGCATCCGCAGGGCAACGTCATTCACCATCGCGACGTGGTGATGGATCGCGACCGCCACGAAGTCACGCGCGGCGACAAACCCATTACCCTTACCGCGAAAGAATACGCGCTTCTCGAGTACTTGTTACTGCATCGCAACAAGGTCCACACCCGCGACGAACTTTTCAACGGCGTATGGGGCAGCGACTTTCTCGGCGACTCCAACCTTATTGACGTCTACATCCGCTACTTGCGCGGCAAGATCGACGAAGGTTTCGACGAGAAGTTGATTACGACGGTGCGCGGCGTCGGCTACACGATTAGGGATAGCTAACATACATAGCGCTGCATTCGCTGGAACCTGCGTTGAGCAGAGTCGAGGCGCGAGGAGGGAGCATAGTCGTGGCTCTGTGACCGACGAGCAACGACGAATCCGCTCGACGCAGGCCCAGCCCTTCGGGTTGCCTCACCGAGTGCAGCGCTATGTATGTTAGCTGTCCCTAGATTGAAACTCTCGCTTCGGTGGCAAATTGCCGCCGCGTATGCTCTGCTGCTCGTCGCGGCGCTCGGTGCGACAAGCGCCGCTATCGTCTGGCGCTTTCAGGCGATCCTCTACGACGAGGCGCGCACGCGTATCGATGCGACGATGTCGGAGATCTTTAGCGCGGCGCAGCCGCTCAACGTGGGCAATTCCATCGACGAGTCGCTGCTGCAGATCTTCGACAGCAATAACCTCGCCGCGTGGCAAGGGCCAACGACGTTCGTGCAGGTCGACACGATCTTCGGCTATCCGATCGCGCGCTCGCCCAATCTCGGCGGCCTGATCCTCCCGAAGAACACGTCGATCAACGCCAAGCACACGCGCGAATTTCGTTCCGTAACGATCGCCGGGCGACCCTTCCTCATCGAGGACCGCTTACTGCACAACGGCGCATTCTCGGTGGTCGTCCACGTGGCCGAATCGCTCGACGAGCTCAACCGCACTTTCGCGCAGACCAGCCGCACGATCGCGCTGATCTTGATCGTTGCGGCGATTCTCGTCATGGCGCTCTCGATCGTGGTCGCGGGGCGTGCGCTCGCGCCGATTGAACGGCTCTCACGCGCAATGCGCGAGATCGGCTCGGAACGGCTCGATGAGCGCTTGCCCGGCGCACAGCGCGGCGATGAGATCGGTGAGCTGACGCGCAGCTTCAACGACTTGCTCGCGCGTTTACAAGAAGCGTTCGCTCGCGAACGGCAATTTATCTCGGATGCATCGCACGAGTTGAAGACGCCGCTAACCTCGATCAATGCGAACGCGCAACTGTTGCTGCGCTGGGGCAATCGTGACGAAGCGATTCGCCGAGAAAGCCTAGAAACGATTCAACGCGAGAGCGCGGCGCTCGCCGCAATGGTCAACGGAATGCTGACGCTCGCTAAAGCCGATCGCGGCGACGAGATCCCCAAGGAGCCGGTTTCGCTCTCGCTCGTCGCGCAAGAAGCGCTACGCAATGCGGCACCGCGCGCCGCCGAGAAGCAGCTTGCGCTCGAATTCGATGCACCCAGTCCGTCGCCAATCGTCGAAGGCGACGCGCATCTGTTGCGTCAACTCGTCAGCAACTTGGTCGACAATGCGATCAAATTTACCAGCTCCGGCGGCGTCAGCATCCACATCGGTGAAGATGAAGGCAGCGCGTGGATCGATGTTAGCGACACCGGGCCCGGCGTAACCGACGAGGAGCTTGCGCACATCTTCGAGCGCTTTTATCGCGCGGATAAGGCACGCTCGCGCGACGTGCCCGGAACCGGTCTCGGCCTCGCGATCGTCCGCTCGATCGCGCGCGTGCACGGTGGCGATGTCGAGGCACAGCGTGCTCCGAGCGGTGGAACACTTTTTCGGGCACGGCTCCCCAAGATCGGGCCGACCCTCACCCAGTCTTCATGAACCGGCGCAGGCCGGGCGTCTATCATCGAAGTGTGATGGCGACCACTTGGCGGCGGGGGCTCGCAGGGCTCCTGTCCGTTTTTGTGTTTCTGGCCGGCATGACGGCGCGCGCGCATGCCGCGAGTGCCCTCATCCCCACGACGCCTGCGCCTTTTGTCTGGATCCAGCTCGAGAGCGGCGCCGTCACGATCCGCACGTGGGATCGTCCCGCGATTCAAATTCAATCCGACCCGTCGGTGAGGTTCAGTCATGCTCCGCCGCGCGACGTCGGCGGCCGCGCGCCGCAACAGATCCCGCTTTGGTCGCAGACGGTAAGAACGCCGGCCGGCGATCTCACGCTCGCGCCCGAGGCGTTCATTCTTCCATCGTTCCCGCCGGGCGAACACGACGCATTGGTCGTGCGCGGTGAGGGGGACGTGACGCTCACGATCCCCACGCAGACCGCACTCGTTCTTGCCAACGTGCGCTTGGGTTCGGTGGCGGTTGACAGCTTCGCCGGAACGGCGCTGGTTGCACACGTAACCGCCGGGGAAGTGCATTTGAACAACGTCTCGACGACGGCAGCCGTGCAAGTCAACAACGGCCCCGTGTTTATCTCAAACTCGGATTTCCCACGACTGCGGTTGCGCACGGGACGCGGGAATGTCTTCATGGACAACTGCCGCGCAAGTCAAATTCAAGTAACGAGCCTCGTCGGCTCGATTCTATTTGACGACGGCACCTTCGATCCGGGGCTCGCGCACTTCGAGACCGATCGCGGCAGCATCGCGATCGGCGTAACCAGCGGTGCCCAGATCGACGCGCACTCGAGCGCCGGCCGGATCTTCTACGACATCGGGAATGAAGGCAACATCAACCGCAGCCCCAACGACGCGCAAGCGATGCTCAATGGCGGGGGTCCCGTGGTCACCGCATCAAGTGTAGATGGCGCCGTGTTATTTTACCGCGGTACGCTGCATCAGTATCCGCAACTGGAACGCATCATCGGCCCGAAACTCCGCCGCGCGCAAGAACAGCCTCCCTTCCAGCAGCAACCGCTACGGCAACGCGCGCTGCGTTAGCGCGCGGGAGCGAAGCGCCGCACGAAGGCGAGTGCTTTTTCGGCGACCTCTTGCCAACCGTGGTCGATCGTCAGCGCGTGACCGCGTCCGGGAACTTCGAGAAACTCCGTCACGCCCGCGTTACGCTTTTCGATATCGAATGCCGCCTTCGCGATGACGGTGGGTACCGTGTGGTCGAGCGCACCCGAGATAATGAGCAGCGGGCCGCGATCGGGATTGTCCGGCACTTTGTCCTCGGTCCACGGATTGAGATTCGCCATCGCCGCTTGAAAGAGCGGCACGCCCGAACCCGGCACCGAGTACTGCTCGTAGAGCTGCCTCGCCTCGCCTTCGTCGACAGCGTTTGCAAACGCATAGCGAAACTGATCGTAAGTCAGCGGTACGGCGCGGTTGCGGTTGGCCGGATTACCGATGACCGGCCAGGCTGATTTTAAGGCCGAGATCGGTAGCGGCAGCACGCCCTGAAACGGAGCGGGGGAGATTGCGACGGTTACCGCCGAGCATCCGCGGCCGGCAAGCATCTCTGCGAGCAATCCACCAAAAGAGTGACCGACGACCGCGGGCTTTCTCCCGACCGCGCGAATGACGCGCTCGTAGTGATCGGCGATCTGCCCGATCGTCTTGTGGGCGAAGACTTCCGGATGTGCTTTCGCGTCGGCGACCGTTTCGGGATCGTCGGGCCAGCCGGGCGCAAGCGCTGTATAGCCGGCCTGCTCGAAAAGCGTGACCCATCGATCCCAGCTGTTCGGAAGCAACCACAGTCCGTGCACGAAGACCACCGGCTGCAATCCAGAAGCGTTCGCGCGTTCGACCTCGACGAGTTCGTGATCGATGATGCTTGTCATGGAGCGTACCTCACTACGGGTGCTCGAAGAATTGCACGAGTGCCGTCATGGTCTGCTGCGGCTGCTCTTCCATGATCCAATGTCCGGCATGCTTGATGACGATGACGGTCGTGTTGTCGTCGACCGCGCGTCCCTGCGCGCCGAGCGCGACGCCGAGCGAACGATCGCCGCCAATCGTAAGCAGCGGCATCTTGAGCTTCGTCTTCGCGAAATGCGCAAACACGGTAGCCGTCGCGGGAAATGACGCGAAGTAGGCCCAGCCCGCGGCCATCCGTCCCGGCCGCGAATACGCCGCGTAATACCCTTTGCGGTCAGCTTGGGGTAACGAGTGATTCGGATCGGCCGCGAAGTCGTTCCAATAGTACTGGAAGTACGTCCACTCGCGTCCTCGCACGAGCGCGAGCGGCGTTGGTCCGTGGAAACGGAAATGCCACAAGTCCGGATTGTTGTAAATCGGTTCCCATCCGGCGACGCCTGGAAGAAACGCATCCATCAAGACCAGTCGGTTTACCTCGCTCGGATAGAGCGCGGCATAGGCGTATGCCACCATCAAGCCGATGTCGTGTCCGGCAAGGCGAATGTTTGCGTAGCCGAGCGCGTGCACCGCCTGGTGAATGCGCTTCGCAGACGTCACCATGTCGAGCCCGCTCGACGGAATGGACGAATTGCCGATCCCGGGAAGATCGGGAGCGATAACCGTAAAGCGCGGCGCGAGCGCAACCGCCAGCCGTCGCCACATCCGTGAGTCTTCGGCGTAGCCGTGCAACAAAACGACGGCAGGCCCGTGGCCACCGACGGTGACGCTAACCGTTGCGCCATCGACGGCTACGTTCTTCGTGGTGAAGCCGGGACCGAAGTCAACTGGGAAGGCGCGAGCCGGCACAGATGCCAGCAATACGAAGGTGATGACCAGAGGGGTCAGTCGGCGCCCAAGAAGCATGATCGCAGCTCCTCTCTGATGTCAAGAAGAGCCTTATTAAAGCGCAAAAGGGTTCAACCGTCAAGTTAGTCAATGACTGACCTAAATGGCCAAGAAACCCCGGCCGAACTTGGGCGAGGTCGAGCCGTGGCTTGCCGCGTGGTTCGCGCTTCATCCTGACGTCGATCGAGAGGCGATTGCGACCGTCGGGCGCGTCATTCGGCTACACCCGGCCTGGGATCGCTTCCGCACGCCGATTCTGGCATCGCTCGGCGTCACCACCGAGGTGTCAGATCTCATTATCACGCTGTATCGCGCGGGACGACCGCACGAACTAAACCCAAGCGCCCTCGCCGCCGGCGCAACGGTCACCTCGGGCGCGATGACCTATCGCATCGACGCCGCCGAGCGTCTGGGACTGGTCGAACGTGTCGCAGATCCCAAAGACCGACGCGGCACGATCGTTCGCCTCACGAAAAAGGGCAAGCAAACCGCACAACGCGATTTCGAATTGCACGTCGAGCGGATGCGCGAAGTGCTCGATGACTTCACGGCCGAGGAGGTTGCGACGCTACTTCCGCTGCTCGGGCGTTTATTGGCCGCAATTGCCCGCCATGGCTAGGACTCGAGCGCCAAAAAAATGAGCCGGCCACCAAACAGATGATCAGGGTTAGCGGCAACGCACGGCGCGCAGATGTTTGTAGAGCGAGATCGCGAAGATGACCGGCCGCTAGCCCGCTTACAAGCTTCACGTTACCTCCTTACGTATCACCTTTCTGTTGCACGATGCGTTAGGCTGGAATTGCTTAGGAGGGGCAAAACTCAATGAAAACCACGTGGGAACCCCATGAAAAGCACGGTACGCTTACGATGCAGAGCAATCTGCCGGACAGCGTGTATGCATTTCCCAAACAGCGCAAAGAACCACTGACCGACGCGTCGCACGTACGCAACGCGGTTGCACGATTCGATCAAGTCACCGACGTCTCCGATGAAGATCGGGCGCTGGCTTTCGCAAACATCGAGAAAGCGGCACAATATTACGGCGTCGATCTCTCTGAAACGTCGTGGAAAGACCTCGGTGCACACCCGCAAGCGCATCGCAAAGAGAGCGCGGCTAAGGGCGCGGAAACTCGTATGCGCACCGGCGAATCCAAAGAAGCCGCCCAGAAGGCGGTCGAAACCAAACGCCGCTACGGCATCCTCGAATCGGAAGCCGAAAAGGCAGCGCAAACGCGCGAGCGTGAGCGCAAGTAACGGTTAGAGCAGGTACTTCCGCATCATCGCCATGTCGAGTTTGAAGGTGTGTTGCGGAAGTACCGCTTCAATGCCGTAGCCGCAGGCTTCGAAAAACTTCTGCGCGCTACGGTCGTGCGGCACCATCGCCGTCATTTTGTGGCAGTTGTAGTAGTTCGCGATATCGGCCATCTCGGATAGGATCGCGCGGCCGAGGCCTTTGCGCCGATGCGCCGGCGCGACGATCAACCGGTCGACGTGGCCGAGCGACGCAGCCACTCGCAACGTGCCAGCTGCAAGCGTTTGGTCACCGTCGAGGGCCGCGAAACCATAGGATTGTTCGTGCCAGATGACCGGAAACTCGTAGAACGCGCGCAACGCCTCGCGCTCGTGTGCCCGGTAGAATGGATCGAGCGCCTGAGGTTGCAGGCGTACGAGCTCAACCGGCAACCGCCGCGACCTCGGTGTCGAGATCGATCTCCAGCCCGTCGTATGCCGCGATCGCGCGGATCCCGAGATCGTCCTCGAGTTGCTGTGCGAGCTTGCCCGGCTCGGCTTCGATCATCTTCGTACCGAAGTGCTGAAAGATCGCAACGCGTGGCGACACTGCTTCAACCACACGGCGCGCGTCATCCCAGGTCAGGTGATCGACGTTCATCGCGTCGGCGAACCGCAACACGTTGACGATCAACACGTCGGGGTTGCGCGCCTTATAGTCGGCCGCGAGTCCATCGAAGTAGCGCCCGCACGGGAGATACGCGACGCGCAGACCATCGAAGTGAAAGTGCATCCCATACGTCTCGACGGCGTGATGGTGTTTGATCGAGGTAAATATCTCGACGTCGCCGATGCGATACGGTCCACTGCACGGTTCGAGCACCTCGATCTGTTCTACGAAGTGCTGCGCGTAGGGCAGCACGGTCGGCTCGTCCTCGAGCGCGTCTTTGGGCGCGAGCAGCGTCCCGCGGCGGCGAAATCCGCCCGAGGTCATGGCTTCGATCATTGCTGTTGCATCGGCAGCGTGATCGAGATGTTTGTGCGACAACGCGATCGCCGAAAGCTCGCGCGGATTGCACGGCGGCACGTGCGAGAGCGCACGGACGAGCGCGCCCGGTCCCGGATCGACGTGAATCTGCGTTTCGCCGAAACGCAGCCACATGCCGCCGGACGCGCGAAACTGCCGCGCGACGACGAAACGCGCGCCACCGCTGCCGAGAAAAAGGACGCGGGATGACACCCCTATGCGATTATAGGCAGTCGCGCGAAATTCCCGGCAAGGATACTCTGCGATGGACGGCCGAGCCAGCGTTCGAGCACGGTCGCGTAGACGCTACGAAAATCGGTCGAATAGCGCACGTTCCCCATGTTCGTCTGGCTGAGGTCGGGGCTCGTTCCGTAGAGGCCGCCCTTGACGCCGCCACCGATCATGAAGAGCGGCGACGCTTCGCCATGATCGGTGCCTCTGCTCCCGTTTTCGGCGATGCGGCGGCCGAATTCGCTGAACGTAAGGGTCAGGACTTTGCGGTCGTTCCCGTGGGCGGCAAGATCGCTATAGAACGCGCTGATTGCGTTTGAGAATTCGCCGAGCAAGCGGTCTTGCACGGCCTTCTGGTTGACGTGGGTGTCGAACGAGCCGTGCTGCACGTAGAGCACGCGTGTGCCGAGATTACTGCCGGCGATTTGCGCAGCGAGCGCAAGACTGCGCCCCAGCGGCGTCGCCGGGTAGCTCGCATCGGTCTTGTAACCGGCGACGAGCTTGGGCAACTCCTCCGAACCGCGTTGCGCATGATCTTCGATCTCCGCAACGTGTGCGAGATACGGCGAGGCGAATGGAAACCTATTGTCGCTCACGAGTTCGGTGTACGTGCGTTTGGCGACCGCATTGCGATCGCTGACCAGGCCATAGCCGCTCAAACTCGCGATCGACGGTACGTCGACCTTGTTCGCGACCAGCACCTCCGGAAGCACCTGTGCGACGGCGACACCGTTAAATAAGTTCGTCTTGGGCAGGTTCGCCTCGTCGAGATAGCGTCCGAGCCAGCCGGTGTGTTCGTACCGGTCCGGAGCCGCCGTCTGCCAGATTTCCGTCGAGCGGAAGTGTGAGTGATCGGGGTCGGGGTAGCCAACGCTTTGCACCACCGCAACGTCGCCCCTATCGTACATCGCCTTTAGCGCCTGCAGCTGCGGATTGAAGCCCAAATCGTTGTCGATCGCGAGCACGGCGTTCGGCGGCACTGCGAGGGTCGGACGCATCTGGTAGTAGAGCGGATTGCTGTGCGGCACGATCGTGTTGAGCCCGTCGTTGCCGCCCTGCAAGTTGATCAGGAGCAGCATCCGATCGTCACCGCCGGGCAATCCAGGCAGCGGCGTGTCGGCGAGCGCGCGACCGAGCACGTGATCCAGGTTCGCTACAATCGTGAGACCGGAGAGTGCACCGAGCAAGAAGCGTCCGCGTTTCATGTAATCCTTATCCTAGTTGGTAAGCCGGCATCGCCATGGTGAGGTATGCAGCACCGCGTACGCGCTCTTGGTAGTTCTCGGCTGAGAACATTCCGAGCGCTGACGTCCCTGCACCGTTGAGAAAAGCGATCAGTTGTTGGTAGGCCTCCATCGGCACATCGCCTTGCAGGATCGTCGCGACGAGTTCGCGCGAGGCTTTGCCGGCATCCATCGGGACCTGAGCCATCCAGGTGGACTGCGCCATATCCGGCGCGTTGACGAGCTTCGCGACAAAGTTCTCGCGCGCGATCAGCATCTGCGACGTCAGCCAGTTTGCGCCACCGGGCCACCCGGCAACGTTGGGCGGGTAGAACAGAATCTGTCCCATAGCATTGAGCGCGGCCGGCGTGCCATCCACGATCGTGGTCAGTCCCATCTGCTTGTGCGCACCAACGACGAATTCGACTGGGCTCTTTACCAGCGCGCGGTAGGCGCGATCGGAATAGAAGACGTTACTACGCAGCAGCATCGACATCGTCGGCGCAAGCTCGAAGCGGTTGCGCGCGATCGCATTTGCGAATGCATCGACCAGTTCGGGTTCGGGATCGTTGTAGACAAATGCGCTCAGAAGTGAGGTCGCCCAGAACGTTTCCGCGGCACGCTGCTGATAGATGATATCGACGATATCTTTGCCGTCGAAGTTCCCGGTGCGCGAGAGGAACGTCTTCGGGCCGTCGTCGTGCGTGCGCGCGTCGAACGCGAACTCGCCGGTTCGCCGGTCGATCGTCCAGCCGGTGAACGCGCGCGCGGACTGCCGAATATCTTCTTCCGTGTAGTTGCCGATGCCGAGCGTAAAGAGCTCCATCAGCTCGCGCGCGTAATTTTCATTGGGACGCGACTTGTTGTTCTCGGCGTTGTCGAGATAGAGCAGCATCGCCGGGTCTTGGCTCACCGCGCGCGTGAGATCGTGCAGATTGCCGAGCGCGTACTGCCGGAAGAGCTGATTCTGCCCAAGCACGAGGTTCGGCCAGACCCCCTTTTGGATCGCAGCCGTCGTAAAGTGCCCGTGCATGAAGAAGGTCATCTTCTCTTGCAGCGGCGCGGTGGTGGTGAGCATGCGACCCAGCCACCACAGTTGCAGGTCGCGAATGTTCGCGACAGCGGCTTGGCGGCGTGCCTTGGCAGCGTCGCGCTTGGCCATGTCATCCATGCCGGCGAAAGCAACGCGCCGAGGATTGGGATACGGCATCACGCTCGGCGCGTCGTCGGGTGACGCGGTGAAGTGAATCAGCGCTTCTGCCGCGTCGCGCGCGCCCATCGCGGCGAAGCGCGCAATCTCATCGGGCGAGCCGCTGAAGCCGGCGCGTCGCAACAAGTGCGCGGCGAGACGATCGTCCCACGGCCCTGCATAAGGCCGGAGCGCCGTCATGATATCGAGACGCCCGGATGGGCGAACGTATCCCGAAGCCATACGGTCATTGTAACGAACCCCGCCGGACAAACGTCATGAAGGACGGGTTAAGGGCAGGCAGGCGCGAATCGCGCCTTCGTGAGCCTACTCGAGACGCACCTCGACCGGCAGAGCGAGAGCTTTGCGCGCAATTCTCAACGTATGAGCGCCCTCGTTCAAGAGCTGCGCGAGCGTCTGCTTGCTGCGCGCGCGGGCGGCGGACCCGAAGCTATCGCCAAGCATCGCGCGCGCGGTAAACTGACCGCACGTGAGCGCGTCGACACGCTGATCGACCCCGGTTCTGATTTTCTCGAGTTCTCGGCGCTCGCTGCCTATGATATGTACGGTAACGACTCGCCGAGTGCCGGGATGATCACCGGCATCGGATGCGTTGAAGGTCAGCAGTGCGTCATCGTCGCCAACGATGCGACGGCAAAAGGCGGCACCTACTATCCGATCACGGTAAAAAAACATCTTCGCGCGCAAGAGATCGCCGAAGAGAATCATCTGCCGTGTATTTATCTCGTCGATTCGGGTGGTGCGTTCTTGCCGCTGCAAGCCGACGTCTTTCCCGATCGCGATCACTTCGGACGCATCTTCTACAATCAAGCGCGTATGTCGGGAAAGCGCATCCCGCAAATCGCCGCGGTGATGGGTTCGTGTACCGCGGGCGGGGCCTACGTGCCGGCGATGAGCGACGAGACCGTGATCGTACGCGGCACCGGCACGATATTTCTCGGTGGACCACCGCTCGTCAAAGCCGCGACCGGCGAAGAGGTCACCGCCGAAGAACTCGGCGGCGCCGACGTGCACACGCGCATCTCCGGCGTTGCCGATCACTTCGCCAATGACGATCGGCATGCGCTCGGCATCGTACGTGAGATCGTGCGCAACCTGCATCGCGAGTTACCGCTGCAGTGGGACAGGGCGGAGCCGCAGCCGCCGGCCTACGACCCGCGCGACCTCTATGGGATCATCCCGACCGACAGCCGCATCGCCTACGACGTGCGCGAGGTGCTTGCGCGACTGGTCGACGCATCGGAGTTCCACGAGTTCAAGGCGCGCTATGGCACGACGCTGGTCACCGGTTTCGCTCGCATTGAAGGCCATCCAATCGGGATCATCGCCAACAACGGCATCTTGTTTTCCGAGAGCGCGCTCAAGGGTGCGCACTTCATTGAACTTTGCACGCAGCGCGGAACGCCGCTGCTCTTTCTCCAGAATATCACCGGCTTCATGGTCGGCAAACAATACGAAAACGGCGGCATCGCCAGGGACGGCGCAAAGCTCGTCACCGCCGTCGCATGCGCGGAAGTGCCGAAGTTTACCGTGATCATCGGCGGCAGCTTCGGCGCGGGCAACTACGGCATGAACGGCCGCGCCTACTCGCCGCGCCAACTCTGGATGTGGCCGAACGCGCGCATCAGCGTGATGGGCGGTCCCCAGGCCGCGGGCGTGCTTTCAACCGTGAAAGGGGAGATGACGGCGGAGCAAAAGGCCAAATTCGAAGCGCCGATTCTCGAGAAGTACGAGCACGAAGGCAATCCCTATTATTCGACGGCACGCCTGTGGGACGACGGCATCATCGATCCCCTCGACACCCGGCGCGTGATCGCGCTCGGTCTTGACGCCGCCGCAAACGCGCCACAAGAGCCGACGCACTTCGGCATCTTTAGAATGTGAAGGTATTGTCAGTGCACGTAGTTGATCGCGAAGACCGGCGTGATCGATGCCGAGGTATTGTGGCCGGCGGGGAAGAGCCGAACGCCGGCGATTATGCCGACGTTCGCATTCCAGTTGTATTCGACGGCGGGCGCAAACGCGAATGAATCGCTCGTGCCGAGATTCATCACGTTACCTGCGTTCGTAAGGCGAGTGTTTCCGCTGAACCCGTAAACGAGATCGCTCGCCAGCACCCAGCTGCGGGTCAGGCTATACTCGCCGGCGAGATCGATGGTTGAGGTCGCGCCCGGAAACACGTCGCCCGCAAAGCCCGCGCCGGTACCGTATACGCTGACGCCGTACACGCTCGCGCCGCTCGAGAACGACTGCGAGAGGTTCAACCGCAAGCGCACGATGCGGCCGTTCGGCATCCACGCAAACGTTTGCGTGTACAGTGAAACCTTCGTGCTGTAGACGCCGCTGCCGAAGCCATTGTTGGGATCGGCGCCGAGATTCTCGTACGCGCCCGTCGGAAACGTTTCTTGCACGGCGATCGACGCCTTTGCGAGCCAACTGTCGGGCGTCAAGCGATACTGCGCCAGCACACCGAGGTCGCCGATACCGATATTCGAGCTGCTCGGCCCGCTACTGACCTTGTTGTAGCCGAACGTCGGGAGCAGTCCAACGCTCAACCGGTTGACCAAACCGTAGATGATGTAGGTGAGATTACCGAAGCCGTTCTCGTGCGTCGCAGGCTGCAACGTGCCATTGCGATCGTAGTTGCCGTACGTCATCACATCGTACACGTAGGGTTCGACCAGAATGTGGCCACGCGGTAACGTGTTCGCGCTAGGCGCGAGCAGTGGCCCCGTCCACCACGCATCGTTAATCGACTGACGCTGCGACGGCGTTGGCGACGGTGACGGGGCGACGGCTACGACGAGCGCTGCAATACAAGCTAGTATGGTCACGAAGGCGTGAACGGTTGCTCCACGCCCTTCGTGACACGCGCAACGCGCCTAGGGATGCGGAAACGAATTCGGGTAGAGCTTATAGTAGTTCGGTTTCTCCACCCACTTGCCGTGCAAATATGACAAAGTTGCGCTCGCCTTTGGCATGGTTGGACAACACATCGGCGCCGTAGCGTTGTAATACGGGCCCGAAAGGACTAGCGTGTCGCCATTCGAGGCGTGAACGATCTTCGCCGCGAGGTCGCAGCCGTTCTCAATACTTGCCGCGGGAACGACCTTTTGCTTCTTCGCATCGTAGGCAAATATCGTAATGTCGGCCGAACCGCAATCGGCGCCGGCTTGATGCGTTGAAACGACGAGTTGCTCGATGCCCGGCCCCATCAGTTGTGCCGCGCCGACAATCGATCCCGATTGCGCCGGGAACCACATCGATGCGTCGCTCGTACGCTCGAGTTTGTCATACGGGCCACCGTTACCGGGCGACTGATACTTGAGTTGATAGGTTGTGTCGTTGATCGCATAGATCGACACATACCACTGATAGAACGACATGCCGGCCGAGGTGCCGACGAGCTTTTTGCTTACCACACCGCGCCACTGGCTGTGCATCGCCTGCCCGGCCAAATACACGACTTGACTCGACTGAATCGTGCCCGGCGGCTGCGGGCTATAGCTGAAGTTCGGTGGCTCCTCGGCGAGTGTGGTACCGGTGAACGCAAAAATTGCGGCGAGGGTTAAGAGGCCGAGACGGAATCGCTGCATGGTATCCCCCAAATCGTGCGCGTGTACAACGGAACGAAACCACTACGACGGAAGTTCTGCTCGGAGGTCGTCCCAGGCCTGGTCGTGACACGGCCAAACCGCGCGCCGCGCTCGACGGCGCGGGCAATCCGGTCGGCGATGAGCACGCTTTGTAAGCCGCGCCCTCGAAAAGCCGGGGCCGTGGCGGCGCCGTAAAACCCTGCGATCTCACCCTGCACGTCCATGCATCCCGAGGCAACAATCACGCCGTCGACGCGAATCTCGAGCGCGGTCGTCTCCGGCAGCGTCGAGATCGTCAAACCGATAATCAGGTTCGATTCATCGCACGGCGCGCCGTCCATGAATGCGCTACCGGTTGCGGCGCTCCATTCCTGCGCATTCACCATCACGGCGACGCGTGGGTCGCGCCGGCCCCCGATCGCACGCAGATCGCCGGTCAATCCGTTTTCGTATTCGAGCGGCACGTACCCAAGCTCGGTCAACGCGTGAACGAACGCCGGATCCGTGTAGGGTGTTACCCGAACGCGAGGTTGCGCTCCGCGCGTACGATAGAACGTGGTCAACGCTTCGGCTTCATCGCGACCGGCATGCTCCCACAGCCCGATGCAGTTGGCTTCCGAGAGCGGTGAGTTCACCCCGGCGTAGACGGCCACTCCGCCGCCGATCTCACTGACCGCCGGATGCAACTGTGGGAAACGCGCTTGCGTGTTGCGGATGCATTGCTGCAACCCGGCAACCTCGGAGCGTTCGAGCGCGTCGCAAAACGCGCGGTCGATCTTCACTCGCGGGCTATATGCCCGCGTACCACTCGTATCCTTGGTCTTCCCAATAACCACCACCGCCGGCGTAGATATTGGCGAAGCTGCCGACAACTTCGATGCGGCCAATCCACTTCGCGCTCTTGTACCCGAGCTGGGTTGGGACTTTCAGCCGAACGGGACCGCCATGGTCCGGCGGGAGAGGGCGATTATTCATGCGCATCGCGAGGATCGTCTGCGGATGACGCGCCTGATGCAGGTCGAGGCTCTCGTAATACGGTGTGCCTTGATCGTCTTTGTCGAGGCAGTGGAAGACGACGGAGCGCGCATCGCTGCGCGGTCCGACGAGATCGAGAATCGCGCTCAAGCGAATACCGCTCCATTTTGCGACTACGCTCCAGCCCTCAACGCAATCGTGGCGGGTAATCTGCGTTTCGTTGCACATCCGCTCGAGCATCGCGAGCGGGAAGACGCCGCGGCGCTGCACCGCGCCATCAACGATCAGCTTGTAGTCGCGAAATCCGCTCTTGAGCAAGGCCGTGTAGTTCGCGTCGGACGGCGTCGGCAAACTGTCGATTGGGAATTCCGAGCTGATGTCGCGCTCGGTGTACTCCTTGGCCATGCCGTGCGTGTCGATCAGGGCGTGATTGAGCGCCTGCGCCGAACCGAGCAGGTTGTGGAAGCCGCTATTCCCGTTGAGTGCGGTACCGATCGGTGCACAGGCGGCGAGCGCCGAGGAGACCGTGCTCGCGACGAACAGGCGACGCTTCACGGTCCGACTCCGTCGCTTTTATCGAGCCGATACCAGCCGGTAATCATCGCGTTCATTTGATTGAGCACACCCTGGGTCAACACTTGGAACGTGTGGACGAGAAAGAATCCGATCAGCGCGACCATCGCAACGAAGTGCCACAAGCGCGCGAACTGCCGCCCGCCGAAGATCCAGGTGAGCGGATGCGCGATCGCATCGATTCCGGGCGAAAGTGCGATGCCGGTCAGCACGATTACCGGGGCGAGCACCACGAGCACGAACGTATAGGCCGCCTTCTGCAACGGATTGTAGATGCCGTGCGGCGGCGGATCTTTGCGCAGTTTCAAATAGTACGCTTGCATCGGCCACAGTTTTGGAATGTCGCTCGGGCGCAAGATCATGTTTTGCAGACTGCCCTTCATCGCGGCCGAGATCAACCACGCGAGGCCGCACACGATTGCGATCCACGCGAAGAACAGATGCCAGCGCCGCCCGTCGGCCAAGTCTTGATATGCGGGAATGGTGATCCAGCCGGGAAACGCGCGCGGGGCTCTGCCGCCCATGCCGTCGTCGGTGTAGCCTAGCCACCCGGTGGTGACGAAGGTGTGGCCCGCGATCGTCGTCGTCCCTACGCCATCCGACGGCGACGCAATCTCCAGCACGCGGTGCGCGGGGTTTGTCGTATCCGACGCGTCGAGGAAGGGCGCCGCATTGAAAATCTGCAGTCCGCTCGAGACCAAGACCGCGAAGGCGAGCACCCAGACCCAATGGCTCGCGCGGGTCGCGACCGCATAGCGGTAGATCCGTTCGCCGGCTTTCATACGACCACTATAACGCCTCCCAGGCGGCCTTGGATGAACGGTCGAAATCGCATCTCTCGCATGGCAACGATTCAGATCCAGCGTGAAGCCGGCGTGGCGCGCGTCACGCTCGCCCGCCCCGAGGTCCGCAACGCCTTCAACGCCGAGGTCATTCGCGAATTGCGCGACGCCTTCATTGCCCTTTCGAGTGAGGATACGGTGATCGCAGTCGTCCTCGCGGGCGAAGGCAAAACCTTCTGCGCCGGCGCCGACGTCAATTGGATGCGCGGCGCGCTCGAGCTGAACTACGACGAAAATGTCGCCGACGCCGAAGCGATGAGCGATATGTTCCGCGCTGTCGATCGCTGCACCAAGCCGGTGATTGGCCGTATCCATGGTGGGGCACTCGGCGGCGGCGCGGGGTTGACCGCGGTGTGCGATATCGCGATCGCTTCCCCCGAAACAATCTTTGGTTTCACGGAAGTGAAGCTCGGGATTATCCCAGCAGTGATCTCGCCCTTTGTACTGGCAAAGATCGGCGTCTCGCACGCGCGCGCACTCTTTCTCACCGGCGAGCGCTTCGACGCGCGACGGGCGCTCGCGATCGGTCTCGTGCACGAAGTCGTCGCGCTTGATGCGCTCGACCGCGCCGTGGAGCGGATCGTCAACGAGCTTCGAACCGCCGGTCCGCACGCGGTTGCCGCGGCAAAAGCGCTCATCGCGCGCGTGTCGGCGGCAACCTACGACGAAACGCGTGCTATCACGGCCGCCGCCATCGCAAAGCAACGCATTAGCGCGGAAGGCCAGGCCGGGCTGCGCGCATTTCTCGAGCGCACAAAATGATCCGACGGCTGCTCGTTGCCAATCGCGGGGAGATCGCGGTCCGCGTCGCGCGCGCCGCGCGCGAGATGGGCATCGCGGCGCTGGGCGTCTACTCGCAGGCCGACACCAATGCCTATCACCTACAGTTCATGGACGACGCGCGCTGCATCGGCCCAGCGCCTGCGTCCGAGTCCTACCTTAATATCGAGGCCATCATTGCGGCCGCGCGCGAGATGCGCGCCGATGCCGTCCACCCGGGCTATGGCTTCCTCTCCGAGCGCGCACCGTTCGCGCAAGCCTGCATCGATGCCGGCTTGATCTGGGTCGGTCCACCGCCGAGCGCGATGCAGGCAATGGGCAGCAAAATCGAAGCCAAGCAGCGCGTGCGCGCGTCCGACGTGCCGACCGTCCCGGGCTACGACGGCAACGATCAATCGCCCGCGCGCTTAAAGAAGGAAGCCGCGGCGATCGGCTTTCCGCTCTTGATCAAAGCCAGTGCGGGTGGCGGCGGACGCGGAATGCGCGTGGTCGACGCACCCGACGCGTTCGATGAAGCACTTGCCGCTGCAAAACGCGAAGCGCTGGCCGCCTTCGGCGATGATGCGGTGCTGCTCGAGCGCTATCTGCGGGACCCGCGGCACATCGAATTTCAGATTCTCGCGGATACACACGGCACGACGCTGCACCTTGGCGAGCGTGAGTGCTCGATTCAACGCCGCCACCAGAAAGTTGTCGAAGAAGCCCCGTCCGTCGCGCTTTCGCCGCAATTGCGCGCGGAGATGGGCGCAGCTGCCGTGCGCGCGGCAAGTTCGGTCGGCTACGTGAATGCGGGCACGTGCGAGTTCATGCTCGATCGCGATGAGAAGTATTACTTCCTCGAAATGAACGCGCGCTTGCAAGTCGAGCATCCGGTGACCGAACTCGTCTACGGCATCGACCTCGTCCAGTGGCAGCTGCGCATCGCAAGCGGCGAGAAGCTCACGATCGATCGCGAGGACGTGCGGCCGCGCGGCTGGGCGATCGAAACGCGCATCTACGCCGAAGATCCGGCGAATCACATGCTGCCCTCGACCGGAACGATTTCACGCTGGGACGCGCCGCAAGGTCCAGGCATTCGCGTCGACGCCGGTGTCACGACCGGCAGCGACGTCAGCGTCTACTACGATCCGATGCTTGCGAAGTTGATCGTCTACGGAAGCGACCGTCCGCAAGCAATTGCACGACTCGAGAACGCACTCGATACGTTCGCAATCGACGGCGTGCGCGCAAATCTACCCCTGCTTCGCTGGATCGTGCGTGACGAATGGTTCCGCGACGGGCGTACGACGACGAGTTTCCTCGCGCAGCGGTTGGATGAATCGATCTTCGCTCCGCGTGAGGTTTCGCGCGAAGCCGCGCTGTACGAGATCGCGCGGAGACTGCGCAATGGCGAGGTTCCCTGGCGCGCCGGCGGCGTCGGCATTCCGGTCTGGATCGCCTCGGGCGCCAGCTGCTTTCGGGTATGGGCGACGACGCTCGGCAATGGACGGTGGTCACTCTCGGGCGACATCGAGGGTGAACTCGATCCAACGCGTTTGACGGATTCGGGCGTTGCGTTCACAACACTTGCACCGCCGACCGCGCAGTCGAGCGGACTCGCCGCGGCCGCGGGAACGGGCGACGGACGCGTCACGGCACCGATGCCCGGCAAGATCGTGAAGATCGCGGTTGCGCAAGGCGCTCCGGTCGAGGAGCACGCGCTCTTACTCGTGCTCGAAGCGATGAAGATGGAGCACCGGATCGAGGCGTCGTTCGCCGGCGTCGTGGACGCCGTACTCGTCAAGGAGGGTCAGCTCGTCACCGGAGGGGCGCCGCTAGTGGAACTGCGCGCGCCGGCGAAAGGGTCGTAACCGACATGCCGCTGCCAAAATCCGTAACGATCGTCGAGATGGGTGCCCGCGACGGGCTGCAAAACGAGCACGCGACGATTGCGACCGCCGACAAAATTCGCTATATCGATCTGCTCTCGCAGACCGGGCTGCGCTGGATTGAAGCGACCTCGTTCGTCAGCCCGAAGGCTATTCCGCAACTAGCCGACGCGACCGACGTCTTCACCGGCATTCGCAAAGCGCCCGGCGTGCGCTATCCGGTCCTCGTGCCCAATCTCAAAGGTTACGCGCGCGCGCGTGCGGCAGGCGCGGACGCGATCGCCGTATTCAGCGCGGCTTCGGAACGCTTCACGAAGCGCAACATCAATATGACAATCGATGAATCGCTCGCTACTTTCAGCGACGTCGTTGCAGCGGCGAAACACGACGGCGTGTGGGTGCGCGGCTATATCTCGACCGCCTTTGGTTCGCCCTTCGGCGACACGGTTACGCCGGCAATGGTCGTCGACGTCAGCCGCAAATTGCTCGAGATGGGCTGCGACGAGCTCTCGATCGGCGATACGATCGGCGTCGGCGTGCCGAGTCAAGTCGATGAGCTGACGCCCGCGTTGCTCAACGTCGTGCCGCTGGACAAGCTCGCCTATCACTTCCATGACACGCGCGGCACGGCGCTCGCGAATCTCTATGCCGCACTCCGCCACGGCGTGCACATCTTCGACAGCTCCGCCGGCGGCCTCGGCGGGTGCCCGTACGCGCCGGGCGCAACCGGCAACGTCGGTACCGAGGACGTGCTGTACATGCTGGCAGGCATGCACATCGAAACCGGCGTGGACATTGCGAAGGTGCGCACCGCTTCGCGCTTCATTCGCGGCGTACTCGACCACGAGTTGACCAGCAAGGCCTTCCAAGCGATGGAAGCGGCCGACGCGCGAACGGCGGCGAGCGCATGATCCTTCGCGC
>DATJOM010000113.1:0-17938 GCA_035507095.1 Candidatus Acidiferrum sp.
CGCCGTCGCGGTAAGGCCGCTGACGTGAGCGTCGAGTCGGGGTATGAGATGCCGCCGATCGAGACGGGGCCCAAGACCGTCACGCCACCCGACACGATCGAACCCGCGCCGGCGCCGGTTGCCGCGCCGCCGCCACCGTCACCGGGTACGCCCGCGCCGGGTGGCGCTCCGTTCGGCATGCCCTTTGCGACGCCGCCAGGTGCAACGCCGGAAGCACCGGCGTTTGGACTTCCCAGCGGTGCGACGCCGGCTAATCCCGGTTGGGAGTGGGAACCACCCGAAGCGAGCGAAGAACCTCCACCGCTGCCTTGAGGCGCGCGACCGCGACGCGTGCGCGCACGTCGAGCTCTTCGAAGACGATGGTTGCGCTTTGCACGCGCTCCAAATCGTGCTGCGCTTTTTGAAATTTCGCGATCAGGACGCGCGGCGCGATTGCTTGCGCGTGGCGTTTTGTGCGCAGCAGCGGCGAAATCACGATGATTCCCGCGGCGACCACGAGTAGCACGCCGGCGCTAACACCGCCGTACAGAACCCAGGTCACGCGGCCGAATCGCTTTTCGGCGCGTCGCTCTTCGGAGCATCGGCCTTGGGCGCGTCGCTCTTGGGAGGCTCGCTCTTCGCGTCGCTTGTTTTTTGCGCCGGGCGCGAGTCGGTTTTATAAAAGCCCGAGCCGTTGAAGATGATCGGCGCCGGATTGAAGACCCGCGCAAGCGCGCCGCCGCAGCGGGGGCACGGCGCGGAGTTCGTCTCGTTGAACCCGTGGCGGATCTCGGTCACCTTGCCACAGGTCGCGCAGCGGTAGTCGTAGAGGGGCATAACGGCTCTTTTATATCAAGGTCTAGCAGTCGCGGTCAATGACTGCTAGCTCGACCATACCCTTAAAGTGGATCAGGGCGTCGTCGAGGCCACGCTCGAGCCGCCGGCCGTGCTTCCAAGCGTCCATCAGCGCGCCCAGACGACCGCCATAGGCCGGGTAGCTGAGCTGCATCCGGAGTTTCGCTCGCGACGTCTTGCGCTCGATCCGAAAGTCCAGGCGGCGCCGGACGGAATATAGACCCACCAGCGAGAGGTGGAAGTTCGAGATGAATTGATCGACCTCGTAGCGCTGTTCTTCGGCGCCCGGCAGGCTCGAGCGCACGACTATTTCGGTACCCATTGCAAGCGGAGATGCCGGATCCGCGAGGGTCGCACTGCGCAAGAACGGTAGCCACACCGGCCACTTCTCAACGGCACAAAGCAGCGCGAACGCGTCTTCCACCGGGGACTCGATCTCGAGACTCGCGCTGTATGACCGTAGCCCGGGGCGGGCAAAGGCATCGGTCACGATCGCCATGGCCTACCTCCTTCGAGACCCCTACGGGTAGTGCCTACCGGGCAAGCTACCCCAATATATCGGCAGCGCCGGCAACGAACGCGACCAGCGTTTGGACGCCCACCGGCAACGCGGCTTCGTCGAGGCGGAACTCAGCACTGTGGGCCGCGTCCACCACGCCGTTGCTCTCGGCGCGTACACCCAAGCGCACTTGCACGCCGGGAACGGCTTGCGCGAAGTACGCAAAATCCTCCGCGCCCATCGTCGGCGGATACCGTTCGATGTGCAGCGCGGTATTCTCGCGCAAATAGCGCACGAAGTTTTCCGTCAGCGCGACGTCGTTGACGACCGGCGGATAGCCGTGCACGATGCGAATCTCCGCAGTCGCCCCGTATGCCGCAACCGCGTTGTCGACGATGCGGCGTACGCGCGCTTCGAGTCCATCGCGAATCGCGGGATCGTGTGCGCGTAACGTGCCGGACATTCGTACCTCGTCGGCGATCACGTTGTTACGGTAGCCGCCTTGAATCGTACCGATCGTGACGACGACGCTTTTGAGCGGATCCATTTCGCGGGCGACGATATTTTGCAGCGCCAGCACGACCGCGCTCGCCGCCGGGATCGTATCGATCGACGTGTGCGGATAGCCACCATGGCCGCCTTTGCCGCGAATGGTAATGTACAGCTCGTCGGCTGAAGCATTTACCGGGCCCGGCGTGATGCTGATCGTCCCGGCCGGCAAGCGGATGTCGACGTGCTGCATCATAATCGCGTCGACCTTTGGGTTTTCGAGCGCGCCTTGCTCGATCATCGGCTGCGCACCGCCCGGTCCTTCTTCTGCCGGTTGAAAGATCAAGACTCCCGTGCCGCGCAAGCGCTCGCGCATCGCGTGCAGTTCGCGTGCCGCACCCAACAGCATTGCCGTGTGTGCGTCGTGTCCGCAGGCGTGCATCTTCCCTGGGATTTCGGAGGCAAACGGCTCGCCCGAACGCTCGGTGATCGGGAGCGCATCCATGTCGGCGCGCAAGCCTGCGACCGGGCCCGGCAACGCACCACGTACCACGGCAACCACGCCGGTCTGCGCCACGCGCCGATGTTCGACGCCGATCGCGTCGAGTTCGCGCTCGATCAGCGCTTGCGTCTCATGCTCCTCAAAGCCAAGCTCGGGGCGGCGGTGGATCGCGCGGCGTAATTCGACGACGCGCGCAATCGTCGGTGCAGATGGTGCTTTGATCACTTCGGGCCTCTGCGGCGGCAGTACGGAGCTTCCCTGCGAGCGAATGGCCCTATGCAATGATTGGAGCAGATGCGGCGCTCGCCGCGCTGATCAACCGCGCTGCCACGGCGTATCTCACCACGCCGCCCGCCTACATAACCTTTCGCGAAACGACGCACGTCGAAGGCGCAAGCCGCGCGGAAGACATCAATCGCTACGTGGTCGTTCGTGTCGCCGACGACTGCGCTATCATGCAGGACTTGCCCAACGGCGCGCAGCGCACCGGTCCGGCGTTTCCGGTGATTCCGTTCTTCGATCCGTTCTCGTCGTTTCAGTTCAGCTATTTCGCGAACCTCAAGAAGATCGACATCACCTTCGATCCGGGCCAACCTTTTCAACTTCCGCCGCCGCCGATCGATCCGAGCGTCGACATGGTGCTAACCTATTTCTCCGAATGGGCGCCGCGCTACGCGCCCGACTCGACCGACGACGCCATCCACTTGTTGATCGAGCCGACGCCGCGCACCGGCGACAACACGTTCTATCCGTCCGAGGTCGTCGAAGACGCGCAAAGCCAACTGCCCTCGCATGTCACACTCCAAGACAACGGTACCGACATGCAGATCGGACTCGACTATGCGATCGTCGACGGGCACTGGGTCATCACGCGCGGCACGTGGAGCGCAACGCAGCACGTTGCGATCATCGGCGCGTTCAAAGTCAGTGCGACCACGACGTTCTCGGATTTTACGTTTCCGGTAACGGCCCCGGATCCGCGCCTTGCGGGCACGCCGCATCCAAGCCCGAGCCCAAGCGCCAGCCCCGCCGCCTGCCCGTAACACATTTGTCATCCCGAGCGTAGCGAAGCGTAGTCGAGGGACGGAGGAGATGCAATGATTTTGACGGCTATGGTGCTCGCCGATGCGCCGACGTGTGCGATGCCGAATGCCGCAGCGACCGTCGTACACGCGGCGGCGGCGGACTATCCCGCTTCAGCGAGGGATCTCGGTATCGGCCCTGTCACGATTCTCGTCGCGGTAACGATCGATGCTGACGGGAAACTCGTCGACGCACACATTCTGCGGAGCAGCAATAACATGGCGCTCGATCAAACGGCGCTGCGCGCAGCGCGAAACTCGAGCTACTCACCGACCATCGTCAATTGCCAGGCAACGACAGGGAGCTATATTTTCCGCGTCGCCATGGATCCGGCGAACAGCGTCACGAACTCCTACGTCAGTTGCGCGATGCCGAACCGGGCGCCGTACGTTGTACATGCGGTTGCGCCGGCTGAGCCGCTTGCGGCAGCTAATCTCGCCGTACCCGTTACGGTCCGCGTTCGTGTCACCGTTGGACCGGACGGCTCCGTGCGCGACGCCCGCGTGTTTCAATCGAGCAACATCTCCAGTATCGACGACGCGGTGCTCAGGGCGGCGCGGCAGTCGCAGTACGAGCCGCAGGTCCTCGCCTGCGTGACGGTAGCCGGAACATATATCTTCAGCGCCTCGTTCGGCCCGCACGAATAAACGAAGCCAAGCGAAGCAGCTCGGCTTCCCTGATAGCCGGGGCCGTTATCACATTTCGAGCAGGGCGCCTAAGCGCATAATTGAAGGACACAACAATCATGGGGAAGACCATTTTTCTCTCAGCTGTCCTGCTCGCGCTGGCCGGCTTCGCGTTGCTGATCGCACCGCATGCGAGTGCGCCGGTGCTGGCCGCCTCGGATAGCGGCGCGCAATCGATCTATCTCGCCAACTGTTCGGGTTGTCACGGCGCGAACGGACAGGGTGCAGTTAATATAGCGCCGCCGCTGGCAAAGAACCCGTATGTCACGGGTGATCCGAAACGGGTCATCCATACGATGCTCACCGGCATGGTTGGCCCGGTCAAGGAACGTGGCGCGACATGGAACGGATCGATGCCACCCTGGCAGGGGACGATTTCGAACGCACAGATCGCTGAGGTTATCACGTACATGCGCGCGTCATGGGGCAATAAGGCCGCGCCGGTCAGCGAAGAGCAAGTCGCCGACCAAGTCGCCGCGCAGGCCGGAGGACCGCCGGCGCGCGCAGCCCTCTCGACCGTCCCGTCGCTCACCGCCGCGCAAGCCGAGTCGATCTACATCGCCAATTGCTCGGGTTGTCACGGCACGACCGGCCGGGGCGCGGTCGATATCGCGCCGGCGCTCGCGGCAAACCCGTCCGTTACCGGCAATCCACACGCGGTGATCCACATCGTGCTCGACGGCAGTACCGGCCCGATTAAAGAACGCGGCACAACGTGGACCGGCTCGATGCCGCCATGGCGAGGCACGCTCTCGAACGCACAACTCGCGGCGGTAATTACCTACATACGCACGTCATGGGGCAACAAAGCATCGCCGGTAAGCGACAGCCAAATCGCTTCGAGCAAGTAGTTACTGTCCGACCTGCACGCCTTGCTGCACGCTCGCAATCGTTCCGCCCACGGTCGCTTGCGCAATGAACGTCCAATACACCGCCTTGGCCAGCGTCATCTGCGCGGTGTAGGTGCCGTCACCGGCATCCGTGGCCGTCAGGTTCGGCGACACGCCGCCCATGCCGGTCTTCGCGACCAAGTGCGCGCCGGGAGAGGTCTCAAAGCTCGGAAAGATCTCAACTTTTGCACCGGTAACCGGCGCACCAGTGCCGTCGCGAACGGTCACCGTGAAATGTTCGTCGCCTACCTTCGGCGGGTTTGGGTCAAAGCGCAAATCGATCGAATATGGTGCCTGCGCGGCCGCCACTGCGACCGGTTGTTTCTTCCCTCCGCCGCAGCCGGCGAGCGGCACAAGAAGTAACAGCGCCAACAAACTAACGAGCGGTCGCGTCATTTATTTAGCCCAGCCACTTGCGCTTCAGTCACTGCAGATGCCTTGTTGCCCCACGACGACCGGACGTAGCTCAAAACCGCTGCGATGTCGGCGTTGGAAAGGCTGGACTTGAATCCCGGCATGAGTCCTTTCCCCTTCAGCGTCTCCGTGATGATCGCGGTCGGATCTTTTGCCGTGACGTCTGCTGCGCCCGCGAGTGCGGGGAACGGCCCTCCCCCTTTCCCATCGGCTTTATGACAGCTCGAACACTTGGCGCTGTAAATCGATGCACCGTCGGATGCCGCGCTCGCCGCAATCGGCGCGACTGCCGGCCGAACAATTGCAAATGCGCCGATGAGTAACGCGCCAGCGACGATTCCCGAGCCTGCTGATTTCATGTTCATCCCCTCCCGTCCAGACCGGTTACACGGTCCGAATGCGTTATTTCCACGAGATAGCCGAGTGCACCAATAACTAGTGCCGCGATAACACCGGCAGTTGCCGGCGCAAGCGCTGTCGTCGCGGCGAGCATCAGTGCAGCCAAACCTAAAATCGCGCCGAGCCCATAACACGCCGACGCAATCGACGGAATTTGCGCGAGCGGACCGCCGCGTTCCCATAATGCGGTCATAAGCCCGAGCGTGCCGACGACGGCGAATTCTAACGGCGCGAGCGGCGGCGGGTTTCCCAACCACGACGTCACGACTCCGGCATTCACGAGCGGCACGCCGCGACTCGCAAAGTGGAACACGATACCGGCCAGTCCAACGACGATCGAGATACCGCCGGCGCCGATCATGAATGCGATCGACGCTCGGCGCGGCCACGCAAGCACGAGGAGCGCCGCAGACAACAACAGAGCGCCGGAAAGATCCGGAGCCATTGCCCAGCGATCCTTCGCGATCGTCGCGATCGTGTGGTAGTTCAAGGTCTCGATTGCGAGTGCACCGGCGAAGACCACGGTAAACGCGACGAGAAACCGCCGTACCGTCATGCGGCGTTCCTTTCGGCTGCCATGATCTCGCGTAGCGTGATTGCGAGCAGGAACAGCGCCGCGACGACGATCACGCTCGATCCCCAACCGAGTGTGGCGAGTGAATCCGACAGCGCAACACCGATCAGCACGAGAATGAACGCGATTCGCGTCGGCCAGCCGACCGCTGCGCGCTGGAACGCTGCATCCTGCGCGATGCCGTTGCCGCCGATAAGGCCGAGCACCGCTCCGATCGTAATCGCCAGCGGCCACTGTGGCCCTGGCTGGCCGTGCAATAGCGCGGGATTGAACAGCGCGCCGGGATTATTCCAGGTGACACCGTTTGCAGCGAGGTGGGGAAACACGCCGATGATGCCGACGAGCGCCGCACCGATCATTGCCACCTGCAACAGACGGCTCGTAGCAGCCGAGGGCCACAACTGCGCCGCCATCAATGCTAGGAGCGAGAACGAAAGCCACACAACCGGAATGAGCGCATAGGTGAGCCATCCGGCCGACAGCAGGGGCACGTGGTTCACGTCGCTTTCGAGAAAAAGAATGGCGAAGTAGAGCGTCGTCAACAGCAACAGTTGACGACGCGCTTCCCCGGTGATGCTCACTTGATCGCGCTTACCTGGGCGGCAGTGACCGGGCCCGCGGTATTGCCCCAACTCGAGCGCACGTACGTCGAGATCGCGGCGATCTGTGCGTCGGAGAGCCGGTCTCCGTAGGCGGGCATAATGCCGATGCCTTTCTTGACCACGATGATGAGCGCGGTCGCGTCATCTGATGTGACCATTGCATCCTTCACCAGGCTCGGGAAGGTTGGGGGCGTCCCCATACCGTTGGCTCGATGGCAAGCCTGGCAGTTCTGTGCGTAGAGCGTTTGGCCTGACGGCGGGGGCGGAGGCGAAGCGCTCGCTTGTGCAACGGCGGCCGACGAGCCTTCGTGGACGCGCCTGAACGGGAACGTCCACGGGCCGGAGAGCGGCGGCTCGAACTGCAGCGCCCACTGATACGTCGGGCCCTTGTTCGGAGCGCTGGTATAGCCGGCCATCAGCACGTCGAAGCGACCGAACATCCACGGCAACATTGCCGCGAACGGCTGGAATGACGTGCCCGTGCTCCAGTATTGCGTTGACGTCCCCAACCCGTTGCTAATGAACTCATTGCGCAGGTTGAGGACCGCGTAGTTTTTGAAGATCGGCTCCATTAGCTCGAAGGCGCCGTCGGTATAGTTGGGGCCCTCCGGTGCGAGCATCTCGAAGCCCGCGATCCCCGGGTTGCTGTCGTGGCCCGACGAGTAGAAGGCCATCAGGCCGGGCGTGTGTTTTCCTGCCCAACCCGGATCGAGCTGGAAGTACGGCGCGTAGTTATAGTAGTTATCGACCGGCGTTCCTTTGAGCGTGGTGTAGTACTGACCGACGGTGCCAAAGAAACCGAATTCATAGGGCCGATTCGGTGGGGCGTACGCAACCTTCCACTGCGGAAACGATTTGTCGCTTCCCGGCGCGATCTCGAAATCCGACGGGCCGCCCGAGATCGGGTTGGTGGTGCCTCCGCGCCAGGCAATTTCAACGTCGATCGGGCCATTTTCGTAGTCGAACCGGAAGGTCAAGCGCTTGTTGATCAGGTTGTAGCCGTGCTTTCCGATCGTCAAGTGCCGGATTTGGAAGGCATTCTCGTAATCCGATGGATTCGCCAGAAACGAGGGCACAGGCCCCGGATAATCCATGCCGGCTTGCAAGTGGCCGTAACCGTTGAAGAGCTTGTTATACGCCGCCCACATCGTCTCCGGGCCGGTGCTTTGGTTGACCGCCACATTGTTCGTCACCAGCGGGTTCTCGACGCGATAGCTGAACTCGGATCCCGATCCCATCAGGCCGACGAAATAGAGGTAGAGGGTGCTGGTGAGAAAGTCTTTGGTGTGGGGGTTCGTAGCGCCCCGTTCATTACCGACGTTGTTGCCCGCAAACTGATACCAAATGAAGGCAGGTAATGTTTTTTTGAGCGCCGGTTGCGTGATCGGTGCGTAGAACGTGCGCTGCAAATACCTTCCGTACGCATTGAGCTCGGGTACCATCGTGTGGCACATCGAGCAGTTCACGCCGAGCGCCTGGGAGAAAATCGGATAGGCCTGCGCCGGCTCCATCCCTTGCGGGGGCGCGAACCACACCAGCGTGCCGAAAATCACCGCCGCGACGGCAAACGCTGCAATTTTCGAAGGTAGCCTCATGATCCGATCGCCCTCCGAACCCGAATGCGTAACCCCAGATTGCTGCTGCTGCACCAATCCGATCTAGCATCACCCGGTTGAGGAAGGCTCGTCTGCGCGATACCCGACATTGCGGCCAGTTCGGGCTCGCGCGATATCGACCGGATGCCGATCCTGGTGACTCAAGTAAAGATCGTTGAGCTGCTCGCGCAAGGTGCCGTAACACTCGCACGCGGCTCGTTCGAGGCCGGCCCGATCCACGATCGTGACGCGTCCGCGTGTATATTCGATGAGGCCGGCTCGATGTAACGTCTGAGCGGCAATCGAAACGCTGGCACGCTGCACGCCCAGCATCATCGCGAGGAACTCCTGGGTCAACGGGAAGGTATCCGCAAGCGCACTGTCATGCGCGATGAGCAACCAGCGGCACGCGCGCTGATCGATCGAATGCAGACAATTGCACGCAGCGGTTTGCATGAACTGATTGAGGGCCACTGCCGTGTAACGCCGCAACGCGTGGAGAATTGCGCCGTTGTGCGCGATCTTTCTGGCGAGCACGTTGCGTTCAATGCGAAGCGCCGTGCCGGGAATCTGTACCACCGATTCCAGAATCGCTCGCTCGGCGTCGAAGATCCCACATGGATCCGCTACGCCTTCGATACCGACGGCGCCGATTTCAATGGTGCGTCCGTCCTTCATGACCTTCACCAACGAAACCAGGCCGCGCTCGACAAAATAGAGGTGCTCGATGCGGGCGTTGGCGCTGTTATAGACGTGGCCCTGATCCATCGCGACGCGCTCGAAATGCGGCCAGAGCTCCGCCTGAGCTTCCTTAGAAAGGCTCCGCAGGACGCGATTGGCGGATAGATCCCGCACCTCGTCCGGCAGCGCCAAGGCGGCCGCTGCGCTCTCCTTCATGTCCGGAGTGTACGCGCGCCGAAGGAAAGCCTCGCGAAGGTCCCGAGAAGGCGATCTCCCAGCAATAAAGCCGAGCGTAGTGCTCGGCTTTATCAGCATGGCGGAGAGGGTGAGATTCGAACTCACGGTACCCTCATCAGGTACGCCCGCTTTCGAGGCGGGTGCCTTCAACCGCTCGACCACCTCTCCGTATGGCGACGCCCTATCTACCCGCGCTTACGCGTCGATACCTTCTTCGGGTTGCGGGAGCCGCTTTTGCCGGAAGTAGCGGCGAAGCTGGTCGGCGGCTTCCGCTTCGAGCACGCCGGCGGTCACGTCGAGACGATGGTTCGTTTTCCACGATTGCAGCACGTCGAACGCGCCGCCGTCCGCACCGCCCTTTGGATCGCGCGCCGCATATACGACGCGTTTCAAACGCGCGGCAATGATTGCGCCGGCGCACATCACGCACGGTTCTTTGGTGACGTAGAGTGTCGCGTCTTGTAAACGCCAGGCGCCCAAACGGCGCGAGGCCTCACGAATCAGCAACATCTCGGCATGCGCGGTGGGATCCGGTCGCGCTTCCTTTTCGTTCTTGGCCTCGAGCACCAAATCGCCGCTGACGAGCACGGCACCCACGGGAACGTCACCGTCGTCGGCTGCAAGCTGTGCAAGCTCGATCGCTCGCTTGATGAAGCGTTCGTCGTCCGTCATCGCTACCCGCAAGAAAATCGCGCCCGAAAGGATTCGAACCTTCGACCTCTGCCTTCGGAGGGCAGCGCTCTATCCAGCTGAGCTACGGGCGCATGTTGCAGCCGCGGCTGCACGTCACGGTTCCGGCGGAAGGCCGGTGCTCGGAATGTGTTTGAACAGGTCCAGTTTATGATCGACCAGCGTGCGATAGAACTTGCGCACGCAGTCGGGATGCCCAAAGAAGTAGGTCCGTGCGTAGGCAAGGTCGTCACCCGAGCTGTCGGGGACATAGTGCGAGATCTCGATCTCTTCCATCTGGTTACGGTCGACGGGGTGGGGGCAGAAGTCGCAGGGGATCGTGGACATGACCCGCCACAATTGGCGGGACCCCTCTCAGGGTCCCGCTTTTTCAAACTTTGGTGACTCGGGGGTGATTTGAACACCCGACCAAGGGCTTATGAGTCCCCTGCTCTACCGCTGAGCTACCGAGCCATGACGGTCAGGGCCGTTTTCGACGCCTCACTTTACCAGAACCCGCCGCAGGGGTGCAAGCGGCAAGGTATTCCTCGGCAATCCGTTGCGGCGCCCGCGCCAGCCACGCCTCAAGCACGATATCTTTGAGTTCGCCGACCTTGATGCGGCCGAGACGCACGAGCACCGCCGGATACCCGTCAAAATGCGGTGTTGTGAAATAGACGTCGGGATCGCGCGCAAGCAACACTTCTTTCATCTCGAGATCCGCGGTGCGTACGCCGAGGATCGCGCCCTTCGGCGCCGCCGAACCGAGTGCAGCGAGATCCGACTTGCGCAACGGACGCTCCCAAACAAAGCCCTTGTCTTTGACCGCCCACCCCGTCGTGCCGTGCATGAACCTCTCGCGCGTTTGGGGGAGCGCGAGTGCGATGCGACGCACGTCTTCCCACGTAGCCATTAGTTCCTACGGCCCAGAGGACGCGCCGTTCCGACGACAAACTCGCCCTGTAAGATGCGCATATATCGTGTTGCAACCGCCCTTTTCGTGCTTTTGTTTTCAGTGGCCTCGATGCCGCCTGCGGTCCGCGCCGACGACGCAGCGTCGTTGCTTGCCAAGCATCGCGCCTTCGTCGGCTGGCAGTACGGGGACGGCGCCGTGCAGTCACTCGTCCTCGAGCAGACGTATACCGACGAATCGGGCAGAGTCACGCAGCACGTAACGGAGCAACGCATCGGCCTTGCATATCGTCGCGACTATCAGTCCACAAAAGACTACGAGTCGGACTACTCGACCGGCTTCACGGGCAACATCTTCTGGACGACCAGCGCGAACGGATTCACCGTGCCCCTCATCGGCGACCGCGCCAAATACTATCTCGCCTACGACGTCCTCTTCAACGAGGGCACAAGCGAGTTGCCGGCCACGTTGAAAGGCACGGCGACGGTCGACGGCAAGACCGTTGATATCTTACACATCACGATGAATGGCGCATTACCGTACGATGTCTACGAAGACCCGGACACGGGCGCGTTTGTTCAGGCGGTCTTGGACCCCGGGGGTGAGTACGATTTCACAATCAAGATCGCTTCATATGCAGATATTGGGCTGGGCAAGAAGCATATCGGTGTGTGGTCGTACGGCAACAGCAAGGGCCAGTATGCCTACACCAAGATCACGCTGAACCCGGCGGTGAGCGCGACGGACCTCCATCCGCCGGCACCGTCGGCGACATGGACCTTCGCGAACAGTCAGCCGTTTCCAATTCGTGTGACCGCGCAGCGCATCTACCTCGACGCAAAGGTCAACGGCGTTCCCGGTCGCTTTATCCTCGATACGGGCGCATCCGGCATCTTCCTCTTCGACGCATTCGCCGACAAGGCAAAGGTCAAAGACGAGCAGATTTCACGGGCACACGGCATCGGTGGTTCCACGAAGGCGTACATTCGCAAAGCGGATAGCGTCGAGATCGGCGGCAACACGCTCAAGAACGTGATCGTCACATCATTTGACGACAAGCACCGTTTCCAGGACGCGCTGAACAACGAGCAACCCGACGGCTTGATCGGGTTTGACGTGTTCGGTGGCGCGATCGTCGACCTGTCCCTGAGCACGGGCACGATGCGCATCACCGATCCGGCTGCAGGTCCGGCAGCAGCGCCGAGCGGCGCGTATCCTGTTACGGTTGACCTTTCGACGCTGCAACCGCGTGTGCCGGTGAAGTTGGACGATAAACTCGCTGTCTTAGCATTGCTCGATACCGGCGGGAGTTCTCTGGTGTTGATTTCGGATCAGGTCGAACATCATGGCATCAACCTCCTCGCGAACCGCGACAGTGGATTCCTGGGCGGAAATTCGGCGGTAGGCGGGATCGGCGATAGCTACGACGTGACCGTTTGCGGGCCGATGGCACGTGTCTCGCTCGGTCCAATCGTATATACCGGAACCGAAGCGTGCGAGAGTTCGGCGTGGGACCTTCACTCGGCATTGCTTGGCTTCGATTTTCTCAAACACTTCGACTACGTATTCGACTATCCGCACGGCGTGTTGTACATGAAGCCGCACAACGGCTGACATGCAAAAACGAGCCTCGGCAAAACCGAGGCTCGTTCGTTACATCCGCGGTCGGAGGGACTCGAACCCCCAACCTACAAGTTCGTAGCCTGTTGCTCTATCCAATTGAGCTACGACCGCATCGTGTCGTCGCCGGCGCGACCACCGAGGATACGGGGTCGCGTTTTGCTTTCCTGCCCCGCAGCTCTGACGAAAGTCGCTGGCGGAGAGAGAGGGATTCGAACCCTCGATACGACTTTACATCGTATAACGGTTTAGCAAACCGCCGCCTTCAGCCGCTCGGCCATCTCTCCAAACTTGACCAGCCCCGTCCGTTCGCCACCCGCGCCGCCCCTGCCTTCGCCGGCGAGCGCGTGCTGCTGCGACTCGATACGTGAAGCGCTTGCGGCGTGAGATTTCTTATGGACAACCTTGCTTTTCCGACTTCTTGGTCTCGAGCATCGAGGCCCAGTACGGACCGAATGATCCGGTACCGCCGTACATCCGCTTGCCGTCCGCGTCGCATAGCTGGCAGTTAACACGCGTGCCGTAATTTGTAACGAGCAAATAATGCCCGGCGACGACCTCGCTTCTCCAACCGAAGTCGACGTCGCAGATTTGCTTGCCGTGCTCGTCGAGCACGTACACGCGCTTCGCACTCCAACTAAGGCTCGCGCTGCGCGCGCCCGCGGCCAAGCCGATACTTTCGCTTCCGCTAAGCCCCTTGACCTCAATCGGCAGCGGGGTGAGGTTGTAGATCCGCGCGGCAAGCGCCGGTGCGACGGAAAGCGCGAAACACGCGAAGGCTAAAAGCACTGTTCGTGTCATTGGGACACCTCCCGCTCGCTAGCTTAGGCGCCGGGCTCCGCCGGTCCCCTGCTGCTCAGAGCAAGTCTTTGCGCCGCCGTTCGAGCTCTTCGCAGAAGGTTTTCCGCGCCGCAATCGCCTGCACCGCGGCCTCTTCCAGCGACGCATTGCGCGGTGCGATTTCACGACACAGGCTCTCGACGTTAGCGGCTATGGCGTCTGCCATCTGCTGATGCGTTTGCTTCGTCGCGCCCGGCTTTGTCACGGCATGGAACTTGAGCGTTAGCTCGTCGTCGGTCAAGTGCGCCTCGTACGCGTGCAGAATCGCCTTCGGGTTTGCCGGCTGGTAGTGGAACGACTCGGGATTCTTGATCGTGTGCCAATACGTCGCGAACTCACCCTGGTCGTCCAAATCCGCCGTTTTCGCAGTTGTCTCGAACTCCGGCAGCGGAACGATGTGCCGATCGATCAGTTCACGCACGAGGCCGGCGTCGCCGATCCGCGCGCACGGAATGACACTTGCTTCTTCCTGTATCGCGCGACGGGCTGCGCTGAACACTTCGTGCAAGGGGTGCGAGAACAGCGGTTCTTGATGCGATGTCGGCATATCTAGCGTTGACTACGGGCAGCCACCTTTCTCTGACCGTGTACCTTTCACTTTGTCCCATACATCCCGCGGGAACTGCCCCGATCCCGAGGAGATGCGATTGCCGTCCGAGTCGCAGACCGAGCAATTGACGTTGTGATCAACGTTTGTCACGAGCATGTAGTGACCGCCGACGAGCTCGTGATGCAATCCGAAGCCGACGACACAGATCTCAGACTTTTCCTCGAGGTTCGGGTCCTTCGAGTAGTAGACGTCGACTTGGGTAACGTTTACGCTGACGCTCGGGCTGCGCTTTCCGGGCGCAAGCGTATACATGTACGGATCCGCCCAAACGTGGATCGTAACAGGCGTCAGGTTGTAGATACGTGCGGCGAGTGCGGGCTGGACGCCCGCAGCAAAGGCGAGAACCGTAAGGGCAGCAACACTTCGCTTCATATCCAATTCTTCAGGCGCTGGGTGCCGTGGGTCCGGTCATTGGCGGCTCTTCTACGAAAACTGCGCCTGCGACCGCGACCTCCGGTTTACGCTTCATCCGCCAAAGCAGGGCGTCGACACCTAGTACGCGCCCGGTGGGCAGCACGAAATTCAGCGCCGAGAGGATGAACGCGGCAGAGTCAAGGCCCGACCACACGCTCAAATGCGCGAGTCCGCCTTTTGCCGAGATGTAGTTGAGCGCAAGCAACATCCCGATCAATCCGCCCAGTCGCGTGTAGAAGCCAAACAATAAGAGACAGCCGGTGACGACCTCACCCAAGCGCACGAGTTCCGCAAAGAAGTATGCGTTAGGCAGAACGACGTGCACCAAAAAACCCTGATACGGGCCGCTGTTATGCGTGATCTGTCCGTTGAGAAATTGCGTCATCATGCCGTTGGGCGGCATGAAATCCTCGCTGTGCAGAAACTTCGGGATGCCGTGCATCAGCCAAAATGCCCCGGCATAGATACGGAAAAATGCGAGCCAAGTACCGTAGGTTGACGAAGATGGGAGTTTCACGCCGGAACCTCCTTCGGTGCACGCGCGAGCTGGAAAATCAGCGATGCCGCATCGCGCGCTGCATCCGGGCGCCCATGTTGCCCTGCTGCCTGTGTCATTCGCTCGCGGCGAAGGGAATCCGTCAATATTGCGGTGAGCGCGTAGGGTAACTCTGCCGTAGTGCGTGCCCGTATTGCGACACCCCACTCTGTTAACACGCGCACGTTGCGCTCTTCCTGGCCCGGCAACGGCTTGAGCAGCACGATCGGCTTGCGCGCGGCGAGCGCCTCGGCGGTGCTCAGACCACCAGGCTTCGTTACAAAAACGTCTGCTGCGTGCATGTAATCGTACACATTGTCCACGAAGCGCACCACGCGCACGGGATAGCTGACGCTTTCTGCCGCGGCGAGGACACGATGTTCGACGCGAGCGTTTCGTCCCGCGATCACAACTGCCGCGATTGGCACGCTCACCTCTTCCATCGCTCGCAGCGCACGCGAGAGCGGACCGATGCCCAATCCACCGCCCATGACGAGCGCAATCGGACGATCGAGCGGTAAGCCCAAACGCTCTCGAATCGCGTTGCGTAATTCACCAGGATGCGCGAAGCGCGGGTCGACCGGGATGCCGGTCACCGCGACGCGTTCGGGACGCACGCCGCGTCCAATCATGACATCGCGCATCGCCTCGGTGGCGACGCAATAGCCTTGGAGATTGTCGTGGATCCAAAACGCATGAACGGCGAAGTCGGTCACGATGCCGACGATCGGAGGTGCATCATCATATACACGCTTATATTCCGCCATTGCACCGCTCGGAAACGCGTGCGTGCAGACGATCGCATCCGGGCGCTCGCGCTCGATCAACGAGCGCAGGTTGCCCGCGGTAAATTGCGAGGCCCAGGTACGAAACGGGCCGGCTTCGGTCGCGCGTTCAGCCCGGTCGTAGATATACCCGTACATCTGCGGAATCGTCTTGACCATCCGCAGATAGCCGTCCGAGACGACACGCGAGACGACTAGGGCCGCATATTTATAGGAGTCGACGACGTGCGTGCGCACGCTCGGATCGATCTCGCCAAGCGCTACGCACACTGCGTTGGCTGCGGCGACGTGGCCGACGCCGACACTCGCCGAGAGAAAGAGGACGCGGATTAGCTGTCGCCTTCCTCTCCGGCCTCCTCGGCAAAGACGAGAAACTCATCGAGAATCTCTTGCGCGAGGGCCTCATCTTCGAGCAGATTGCCTTCCAGATCGGTAACGATGAACTCGCTCTCGGCCTCATCGTCCTGCGGCTCGTGCATCAGCACCGCGTATGAGGTCCCGTTGTCGGGATCCTCGAGAATCCCCACGACCTCGAACGGCAGCTCTCCGCCGTCCTTGGTTTCGATGTAGAGCACTTCGCTCAGCTCAAGCGGTCCGCTCCTGGTTTCACCGTTGTTGGACGACATGTGAGATACCGTTCCTTTCGCTTCGTTTGAAGTCTTGCGGATCGGCCGAAGGCCGAACGCCATGGATTCGGCGCAGCCGAATCCGGTTAGTGAAGACAGCGTTCGACGTTGGCTTGATGCTCTGCGAGCGTCTTCGCAAAGACGTGGTGCCCATTCCCGCAATAGACGTAATAGAGTGCATCGGTCTTCGCCGGATGAAGTGCCGCTTCCAGCGAGGGGAGGCCGGGATTCGCGATCGGCGTCGGGGGCAGGCCCGTGTGTGCATACGTATTATACGGCGAATCGACCCGTAAATCGCGCAGCGATAGCTCGGTTTTGTGGGCCGGCAGCGCGTACTCGATCGTGGCGTCCACCTGTAGCGGTATACCCTGCCGCAAGCGATTGTAAATGACTCCGGCGATCATCGGCCGATCGGCCTCGATCTGCGCTTCGCGTTCTACCAACGAGGCCACAGTCACCGCTTGCCGCACGCTGACGTGCAGCGCGCGCGCGCGCTGCGCAGCGTCTGGTGGCAGCTCCTTCGCGAACTGATCCGTGAACATCCGCGTGACCTGCTCGGGTGTTGCCGCAAGTGGGATCAAGTATGTACTTGGAAAGAGAAACCCTTCGTGACCGCGGAAGGCCCGATCGAACGCATCGGCTTTGCCGACGCCTTCGCCCTGCAACCGTTGCGCGATTTGCTTTGCGGTGAAGCCCTCGGGAATGGTAACCCACGTCGCAACCTGTGCGCCGCCTGTGAGCAGTTGGTTGAGGACGTCCGCGGCCGTTGCGTGCGGCGCAAATGCGTAGGCGCCGGCGCGTACGTCAGTATCGTTGTGCGCTACGCGCGCAAGAACGCGAAACGCGAAGGCATTGGAGATCACGCCGCGATCCTGCAGCAGCGAAGCAATATCGCCAAGACTCGAACCGCGCGGAATCACGACCTGCACGCTGTCGGTCGGCAACGAGCGGTCGAGAAAAACGATCGAATACCACACCGCAATCGCGACGCCGCCGAGCAGCGCGACCAATGCAGTAGCGATTGCAACGACACGGGCCCGTGAGATCACGAATGGCCCAAACGCCGCCGCGTGAGAAACGTCTCGAGGATCAGAGCAGCCGCCATTTTGTCGACGACCTTCTTGCGATCTTTGCGCGACACGTCGGCGGCAATCAGCGTCTTGGTCGCCTGCGCCGTCGTCATGCGTTCGTCGATGCGATAGATCTTGCCGGGAAACACGCCTTGCAGTGCTTCCACAAACGCATCCATCTTCTGGGCGGCGATCCCGCGCTCGCCCGAAAGAGCAACCGGATCGCCCACGACGAGCTCGCCCACTTTGTACGATTCCGCATATTCCTGAATCAGCGCGAGATCCGCGCGTAAATTGGTCCGTTCGATCGTACCGAGCGGCAGCGCGAAGGTTTCAGTCGGGTCGGAGAGCGCGAGTCCGATGCGTTTGCT
>DATJOM010000114.1:0-5752 GCA_035507095.1 Candidatus Acidiferrum sp.
TTGCCCACGATCGCGGCACGCAGTTGTGCGCCCGCACCAATCGTGCTTCGCTCCCAAACAATGCTTGCCTCGATCAGGGCGCCGTCTTCCACGACGCACGCGTCACCGATAACCGACGGGCCGCTAATGCGTACGCGCTCGCCGATGCGCGCGCCCGCGCCGATCCAGACGTTGCGCTCGATCGAGGCGCTCCGAGCAATGCGCGCGCTCGGATCTGCTCCATCCGCACGCGTATCGGGGATGTGGAACACGCCGTTGACCACGTCGTCGCTCGCGCGACGGTATTCGCTCGGCGTGCCGATGTCGCACCAGTACGCATCCCTTGCGTCGAAGCCGTAGAACGGCAAGCCGTCAACGAGCAGTTCAGGAAAAACCTGCTTTCCGAAATCGTAGAACGTGCCCGCGGGAATGCGCTCGAAGATCTGCGGCGAGAAGACATAAATCCCGGTATTGACCAGTTTGCTGCGCTCGGTTCCAGGCGCCGGTTTCTCCTGAAAGCCGGTTATGCGTCCGTCGCCGTCGGTCACGACCACCCCGTATTGATCGACGGCGTCGCGCGTCACGAGCCCGATGGTCGCGATCGCCCGCGTACGCACGTGCATCGCGGCGATGCGATCGAGCGGAAGATCGGTGAGGTCGTCGCATCCGACGACAACGAACGTCTCATCGCCAAAGAACGCTTCGAGCGGCTTGAGCGCGCCCGCGCTGCCCATCAGCGTTTCCTCGTGCAGATATTCGAGACGCACGCCGAAGGCCGAACCGTCACCGAGCGTAGCCGTGATCGCATCGGCGAGATAGTGTACGTTGATCGCGATTTCATCGTAGCCGTACGATTTGAGGTACTTGATCACATGCACGGCATTCGGCACCCCGGCAACCGGTACGAGTGGTTTGGGGACCGACTTCGTTAGCGGATACAGGCGCGTCGACAGTCCGCCCGCCAATAGCATCGCTTTCACGTCGTCGACGACCCTTTCTGCTTGCGCAATCCGAGCCGGTCAAGCGCGACGAGCCACACAAAGTACGGCAAAGAGAGTTGCCGGCGAAATCGCTGCGGCTCACGCACCAAGCGATAGAGCCACTCTACGCCGAGCCGTCGCCAAATCATCGGTGCTCTTTTGACGCGACCGCTGATGACATCGAGCGAGCCGCCGATTCCGATTCCGGCACCGCTGCCCGTTGCGGATAAGTTGCGCGCCAACCACAGCTCCTGTCGCGGGGAACCAAGCCCCACGAAAACAATGCGTGCGCCGCTTTCGCGGATCGCATCGGCAATTGCGCTTTCTTCTTCGCTCGAGAAAAATCCATTACGCGTACCCGCGACGATTAGCCCGGGAAACCGCACCTCGAGGATCGCGGCAGCATCGGCGGCAACGCCTTCTGCGCCGCCGAAGAAATAGACCGGCAGCCCTTCCTTGGCGGCACGCTGACAAAGCCTTTCTACCAGGTCGACGCCGGTAACGCGCTCGCGCAACGGCGCGCCTCCCTGGCGCGCGACGGTCAGCACGCCGACGGTATCGCAGAGCGAAAGCGCGCTTGCGTTCAGCACGTCGCGGAATGCAGGATCGTGTTGTGCGTACACCACCATCTCGGTCCCCAGCGTGACGATCAGCGCGCCGCTATCATCGCGCGCGAAGCGCAGAATCGCCTCCGTCGCTTCGTTCTGATCGAGCAGATCGAGACGGCATCCCAGAATCTCTACCGATTCCATGCTCTATGCGGTCGTCAGGTACGATGCGACGAGTGGTCGCAGACGTTCGACGAGTGCTGCGGGAAGCCGATCGAGCGGCGGGCGGCAGCGTCCCACTTTGAAGCCGAGCTCGCCCATCGCCCACTTGATCGCGATCGGACTGGTGACCGCAAAGAGCGCGTCGACGAGTTCGAGCTGGGCGTTGTGAATAGCCGCGGCGCGCGTAACGTCGCCGCTGCGAAATGCGTCGAACATCTCGCGATACTCGCGCGAACACAAATGCGTTGCGACACCGACGACCCCGTCAGCCCCGACCGCAAGACAGGGTAAGAAGAGATGATCGTCGCCCGACCACACGATGAACCCGTCGGGGCGGTCGCGTACGATCGTCGCGATCTGCTTCAAATCGCCGCTCGACTCTTTGACGCCGGCGACGTTCTTGTGGCGGGTCGCGAGTTCGAGGAGCGTCGCCGGTAACATGTTCGCCGCCGTCCGCCCCGGGATGTTATACACCACGACCGGCAACGGCGTTGCGTCGGCGATCGTGCCGAAGAACTCGAGCATCCCGCCCTGCGTCGGTTTGACATACGGCGGTACGACCACGAGCAGGGCGTCGGCACCGGCATCCTGCGCTTCCTTACCGGCACGAATCGTCGAGCGCACGTCGTTCGTGCCGACGTTCGCGATCATCGCTGCGCCGTCGCCAATTGCGGCCTTCACCGCACCGAAGAGTTCGCGTCGCTCGCCGGCGTCGAGCGTTGCGCCCTCGCCGGTCGTCCCGGCGACAACCAGACCGTCATTCCCGCGACCGACCAGCCAGCGCGCGATGCGCGCCGCCTCTTTGCTGTCGATATTGCCCCGTTCGTCGAACGGCGTGATCATCGCCGTGCAAATCGTCCCAAGCCGGCTCATGCGTCTCCCCCTGTCGCGAGGTGAAATTGATCGTGCACCGCAGCCTCGGCGCGCGCTACGTCGGCTTCGGGCACGAGAATCGAAATCGTAATGTTGCTGTCCGTACAATGGATAATCTCGACGTCTGCTCGGCTCAATGCCTGCACGCATCGAAAAACCACGCCGGGTAAATAGCGCATGCCGGTACCGACGACCGAGATCTTTGCGCAACCTTCGCGAACGCGTACGGCCAGATTGAGATCGCCGAGCAGGGCGCGCACGTCGTTGCCGCGATCGCCGTCGACCACAAACGCGACGCCCGCCTGGTTTATCGTGACCTGATCGATCGAGATGCCGGCATCGGCGACGCGTTTGAACATCTCGAGTTCAGTCTGCATGCGATGCTGCGGATTCTCGATATCGCCGCGAATAACGCGAATCCATGTGACGCGTCCCGACGCCGTCACGCCGGTGACCGGCCGCTCCGAATCGTAGCTTGCGTCCACGGCCGTGCCCAGATCGGTGCGTAACCCTTTGATCGTATAGCGCGTGCCGGTGCGCTCGGCAAAGCCCGCAGCCTTGTGGTGCATCACTTTGGCGCCGTGTTGCGCTAGTTCGTGCATCTCCTCGAGCGATGCGCGGTCGATCACGCGCGCGGTCTCGACACGGCGAGGATCGGCCGTCATTGCGCCGCTGACATCGGTGTAGATGTCGACGCGATCCGCGCCGAGCGCGTGGCCGATCGCGATCGCCGAAAGGTCGGTGCCGCCGCGACCGAGCGTCGTGATCGCGCCGTCTTCGGTCGTTCCTTGAAACCCGGCGATCACCGGCACCGCGCCGCGCTCGAGCGCCTCGGTCACCGCCTGCGGCTCGACCCGCAAGATCGTCGCATCGCCGTGCGTGCCGTCGGTAATGATCCCGGCCTGCGCGCCGTTCATCGCGACCGCCTCGACGTTGAGCGCGCGCAACTCCTCGGCGAAAACCGCCGCTGCAATCAGCTCGCCGCACGCGAGCAGCATGTCGGCGTTGGCGCTCCCGGTATTGCCGCCGATCAGTCCGAGCAACGTATCGGTCGCATACGGCGCCGGCTCGCGGCCCATCGCGGAGACGACCGCCACCGGCGCATAGCCGGCCTCACGCGCATCGAGGATCCGCGCGAACGCGACCTCGCGCTGTTCGCGCGTCGCAACCGACGTGCCGCCGAACTTGAGCACGGCGACGCGCGCCAGGGCGCTGGTCATCCTACGAATCCTCGCGATAACAACAACTCGAGAATTTGCACGGCATTGGTCGCGGCTCCCTTGCGCAACTGATCGCCGACACACCACAGCACGAAGTGGCGGTTGGAATGCGCGTACTCGCGACGCAGGCGTGCCACGTGCACCTGATCCGTCCCCTCGACCTCACGCGGGGTGACGATGCCCTGCGCATGATAGACGATGCCGGGGGAACGTTCCAGCGCCGCGCCCAGCGCATCGACGCTGCTCTCGCGATCGGTCTCGATCCACACCGCCTCGGAGTGCGCGGTGCGCACCGGAACGCGAACCGTCGTGGCGCTCACGAACAACTCCGGCAACCCCAGCATCTTGCGCGTCTCGTCGGCAACTTTGCGTTCCTCACCGGAGTACCCTGATTCGTCGAACGCGCCGATTTGTGGGATCACGTTCCGCGCGAGCGGTCGCGGAAAGGTCGATGGTTCCGGCTCGGTCTCGTCGCGCACCAGCGCGTGCTCGCCGGCCAGCAGTTCATCGAGACCGGCGCGTCCGGCGCCGCTTGCGGATTGATACGTTGCCACGCGCACGGTGCGCAGTCCGGCCACATCTCGAATCGGTGCAAGGGCGCTGCACAGGATGATCGCCGTGCAGTTGGCGACTGGGAAGAGCCGGTCCACCGGGCGCATGTCGTAGGGATTTACTTCGGGGATCACCAGCGGAACGCCGTCGCGCATGCGAAACGTCGAGCTGTTGTCGATTACAAAGGTTCCGGCCTGCACGAGCGCCGGCGCATACGTCTCGCTTGCGTCCTCACCGCCCGCGAAAAACACGACATCGAATTCGCGCAGCCGCTCGGGCGTCGTCGCCTCAACGCCGTCACGCGCGCGCGATGCGAAACGCCCGAGCGTGTCGACCGGAACCTTGCGCTCATCCAGCACGCGCAGGATCGTTTCGCCGACCACGCCGGTTGCGCCGACGACGGCGACTTTAAGCATCGAGGCCCACCTGGAGTCCGTTGATCGTCGTCACGGCGCGCACGGCGGCGAGCATACCCGGCACGAACGACTCGCGCGCCATTGAGTCGTGACGAATCGTCAGCAGCTCTCCATCGGTTCCGAAGAGCACTTCCTGATGTGCGAGTAGCCCGCGCATGCGCACGCTATGAATTGGCACGTGTGCCGGGCCGCCGCCTTGGGCAATGCGCTCGGCCGTGAGCCTAGCGGTGCCGGACGGCGCATCTTTTTTGCGGTCGTGATGCAGTTCGATGATCTCGACGCTCGGAAAATATTTCGCCGCTTCTTCGGCAAAGCGCATCATGAGGATCGCACCGATCGAGAAGTTCGGGACGAGCATTGCACCCAGGCCGCGTTCGCGGGCCACAGCGTCGAGCGTCTCACAATCTTCGATCGTCCATCCGCTGACACCGATGACCGGACGCACGTTGTGTGCGAGCGCGTTCATCGAAATTTGCACGCTGCCCGGATACGTCGTGAGATCGAGCAAGACGTCGGGTTTGCCGTTGCGCAGTAGCGCGTCGAAATCGGTGACGATGTGCTCTTCGGGCGGCCCAGCCGTGCGCGCCAAACCACCGGCGTATGTGACGTCGGTCGCTTCTTTTAACGCGGTGCAAGCAACTCGGCCCATCCTGCCGAGCGCTCCCGCAACGGCTACGCGGAGCATAAATGACTCAGCTTTTTACTGTGCTTAGGAGCCTAGACCCGAAATGGTCTACGGACCACGAGGGTCGTAGCGACGAAAGCACGGTGAAAAGATGGGCCATTTAGACTTTTTCTAGTGGAGCGTACTTTAACATGAGCATCTTTTGGCCGACGTTCGGGAAGTCAATCGTCACGAGGCCGTCGCCGCCCGCACCGACGAGCCCACGGATCGTGCCCTCGCCCCACTTGGGATGGCGCACTTTGTCGCCATCGTGTAGATTCATGTTCATGCCGGCGCC
>DATJOM010000115.1:0-12681 GCA_035507095.1 Candidatus Acidiferrum sp.
GACGGGTCGACCAGCACGATGCCGGCGACCTCTCGCGAATAACGATCAGCATATAGCGGTTCGTAAAAGCCTGCTTCCGAATGCCCCACGAGCACGTATGGCGGCGCAACACCGGCGCGATGCAGCAGCGCGTGAAGGTCGCTTACCGCAGCGTTTGCATCCCGTGGGATCGGGCCGCCGTCGCTGAAACCCAGCCCGGCGCGATCGTACGAGCAGACGCGGGTGAATCTCGAGATCGCCGGCTGCACCTTTCGCCAGGTGAACGTGCTGTCGCCGGCTCCGGCATCGAGAATGACTGTGGGCGAGCCGTGCCCGGTGCAATAGATATTGAGCCGGCGTCCACCGACGTCGACCAAACGCTGCGCTCGAAGGTATGGCGCAACGTCTGCCTGTGTCAGGACTGTCGCTGCAACTGCGACGCGGCTGCAGAGTAGGAAAGCCATGGTTGCGATAACAACCTTCGCCATGATACCTCCCGGGTAGCCCTAGTGTATGACTTGTGCGCGCTGCCAAAGCGCGACGGCAAGCCCGCACGTCACAACCGCGATCGTGACGAGGACGGGAGTCGCCCAGGCCGTACCCAGCCATTGCAGCGGCGACATGGCGTGCAGTCCCGCGTTATACACCGCAAACGGATTCGCTATTGTCAGCGGCCGCAGAATCGTCGCGACGGGAATTTGCGATAGGGCAAAAATCATCCAGATCATCAGCAGCGGGAGCGCGATGATTCCGCCGTACGCCATACGCCGGCCAAGCATACCGACGAGTGCGCTCCATCCATACGTGGCGTAGACCATAACGAGTGCCATAGCGACGTCGTTCGCATGCAATGTGCCGTGCAGGCTCTCACCAAGGCGTAGCCAAGCGACCGCGGGAAAAAACGCGAACACGCACGCGAATGCAACCGTCGCGCCGGCGAGATCGACGGCAATTACTTGGAGCGCGAGCTGCCAGCGCGCCGTCGGCAGCACCCAAAGCACGCGCGCCGCTTCCCGCGACCCATTGCCCAACGCGACGCCAAAGATCGAGGCGAAGATCGCAGCCAGCCAGGCTGCGCCGTTGGTAATATCTGCAAAGCCGATCGCATTATTAAAGCTGACCGCAACGCCGTCCCGAGCGGCAGGAACGATGAGCATCATCGTCAGGACGATAGCCGCGAACCACGCAACGGCCTTACGCATCACCAAGTACTCGCGGTAGATCATGCTTGCCGCTCCTTTGTCTCGCTGATGGTGGTGAGGAAGATCTGTTCGAGATTCATCGTGCGCCGGGTTACGGTAACCGGAGAACGCGCGCGCAGTTGCGCTTCGACGATGGTAACGTCACCGTTGGCGTAGTGCTGCTCGATACGTCCGTCTTCGAAGACGGCCTCGACGAGGAATCGTTTCGCGCGCAGATCGTCGACGTCGGCTTCCAGCGCGAGTCTCCCGCTGTCGATAATTCCGATCCGTTCTGCCGCTTGTTCGGCGTGTCCAATTTGATGTGACGAGAAGAGGACCGTAACGCCGTCGGCGGCAGCGCTGACGATGGTGTCGAGGAGGCGGCGCTGCATCACCGGATCGAGCCCCGAGGCCGGCTCGTCCAGGATCATCAACTCGGGCCGCTGCGCAAACGCTAGTGCAAGCGCGACCGCTTGGCGCTGCCCTTTCGAGAGTTTACCAACCTTCCGTCCCGGTTCGATCTCAAAGCGTTCGATCAGCTCGCTCATCAGCGTGCGATCGAAACGCGAAAAACAACGGCGCCGGAACTCGACGTGTTGATGGGTCGTCATCCATCCATCGAGACAGTTGATTTCCGGCACGTACGCAATGCGATCGAACGTTCGCGGTTGCAGCGGCTCGCCGAACAGCGCGATCTCGCCCGACGTCTTAGCAATCAGCCCGAGAACGCACGCGATCGTGCTGCTCTTGCCGGCACCGTTGCGGCCAAGCAATCCGAAGACGGTGCCTCGACTGACGTCGAGCGAGAGATCGTCGACGGCAAGGCGATTGCCGTAGCGTTTGGTAAGGTGTGCGATGTGTAGTGGAATCATCGTGCTCCGTGCGTCCCGTCGCCGCGATACCATACGTCGAGTGCGCGCCGGAACAGTTCGTCCAATTCGCTCTCGGCAACGCCGAGCGAACGCGCCTCGCGGATCGCCGCGTCGATCGAAGCGCTGACGACGTCGCGCGCTCCGGTCTTCGCGACGCCCGTCGTCGCATCGGCGCGGATGAAGGCTCCGCGACCCGGCAGGCTCTGGACGATCTCCAAATGTTCCAGCTCACGCAGCGCACGCGAAACGGTGGCCGGATTGACGACCAGGTCGCTCGAGAGCTGCTTGACGGTCGGAAGCTGCTCGCCCGGCTTCAGGATGCCGATCGCGACCGCTCGGCGGACCTGATCGACGATTTGAAGATAAACGGGCAGCCCGTTCCCGGGATCAACGTGGAGGTACAGCGGCATGTTGGATCATTAATGTACTACCTGATTAGTACATTAGGGGGCGAGATCGTTTTTGTCAAGGAGCGGCTCGCCTTTTTATGGAGTTTACCTCGCATGAAGCCGCTCTTTTTCGCACTCGCCCTGGCCCTGGTGCCGCTTCCCTCGCTCGCCGCAGACGCGGTAACGCAACACACGCTGACGATGGACGGCCGCGCGATCCACTACACCGCGCGCGCCGGCACAATCACACTCTACGACGAGAAACGCCGCCCGATCGACACGATGTTCTACACCGCCTACACCGAGGACGGCGTGGATCCGGCCAAACGTCCGGTCACGTTCTTCTATAATGGCGGACCGGGCGGATCGAGCGTATGGCAACGCATGGCTGCGTTCGGACCGGTGCGTGTCATCGGCGGCAAACCCGGTGAGACGCCCAGCGCGCCGTACACCGTGGTCGACAACCAGTATTCGCTGCTCGATAAGACCGATGAAGTCTACATCGATGCACCGGCGACCGGATTTAGCCGCATCCTCGCCGCCGGCAAAGGCTCGCAGGTGTTTGGTATCGATGAGGATGCAGCGGCATTCGCGCAGTTCATCCGCCGGTATCTCTCCGACTTCGGACGCTGGAATTCGCCGAAGTATTTGTTCGGCGAGAGCTACGGCACGGTTCGCTCAGCCGCGGTCGCGCGTCTGCTCGAGAATGGCTTCGGACAAGCGACGCAGCTCAACGGCGTCGTGTTGATGTCGAATGCGTTGAACCTCGACGTGCTCTGGGACGACGAGAATGTCGGCGGAAACGATTGGCCGTTCGTGTTATTTCTCCCGACCGAAGCGGCGACCGCGTGGTATCACCATCTCGTGCCGAATCGGCCGGCCGATCTCCCGACCTTTCTCGCGCAGGTCGAGCACTTTGCGCTCGGTGAATATCTCACCACACTCGCGCAGGGCGACAACGTCGCACCCGCAATACGCGAAGATACAATTCACAAACTTGCCGCGTATACGGGTCTTTCCGAGACGGTAATTCGCGAAGCGAACATGCGCATCAAACCCAATGACTTTCGGAGCGATTTGTTGCGGTCGCAAGGCAAAGTTGTGGGGTATATGGACACGCGCTACACCGGCTACGACGTGGTCGGAAATCGCCAATCGCCGATGTGGGACAACTCCGATCTCGCAACCACGCCGGCCGTCGTCGCCGTCTTCAACGACTACGTACGCAATCAACTCGCGTATCACACCCAGCTTGAGTATCGCTCGCTCTATGACGTCCTGGGCGGTTGGGACTGGAAGCACACGACCGATCTCGGCGGGGACGCCGCGCTTGTGAAACCGCCGAACACGATCGTCGATCTGGCCGAAGCGATGGCGGAAAACCCGAGCATGCGCGTCTTCGCGGCAATGGGCTACTACGACATGTCGACGCCGTACTTCCAGCAGGAGTACGACTTTGCGCATCTGCATCTCCCCGAGACGCTACGCGCTAACGTTACGATCGAACGCTACGAGTCGGGGCACATGATCTACACTGACCCGACGAGCTTGGCGAAACTCAAGACCGACCTCGACCGTTGGTACGACGGCCACTAGCGCTATAGTGGAAGCTCTTCGATCGCGTCGACGCGATCGGGGTAAAACGCAAGGTAGTCCTTGATCGGCGCGACGGCATCATACGGCGCTTCGTAGGTCCAGATCGCGTTCACACTGCGTTCGCCGCCGATCGGGATACTGAAGTACGACGCCTCTCCCTTGTACGGGCAGTAGGTCTCATGGTCGCTCCGCTCGAGTAGTGACATGTCCACGTTGACGCGTGGCACGTAGTACACGGCGGGATAGTCGCTCTCGCGAAGGGTGAGGGCTTCGCGTGTGTCCGCGACGACCGTACCTGCCACAGCGACGCGGATGCGCGATGCGCTCGGTTCGAGTGTGATCGGATGCTCGGCATTCGGGATTTTCATGGTTTTCACAGGGCGGTTTTCCCTCCGTTTACGTCGATGATCTGGCCGGTGATGAACAAGGCCCTACCCGAAGCAAGAAAGATGATTGCGTCGGCGATCTCTTCGGGTTTGCCCGCGCGCTTGAACGGGACCGTGTCAATCAGCGCGGCTTTTCGCTGTGGACTTCCAGTGAAACGCGTAAGCATCTCGGTATCGACCGGCCCGGGGGCGACCGCGTTGACGCGCACACCGAACGGCGCCGCTTCGAGTGCAGCAGCCTTGGTGAGCCCTTCGACGGCGTGTTTGCTCGCGGTGTAGACCGACGCGCCCGGCGCACCGCGATGGCCCACCGTCGACGAGAGGTTGATAATGCTTCCGCTTCCTTGCGGTTGCATCACGCGGAGCTCATGCTTGAGGCTAAGCAACGTGCCCAGAACGTTGGCATCGAATGTCGCGACGTAATTTTCCACCGTTTGGCCGATAATTGGGCCCGTCTCGCCTTCACTCCCGGCACTGTTAACCGCAACATCCAAGCGGCCGAAGCGCGCGACGACGCGGTCGACGACGTCGCGCACGTTGTCGTCTTTACGCACGTCGACACGGAAGAACTCGGCTTGCGCCCCGAGCGCGCGTAGCTCGTCAACCAGTGTCTTGCCGGCGTCGTCGCGCCGGCCCGAGACCGCCACACGCGTGCCTTCGCGCGCAAAGGCAAGAGCGGTTGCGCGCCCGATACCGCTGAGCGCCCCGGTAATAAAGACAACCTGTGGATCCATACCGTCCACAAACCGCTCCAAGCCGCCAATGGCTGCGGCTCTCCGCTATACTTTTGATACTACGATGCGGGTATTTCGGGCGTTCGTCGCCTCCGTTGTCATCAATCTGGTTCTATGGACCGTGGCGCCGTGGCTCGGTCGCACGCTGCACCGCGAGGCGCCTGAAACCGTTGCTGTCACGACGACGCGTATCCGTATCGAACATCGCGCGCCCCCAACACCGATACCACAGCCACGGGCAACGCCGCGTAGAACTGCAAAGCATGGCGTGCATCGTCACGGCGCGCCTGCCGGTCCCGTCGCGCCACCGATGACCGCGACGCTCTTGCTGCCGCCAAATTGGAAGACGACGTACATGGGCAGCGCGCGCGTGAACGACCGCGACGTCCGGTTGTGGCTCGACTGGTCGGATCAAAGCGCCGAATTCGTGCCGCGCGTGTTTCTCTGGCGGCGCGCGATCGATGCAATGGACCCGCGTGAGGTGACGCTCCGCGTCGCCGTTGCAGGTGTCCTTGCACAGCTCAAGGACGAAGGCGGCGTCAAATTCTATGCGAGCCGGCCCGAGCGCGTCTGTAACGGCCGCTATCCCGGCTGGTTTCTCTCATATGACAAGCTCGACGGGGATCCGCACATTCATATTGACGACCTGTTGCTCGTCGCCAACAACTTCATTTATCGTGCGACGTACGTTCGTACGCTCGACGTGCGGGAGAGTCCAAAGACCGTCGCAGCGATGCGGAGTTTGTGTTAGGTCCGGCAGCCCGCAGATGACGTAGTTCTACGGACGCGACCGAAGGGCAGCGGCGGCTATCGTTGGCGCATGGATATCTTCATCGCCATCGCCGCCTATGGAGGCTGCATCCTGGTAAGCCTCCTCATCGCCGACTTCATTACCGGTCTCATGCACTGGGCCGAAGATACCTGGCTACGGCCTGGGAAATCTGCGCTACTCGACCGCTTTATCGTCAACGACAACATCGACCATCATCGGTATCCCGGCAAGATTCGCGCGGGCGCGTACTGGGCAACGAACCGCGTCTGCATCGTGCTCGCCCTCGTAACCGGCGCCTTGCTCGCAATCGTTCACGTCCATATGTGGGAGCCGTACTTCGTCCTCGCCTTGCTCTCGCAATCGAATCAGATCCATCTCTGGGCGCATAGCTCGCGTCCTCCGCTGCCGGTAAAAATGCTGCAGCGTGTCGGGCTCTTGCAATCGACCGCGCACCACGCCGAGCACCACAAACGTCCCTACGCCTCGCGGTTCTGCACGATGACCGCGTTCCTCAATCCCGTGCTCGATCGCATCCAGTTCTGGCGTGGACTCGAAGCCATCGTCGTCTTCTTCGGCGGTACCGTGCAACGCGCGACGCCCGCTCGCGCAGGATACTAAGATGCTACGCGAGGGCCACGCATTCGATCTCGATATCGAATTCGAGGGGCCAATCGCCGACGGGCACAAACGTGCGCGCGGGCGGGTTCGCTCCGAAGAAGCGCGCGTAAACCTCATTGACCGTGCGGTAGTGGTCGCCGTTGGCATACACGTGCACCATGCAGACGCGTTCGAGCGATGAGCCTGCGGTCTCCAGAATGTGCTGGAGATTGCGCAGGCAGCGCTCGGTCTGCTCGGCGATCGACTCGCGCGCAAAGGTTCCCGTTTGGGGGTCGATCGGCGGGGTGCCCGAGACGAAGATGAACCCATTGGCCCGCACGGCGGCCGAGATCGGGACGCCGCGCCCACGGCTGACCTGGGAGATTCCCGGCACCTCGATGACCTCGCGCTGCATGAATCTATCCTTTCGAGCTTGACAGCCAGGGCAGGCGTTGATATAACCCTACAACACCATGTTGGTCCTTCAGGCACACGTTCACCATCACCATCATCACGGACTCCCGCGAGTCGCGTGCGATGACTGTTTGACGTAAGCCTGATTTTCTAGCGTTTCAGGAAGAGGTCGCGGTCCGCCCGCGGCCTCTTCTGTTTTCTTTTGTACCCGTGAAAGGACGCTCCCATGGAAGCCACCGCCGTCTCCGCCCCGACCATCGTGCTGCTCCCGAAAAATCGTGGTCTTGCCGCGATGGCGGAGTATGCGCTCCGCGGCAATCCACCATCGGGAGCGTGCGATCCGACCTTCGTGCGCGGCGAAGACGTCCCGCTGCTCGCAAACGAAGTCGCGCGGAGTGGACGCTCGGTGCTCGCCTTCACCGGCGAGGACTTGCTCGAAGAGTGGCTTGCCGGAGGGCGCGCGCTCGACCCGCGCATCGTGCGGCGGAGCGTCACCTGGAACGACCCCAGCGCCCGTTACGGCAAGCCCGCGCTGTGTTTGATCGGTCCACGCGGCATTCCGCTTCCCGAACAGGGCGAGGTGCGCGTCGCGCTCTGTAGCAAGTATGAAAATCTTGCGCGCCGGTATTTGCGGGGGCTCGAGCGACCCGGTCTGCGCATCGAACCCGTCCTCATTGCCGGCACCGTCGAAGCGGCGATCCTCCACAACATCGCCGCGTTCATGATCGATATCGTCGTCTCGGGGAGGACGATCGATGAACTCGACCTCGACGTGCGCGAAGTGATCATGACCAGCGACCTGGCCCTACTGGAGGCACGCGCATGAACCCGCGGCTTCTTCGCACGGCGATTGCGGCACTACCCGACTACGACCCGCGCGATCTCAGCGACGACGGCATCACGATCCGCTTGCACCGCAACGAAGGCGCGCTTCCGCCGCCCGCGTTCGTGCTCGAGGCAATTCGCACGATCGGCCCTGAGACGCTACGCACCTATCCAACCGCGTTGCAGCGCGACGTGACCATTCGGCTCGCTGCGCGCTTGGGCCGCGGCGCCGAGAATCTCGCGCTCGCCAACGGTGCCGACGAAATTCTCGCAGTCTCCGCGCGCGTTGCGCTCGATCCAGGCGATATTGCACTCACCGCCACCCCAACCTTCGGCATGTATGCACGCGTCGTGGCGCTCGCGGGTGGGCAGTTGCGTCGCGTGCCGTACTCGACGCGCTGGCGCTTCGACGCGCAGGCGCTGCTCGATGCTGCCGACGAGCGCACGCGCCTGGTCATTCTCGGCCACCCCAACAATCCGACAACCGATCCGCTGCGCGCCGCCGACCTCGCGACCGTGGCTCGCGCATTGCCGAACGCGCTGATTCTGGTCGACGAAGTCTACCTCGCATTTTCCGACCGTTCGCTGGCACGCGAGGCGGCGGCGTTCGAAAACGTGGTCGTTGTCGGCTCGTTCTCGAAATGCGCGTCGCTCGCCGGCGTTCGGGTCGGGTACGCCCTCGCCGCACCGCCGATCGCCGCTGCGATACGGCGCGCGCTCGGCCCGTATCCGGTTAGCGCGCTCAGCCTGGTCGCTGCCCAAGCCTATCTGCGCGATCCATCGCGCACGCGATCCTATGAAATCCAACTCGAAGCGCAAGTCGCGCGCAGCCTCGATGCTTTTGCGAGCGCCTTCGCGCCGTTCGCACGCGAAATCTGGCGCGGCCCGGCGAACTTTCTGCTTATAGATTGCGGTGATGGCGCGCAACGATTGCGCGACGCGCTCGCTGCGCGCGGAATTGCCGTTCGCGCGTTTGACGATCCGATGCTCGCCGGAATGCTTCGCGTCAGCGCGACGAACGACGACGCTACCGATACCGTTATTGCCGCCCTGCGCGCGATCGCACGCGAGGTGCCGGCCTATGCGTAGTGCCGGCCGCCTGCGCCAAACGACCGAAACGAGCGTGCGTCTCGCGCTCACGCTCGACGGCGAGAGCAAGATCCGCGTCGAGACCGGGATCGTCATGCTCGATCATCTCCTTGCGCAGTTTGCCTTCCACGCCCGTATCGGTCTCGAGATCGAAGCGCGCTCGCTCGACGCGATTCGCCATCACCTGATCGAAGACGTCGCGATTGCGCTCGGCGGCGCGTTCGACGAAGCGCTGGGCGACCGTACGCGCATCGCGCGGTACGGCGAGGTGACCCTCCCGATGGACGATGCGCTCGTCCGCGTCGCCGTCGATCTCGGCGGGCGCATTTACGCGCGCACGTCGCTCGATCTGCGCGTCGAGCGGATCGAGGATTTCGAGACCGTGATGATCGCGCACATCATCGGCAGCTTCGCCGCAAATGCGCGCGCGACGATCCACGTCGACAAGCTGGCGGGCGAGGATCCGCATCACATCGCCGAGGCCGCGTTCAAGGCGCTTGGACGTGCCTGCGCCCAGGCATTGGCTTTCGACCCACGTTTCGACGGCGTCGCCTCGACGAAGGGCATGCTGGTATGAACCGGAGGGTCGGAATCGTTGCGCTCGGCGCCGCGAATCGCCGCAGCATCGATGCGGCGTTGCAACGCGCCGGTGCGACGACATGTTTCATCGAGGAGCCCCGCACGGTCGCAACGTGCGATGCGCTCGTGCTGCCCGGCGTGGCCAACTTCGGGTTTATCGCGGGTGAGCTCGATCGCACCGGCGTGCGCTCGGCGCTGCTCGAAGCGGTCGGCTACGGCATTCCGCTGCTCGGCATCTGCGTCGGTTTTCAACTGCTCTTTGAAGATAGCGAAGAAGCGCCCAAAGCGAAGGGCTTGGGCGTCTTCCGCGGCGGCGTACGCCGTTTGCGCACGCCGCGCGTGCCGCACATGGGCTGGAATCGCGTCGAACCGACCGCCTCGGCACTCGAGGCGGGTTGGGCGTACTTTGCCAACGCCTATGCGCCCGACGCGGATGTGCGCGATGCCGTTGCGACGACGCAGGACGGCGTGGACCGCTTTGCTAGTGCAGCAGCATTCCGCAACGTGCAGGGTGTGCAGTTTCACCCCGAACGCAGCGGCGACTACGGCGCGCAATTCCTCGCGGCGTTCGTGCGATCGACGGCAGTCGCGTATGCTCGCTAAGCGCATCATTGCCTGTCTCGACGTAAGAGACGGCCGCGTCGTCAAAGGAAAACAGTTCACCGGGCTGCGGGATGCGGGCGATCCGGTCGAGCTTGCGTTGCGCTATCGCGACGACGGTGTCGACGAGATCGTGGTGCTCGACGTTTCGGCCACGCTCGAGTCGCGATTGGCTAACCGCCGAACGATCGAGGCGATCGCCGCGACGCTCGACGTTCCGCTTACCGTCGGCGGCGGCGTCCGCGAGCTCGACGACGTGGCACGGCTCCTCAATGCCGGCGCCGACAAGGTCGCAATCAACAGCGCGGCACTCGCGCGTCCCCGGTTGCTCGAGGAAGCCGCGGCACGTTTCGGCTCCCAGTGCATCGTGATATCGATCGACGCGCAGCGTACCGATGACGGCTACGCCATCGCGACGCACAGCGCAACCCGTGCGCAGGCGCGCTCGCCGATTTCATGGGCACGCGAAGCCGTAGGCATCGGGGCCGGAGAGGTCTTGCTCACCTCGATCGATCGCGACGGCAGCCGCAGCGGTTTCGATCTGGAACTCGTCCGCAATGCCTGCGACGCGGTCAGTGTCCCGGTGGTCGCGTCCGGGGGCGCATCGGATGCACGGAGTTTCGCTGACGCCTTGCGCGCCGGCGCCGATGCGGCGCTCGGCGCATCGATCTTTCATAACGGCGAAGCGACGGCGAACGATGTGAAAGCGGTCTGCCGCGATGCCGGGCTCACGGTGCGCCCGTGATCGTTGCCAGCATCGACCTGCGCGGCGGAAAGGCCGTACAACTGCGGCAGGGGCAACATCCGGTGCTCGAGCGCGATGACGTTATCGACCTCGCGACGCGCTTTGGCCGGCTCGGCGAGATCGCCGTGATCGATCTCGACGCAGCGTTCGGCGAGGGCGAGAACACCGAGCTGATTCTCGAGCTGTGCCGGATTGCACGCTGCCGCGTCGGCGGCGGAATCCGCGATGTCGAGCGCGCCAAACGCGTTCTACGCGGCGGTGCCGCATCGATCGTCATCGGTACGGCTGCGGACGAGGCGTTTCTACGTCAGCTCCCCCGCGAACGCGTGATCGTGGCGCTCGATGCGCGAGCAGGCCACGTCGCCGTCGATGGCTGGCGACACATCACCGCGCAAACGCCCTTCGAGCGGGCAGATCGCTTCAGCGAATATTGCGGCGGGTTCCTCTACACCGACATCGAGCGCGAAGGCATGCTCGACGGCGTCGACCTCGACATGGCATCCCGATTACGCGAACGCATCGCCGGTTCGTTGACCTTTGCCGGGGGCGTTACGACCACCGATGAGATCGTCGCGCTCGATCGTCTCGACATCGATGCGCAAGTCGGTATGGCGCTTTACACCGGTCGTATCGATCCCGTCGACGCCGTGATCGCAGCCGTCGACTTCTCCCGCGGTGGAGGCCTCGTACCGACGATCGTGTGCGACGCCGCCGACCGTGGCGTGCGCATGCTCGCGTACTCGAACGCTGCATCGCTCGGAATTGCGCTTCGCGAAGGGATCGGCGCCTATTGGAGCCGCAGGCGCAACGCGATCTGGCGCAAAGGTGAGACCTCGGGCGCGACCCAGCGCCTCGTGCGGATGGAAATCGATTGTGACCGCGACGCGCTGACGTTTTACGTCGAGCAGTCGGGCGCGACGTGCCACACCGGCGCAAACCGCTGCTTCGGCGACCCGGCGTTCTCATGGAGCACGCTGCTCGCACGCATCGAGCAACGCGCGGCGAGCGGTGACAAACGCTCGTACACGCGCAAGCTGCTCGCCGATCCCGGTCTGCTGCGCGCGAAACTTCTCGAGGAATCGGCTGAGGTTGCCGACGCGGTCACGCATGACGAAGTCGCATGGGAGTGCGCCGATCTGCTGTACTTTCTCTCGGTTCGTATGCAGCAGGCCGGTATCCGCATCGACGATGTGATGGCGCAGCTCGCGTCGAGAGCGCTATGATCGAACGCTCGGTCAACGACGTTCTCGCACGCACGATGACGCGCGATGATCTCGACGTACGCCCGATTCTCGAGGCCGTGCGCACCCGCGGTGATGCCGCCGTCGCCGAGTTTGCGCAGCGCTTCGGCGATCCACGCCCACGGCGGATCGATCGCGGTGAATTTGAAAGCGCGTATAACGCGTGCTCCGAGGAGCTGCGCGGCGCACTTGCCGGCGCGGCTGAGCGCATCGAGCGCTTTGCGCGCGCGCAGCGCGATGCGTTCCGTGACGTCACCGTGCGGGAGGGCACCCTCGAACTCGGACACCGTTTGTTGCCGCTCGAACGGGCCGGCATCTACGTGCCCGCCGGGCGCCATCCGCTTCCGTCCTCACTGTTGATGGGGGCGCTTCCCGCCGCCGTCGCCGGTGTGGCCGAACGCGTCGTTTGCACGCCGCGCGCGGTGCCCGAAGTGCTCGCTGCTGCGTACGTTGCCGGCGTCCACAGTGTTTTTGAAGTTGGTGGCGCGCAAGCGATCGCCGCGCTTGCGTACGGCACGCAGAGTATTCCACGCGTCGACGTAATCGTCGGACCCGGAAATGCGTACGTAACCGCCGCCAAGCGCGCCGTCTTTGGTGTATGCGGCATCGATGCGCTGGCGGGCCCGTCAGAGATTGCGATCGTCGCCTCCGGCGATGCCGACGCGGACCTGGTGGCAGCCGA
>DATJOM010000116.1:0-3160 GCA_035507095.1 Candidatus Acidiferrum sp.
GCGGGAACGTCGCCACCGCTTTCAATGTACGCGGCCAGCGCCGCGCGCACGCCGGGAGGCCCGGCGAAACGCTCGAGGATTCGCGTCCGATAGGTGGTTTCACGCGGGATCTCGCTCCAGGGAACGATCGCGATCTGGTCGCGCGCTCCCTCACTGCGCTGCGTCGCAAGATCGAACGGGCGAATGCTCTCGACCGTCTCACCGAAGAACTCGATGCGCGTCGGCGATGCCTCGCTCGCGGCGAAGAGATCGAGGATGCCTCCGCGCACGGCATATTCTCCGACCGCGCTTACCACGTCGGTTCGGATGTAACCGAGCGCAAAGAGCCGCTCTTGCAGCCGTTCGAACCCCGGCTCGTCGCCGACGTGCAGCGTCACGCGCAGCGCTTCGAAAAGCGCGCGCGGCATCAGATATTGACGCAGCGCAACGACCGGCGCGAGGACGAGACGCTGCGCGCCGGCGGCTAAATCGGCCAGCAGCGACATCCGAGCGCTGCGCTCGGAAGGACTCTCGATCGCACCGAGCGCCTCGTCGCGGGAACGCAGGAGCGCCACCTGCTCGGGCTCATCTTCACCCAAGTAATAAAGAAGATCCGCGAACGCCCGCTCGGCGATGTCGGGTGTTGGGACGACGACGAGCAGCGGTCGCTCGAGCGCGCGATACAGCGATGCGAGCAGCGCGGGGCGCGCGGCGGCAATCGTTTCGTGTGCGGCATAGACGCCTGCACCGGTGCGCAGTTCATCGATCAACGGCGCGAGCGCGCGCGGCGAAGACGCCAGCGTGCGTAACAGCGCGTCATGCGATGGGAGCGCGGGAAGGACGGTTTGGGCGGTCACGGGCCGCTGATTATAGCACGGGGCGCGCGTGCCCCGTTAGTCCCCGCCGGAATGCCAAGGCAAGCATGCACCACCGGCACCGCGAAGGGCGACGGCAATGGACGAAATCTCAATGCGGCACGCGATCGAGCGCAAACGCGATGGCGAGCCGCTCGAACCCTCGCTCTGGGCGGAGATCGTCGCGGGTTATGTCACCGGCGAAATCGATGACGCGCAGATGGCGGCGCTTGCGATGGCGTGCGTATGGCGGGGCCTCTCTGAAGAGGAGGCCGCCGCGTTGACCGGTGCGATGGTTGCAAGCGGTGCCACGCTCCAGTACCCCGATGACATGTTCGTCGTCGACAAACATTCCAGCGGCGGCGTGAGCGACATCGTTTCGTTGGTCGCCGTACCGTTGGTGGCCGCGTGCGGAGTGCGCGTTGCCAAGCTCTCGGGGCGCGCGCTCGGGCATACCGGCGGAACGATCGATAAACTCGAGGCGATCGACGGATTCAATGCAACACTGTCGATGGATGCGTTCGTGCGCCAGGTCGAAAGTGTCGGTTGTGCGATCGCAGCGCAAACTGATGCGTTTGCACCGGCTGACAAACGCCTCTATCACCTGCGCGATCACACCGCGACCGTGCCGAGCACGGGACTCATAGCGGCCTCCATCGTTTCGAAGAAGGTCGCCGGGGGTGCCAACGCCTTTGTCTTCGACGTAAAATGCGGTACTGCCGCATTCATGCGCGACGTCGCGCAGGCCGAAGAACTTGCGCGAATGCTCGTGGCGATTTCGGCGGATTTTGGGCGCAAGGCGCACGCGATCGTCAGCGACATGAACGAGCCGCTCGGTCGCTATATCGGCACGGGGGTCGAAGTGTTCGAGGCGTGCGAAGTGCTCTTGGGCCGCGAGCGCGATGAGCGCGCTCTCGCGGGATGCCTGCGGGTGGCAACGGCAATGTTGGAACTGGGCGGCGCCGACGAGGCGCGCGAGCGCGCGCAGCGTGCAATCGAGAACGGCAGCGCCTACGCAAAATTCGTCGAAATGGTCGCGGCACAGGGCGGCAGCCGAACGTCGCTTGAAAGCCTTAGGCCCGACGCGCGAAAGCAGCAGGTGCACGCAGCGACGAGCGGTGTGGTGAGCGCGATCGATGCGGTTGCGCTTGGAAACATCGCGCGGACGATGACGAACGCAAATGCGCGTGCCGGATTACGCGTTGCGGTGCGGATCGGCGATGTCATCGAACGCGGGCATCTGCTGGCCGAGATCTTTGGCGAGTGCGCTGATTCAGCATCCGTCGCCGCGACCTTCACCGTCGCCTAACTGCGTTCGATATCGGCGATGAGATACAGCGGACGTCCTTTGGCTTCGTCATAGATGCGGCCGATGTACTCGCCGAGGATGCCCAGGCTGATCAGCTGCACGCCGCCCAAGAACAGCACGGCAACGATTGTCGATGCCCAGCCGCGCGTGTACCCCGGTGCGTTGTGGCCGAAGAGCTTAAAGACGATCACCAACAACGCATAGACGAACGCGACCGCACTCGAGATGAATCCGAGATAGGACGCAAAGCGCAGTGGTACGTCGGAAAACGAAGTAATGCCGTCGACGGCGAAGCGCAGCATTTTGGGCAGCGGATATTTCGTTGCGCCGGAAAGGCGTTCGTCGCGATCGTATTCTACGCCGACCTGATTGTAGCCGACCCAGCTCACCATGCCGCGCAGAAAGCGGTGCCGTTCGGGCGAGCGTTTTAGCGCCTCGACCACGCGCCGGCTCATCAGGCGAAAATCTCCGGTATCGACCGGAATGGAAACTTTGGTGAGGCGCTTGATGACGCGGTAGAAGAGCCGTGCGGTAAATAGCTTGAATGGGCTCTCTCCCTTGCGCGTGCGGCGCACTGCGTACACCACATCGTAACCTTCACGCCATTTGGCCACAAACTCCGCGATGAGCTCGGGCGGATCCTGGAGATCGCCGTCCATCAAGATCACAGCATCGCCTTGCGCAATATCCATACCGGCTGAAGCTGCGAGCTGGTGACCGAAATTACGTGAGAGGTTGACCATCACGATATGCTCGCGACGTGCCAGCTCGTCGCGAATCTGCTCGAGCGTGCGATCGGTGCTGCCGTCGTTAACAAGGATAATCTCATAGGAGGGAGCGCCGTCCAAGCCTCCGACGACTGCCACGATGCGCTCAACCAGCACAGAGACGTTGCCTTCCTCGTTGTATAGGGGAACGACGATACTGAGAACCGGCATGACCGGAGAGGTTCGACGTGAGCGAGAATCACCTCTAAAATGAAGCGACTCCCGGCTCTGGAAGCCGTAACGGTTATCGC
>DATJOM010000117.1:0-20688 GCA_035507095.1 Candidatus Acidiferrum sp.
TCCGCCGACGCCGACGCCGCCACCCAATCCAGCGGGTGCATTTCCCGAGCCGCCGCTCGTTTATAGTAGTGGCGGGATTGTGCACATCGCGCTCGCGGCAGCGATCAATCCGGCGACCAACGCACCGTCGTTTGTGTACCAAGGGCAATATGTTGCGCCAACCCTCGACGTGCAACCCGGCGACACGATCGAGATCGACTACACCGACAACTTGCCGGAGTCGACGTCGCCGCCGGATACAACGAACCTGCACTTCCACGGGCTTACCGTCTCACCGAACGCACCGGCCGATGAAGTGATCGACACGTTAGCCTTGCCCGGGCAAACGCTGCACTACGTCGTTCAGATTCCTTCCGACCAGCAGTCCGGCTTGTACTGGTACCATCCGCACTCGCACGGCGTGAGCAACTGGCAAGTCGAGAGCGGTATGGCGGGAGCGATCATCATAGATGGTATCGAAACGCACGATCCTTCGGTCGCGACGATGCGCACGCGATTGCTGCTGCTTCAAGATCCGCAGAATCAGCCGGACTACCACACCTTGCTGGCAGGACGCAGAGCCATCGCGGCGGCGGCCGTCCGGCCGCAGGCCGATGCGTACGATGCCTGTCGCGCCGAAGAGGGGCGTCACGTAACCGTTAATGGGTTGGTCAACGCGCAGATCGGCATCCAACCGGGCGAGAAGCAATTTTTCCGCGTGGTCAACGCCTCGGCCGACCGGTATTTCGATCTGTCGGTCGACGGTGAACAGCTGCAACTCCTCGCCTTAGACGGGTATGCGCTCGACACGGTCGCCGGAAATGCACCGACCGAAATGGTTCATGACGTGCTGATTCCGCCGGCAGGGCGCGCGGAGTTCATTGTAACCGGACAAGCTGCGCCAACGGTGCTACGCACGAATTGCTTCGATTCGGGTCCCGACGGCGATCCGGATCCGGCGGCGGTGCTCGCGACGCTGGTCAACGACGGCGGAGCGCAGACCGCGATGCGCGTTCGGCGCGCGTCCGTGCCGCTGGTTCGAAACCCGTACACCGCCGGCCCGGTCCCTGCGCCGTCGGCCGAACACACGATCGTGTTCACTGAAAACGTCGTGACCAATGCGTTCTTTATCAACGGTCAGGCCTACTCGCCCAGCGCTGCACCGCAGATCACCTCGCACGTCGGGACGACCGAAGCATGGACGATTCTCAACGAGACCGGCGAGGTGCACGCGTTCCATCTGCATCAGGTGCACTTTCTCGTCGAGGCAATCAACGGCGTTCCCGTGTCACCAATGCACTGGGTCGAGACGGTCAACGTGCCGTATGAGACCCCGGGCGGAGGAACGCAACAACCCGGCTCGGTCACCGTGCTTGCCGATTTCCGCGACCCGGTTGTCCGCGGAACCTTCGTTTATCATTGCCACATCCTCGAGCACGAGGACGGTGGCATGATGGCAAAGATTGCGGTGCAGTGATGCTTCGCAAACGTCTCGCCATCGTCGTTGCCCTGCTCGCGCTGAGCGTCGGAGCCGTGATCGCAAGTAGAGTGCAAGCCGTCGAGCAATGGGGACTCTACACGAGCAGCGGACCCACGCAGCCCTTGAGCCTCTTTCTCGAACCTTTTCCGATGGAAAAGTTTTGCAAAGATGAGGCCGTCGCGGTTGTACGTGACGGTGGCCGCGCCGAGTGCCGCAGACGGCTCAGTTTTACACTCGATCGCAGGCCCGCCGACCAGCTCTTGTGGGAGTTCGTAACGGAATGGGCGCAGCTCTGTGGACCGCCACAGGTTGCGGCCAGTAATCACCGCGTGTAGGCTGATACATCGCGTGCAATACGCTGAGCATATTGATTCTGCACGGCGAATTGCTCGAGTGACGCGTCGGCGTAGTAGGTTAGCGCGAGTCGCTTGCGCCCTTGCGGTTCCTCGACGACGAAGGCGCTGATGCGGCGTGTCGATCCAAGATCGCGCACGAGTACGACGAGCAACTGCGTGGCATGCAGCATTGCGGCCAGCCGGCTGAGCTCGACATACGACGCCGGCCGATCGTGTGCAATCTCCGGCCACGCCACCACGCGTACGCGCGGATCGCTCGCGAGTTGCACGTCGACGTCCTCGGCGAGCGCCGCATCCGCGGCGTCGAGCGTACCGTCATTCGCTTGAATCCATGTTTCCGGTATTGCCGCGATCATCGGCGGTACGGTGGTGTGCCGCACCAGTGAAAAGGCCGTTGCGACCACAGCGACGGCGAGGATGGCCGTTGCCGCGATCCACGGCGTATCGAGGCGCCTTGCAGGCCGGGTCATCGCGCCGTTTGCCTCGCGAATGACCGGAAGGTAACTGCCCTTGGGATAGTCCAGGCGCAATACGTCGTCGCGACCGGGGCCGCTGTAGTACTCGATGAGGCGCGATCGTAATCGGCGCGCTTCGACGCGCACGATCGGATCGAGGCGCGGATCGTAATCCTCGCCGCGGTCGAAGACCTCGCGACCCAACGTGTACTCTTTGACCTCGGCGTCGCGGCCGTCGAGCTTGGCCTCGACGGTGAAGCGAAGAAACCGGCAGAGCCGTGCGGCTCCGGCAAAGAGCTCGCTCGACGCGATGTGCGCCACGTGGGCAAGCACAGCCTCGCGGTTTTTGCCGTTCAAGCCGTACATCTTACGGTAAGTTACCTAGGCGCTTCGCGCGCTTACTGCCCATGCATCGCCTTTCGCTGCAATCATGATACCAGCAAAGGAGTTCTCTCATGCCACGCACACGATTCTTCGGCACGGTGTTGGTCCTTATGCTCGCGCTGACGGCGCGGGCACTTGCCGGGCCACCGCTGATCTGCCACGCGAACGAGATCAACGGCGCGCGTTCGCTCCCGTGGCTTGCCACTGACAACTGGAACGGCGCGGATCCCGGCTACGATCTCTCGCATCTCGCAAATGATACACTCGCGGTGCTCGGTCCGCAAACGCCGATCGTAGTCAGGATGGAAACGATCCGCCGCGCGGTGATCTATGCATCACACCGCTCGGGCCTTACGGATGAACTTGCGGTTCGTCTGTTTGCGCGTACGCTCGACGCGCAAGCGAATGGATCGCCGGATCCTTCAGCGTGGTTCGATGCAGGTTATTTCGTGGAAACGGTACGCGATGGCGCACGCATCTTCCCAAACGTGCACGTCGAGCAAATCGATGGGCTTGCGTGGATGCATGAGGCCGAGCGGCTGGGCGGAACCGGGATGGAATCTGCCGTCGCGATGGTCGAGCACGCTCGAGCTGAGCGAAAATAGTCGGGCCGAATCATCTGGGGAAAGTGGGATTTGAACCACAAATGGTGGCTCCTAGCTACCCCTAGTAACCGCGAAGCACTCGTAAAATCGGGTGCTTCGCTCTTTTCTGCACCCGCCGAATACGGCCTAGTTCTGGGTGGTCGGGACAGTGTATGGACAGCGGATTTCCACGCGCTCCGTTTGGTTGTGGCGGTTTGCTAACACAACCGCTCGCAGATTGCGCCCCACCACGCGTCCGGGCTCGAATGAACTATCGCGTTTACGTCCATCGAATGAGCCATCAGCGCAATAGCGCGGACGGGGTGCGCTACGTGGTCGACGACGGTGGCCGCGGGAGGCGTCGATTTTGTCAAATTGCCACCTCGCCGTAATCCTCGGTTGGGGAGCGGCCATTCGTGTCGTAGGCCACTCGGTCCTAAACACTGCGGATTTGTGCGGCGTTTAGCCTATCGGCTCTGGCTCGTTCCTGCCCGTCCGTATGCGTCTGGCAGCGTTTTGGCAGCGAACGTTAGAGTAGCCGATCGAGTATTGCAACGATTACTACATATCACTCCTGGTGGGCAGGGCAGGGCGTAGCATCTCGCAGGCAAGTGCTACGCCCTTGTCTTATTTGCGCGCGACGACGATATACGAGACGACGAGGAGGAGAAACGCGAGCGCCAGGATGCTGCCCGTAACCCAACGCCACTTCCACAGCGGCGTCTTGACCGTGAAGTTGAGGGCTAGGAGAAAAAACGCCACCACGGCGTTGGTTGCGATGACCGTCGCTTGTGTCGTCATTTTGGTGCTGCCGTTGGAGCCGGCGGTGGACTCGCTGGCGCAAACGCCTCCCACGCTGCTGCTCCAGCTGCGACCGCAGCAGCGACTGCGCCGACAGCGGTGGCGAAAGGGACAGCGGGCGCCAGGACAGGGAAAAACAATGCCCCCGCAATGATAAGACCCGCTCCGGCCGCAACACAGCCCGCGACAGCTCCAACCTGAGCCGCCGTGACGTCCGTGTGTACCCGCCCTTGCAGCGCGGCGTGTCGCCCAACATCCGCTATATTTGCAGCGTACTGCTGCGGTGCCCAGGCGGCACTGTCCATGTTAGTGGTAAAGGTTCCCTGCGAAGACGTATAAGTGAGGGTGACCGTACGATTATCGGACTGCAACGCGCCTGTGATTGTCCACACCGTTCCGTTCCTATCCGTTTGCGTTGCTGTTGCCCCGGAATCGGTAACGGTCAGTGTGCCGCCGCTAGGGAGCTGGTATGTAGCGGGGCCGCCAATGTAGTTGGCGCTGAGGTATCGAAAGTTCACCGCCGACGACGAATATGAGGGGATCGTAACAGTAGCAGAGGTGGCGCCGGTCGTCGTATCTAGATTGCCGCTGAATGTAGCAAACGCCGCGCCAGAGAGCGTGGCCGATCCGCTAGCCGAATCATTGGCGCCCGTCGTCGCGCGGCTAACATAGTTGCCTTCGGTAAATGTGTAAGAATTGCCGGTGCCACCGCCACCACCGCCACAGCCGGGTCCACCCAGGTCAGGTCTTATGGCGGTAAGCGGACAACCAGCCGGCTTCTCGTTAGAACTTACCGCGCTGGCGGGGATGCCACCACCGCCCCCACAACTTGCCAAGAGAATCGAAAACGCTGCCATCACGGCAAGACCTGGCGCAAGTTTAACCAAACGAAAATTCATTCGCACTCCTTCAGCATTAGAAAGGCCAGTACGGGTTTCTCGCCGCCGCGAACCATGCTCGCCCAACACCCAAAGGCGTCATTCCACGTGTCACTATTCGGGCCTTCGCGCACTCACTGGTATTTTCGGACTACATATTCTCGTTTTGTGAACCGGGGTGTTTTCTTGTGAGGTCTCAGGTTGCTTTACTACGACAGTAAGGCTCTATCGTACACGCGACTTGAAAGGGCCCGCGTTTTCGCGGACAGGTCAGCGATTATGATTTTGCGAGAATACTCGCGGCGCGCAAAAAGAAAAAGAAGAAAAAATCTAGCGGCGGTCCTGGCGGTCGTATGTGAAGTTTCATGCCGACAGTCCGGTCGAGCTTAAGCGATTCCCAATATGTCGATATCGCGACGACGGCTTATGGCCCGAGTGGTACAACGCGCTCAAGATTATAGGTCGAGGGTGAGATTGACCGGGCAGCATCGGTGCGCCGAACCGAATTGAGCCGCGACGAACGGTGCTAGCGACGACCGCCTCGGCGATAGCTCTTGCGGTGAGGTTTCTTCCGCGTTTTGCGGACAGTCTACCTACAGCGCCGCGTAGCGGAATTAAAAAACGCCCGATAAAATCAGGCGTTCTCCTGGTGGGGAAAGTGGGATTTGAACCCACACGAGTTGCCCCGGCCGCTTTTGAGGCGGCTGCGTCTGCCGTTCCGCCATTTCCCCAGGCCTCAGCGTGACCGGGCGCCATTCGGGGCTCCCGGCGCTGATCCTGTGAATCTGCGGATAGGACCAAAGCCCTTTTTAGGGTACGATTTGATTCTCAATGAGGGGCCGTGCACTGCTTTGCCTGCTAACGATCTCCGCGCTCGGAGCGCCGGCGCGCGCGAGCGCGCCCACGAGCAGCGTTCCGGCGATCGTGCAACAGGCTGCGCAAACGGCGGCGCTCGAAAATTCGGGCGTGACCGTGCACGAACGGCATATCACGGTTTCGGCTGAAGCCGGCCTGGCACACTTCAGTCAGAGCAACGACGCGATCATGTTGATGACCGACGGTACGTATACGCACATCCACTATCTGGACATCGAAGAGAAGGGACGCGCGCTGGGGCCGAGCGACGTCGCGAAGCGTGAGGCCGCGAACAACCAAGATCTCGAGCGCGGCGAGGGATTTTTCAAACAGCCCTTCGATCGGCACTATATCGCCGACTACCAATACACCGTCGCACCATGCTTGTGCGATCCAGGCGAGATCGAGGTCCACTTCACGAGCCTCATCCACGACGATCAGCACGGCGCGGGCACGATGCGGATCGACGAAGCAACCGGGCACGTGATCGACCTCACGTACACGCCGAACGTACTGCCCGATCATGCCAACAGCGGGATGGTAAGCGAGACGTTCGGTCAGGCCCTTCCCGGGCTATGGACGATCCTGCGCATCGATCGGGTGTATAGCGGTCGCATGCTCTTTGTGTCGGGACACGGCAACGTTACGGAAGTACTCGATCACTTCCATCATTTCACGAACGCGGGGACGGGCGAAGAGTACTATCGTACGGCGATGCTGCAGTAGCTGCGTTCAGCGGTGTAACGTGCAGCGTTCGTAGCGGCTCTCCCGTGATGCGCACCTCGACGTCGAATGCATCGGTCCCCGGTGTAAGCACGATCCGTTTTGTAAAAGTAATCGGCGCGGGTCCGAAATCGGGCGCGGTGTAGCTGCACGAAAGTTGTGCGCGCGTTCCGCTGGCATCGATGTGACACCGGTACGGCCGATTGAACGTGCCGGCAGGCATCGGGTGCGTGTACGCCGCGATATAATCGCGCGATGACGGCGGCGGCGGATTCAACACGTCGTCGCGCAGGCCGCCGATCGTGGTGAAGTAATTCTTTTCGGTGCGATCGTCCTCGTAGATGAACGAGCGCGCCCCGGCATTGGCCGAAACAACGATGCGCACGACGCCGTTGTCGAGTACGTACGTTGGCGTCTCGTCATGGAAAACGTCGAGATCGTAGGCGATGGCACGGTTGGCCGGAACTTTGCGCCACGCGACCGGTAGCGGTGTCACATGCGGCAGCGGCTTGATGAGCGGCGGCGGCGGCGGCGTAAAGCCAAGCGGGATGTCGACCGCGGAACCTGGCGCAAGATGCAGGGGCGGTATCATATAGCGATGTTCACCAACCGTGATGCTTGCGCGCGCGGTGTCACGCTCACCAAGATCCGGATTGAACATATCGAGAATGGCGCGGCGCTGGTCCGGCGCAACGAGCAACGCAGCATCCCGCAAACCGCCCGTACTCGAATGACCGGTGACCTTCGGTCGCGGTTGGTAGCGCGGATCGTAGACGCGGCAGGTGAGCGCGCGGGCCCGGCACTGCTGGAGTTGCGCGATCGTCGCATCGGCATCGCCGCGCCAGGCAATCGCGCGATCGGCCTGCGGTTGCATCGTGGCGAGGAGCGGACCATAGCGCGCAATGAGCGCGCCGAATGCTGCGGTCGGCGCGTACCGCGGCGAGGGATTGCCGTCGACGTCGAGTGCGGCGTCCCACCCGTAGAACCAGTTTGCCCATGGCGCTTCGTACCCGGCCGGATTGCGCGTATCTTGCACCGGGAAGTTTACGACACCGCGCACGCCCATCTGGAGCATTTTGTGCAGCGCGATCGTCGTATTCTCCGGCGCCGCGGCGCGAGGCGCCGTTTCATTCGCGCCTTGTAGCCAGCCGGCCTGAAATTCGCTCGACATCACCGGCAGGCCCGTCTGCGTCTGCAGCAGTCCAAAAGAGAACATAATCTGCGCGATATCGTGATCGCCGATGCGATACGCGTCGCTCTGATACCAATTACCCCACGCCCACACCGGCGCCGACGCGGTGACCTTCATTTGATACGTATTGATGAACAGCGGGACGCGGCTGCCAACGGTTGCCTGCACCCGTGATTTCAACCAGTTCATATACTGGTGCCAGTGCGGCGCCGGATAGGTGTCGTTATCGAGATAGGCGCCCTGATCGTCGTCGAGCGCGATGGCGATGACGTCGTGCGACCACGGCGCGATCGCGGTCAGCACATCGTGCAGCCACTTCGACGCGTAGTGCAAGTGGACCGCATTGTGCAGCCATTCGCCGGCGGCGGCGTCCGCGTGCGCATTCTGCAGCGTTGCGGTTGCGGGATAGCGACCTTCGAGGATGTCGTGCAGCGGCATGTTGTATGCGGGCTTCTCGAGGAGCCAATCGGGATAGCCCCCGTTGCGCCATTCATTGCGAATCACCGGCCCGGGTCGCACGATGACTTTGAAGCCGAGTTCGTGGATCAGTGCGAAGAGCTTATGCAGGTTGCGCTGCGGGTTGGTGTGGCCGTCGAAATCGATGGTGTGCGCGTCCGGTTCGTGCCAATTCCAGATGAGATAGAGATCGATCGTGTTAATGCCCATCGCGCGATATCGTTCGAGATCGTTGCGCCACTGCGCGACCGGCGTGCGCTCGTAGAAGAAGGCTGCGCCGTACACATAGAACGGGCGCCCGTCGACGGCGAACACCGGCGTCCCGCGATCGTGCACGATTGCAGAGGTGTTCCATGTCTTCCAAAGGAGCGCCGCGAGCAGCACAACGTGCATGGCTTGCCCTTCGACAGGCTCGCGGTGACACACTCCGAACCCAGAATCGCGTGGACTACGGTCAAGTACTTGGACTACACGGGCGTTTGCACATCGATCGGGTTACGAGTGCCGCGCTCGCCGGCAATGCGCTCGGTGATCCCGCGGAGCGGCCGGTCCTTGTCTACACGCCGCCCGGCTACGATCCCCAGGGCTCGCGCGCCTTTCCGACGCTCTACGTGCTGCATGGCTACACCGGCAGCGCGCTCGCTCTTGTTGGTGCGCGCCCCTGGGAGCGCAACGTGGTGCAATGGATCGATGGGTTGATCCACGAGCGGCGCATGCCCGAGGCGCTCCTGGTCATCGTCGACGGCTTTACGCGTCTGGGCGGGTCGCAGTACGTAGACTCGATCCACAACGGGAACTACGCAACGTACACGGTGCGCGACGTCGTTGGGCACGTGGACGCGTCGTATCGTTCGATCGCGCGCGAGGGCGGGCGCGCGGTACTCGGCAAATCCTCGGGCGGGTTCGGCGCGATGCACCTGGTGATGGAACACCCGGGCATTTTCGCCGCATTCGCGTCGCACAGCGGTGATTCGTATTTCTTGTACGCGGATATTCCCGCGTACGCAAGCGCGCAACGCACATTGGAGAAGCACGACTTCAGTATTCCAGCCTTTGTCGAAGCCTTCGAACGCAAGCACAAGCGCTCGCAGCCGGAATTCGTCACGATGGAGATGCTCGGCTATTCGGCTGCGTATTCACCGCGTTCGGCAAAGGCCTTCGATCTCGATCTGCCCTTCGATCTCCACAGCGGCGAGCTGCGCCAAGACGTCTTTGCGCGATGGAGGGCCTTCGATCCAGCCGAACGCGTCGATGGGCACCCAAGCGAACTCGGGCGCCTGCGGTTACGTTACCTCGACTGCGGTCGAAAGGACGAATACGGGCTCGACATCGGCGCACGCTTGGTCGCCCAGCGTATGCGAGAGCTCGGCATGGAGGTGCGGCACGAGGAGTTCGACGACGACCATCGCAACGTTGGATACCGGTACGAAATCTCGCTCCCGGCCCTGGCCCACGTACTCGACAAGGAATAGATGAAGCGCATTGCACTACTACTCATCGCATGCGCGGCGCTCATTGCGCCGCCGTGCGCGTTGTTTGCCCAAGAGGCGACGCCGCAACCTACGCCGTCGGACTGGATGGTCTACGACGATCCCGCGATGCACTTTCACGCGCCGGTCGGGTTTCAACCCATCGGCCAGCGGCAGATTCCCGCCAACAAGCTCGGCGACGATCCGGTCATCGTTGCGGGGTGGGTCTATCCGGACAGAAACAATCCACGCCGGCTGGTCATTCAACAAGAGTTCTTTACCGGTGACGTGCATGCGTTTCAGAGCCAGTACGAGAGCCAGCTGCGCGATGAGTTTGATACGCCGCTCTTCAAGGACAAGCAAGACACGTCGCTGCGCAACGGCATGCCGGCGGTCTTCGAAGAGATGACCAGCGGTTCGGGCTTCAACGTGCAGAAGTTCTATTTTCTGATGTGGGCTGATGGTCAGCGCGGCGTCGCGATCGGCCTACAAGTTCAGGTCAACGATCTCGACGGAGTGAAAGCGCGCCAGCTTCTCTCAGACGTGACTGCGGTCCGCTACCCGATCGATCGCGGCGATCTCTAGCGCCGTCCGTAAATCGTCGAGCAAATCTTCGACGTCTTCGATGCCGACGGAGAGCCGCAAGAGTCCGTCGGTCACGCCGCGCCGCTCGCGATCTTCCTTTGGAATCGAGCCGTGCGTCATACGGGCGGGATGACAGATCAACGATTCCACGCCGCCGAGACTCTCCGCTAGGCTGAACAGACGCAGCCGATGCGCAAAATCGAGCGCGCGCGATTGCGGGCCCTTGAGGACGAACGAGACCATGCCGCCGAAGCCGCTCATCTGCCGTTTGGCGAGCGCGTGCTGCGGGTGCGAGGGCAAGCCCGGATAGTAGACGCGATCGACCTCGGGGTGCGCAGCGAGGAATTCGGCTACGGCCTGCGCATTCTGCGCGTGCTGCCGCATGCGTAACGCGAGCGTCTTGGCGCCGCGCATGGTCAACCAGGCATCGTGCGGACCGGGCACGCCGCCGACCGCGTTCTGGTGAAACTTGATCACATCGGCGATGGCGTCGTCGCTCGTAATCGCGACGCCGCCGACTACGTCGGAGTGGCCGCCGATGTATTTCGTGGTCGAGTGCACGACGATGTCGGCACCGAGCGCGAGCGGCTGCTGGAAATACGGCGTCGCAAACGTATTGTCGACGGCGACAAGCTGCCCGTCGCCGCGCAGCGCAACCACAGCGGCGATGTCGATCAGCTTGAGCAGCGGATTGGTCGGGGTTTCAATCCAGAAGAGCTTGGTGTTCGGACGAATCGCCGCGCGCACGGCGTCGATGTCACTCATATCGACGTAGGTAAACGAAATGCCGTAGCGCTCGAGGACCCGTGTGAAAAGCCGGTAGGTACCACCGTAGAGATCGTCGGTGACGACCGCGTGATCGCCCGAGGAGAGCAGATTGAGCACGGCGGCGGTCGCAGCCATACCGCTGGCAAATGCATAGCCGTGCGCGCCGCCTTCGAGCGAGGCGAGTTGCTTTTCGAGCGCGAGGCGCGTCGGGTTGATCGTACGCGAATAATCGAAGCCCTTGTGTTCGCCGACCGCGTCTTGCGTGTACGTCGACGTTTGATAGACCGGCACAATTGTAGCGCCGGTCGTCGGATCGGCTTCTTGTCCGACGTGGATTGCGCGCGTCGTAAATTTCATGATATCGAGAGGAAGCTGATGATGTCTTGCCGCGCGAGGACGCCGATCGGCTCGCCGTCGTCGGTGATCACGACTGCGGGATTTGCCAGCGTGAGAAGCTTGTAGGCGCGATCGATTTCTTCGTACTGTTCGAGCGAGGGGAACGGCCGGCCCATTACTTCGCTGACCGGCTTGTGCAAGATATCGGCTTGATCGAAGACTGCCTGCATGACGCCCACGTCGTTGACGCTGCCCACGATCTCGTGCCCGGTCGTTACCGGAAGCTGCGAGATCTCATACTTGCGCAGGAGGTCGAGCGCCGTCTTGACCGTGTCGTCGGGTCTCACCGTGATCATCGGCGGCATCGGCGTCTTGCCGCGCAGCACGTCGCCGACGGTCGCTTTGCGTTTCCCCTCAGCGAGGAAGCCGTTAGCGATCATCCACTCGTCGTTGAAGATCTTCGACATGTAACCGCGACCGGAGTCCGGGAAGAGTACGACCACGATTGCGTTTTTTGGGAGCGTCTTGGCGAGTTTGACTGCGGCGACCGCGGCAGTGCCCGAAGACCCACCCACCAGCAAGCCTTCTTCGCGCGTGATGCGACGTGCCATCAAGAACGACTCGCGATCCGAAACGCGCACCATCTCGTCGATCACTTTAAGATCAACGGTCTCCGGCAAATAGCTCATTCCGATGCCTTCGACCGCGTATGAGCGCGGCGTGTCACCGGAGTAGATTGACCCCTCGGGATCGGCTCCGACGACGTGGATCTTCGGATTTTGATCCTTTAAATAGCGGGCGGTGCCGGAGATCGTCCCACCGGTACCGATCCCGGCGACGAAGTGCGTGATCGTACCGCGCGTGTCACGCCAAATCTCCGGGCCCGTTGTATGGTAATGCGCTTCAGGGTTGTGATGATTGTGAAATTGATTGGGCTGGAAAGCACCGGGAATCTCCGAGGCAAGCCGGTTTGCCACGCCATAGTAGGACTCTGCCGAATCGTTCGGCACGTTGGTTGGCGTAACAACAACCTCGGCGCCGTATGCTTTGAGCAGGTCGATCTTTTCCTTTGCCATCTTGTCGGGCATAACAAGGATGCAACGATAACCGCGAATCGCGGCCGCCATCGCAAGACCAGATCCGGTGTTGCCGCTCGTCGGTTCGACGATCGTACCGCCGGGTTTGAGCAGCCCTGCGCGTTCGGCTTCTTCGAGCATCGCTACGGCGGGCCGGTCCTTAACGCTCCCTCCCGGATTCATATATTCAATCTTGGCCAACACCAAACACTCGGCGCCATCGGTGACCTTATTCAGCTTGACGAGTGGGGTATTGCCGATCGCGTCGAGCGCGGTTTCGCAGTAAATTGGGCCGGTGGCCCGGTCCGAGGGAGCCGTCATAGACATGGCCTTGCGCTTCAGCAACCGGGGAGAGCGGGCCTTCCGCGCGAAGCTCTCCGGATATGAGAAGGGTGGTCGGTGCTCTCGCGGTCATGCTCACGCTGCTGCTTACTGCGTGCGACAACGGCGATCTGCCGCCGGCAACGCAGTTTACGCCGCTGCACGGCACCGTCGTCGACTCCGTCACGAATAAACCGATCGCCGGTGCAACGGTGATCGTTGACACCGTGCTCACCACCGTAACCGATGCCAACGGCACGTTCACGATCGCCAAAGTGCCCAGTGGAATCGTGGATTATGTGGTTAAGGCAACGGGCTACGCGGATATCGATGCGAGCGTCAACGTCGAGCCCGGAAAAAAGTACGAACTCAACGTCGCAATGCAGGCGCCGACGGCGACGGCGCCTTGATGTAGGCGCTCGCCGGCTTCACGAACGTCGCACGCTCGGCAACCGCCCGGTCGATAACTCCAATCACTGCTTCGCCCAATTTGTCCGAATCGTGCCGAACGGTCAGCGTTTCGCTGATCATTTGCTCCTGTACGGTTCGTAGCCCCATCGCTTCGATGCGCGCGACGTCGGGCGTTACCGGCTCTTGGCGCTCCTGCGCATACGTCGTCAAGAGTTTATGCGGTGGCTCATCGTTGACGATCACATAGTCGCACACGCGCGTCCCGGCGTTGCGGAAGAGGGCCTCCACGTGATCGGCTGCCGTCATGTTGTCGGTTTCGCCCGGTTGCGTCATGACATTGCAGATATAGATCTTCACGGCATTCGCGTGGGCGACCTCATGGCTGATGCGATCGACCAAGAAATTCGGCAGGATCGACGTGAAGAGCGAGCCGGGCCCAAGCACAATCGCATCGGCGCCACGGATTGCTTCGATAACCTCTTCGAGTGGTTGGGCCAACTCGGGCTCGAAGAACACCCGCCGGATTGCGCGCCGTGTTTGCGAAATGTTCGATTCGCCTTCGACAATCGTGCCGTCGTCGAGTTCGGCGCACAATCGCACGACCGAGAGTGTCGTCGGCAGCACGCGGCCGACGATGTTGAGCACGCGGCTCGATTCCTTGATCGCGGCGTCAAAGTTGCCGGTGATACCGGTCATTGCCGCAAGAAAAAGATTACCGAACGAATGACCGGTGAGGCCCGCGCCCTCCTCGAATCGATAACGGAAAAGATCGGTAACGAGCGCTTCGTCGTCGGCGAGTGCGACCAGACAGTTGCGCACGTCGCCCGGTGGTAACACGCCGAGTTCTTTTTGCAGACGCCCCGACGAGCCGCCGTCATCGCTCACCGTAACGATCGCGGTGAGATTTGCCGTGCGCCGCTTGAGGCCGCGCAACAGCGTCGAGAGCCCGGTCCCACCGCCGATCGCAACGATGTTATAGCCCGATTCGAGCCGGCGCTCGAGCAGCGAGTTGAGCAAGCCGTGTTCGCCCGCTCGCGCGGCACTGACCATCGAGCGCGACCACTGGACGATTCCGTATACGATCCCCAAGACGCCGCCGACGATGAAAACCCACGTGAGATACGACGGCGGGAAAAAGTCGTCGACGAAGGCGTCGATCAACTCGTTGATGTGGAAGCCGCCGCCTTCGGCAACGATCCAGCGATAGACGCCATCGAGCAATAGCATCACGCCCAATACCACCAGCACGAGCCAGCGCTTGACTCCAAGCCCAGGTAAGAGCCACTTCAACGGTGCCATGACGCGACGGCCCATGCTAACGCCCCGAATCGCGCGGATCTACGGCCAGCGCGAGCCGTTCGTCTTTTGCGAGGTGGTCGTAGAGACGGTTCGCGATATACACCGAGCGGTGCCGCCCGCCGGTGCAACCGATCCCAATCGTCACGCGCGCCTTACCCTCAGCGAGATATCGCGGAACGAGGAAGTCCACCATCTCGGAAAGCTTCGCCACGAAGGGCTCACATGCCGGGTCATCCTCGATGAATTTCACCACCGCCTCATCCTCCCCGGACAGCGACCGCAACGCGTCGTCGTAGTTCGGGTTGCGCAAAAACCGCACGTCGAAAAGCAGATCCAAATCGAGCGGCAGGCCGTACTTGAAACCAAACGGGACAATGGTCACGGTGAGTCGCGCACGCTCGTTTGGAGCAAATGCAGCCGACAAGCGTTCCTTGAGACTCGCGTGATTGAGTGCGGTCGTGTCAATCGTCATCGTTGCACGCTCCCGGAGCGGCAAGAGGGACTCGCGTTCGGCGGTGATCGCGTCGCGCAACGAACCACGAGATGCGAACGGGTGGCGACGGCGCGTCTCGCTGAAGCGGCGTACGAGCGCGTCGTCGCGGGCTTCAAGAAAGAGTACGTCGACCGGGCGGGTGCGCGCCGTCGTCTCGATCGCAGCGAGCCCATCGCCAAGCAGAGCGTCGCCATGCTCGCTTAAACTGATGGCAATATCGCCGGCGCGCGCCGCGTCAAGAGCGTGTAAGGTTGCGCCCAGCGCCGCCGGCGGCAGGTGTTCCACGCAGTGGAAGCCCAAGTCTTCGAAGGTCTTCATTGCCTGACTCTTCCCGGCGCCGGAGAGCCCGGCGACGAAGACGATCCGCGCCGCGCTCATGGCCGGCAGAGGGAGCGTTGCAGCCGCATGAAGTTCTTTTCGCCCGAGAAGGCCAACGCCCTCATTCCGAGGCTGTCGCCGCTCGTCGAGGAGTTGTTGAAGAAGCGCCGCGATCTCGCGATCAAGCTGTTGGAAAGCGATCCGGGGCTGCGCGTGCCGCCGCCATCGGTTCGTTCATCGCGTTTGGCCGGTCTGCGTTCGCCCTTTCCGGTGCCACGTTTCGGCGAGCTCAAAAGCGAGATCGTGCGGTTGATCCATCGCATCGAATCATTGGGCTGCATCGTTAAAGACATCGATCTTGGCCTGGTCGATTTTCCATCGACGCGCAGCGGCGAAGCGATCTATCTGTGTTGGAAAGCGGGAGAAGCGCGCATAACCCACTGGCACGCGCTTGACGAGGGTTTCTCCGAGAGAAAGCCGCTTTAGCCAGCCTTGGTTGCGGTGGCTTCGACCGGAATGAAGTCTTCCGCGAGCCCTTGCAAGCGCACGTCGCCGAACTCCGCGGTGTAGGCCCCGTTCTCAGCGCCCGTAACTTCGCCGATCTCCGGAACGTTTGCGAGCTGCGGGATCTTGCTGCGAATCTCGTCGGGAATGCGCACTTTGTCGCCAATCGTGAGCGATCCCTGATCGAAGAGTGCATTGAGGCCGTCCAGCAGCATCGGCAACGGGATACCATAGTCCTCGCTGATCTGGCCGATCGTGTGCGTTTCGCTAATCGCGCAGTTTGAACAGCCACCTAAATGAAAGCGCGCGAACACGCGGCGGGCGCCTGCGTGCACATTGAAGGCCTGGTCGACGGTCATTTCTGGGGTAAAGCGCTGCTGGGTCATACTCATATCTTTGGCTACAACGCGACCTCGCCCCCGCCGGTTGCGCCGGCCGCTCGCTCGAGGGCGCTGATCCGTAGGGAATCTAGCGCGATTCCGGCATCGCGGGCCAATAGCGCAAGCGCCTCGCGCTCGTCAGGGGCAATCGTCTCGTGGCTACTTTTCTCGCCACAGAGCAAGAAGCCGGCGAGCCTGCCACGGACGGTCATGGGCAGCGCCAGCTCCCCAGGTAGTTGCGTCTCGACATCGTGAAGCTCGACCGGCGCGTGCCAGGCGCGCATACCGAGGACCGCATAATCGTTCTCGCTTACCGATGGGCCGATCTCGAAGGTCGATTGCAGCGGAACGTAACGGCCGTCGCGCGCAGCGTAGAATGCGCAGGCGAGCAGATGCATGTTGCGCTGTGCAACCTCGACGGTCTTCGCCACGAGATCGCTCTGCGAGGTAATGAGCAATGCTTCGTGCGCGAACCTGCGCACCGCCGCTTCGGCGGCGTGGCGTTCGCGGAAGAAGAGGTCGTCGACCCAGCGATCGACGCGATTGTGAATCGGACGAATCGAAAGGCCAAGCACGAGTGCTGCACCCAGTTGCAGGATGCCTGAGGCGCGGCTATTCGCTTCGACCACGTGGCCGACCAGCCACTCGAAGACGATAAAGATGGCGACGACGATGAGTGAAACGCCGCCGTAGACGACCGCGCGGTTGATGACGAAGCCGATGTCGAGCACGCGGTGACGGAGGATGACGTACGCCAAACCAAAGGGAATCGCAAAGATGGTAAAGGCCGCGTAGGGAAGCGTGCCGGTGTTACCGTGCAAGATAATGCCGGCGAAGAATACTAAGAGGCCGGAGAATCCAAAGGCAAACGTGAGCAGAACCCAGCGGATGCGCACCCGATCGCTTCCGGTGCTCGAACGATACGAATTCCAAAAGACAGCGATGATCGCAATTGCGACCGTCATATAGCATGCAAGAAATGGGATCGGCAGGGCGTTCCGAAAGCTTCGCGTGCCCGTAGGCGCGAGGAAACCAAGAAGTTGTATGCCTTCGCCGACCAGCACGCCAAACGCCGCAAGCGGCCAAATCCAACGATTGATCGTCGCGCGAAAACCGCTCTCGGGTGGGCTGGGAAATCGGCACGCAAAGGCCAGCGCGGCGAGTGCGCCGGTATAGAACATCGTTTGGACGAGCAGGATGACGAACAAGCGCAACATGACCGGGTGAAAGAGCCCGAAGTCGACGTCGGTGCCGAAACCGAAGCAGGCGAGAAAGAGCGCGAGTGCACGCGCGGCCGGATCGTCGGGCTTTCGCCATGCGACGAGTATGGCCATCGCGAAGAACGCGAGCTTTGCTGCATCGAGGATGATGACGAGGGCGATTGGCGATGAACTCGGCGCGACGGCGGCGCGCATCGTTATCGTGCGTGCACCGTCTTGCACGATCCCGATGTCGCCGGGTTCGGTAACCAGATCCATCACGATCATGTTCGCGCTCGTCGGCACGACGATGATCCGATCGCCCGGGTGAATGCCGGCCGCGGCGGCCGGTGACCCAGGCGTCACCGAACTGACGACGGTTCCGGACGGGTCGTAGTGCGATAACGTCAAGCCGAAGTAGCCGTCGTCGTTCGTCGTCAATTGGGCGGCGACGCTTTCAACAAGCCCGACCAGAACCAGCGCCGCAATGAGCCCCTGAAACGCGAGCCGCATCGTGCAATGTACGAAAGTACTGCGAAGTACGCCTGTAAGCCGGATTCTGTGCAAGCCCTTGCGGGCCCCGACGATCATCTCTCTGGGGCGCGCGTTACCGCGCGCCTCGATGCGACATAGCTCGTGCGGACGGGCCGTCCGGGACCACGAGGGTCCATAATCGAGCGGTCTTGCTTCAGGTGGGGTTTACCCGAGCGCGCGTCACCGCGACGCTCCGTGAGCTCTTACCTCACGATTTCACCCTTGCCCCGAAAGGCGGTATGTTTCTGTGGCACTTTCCTTCGAGTTGCCCCGACAGGACGTTATCCTGCACCCTGCCCGATGAAGCCCGGACTTTCCTCACACTTCGCCGCGTGAGCGGCGACATGCGCGATCGCCCGGCGTACTTCGCCCGCGTAGTATAGCACGCAGGCGAAGGGCGGTGCTCTGCGATGCAGCGATCTCGAAGTTGTACGGCGTGTTCCGGTTGACCGGTTTGCGTAAGTAAAGGATTGGTGGAGGCAAGGAGACTCGAACTCCTGACCCTCACGCTGCCAGCGTGATGCTCTACCAGCTGAGCTATGCCCCCAAATCGGCGACGCCCTGTCTACGCCAGCGACGGGTCGGCCCCCTCTCGCTACTGCGTTTGACTTTCGTCTTGAACGACGGTTCCATCCATCTTCACAAGGCTTCGTAGTTCTTGACCTTGCGATTGCATCCAGATTCCTTTGACCTGTTCCCAGGTATCCTGCGCCTTCAACGTCATCTCAATGTTGTGGTTGCCATCCTGAGCGTGCACGGTGCCGATCACATGCAAACTCTCCACAATGGTAATCGTGCCGTCGGCATTGAGCACCGACGAGTCCATCAACGGATCGCAGACGGTCGCGTGCAATTGCTTCATCTGCTGCTTGCTGACCTCGACAACCTGATCACGCGTGTACTTCGTGCCCTTGACGCCGAGTTCGACGTAGTCGGGTGAGAGATAGGCGAAGGCAGCATCGAGATTCGAATCGGTGGGATTGAATACAGCAGTGCAGCTCACTTGATAGTCGGCCGCGATCGTCTTTTGCACGTCGGGTGGAACGTCGGCTGCGCGGAGCGCGCCGATGGTCACGACGAGTGCGGCGACGAGGCCCGCTGCGAACTTGGAAGTCATCGGTGTACCCTTGCGCGGGGCGCGAAGTTTTCGATGGTGGAGGTGAGGAGACTCGAACTCCTGACCTTCGCCTTGCAAAGGCGTTGCTCTACCAACTGAGCTACACCCCCATCGAGGTCCCACGCGCGGCATCCCGTGATTCGGCCCACCAAGCGTGGCCCCTCCCTTGCAGCGCGCGTCACAAAGCGAGAGGATAGAGAAGACCAAGGAGGGCGGGAGATGGCCCGTCTGCTACTTTGCGGCGCGATCGTCGTCGCGCTCACGTTAGGTTCCACTGCCGCCGCGCGCGCCGACGACGCATGCTGGGCGTTGCTCTACGCGGCAATCGAGCGGGACGCCGCTGCGCCGCATGCCGCCTACATTACCTACAACGAATTGGTGGATATTCGCGAGGACGGCTTCCGCTACGAGCGGACCACCGCGAACATCACCTATCGCGACGACGGCCAAGCGTCGATCGACGACGACCGCTGGTCGCATCCGTTCGTCAGCAATCTCCTCGACCCGGGACCACCGGTCCTCGGTCCCTACGGAGATCGCCGCGCGGATTGGCTCACGGCTGCGGCCAACGCGTACGCGTTGCCGCTCATCGCCGACGTGCACAACCAGCCGGAACGTCAGTGTCTCGACCGGGGCGACGAATACGTCAACGGCGTTAACGCGGCGCACCTCGTGATTCCAAATGCGCCGACCGATCGCCAAGCACTCAAAGAGATTTGGATCGATCGTCATTCACACGCAATCGCGCGGGTCGTCATTGCGGAATACCTCAAAGTCTACACCTCCGTGTGGAATCTGAGAAAGGCGCTTACCGACTTTTCGATCGATATGGAAAGCGTTGACGGACATGACGTCGTGCAACGTGTTACTTGGCAATACACGTTCCACGTCTACGATCAAACTAGTCTGCTCGCGGCCGAGTATGATTTTTCCAACTACCGCTTCGAACAGGCGCCTCCGGCCGGCTCGCTGTTTGCGAGCGAGGGCAAATAGCGGCTACTTCGTGCCTGTCTTGATCAATCGCAAGTTGATGATGTAGCGATTGGTGGTCATCTTTGGCACGAGCGTGACCTCCTCGCCGACCACGATCGGCACGTGTATGCGCGGATCGAACGCGATCCTCGTTTTCTGATTGACTTTGATCCCCGGGCCGCCTTGCTGCACCATCTGACCTTCGCGGTGGATCAGCAGGATCGGCGCGTCGTTGGGTACCGTTCCTTGACCGGTAAGCGTGTAGGCGCATTTCCAGGTGTACACTTGTCCCGCAAATCCGCCACTCGCTTGCGGTAGAAACGTCGCCCGCACCGTGTAGTCCACGCTCCAGCTTGCGTTCGCTCCGCCCGAGAGTCCGCTGAAGTAGTGCTGCGCGAGCAGCGGCAGCAGCGTTACTTGGATGGGCGAAATTGCGTACGGTGGCTGCGCGCACTTCACGCCGCCGTTCGGATAGACTTCACACGTAAATTGCTGACGCGGTCGCGATTGATGCCACCACTCATCGAGCATGGTGACGGTCATGCCGCCGTCGCTCGCGGGTCCGGTGATATCCACCGTCGTCGTGCCGGTTTGCTTTCCTTGATCGTCAGCCGGACCGTTATAGCCGAAGCGGTAGACCAGGTGATGGACGGCGGCCATCGATCCCGCCGGCGGGGGCGCGGCTGAAACGAGCGTGAACGCGCAGAGCACCGCCACCGCGATGCGCGGGAGATATGCAGTCATCATGCCCGGAGTGTACGCC
>DATJOM010000118.1:0-39220 GCA_035507095.1 Candidatus Acidiferrum sp.
CGGGCGCGCTCGATAGACGAAGCACTGGGTGCACTTGCGACCCACGGTGACGACGCCCGCATCCTTGCCGGCGGCATGAGTCTCATCCCGGCGATGCGTTATCGGCTCGCCCGCCCTGCTGTCCTAGTCGACATCAATCCGATCGACGAGCTTGCATACGTGCGCGAAAGCGACGGCTTCTTGCATGTCGGCGCGTGCGCGCGCGACTTTGCGCTCGAGATCTCGCCGCTGATCGCGCAACGCTACCCGCTGCTTGCCGACGTTTCGTCGGTCGTCGCCGACCCGGTCGTGCGCCAAACGGGAACGGTCGTCGGCAGCTTATGCCACAACGATCCCGCCGGTGATTGGCCCGTTGCTGCGCTCGCCGGACGCGCGCAAGTGGTCGTGCGCTCGAAGAGCGCCGAACGCATCGTCGCAATCGACGACTTCATCGTCGATTCATATACGACCGCGGTGAAGGACGGCGAAATGGCGATAGAGGTGCGCTTCCCGACGCCGGACGCCGCCACGCGCGGCTCGTACCACAAACTCGAGCGGAAGGTGGGCGATTTTGCGACGGCTTCCGCCGGCGTGCGCGTTACACTCGGGAGCGACGGCAAAATCACCGCCGCCGGCGTTGCGATCGGCGCGCTCGGGCCGAAAGCGTTGCGGGTGAGCGCAGCCGAGAAGATGCTTGTCGGTCAGAAGCCGAGCAAAGACTTGATCGCCGCTGCCGCGCGCGAAGCAGAAAAGCTCGCCGACCCGAACGCCGACAATCGCGGTTCCGTGCAATACAAAAAAGCCATGGCCGGCGTCCTGGTCGGACGCGCCCTCACGACGACATTCGAACGTCTTGGCGTAAAGGGGCTCGCATGAATATCAGCGTCAAAGTCAACGGCACCGATTATGCGCGCGACGTCGAACCGCGCATGCTGCTGGCGTATTTCTTGCGCGAATCGCTCGGACTGACCGGCACCCATGTCGGTTGCGATTCGTCGCACTGCGGCTGTTGTGTCGTCGTGCTCGACGGCAATCGTGCGGTGAAGTCGTGTACGATGTTTGCGGTGCAAGCCGACGGACACGAGATCACGACGGTAGAGGGACTCGAGCAAGGCGGCAAACTGCATCCGCTCCAGCAAGCGTTTTGGGATCAACACGGCCTGCAGTGCGGCTATTGCACGCCAGGCATGCTGATGACGTGCTATGCCCTGCTCAAACACAATCCCAAGCCGAGCGAGAGCGAGATCCGCGAAGGGATCTCCGGCAATCTTTGCCGCTGCACGGGGTATCAAAATATCGTGAAGGCGGTGCAGCAAGCCGCGACTGCGGATGCGACGCCTGCAGGGGTGGCATCATGACGACCGGTCAGCTTCCCGAACGTCACGCGATCGGCGCGGCAATGAAGCGCAAAGAAGACCCGCGCTTTATACGCGGTAAAGGCCGCTACCTCGACGACATCGTGCTGCCGAACATGCTCTTCTTGGCGCTCGTGCACAGTCCATATCCGCATGCCAAGATCACCAAAATCGATAAGACCGCGGCGCTCGCGCTTCCCGGCGTGAAGGCCGTGATAACCGGAGAGGATCTGGTCGCCGCAAAACTCGGCTGGCTGCCGACCTTCCACGGCTTCGACAACCAGATGGTGCTCGCGATCGGCAAAGCGCTTTTCCAATATCAAGAGGTCGCCGGTGTCGTCGCGACATCGCGTGAGATTGCAGCCGACGGCGCGGAGCTCGTCGACGTGCAGTACGAGCCGCTCGATCCGGTCGTCGACCCGTATCAGTCCAAACTCGACAAAATCATTCTGCGCGACGACCGCGAGCAAAAGACCAACCACATCTACCATTGGCAGGTCGGCGAACGCGAGAAGACCGACGCCGCACTCGCCGCGTCGGACGTGACGATAAAGGAACGGATCCTCTCGCCACGCTGCCACCCGGCGCCGCTCGAACCGTGCGGTTGCGTCTCCGATATGAACGGCGCGACCGGCCGCCTTACCGTCTATATGACGTCGCAGGCACCGCACGTGCATCGCACGGCGTTCTCGCTCGTCACCGGCATCCCCGAAGACAAGATTCACGTGATCTCGCCTGATGTCGGTGGCGGATTCGGCAACAAGGTGCCGGTCTATCCCGGCTACGTGGTTGCGACGGTTGCGTCGGTGATCTTGGGCGTGCCGGTCAAATGGGTCGAGAACCGCACCGAGAATCTCACCACCACCGGCTTCGCGCGCGATTATCACATGGACGTCGAGATCGGCGCAACCAAAGCCGGCAAGGTGACCGCGCTCAAAGTCTCGACCACCGCCGATCACGGCGCATTCGATGCAGCGGCCGATCCGCGCAAGTATCCGGCCGGCATGTTCGGCATCGTGACCGGTTCCTACGATTTCCCGACTGCCTTCGCCGAGGTCGACGCATACTTCACGAACAAAGCGCCGGGCGGCATCGCCTATCGCTGTTCGTTCCGCGTGACCGAAGCAGCATATGCGATCGAACGCGCGATGGATATCCTGGCCGACAAGCTCGGACTCGATCCGGTGCAACTGCGGATGCAGAACTTCGTCAAGAAGGAACAGTTTCCGTATCACTCGCCGCTCGGCTTTACCTACGACAGCGGCGACTACGCAGCGACGACGAAGAAAGCGCTCGACATCATCGGCTACGACGCGTTGCTCAAAGAGCAAGCCGAGAAGCGCAAACGCGGCGAGTTCATGGGCATCGGCGTCTCGACCTTCACCGAGATCGTCGGCGCGGGGCCCGGCAAGCACTTCGATATCTTGGGTATCAAGATGTTCGACAGTGCGGAGATTCGCATTCATCCGACGGGGTCGGGCATCGTGCGCGCAGGAACGCGCCATCAAGGCCAAGGCCACGAGACGACCTGGGCGCAGATCGTCGCCGAAGAACTCGGTCTGGATCCACAAGAACTGCTCGTGGAAGAAGGCGACACCGACACCGCACCTTACGGTCTTGGGACGTATGCAAGCCGCAGTACGCCGGTCGCGGGCGGCGCGCTTGCGCTCGCCGCACGGAAGATTCGCGAGAAGGCGCGCAAAATCGCTGCACATCTGCTCGAAGCCTCGGAAGACGACGTCGAGTGGAAAGATTACAAATTCAATCTCAAAGGCGTACCCGGCAAGACCGTGACGATGAAAGAAGTCGCGTTTGCGGCGTACACCAATCCGGCACCCGACACCGAGCCCGGGCTAGAAGCAACCTACTACTACGACCCGCCGAACTTGACGTTCCCGAACGGCACGTATATCGCCGTCGTCGACGTCGACAAAGACACCGGCTCGGTCAAGGTGCGCCGCTTTCTCGCCGTCGACGATTGCGGGGTCGTGATCAACCCGATGATCGTAGAAGGGCAGATCCACGGCGGCCTCACCGAAGGCTTTGCGATCGCGTTCATGCAGGAGATTAAATACGACAGCGGCGGGAACAATCTCAATACCGATTTCACCGAATATCTGATACCGACCGCGCTCGAAACGCCGCATTGGGAGACCGCCGGCACGGTGACGCCGAGTCCGCATCATCCGATCGGCGCCAAGGGTGTCGGCGAAAGTCCCAACGTCGGATCGCCGCAAGCCTTCGTCAACGCCGTGATCGACGCGCTTTCGCCACTCGGCGTCACCCACATCGATATGCCGCTTACCAAAGAGAAAGTCTGGAACGCGATCCAAGGAGCGCAGAGCAAGAAGTGAACTTGGAATGGACCGGGCAGGAGCAGATCGCAGCAAGTAAAGGAGCGGTGTGGACGTTCATCAACGATCCGCAGAAGGTCGCCTCGTGCCTGCCCGACGTCCAATCGATTGACGTGCGTGACGCGCACAACGTCGACGCTACGGTCAAGGTCGCCGTCGGACCGGTTCGCGGCAATTTCAAATTCAACATCGAACTAATCCCCGCGGCAAGCGGGAATCACATGGATCTGAAGATCTCCGGCGGCGGTTTCGGTAGCGTGGTCAATCTACTCGCCGGCGCAGACCTGAGCGAGAATGGTACGACGACGACGCTCGACTGGAAAGGCAGCGCGCAAGTCAATGGCCCGGTCGCGACCGTCGGCGGTCGCGTGCTCGATGCTCAAGCGCACAAAGTGATCGCTACTACCTTCGAAAATGTCAAGAATGCAGTTTCTCAAACGCGTTGAGGAGCTCGAGCGCGCGCAGCTCCCGTATGCGCTCGCAACCGTCGTGCAGCGACGCGCGCCGGTTAGCGCGCATCTCGGCGATCGCGCACTCATAACCGCCGACGGCGTGATGGAAGGCTTCGTCGGCGGCTCCTGTTCGCGCGACGTCGTGCGCCGTCAAGGTCTCGATGCGATCCACACCGGCATCGCGCGATTGTTGCAGATTCGCCCGGATCCGATCGCATCACCCGATGACAATGCAGAAATGGTCGTGGTGCCGATGGGCTGCGCGTCGGAAGGCGCGGTCGACGTATACATCGAGCCGCATCTTCCCGCGCGCACGCTCGTGATCGTAGGTCATACGCCGGTTGCCTCCGCGCTCGCGCGCCTGGCGTCGTCGCTCGACGGCTACCGCGTGCAGCGTGTCGTCGCAGGCGACGAACTGCGCGATCTGAGCCAGGACGCCGCCGCTGACGCAATCGAGATCGAATCGCTCGCCGGATATCTCGCGGCGCTCGGCGGCCAGCGCGAACGGCTGGTTGCTGTTGTGGCATCGCAGGGCCATTACGACGAACGCGCGCTCGCGACGTTGCTCTCCGGCGAGCCGCAGGCATTTGTCGGTTTGCTCGCGAGCCGCAAACGCGCGGCGACGGTTTTCGGCGCGCTCGAACAAGAAGGTATCGCACCCGATCGTGTGGCGCAGGTGCGTAACCCGGTCGGACTCGATCTTGGCGCGCGCACCGCCGGTGAAGTGGCGGTCTCGATTTTGGCCGAGATCGTCGGCGCCTGCGTGCCAAGCGCGACGATCGATCGTGACGGGGGACATCACTGCTGCCACTGATGAATGCCGATGCGCTGCGCGACGCCTTTGCCGCGCGCGGCTACATTGCAAGCGACGACGTCGCGACCACCTTCGAGCTGATGCTCGCGCTCGGCAAGCCGCTCTTGATCGAGGGCCCCGCCGGCATCGGTAAGACCGAGAGCGCCAAGGTGCTCGCCGAGGTGCTCGGCACCTCACTCATCCGCTTGCAGTGCTACGAAGGGCTCGATGCAGCAAGCGCGCTCTACGAGTGGAATTATCCCAAGCAGTTGCTCCATCTGCGCGTGAGCGAGCATGAAAGCACATCGGTGCAAGCGCGCGAAGCGCAGATCTTCAGCGAGCCGTTTTTGTTGCGCCGTCCGTTGCTGGAGGCGATCGTGCAAGAACGTGCGCCGGTGCTCTTGATCGACGAGATCGACCGCGCCGACGAAGCGTTCGAGGCGTTCTTATTGGAAGTGCTCGGCGAGTTTCAGGTGACGATTCCCGAGATCGGCACGATCCGCGCCAAGGAGCGTCCGGCCGTCATCGTCACATCGAATCGCTCGCGGGATCTCTCCGACGCGCTGCGCCGGCGTTGTCTCTACCTTTGCATCGACTATCCGTCGTTCGAGCGCGAAATCGAAATCCTGCACGCCCGTCTGCCGGGGATCAACGCGCGCCTGGCCGAGCAGATCGCACGGTTCATGGAATGGTTGCGCGAGCAGCCGTTCCAAAAGGTTCCGGGCACCGCTGAAAGCTTGGATTGGGCGCTTGCACTCGTGCGCTTGCACCGCGACGAACTCGACGCGAAAACCCTCGAAGCGACGATGGGCTGCATTCTCAAACTGCAAGAAGATTGGGAACTGCTGCGTTCGCTCCACGCGCGCTATGCGCACCTGCTCACGCCCGATCCGGCCGCACCGCCGCCTGCGCCCGAAGCGGACTACGGGCTGGGAACCGTTCAGGCGAACTAGGGGAGCTCGGAGGAAATCCATGTATCGATCGTTATGTCGCGGCCATAACCCTTCGGGCAAGAGCATTTCCGGTGCACCTCTTCGTTGCATCCTCCGTCACAGAGCGCCTTGCTATGCTCCGTCGTATGCGCCTCGATCTGCACCGGAAATGCTCCTTGCGATCGGTACAGCGACTTCCTCCGAGCTTCCCTAATATGGCCGATCTGGCGAGCGGAGTGCTCGAGTTTTGCGCGCTGCTGCGTGACGAGCACGCGTTTATGCTCGGACGCGCCGAGACACACGACGCCGTGCGCGCGGCAGAGCTGATTGGATTGGCGGATCGATCGCGTCTGCGCACGGCGTTGCGTGCCGTCTGCTGCAGTCGTCCCGAGGATATCGCAATCTTCGATCGCCGCTTCGACGACTTTTTCTCGAGCGGCGCGACGGGAGTGCCGCAATCCGACCACGTTCGCCGCTACCGGCCCGGCGAGAGCGGCGAACCTCCGCCGCAGCGTCCGCCGGGGTCGCTGCAGCTCGAGAGTGAGAGTCCGGCGCAACGCTGGCAAACGTTGCAGACGCGCTACAGCCCGGTCGAAGGCGCCGCGCCGCCGCCGTCGATGGTGCTCGATGACGATGCCGACGCGCTTGCGCAACGCGTGCTCGCGCGCTTGCGCCTCGGGCGAGCCCGGCGTTTGCGTCCGCAGGCTCGCGGGCGTTTTCTCGATCTGCGCCGCACGATCCGCGCGAGCCTCCAGACCGGCGGCGAGATCGTGGCCTTACGCCGGCGCGGATATCCGTTGCGCAATCCGCGCTTCATCGTACTGATCGACGCGAGCCGGTCGATGGGCGGAGCGGCCGCAAGCGCGCTGCAGTTCGCGCACGCCCTTTGCCGCCGCACGCTGCGGGCCAGCACGTTCGTGTTTAGCACCGAGTTGCGCGAGATCACGCGTGACCTTCGGCGCGGCAAACTTGGTGAACTCGGCGCCGCGTGGGGCGGGGGCACCCGCATCGGCGCGAGCCTGCAGGCATTCGTGTGCAACTTCGGTTCACGTTTGGACGATCACACCTACGTGATCGTAGCGAGCGACGGACTCGACGTTGGCGAGCTGGGCGCGTTGGAGCACGCGATGCGCGAGATCGCGCGGCGCAGTGCAGCGATTGCCTGGGTGAACCCGCATGCAGCGCAGCCCGGTTTCGCTCCCACCGCACGCGGCATGCAAGCCGTACTTCCATATATTGCCTCGCTGAGCAGCTGGCAGGGTCTCGCCGATGCGTGAGGTGTTTGCAACGGCCGCGGCGTGGCTCGAAGAGGGGCGGCCATTCGCACTCGCGACGCTCGCGGAGTTGCGCGCGGCGAAAACGGCGCCGATCGGAACCAGCATCGCCGTCGATGCAAAGGGCAGCATCGCGGGCAACATCGGCGCAGGCTGCTACGAGAGCGAAATCATCGAGACCGCGCAACAGACGCTGCGCGACGGTACCGTCCGCTATCTCGATATCAATTTAGACAGCGACGATGAACTAAGCGGCGGAACGGCGTGCGGCGCGCAGATGCGCTTGGTCGTTTGGCGGCCGGAGCGCTCCTTCCTCGACGACGCACGCGCAATCTCCGCCGGCGAACATGCCGTCACGCTGCGCGTCGACAGCTTCGAACACATCTTCCCGGCAAAGGATCCGCTGCTACTCATCGGCGCAACGACGCTGGCGGCCGCGTTGGCGGTGATGGGACGCCGCGCCGGCTTCCGTGTGGTCGTCGTCGATCCGCGACCGGTTTTCGCGACCCACGAGCGCGTTCCCGAAGCCGATCGGATCGTGCACGAGTGGCCCGACGACTATCTTCCGCACGTGCTTACTCCACACGCGTCGGTGGTCGTGCTTTCCCACGATCCGAAGTTCGATCTTCCCGCATTGCGCTGCGCGCTGCGTTCGGCTGCGCGGTACATTGGGCTGCTCGGCAGCCGTCGTGCGCAGCGTGCGCGGCGTAAGGCGCTGCGCGCCGAAGGCTTCGACGATCGTGCACTGGAGCGTATCCACGGACCGGTAGGTTTGGATATCGGCGGAGCGACGGAAGGCGAAACCGCAATCTCGATTCTCGCAGAGATCATTGCGTACCGCAGCGGCCGTAGCGGCACGCCGCTGGTAGCCGAACTAGGCGCAATTCATTGAAGGATGTCGACCAATACCGGTTGATGCCGCTGCTCTTCGGCCTCACGTTTGTGTCGGGCTTGATCGATGCGGTGAGTTTCTTGCGACTCGGCCACGTCTTTGTCGCCAATATGACCGGTAATGTCGTCCTGCTGGGTTTTGCGATCGCCGGTGCGCAGGGGATCTCGATTATCGGTTCGCTGATCGCAATCGGGCTTTTTATGTTCGGCGCGTTGATCGGCGGGCGGCTCGGCCGCCGCCACGCCGAAAGCGGCGCGCACTTGCTGTGGGAAACGACGCTCACCAAGATCGTTCTGATGCTCGGCGCCGCGGCGATGGCGTGGTTCCTCGGCACCGGCGGTATCGCCGGCTATGCCATTACCGCCGTGCTCGCGGTCTCGATGGGTTTGCAGAACGCTGCCGCGCGAAGTCTGGCCATACCCGACATCACCACCACGGTCCTAACGCAAACGATTACCGGCCTGGCCATGGATTCCAAGCTCGCCGGCGGCAACAACGTGCGCTGGCGACGCCGCGCAGCATCGGTCGTGGTCATGTTCGCCGGCGCGCTCGCCGGGGCGACGCTGATCTTCCGCGCCAACGTGAGCACGGCACTCATCGCAGCTGCACTCGTACTTGCAATCGTGTCAATCTGGGCGCAAAGACTAGCGATCAGCCGCCGTTCGACACTTTCTTCGTAAAATGCCCGCGTGCTTCGATCTCGCGCTTGATCTCAGCGAGGAATTGCTTCGCGGTCGTCTGCGCGATCTTGAACCCGATGATCTCGTCGAAAACTTGACCCGCCGCACCGAGCGGCGGGGTATAGTGTCCGCTGAGCTCGACGAAGCTGCTAGCCGGGTCGTCCTCGCCCCAAACTACCAGCGTGCCTTCGAAACGCGGGAACATCACGGTCCCCTCGGGCTGCCACGCAATTTCGATGAGATTGTTGAGGTTCTGCTCGTCGCGCGTTTGATGTGCCTCGAAACGCACCTCGCGCTCGAGCGCCAGCTTCCCATCCATCGGAACGCGCAAGCGCATACGTGTAACGCCCTCTGCATCTTCACGCGCTTCGAAAAATCCGATCAGGCCGGCCTCGACGTCTTCGACCGCACACCCGACCGCAATGCGCTCGCGCAGTTCCTTCATGGCCGTCAGGCTACCAGACGACAGGGAACAACCTGAGAATCGATCCGTTCCTTGAATATTCCTAAGGCGTCCGTAGCCTAAAGGCTATGGACGAGCAGTTTGCCGGTCTTGACGCCTACTGGCGGGCGGCCAATTACGTGAGCGTGGGGCAAATCTATCTCTTGGACCACAACCCGCTGCTGCGCCGCCCTCTGGTGCCGGGCGATATCAAGCCGCGCCTGCTCGGGCACTGGGGAACGACGCCCGGACTCAACTTCGTCTACGCACACCTCAATCGCGCGATCGCCCGCGACAACCTCGACGTCGTCTTTATGGCCGGGCCAGGGCACGGCGGTCCGGCGATGCTGGCCAATAGTTACCTCGAAGGCACGTATAGCGAGCTCTATCCCGGCATTGCGCAGGACGAAGCCGGACTCGCCAAACTTTTCAAACAGTTTTCGTTTCCTGGCGGCGTTCCGAGCCACGCTTCGCCGACAACACCCGGATCGATTCACGAGGGCGGCGAGCTTGGCTATGTGCTCGCGCATGCGTTCGGCGCCGTATTTGACAACCCTGACTTGCTGGTGTGCGCGGTCGTCGGCGACGGCGAAGCCGAAACCGGCCCACTCGCAACCGCCTGGCATTCGAACAAGTTTCTCAATCCGCAACGCGATGGCGCGGTGCTGCCGATCTTGCATCTCAACGGCTACAAGATCGCCGGCCCGACCGTGCTCGCGCGCATCCCGACCGATGAACTCGCCGCGCTCTTCACCGGGTACGGCTACGAACCGCTCTTCGTCGAGGGCAATGATCCTGCGTTGATGCATCCGTTGATGGCGGCGACGCTCGACCGCGCGCTCAACCGCATTCGCGCGATCCAGCACAATGCGCGCGCACGCGGCTTTACGCAGCGCGAACGCTGGCCGATGATCGTGTTGCGCTCGCCCAAAGGCTGGACCGGACCGAAGTTCGTCGACGGCGTGCCGGTCGAAGGCACGTTCCGTGCCCATCAGGTTCCGCTCCTCGAGGTACGCGAGCGGCCCGAACATCTCGCCATGCTCGAAGCCTGGATGCGCAGCTACCGTCCCGAGGAACTCTTCGACGAAGCCGGCAGGCCCATGCACGGTGTCAGCGCAACCGTGCCGCGCGCCGCGCGCCGCATGAGCAGCAATCCGCACGCCAACGGCGGCATGTTGCTGCATAAGCTGATGATCCCGTCGTTCGCCGAGTACGCGGTCGATGTGCCAACGCCCGGAAGCGTCACCGCGGAAGCGACACGCACGCTTGGCGCACTCTTGCGCGACGTCATGCGCGAGAATCCGGGGCGCTTTCGCGTGATGTGTCCGGATGAAACCACGTCGAATCGTCTCGATGCGCTCTTTGAGGTGACCGATAGGTGTTCGGTCGCAACGATCGTGCCCGGCGACGACCACGTCGCGCCCGACGGTCGCGTGATGGAGGTACTAAGCGAGCACCTCTGCCAAGGTTGGCTCGAAGGCTACCTCCTCAGCGGCCGGCACGGGATCTTTCCGTGCTACGAGGCCTTCGTCCGCATTATTGATTCGATGCTGAACCAGCACGCGAAATGGATCAAGATGGCGCGCGAAGTACCCTGGCGCGCTCCGATCGCCTCACTGAACTATTTGCTTACGTCGCACGTCTGGCGCCAGGATCACAATGGTTTCAGCCACCAAGACCCCGGCTTTATCGATCATATCGTCAACAAGAAAGCCGACACGGCACGTGTGTACTTGCCACCGGATGCCAACACATTGCTCTCCGTTGCCGATCATTGTCTGCGAAGTAAGAACTATATCAACGTCATCGTCGCCGGCAAACAGCCCGAGTGGCAGTGGCTCGATCTCGAGTCCGCGATCCGCCACTGCACGCAAGGAGCCGGCATTTGGGAGTGGGCGTGTAGCGATGACGGCGCCGAGCCCGACGTGGTCATGGCGTGTGCCGGCGACGTGCCGACGCTCGAAACGCTCGCAGCCGTGGACTTCCTCCGCACGGCATTACCCGAACTGCGGGTGCGGGTGGTCAATGTGGTCGATCTCCTCTGCTTGCAGTCGCAAGATCAGCATCCCCACGGCTTGAGCGATGCGACGTTCGCATCGCTGTTCACGTGGCATGCGCCGGTGATCTTCGCCTTCCATGGCTACCCGGCGCTGATTCACCGCTTGACCTACAAGCGTCCCAACCACGACAGCTTCCACGTGCACGGGTATCGCGAAGAGGGCACCACGACGACGCCGTTCGATATGACCGTGCGCAACGAGCTCGACCGCTTCCATCTTGCTGCCGACGCCATCGCGCGCGCAACGCGGCTTGGCGACCGCGGCGCGCACGCGCAGCAGTTGCTACGCGACAAACTGATCGAACACCGGCGCTACATCGAGCGCTACGGCGAAGATATGTCGGAGATCCGTCACTGGCAGTGGCCGAGCGCGCGCTCGATGGCGGCAAGCAGCTCGCGCGGCTCAGAGGGTTTGGGCAGCGCCGCGATCACGCCGTAGACGTCCATGAAGTCGCGCATCGCCGCATCCTGCGCGGTCGCGGTATAGAGCGCCACGCGCGTTGATTGCAGACCCACGTCGGTACGCAGGGCACGAATGAATTCGGACCCGCTCATCTGCGGGAGCGAGAGGTCGACGATGATCAAGTCGGGCTCGACTTCGCGCGCAAGGGTGAGTCCAGCGCGAGCATCGGACGCCTCGAACGCTTCGTGTCCGCCGTGCGTGATCAGCGTAGTAACGAGCAGACGAGCGTTCGGGTCGTCATCAACGATGAGGATGGTCGCCATCAGGAGCCGTTGCGGCGCAGATACGACTCGACCTGGGCGACGAACGCCTGCGGTTCGATTGGCTTGCCGATGTACCCGTCGAATCCCGCGCTGCTGATTCGTTCGCGGTCACCCGGCATCGCGAGCGCCGTTACCGCCACAAACGGAATCGACCCATAGCGCCGAGCTTCGCTGCGCAACCGCCGTGTAAACTCGTAGCCGTCCAAGCGCGGCATCAAGATGTCGGTCAGCACGATGTCGAAATCTCCGGCTTTCGCCGCCTCCAATGCGGCGAGCGCATCGGTGTGTCCCTCGGCCACATGACCGAACGCCTGCAAGAGATACAGCATCAGATCTAAGTTAACGGCATTGTCGTCGATGACGAGAACGTGCGCCATTGTCCTAGCGGTGCGGAAGTTTCAGCGTAAACGTGCTGCCTTTTCCGTATACACTCGTCACACCGAGCTCACCACCGAGCAGCTGCGCCAAATTTCGACAGAGATAGAGGCCGAGTCCCGTGCCTTCAAAACGTCGCGTGCTCGAGCGATCGAGCTGCTCGAACGCCACAAAAAGGCGCTCTTGGTCCTCGGGTTTTATACCGATTCCGGTATCGCTCACGCTGAACGCGACCGCCGAACTGCCGTTGTGACTGGTTGCCCACACGTCGATCCGCACCGAGCCGGTTTCCGTATATTTGAGAGCGTTGTTCGCGAGATTCAGCAGAATCTGCGCGAGCGCACGACGGTCGGTGCTCAGCGGACGGGGAATATCGGCAACGTGGGTCGCGAAGTCCAGCTGCTTCTGTGAAGCCAGTGCGGCGAGCGACGCGGCAACCTCATCGACAACCTCTTTAACCCCGATCTCCTCGAACGTGAGTTCCATCTTGCCGGACTCGATCTTCGCCAAATCGAGAATATCGTTGATCAGCGAGAGCAAGTGTCGCGCGCTCGATTGTACGATCTCGAGTTGCCGCACTTGTTCGTCGTTCAGTTGCCCGGGTATGCGCATCAGGAGTGTGCCGGTAAAGCCGATGATTGCGTTGAGCGGCGTGCGCAGCTCGTGGCTCATCGAGGCAAGGAACTGGTCCTTCGCGCGGTTCGCGCTTTCCAGCGCGGTATTGAGTTCTTTGAGCCGACGCTCGAACGCCTTGCGTTCCGACGAATCGCGCACCGAGCACGACACGAATGTCCCTTCAATGGTTACGACCGGAGCAAGACTTATTTCAACCGGAAATTCCGAGCCGTTCTTCCGCAGGCCGTTGAGCTCCAAGCCGACGCCCATCGGGCGCACGTGTGGGTCGCTGTAGTACCCCTTACGCTCACCGACGTGGCGCGAATGGTACCGCGCAGGAATCAGCATCTCGATCGGATGCCCGATCAACTCCTCGCGATAGTATCCGAAGAGCCGCTCGGTGTGCGCATTTACCAGACGAATCTTCCCTTCGGCATCGACCACAATCGTGGCATCGGGGGCATACTCAAGCAGCGGGAAGCGGCTTCCCGCAAGGTCCTCGAGGGAGAACGTCGCAGAGTCATCCATGCAGCAGGGACAGAAAATCCGGCACGACCTCGGCAATCTCCTGGGAATTGCGCTCGCCAACGTCGAGGCCATGATCGACGGAATCGTTCCGGCAACGCCCGCGCGTCTCGAGGCCGTCGCCGAGAGCTTGCGCAAGGCGCGTGACGCCGTCGAAGCGCTGCGCGAAGTGAACGACTAGTTTGCGAGCACGCGCACCGTGTGCTGCGCGATCATACGATTCTCGTCCGTTGGTATCACGAGCACGGTAAAATTGCCCAAGAAGCGAAGCTCGCTGACAACCCGGTCGCGGATTTCCGCCTGGTTCTCGCCGATGCCGCCGGTAAAGACGAGCGTATCGAGTCCCCCGATCACCGCAGTCATGGAGCCGAGCTGTTTGACGAGCTGGTAGACGAACAGGTCTACCGCGTTGCGCGCGGATGCGTTGGTCGAAACCTCTGCCATCAGCGCACGCATATCGGAACTCGAACCCGACACTCCCAGCAGGCCACTGCGATGGTACAGCAGGTCGCTGAGCGCTTCGACCGAGTAGCCGTCGTCACGCAGCAGCCGCAAGAGCACGCCCGGATCCAGGTCGCCGGGTCGCGTCCCCATCATCAAGCCGCCGAGCGCGGTGAACCCCATCGTCGTGTCGAGCGGCTCGCCGTCACGCAGCGCGCACAAACTCGCGCCCGAGCCGAGGTGCGCAATGATCGTGCGGCCTGCGCCGGGCGGCAGCTTCGATACGACGTATTCGTATGATAGGCCGTGAAAGCCGTAGCGCTGCAACATGGGATCGATATCGGGCAAGGGGAGCCGATGCGCGATCGCCGGCGCGCGACGATGAAAGGCGGTGTCAAAGCACAGCACATTCGACGCCTCGGGCAGAGCGCGCATCGAGGCGTAAACGAGATCGAGTTCGGCGCGCAGGTGCAATGGTTCGATATCGACCAGCCGCTCGAGTTGATGCATGGTCGCGTCGTCGGCACGAACCGGTGACGTGAAGGTTGCTCCACCGAAGACGATCCGATGTCCGACGGCATCGACAGGACGTTGCACGCTCGCCAAGACGTCGGCCAGCGCTTCGCCGGCGTTGCCGCCGGCGGGGAGCGTCTGCGCACGAAGTTCCTCGACGTTCTCCGCCGCGCGATAGAGCGTGTATTTCAACGACGACGAGCCGCCGTTGAGCGCGAGAATGTTCACGTGTGGATGAACCAGGATGCGACCATCCCGGCGGCACTCGCGAGCATCAGCGCCAAGGAGAGCCAGAGCCAGACCATCGCCGTGCGAGAGACGATCCATTTCCCCAGCACCCGTTCGTCGCGTGCTATACGAATGATCGCATAGATCACGGGCACCGCGGCGACACCGTTAAAGACCGCCGACCAAAACAAGGCTTTGATGGGGTCGAGGCGCAGCAGCCCCATGATCGCACCGGCTGCCAAGCCCACTACGATGATCGCGTAGAACGTTCGGGCACGCCACGGCTTCAGATTGAGTCCTTCACGGGTCCCAAAAAGTTCGGCGAACATGTACCCCGACGATCCCGCGAGCACCGGGACGGCAAGCAGTCCGGTTCCGACGATCCCAATTGTAAAAAGCGCAAAGGCAAAGTTGCCGGCCAACGGTCGCAACGCTTCGGCTGCATCCTGTGCCGTGCCGATGTTCGCGGAACCATGCGCCCCAATCGTCGACGCGCATGTGACGATAATGAAGAATGCCACGATATTCGAATAGATTGCGCCGGTATTCGCGTCGCCGTGCGCGCTGCGAATGCGCGCCACGGTCACTCCTTGGTCGCTGCCCGAGGTGCGCGCGCGAGCCTGCCGCTCTTCGGCCGTCATCGAGGTCTGCCAGAAGAATAGGTACGGCGTAATCGTCGTACCCAGGGTCGCGGTCAGCGTGGTGAGCCACGCCGCATTCCATCGCACGTGTGGAACGATCGTGTTCCACAGCACATCCGGCCAGCGCGGATGAACGATAAACGCGGTAATGACATACGCAAAGAGCGTTACGCACAGCCATTTCATCACGTCGGCAAAGGCGCGATACGAAAAGAACACCTCCACGACGATGATCACGGCGGTGAAGACGAGCAGCCAGACCTCCGGGGGAATCGGTGCGAGCAAATGGGCGGCGGCGGCCATCGCGTCGAGGTCGGCGCCGATGTTAAACGTATTGGCGGTGCCGATCAAGATGGCCAGCGCGATCGCCAGCCCGCGCGGCATGCTGCGCGCAAGCGACCGCATCAAGCCCGCATCGGTCGCAAGGCCGATGCGCGCACAGGTTCCATCCAGCACCGCCATCATCGGCGTCGTAATGAGCGCCGCCCAAAGCATCGAGAAGCCGGCGAAAGCGCCGGCTATCGAATAGGTCGCGATGCCTGAGGGATCATCATCCGCGGCGCCGGTGATAAGCCCCGGCCCAAGTGATTTTGCCCAGGCGGTTAGCTTATTCGCCAGTGGGATACGTCTCCGGGGGCTCTCCCTGCTCCCATCGATCGCTGCGCTCCAGCGGTTCGACTGCACGCGTCACGTCGATATGATACCCTGCATCGAATTGTTGAATCAATCGTGCCGTGAAGTAGTGACTCGCAAGCTCGGACTCGGGACGATAGACGACGCCGATCGCGCGCTCCCGCATCCGGGCCGGCAAATGTTCCAGCTGCGGCCGATACGGGCGCAACGGAAGGAGGAATTGTGGTGCGCCGAGCGCGTGGAAGAGATGCTCGTAACTATCGCTGCGGGCGGGCAGGACACGTTTGCGCTCCTCCGGGGCGTGCCAGTCCGATGCCGCGGTCACCGTCCCGGCGTAGGTGGTAAAGCCCACGGACAAACAGTCGTCGCCGAAGCGTTGACGAAGCAGCGCGCCGATATTCGTCTCCCGCCGCAAGATCATCGATGTTGCTTCGGCGTCGCCGACGTGCGAATTGTGCGCCCACACGACGGCCTTGGTTGTTCCCTGGTGCCGCGAAAGATGGATCATCAGGCGCGCCAGCGTGTCGGCCATGTGCCCATCGCGCAGATTCCACGTGGACACCGAGTCGTCGATCATCGCGCGATAATAGTGCTCGGCGCGGCCGACGATGCGCGCGTTCTGTTCGGCGTAAAAATATTGGTCGGCGGCGACTTGCCCGTCGAGACGAGCGTACTGCGCCGCATTGCGTTGGATCTCCACCAGCGCAGCGAGCACATCGTTACGGCACGACGGCGTCAGACCGCTGAAGGTCGCCACGCCGTACGCTTCGGGATGCGCCGCATACGGCGTGAGGCACGCATAGTGCGCGCGAGCACGTGCCGCGGTTTGCGGATCGACGCGATCGAGGTAGTCGAGTACGGCATCGATCGAGGCGTACATGCTGTAGAGATCGAGGCCATAGAAGCCGGCCTTCGGACGCGTACGGCACGTGTCGTTGTATTCGCGCAACCAACCGACGAAGTCGAGCACATCCGCATTGCGCCACATCCAGGTGGGAAAGCGCTTGAAGCCGCCCAGCGCGTCGGCCGCCTCGCCGTCACCGTCAGCACCGCGCACATACCGGTTGACCCGATACGCATCGGGCCAATCGCCCTCAATGCAGACCGCCGTGAAGCCCTTCTCGACGATCAGGCGTTTGGTGAGCTCAGCGCGGAGATGATAGAACTCGTGGGTTCCATGCGTCGCCTCGCCCAAGAGCACGATCGGCGCTTCGCCGATCATGGCGAAAAGCGCGTCGTGCGCGCGCGCGTCGCCGCTCAGCGGCACGATCGCGCGTTCGAGATCGATCGCGGTTGCTAGACTGCGGTCCATCGGCGTTGAGCCTCCTGCGCTTGCGAGAGCAGCCGCGAAACCACCGCGTCTTCGACTTGATCGAAGTTCTCATAGTAGATGCCGACCGCATAGAACGGCCACGGCTGGTGCACGGTAACGATCTCGTCGGCGCTTGCTTCGAGCGCAAGCACGCTGTCGGGAGACGCCACGGGAACGGCGACGACGATCTTTGCCGGTTCGCGCTCACGTAACGCGGCGATCGCCGCTTGCATCGATGCGCCCGTCGCAAGTCCGTCATCGACCAGCAACACCGCCTTTCCGCGAAGATCGGGTTGCGGCCGATCGTCGCGGTATGCCGCTTCGCGCCGTTGCAATTCGCCCAGTTCACGTGCGAGCGTTGTATGAAATTCCTCGGGCGTAACCTGCGCGAGCTCCAGCAGATGCGTATCGACGACATAGCTGCCGCCGGAAGCGACGGCGCCCATGGCCAGCTCCTCGTGCCCGGGCACGCCGAGTTTGCGAACGGTGTAGACATCCAACGGGAGTGACAGCGCGGTCGCGACTTCGTATGCGACGGGGACGCCGCCGCGCGGCAGAGCCAGCACGATTGCGCTTGGGTCGCCGCGATATTTCCCGAGCCAGGCGCTCAGCTGGCGGCCGGCATCCGCTCGATCGCGAAATAGTACCATAGAACAATCGTACGGACGTCCCAGGAATCCACGGCGAAGGCGACCTTCCCAGGAAATTCATGCTCGCGCGCCATGCTTAGAGGATGAGCAACGCGTTGCCGGCCGGCACCGAACGTGTGATTCGTCGTGACGCCTACGCGAGGTGCGCGTTTTCCGCCGCGATCGAATGCGCACAACAATTCCTGGTACGCGCGGCAGATCGCGGTCGAATCGACGAGCTGCTCGTGCATACCGACGTCTCGGTGATCGTTGTCGAAGATTACACCGATACCGTGCGCCGCCACGACGCACTCGAGTTTCGCTGGCGTCCCCGGTCCGGCGTCTTCCCCTCCGCGCATGCGTTGCTCACGGTACGTCCGCACGCGCCGCAGGGGACCGAGTTGCAGTTCAGCATCGCCTATCAGCCTCCGTTCCGACGATTCGGCCGTTTCTTCGATGCGTGGATCGGACGGCACATCGCGTGGATCACGGGCGGACTTCTACTGCGTCGCCTGCGTCTCGAGATCGAACGCTGCGCGCACGCGCGTTAGCCTCGAGATTCGACGTGACGGCGATGCGCGCATCGAGCGCGAGCACGCCCTGCGCATCCGCCAGCAACGGATTGATGTCGAGTTCGGCGATCTGCGGGTGCTCGACGATGAGATCGCTCAGACGCACCAGCACGGCCGCGACGGCATCGATCGCCGCGGGCGGCTGCCCGCGGTAGCCTTGCAAGAGTCTCCAGACGCGCGTGCGTTGCATCTGCAAACGTGCGAGCGCTGCATTAATCGGCGCGAGTTCGAGGCTCGTATCGGCGATGATTTCGACCGCGGTGCCCCCGCGCCCAAAGAGCACGACGGGACCGAAGACCGGATCGACGCTGAGCCCGGCGATTAATTCTATCGCGTCCGGTCGCCGCACCATGCTCTGCACGAAGAACCCTTCCAGACGCGCATCGGGCCGCGCCGTCTTCACGTGTTGAAGCATCGCAAGCGCTGCGTTGCGAACCTCCTCCTCTCCATGCAGATCGAGCGCAACGCCGCCGACCTCGCTTTTGTGCGTAATATCAGGAGAGCGCAACTTGAGCGCAACCGGTCCGCCCAACTCGCGCGCGGCAGCCGCCGCTCCCGCGGCATCCGCGACGGTTCGACTCGGTGGCGTCGGTATCTGATACGCGCTAAGCACGGCATCGACCTCATCGCAGTCGAGCCAACGCCCGCCCCCCGCCAATGCGCGTGCGATGACGGCGTCGACCGTGCCGTCCGCCGCCGGATCCGGCACCGGGATCTCTGCGAGCACCGCCTGGCTATGCGCGTAGCGAACGCGGCACATGAATCCGTCAACTGCATCGTCGGGCGTATCGTAGGTCGGAATCTGCGCCGCATCGAAGAGCGCGCGCGCCGGCGCCGCAGAATATTCGCCGAGCCACGATGTGAAGACGTTGCGAACGCCGTCGCTCGTGCGCGATGTGCGAATCGTCTCGATGACGGCCTTTGCAGCTTCGGACGGATCGCTTAGCGCGGTCGGGCAGTTCAACACCAGAATCGCGTCGCTACCCGGATCGCCGAGCAGGATTTCCAGTGTTTCGCGATATTCTTTTGGCCCGGCGTCACCGATCATATCGACGGGATTGCCGTGGCTCCACGTCGGCGGCAAGATCGCGTTGAGCTTCTCGAGCGTTTGCGCACCGAGCTGCGCCGGCACGCCGCCGCGCGAAACGAGCGCATCGGTGGCCATGACACCCGGGCCGCCACCGTTCGTCAAGATCGTCAGCCGGTCGCCGCTCTGCGCGCCCGTTCGCCCAAGGGTCTCGACCGCATCGAACATCTCGGGCATCGTATCGACGCGCAGCATGCCGGCGCGCCGAAATGCCGCATCGTAGACGACATCGGAACCGGCGAGCGCACCGGTGTGCGAATGTGCCGCGCGTGCGGCCTCGGCATTGCGCCCGACTTTGAGCACAATGACCGGCTTGTTTGCCGATACGGCGCGCGCCGCGCTCATGAATTTTCCGCCGTCCGAGAATCCCTCGACGTAGAGGAGAATGGCCTGCGTTGCCGCGTCGGTACGCAGATACTCGAGCGTGTCACCGAAGTCGACGTCGGCCATATCGCCGAGCGAAATGACCTTTGAAAAGCCGATGCCGCGCGGCTTGGCCCAATCCAAGACGGCGGTAATGAGCGCGCCCGATTGACTGACAAACGCAACGTCGCCGTTCGAGGGGGCCAGATGCGCGAAGCTGGCATTCAGCCCAACGTCCGGAACCATGATGCCGACGCAGTTCGGGCCGATCACGCGAATGGATTGGCCCGCGGCCGTCTCGCTGATCTCGCGCTGCATCGCGCGGCCGCGTTCGCCGAGCTCGCCGAAGCCGGCGGTAAGAATCACCGCCGCGCGGGTGCCCTTGTCTCCCAGCTGCCGTATGACGCCGGCGACGTGGTCGGGCGGCGTGGCGATGACCGCAAGGTCGGGCGTCTGCGGTACGTGCCCGACATCCGGGAAACACGGCATCCCGGCAACGCTTGCGTGCTTGGGATTGACGAGATACAGGGCCCCGGCGAAGCCTCCGTTGCGCAGATTGGCGAGTGTGACCGCGCCCACCGAACCGGCACGGTCGGTTGCACCGACGAGCACCAACGAACGGGGCGCAAATAATCGATCGAAGTCCCGCGTCGACATAGCGACAGCATGGCACAGGTTTGCCGTCATTTTAAGAATGCTTGCGGCGCGCTTCTTCTCAAGACGTTCCCGCCGTATTCCGCTCGCCGTGGTTGGATGGGGCATGGACACGGCACTTCGTGCGGGTCCCGCGCTGAGCATCGGCGCGGTCGCACGCATCGCGAATCTGTCAATCGATACGATTCGCGCGTGGGAGCGTCGTTATCGCGCAATCGCTCCGCAGCGCTTTCGCAACGGCCGGCGCGTGTTCAACGGCGAGGATCTCGAGCGCCTCATGCTCCTACGCGGACTCGTTGCGGGCGGCGCATCGATCTCGAGCATTGCCCACCACCCGACGAGCGAATTGCGCGGCCTTGTTCGACAGGCTATCGCGCAAGGTGAATCCGATGATGCGGACGTGAGACGGCTGATCAAGGCCCTCCGTGCGCACGATCTCTGGCAGCTTGGTGAGGATCTCCTCGCCACGGCCTTGGTACGCGGAGCTGCCGATTTCGGCGACAATATTGTGTCGGCTGTGCTCGCGGAGCTGGAGCACGAGGGCACAGAAAGTCTTACCGATGAACTGCTCCTTTCATCGGCGCTCGTTTCCATATCGTCGACACTCTTTGCAAAGTATCGCATCGCAAATGCACCGAAGCTGCTCTCCCTGAGTTTGCCCGGATATCAAAGCCCGATATGTCCGCTGCTATGTGCGCTTGTTGCTACAGAGGCGGGGTTTGATGGGATTTTTGCCGGGACGCAAATCGAGCCCGACGAGGTCGAAATACTCGTTCACGAGCTCGGCGTGGCAAGCGTTATAGTTTGCGCGCAAATTGATCCGCCCGTTCGTCTGCATGCGGTGCTGAGGTTGCGCGGGAAACTCCCCGACGTCGGTTTTATTCTCAACACGGTGACCGAGACGTTCATTCCGCCGGACTTCATCGTGACGCGGTCCCTAAGCGAATTGCCCGCAGCGTTGCATTACAAGCCGTAAAGGTCGCGCTACTCGAAGCGCAGGGCCTCGATCGGATCGAGGTGCGCGGCTTTGGAGGCAGGATAATATCCGAAGAAAATGCCGGTCAGGGCCGCGAAGCTGAATGCCAGAAGGATGCCGACGACCGGTACGGCCATCGGCCAGTGACCGAAGATCGCCACGGCACCCGCGCCGACGATCCCGAGCACGACACCTATCAGCCCACCGACGCCGGAGAGCACGACGGCTTCGATCAGGAACTGCAAGAGGATCGAGGCGCTGCGCGCACCGACCGCGATGCGCAGACCGATTTCGCGCGTGCGTTCGGTGACCGAGACGAGCATGATGTTCATGATGCCGATACCGCCGACCAATAGCGAGACTACCGCCACGCCCGCGAGGAGAAACTCCATCGTCGTCGCGCTTGCCGCCGCCGCATTGGCGATATCTTGGAGGTTGCGAACGTCAAAATCGTCGTCCATGCCGGCAACGATGCGATGACGCTGACGCAGCAACTCGGTGATCTCATTCTGCACGAGCGGAATCGAAGGCTGATCGGCAGCTGAAACCGCAATCACGTTGACGAAACCGCCGAACCAGGTTCCGGTCAGGCGCTGCATCGAGGCGGTGTACGGTATCATGATCACGTCGTCCTGATCCTGGCCACTTGCACTCTGTCCCCGGCGCGCCAGCGTACCGATCACCGTGAACGGCACGTTGCGAATCAAGACGGTCTTACCGAGCGGGTTCTCGCCGCCGGGGAAGAGATTTTCAACGACGGTCTGCCCAAGCACGCAAACCTTGGCAGATGCCGCGTCGTCGGCGTCGGTGAAGAACGATCCCGAAGCCATGTGCCATTCGCGAATATACGTGAAGGTCGGCGCGACGCCGCTGATCCTCGTATACCAGTTGTTTTCTCCAGCGACGACTTGCGCGCTCACGCCGACGCCCGGACTCACCGCCGCAACCTTGGGGAGCTTGGCGATAGCGAGGCCATCCTCGGGCGTAAGCGTCGATGCGGCGCCCGTTCCCGTTCGCACGCCGTTCAACGTGACGCTGCCGGGAATCACAATCAGCAGATTGCTCCCTAGTCCCGTGATCTGCGCCGAAACCGCTTCGCGCGCACCGACGCCGATCGAAATGGTGATAACCACGGCTGAGACGCCGATAATCATGCCGAGCATCGTCAGCAGTGAACGCACCCGGTTGCGCACGATCGCCTCCCATGCCACGCGTACGAGTGCGATGATGCTCATAGCGCAATCGTCTCGTGTTTGAAGACTTCCGCGGTCGGTCCGTCGCCAACGATCTTCCCGTCGCGAAACGTGATGATCCGTTTGGCCTTACGTCCAACGCTCGGCTCGTGCGTCACGAGCAGAATCGTCATCCCACGTTCGGCATTGAGCTGCGTGAAGACGTTCATAATCTCCTCAGACGACTTGGTATCGAGCGCTCCGGTCGGCTCGTCGGCTAGGATCAAACTCGGATCGTTGACCAGCGCGCGCGCAATCGCGACGCGTTGTTGCTGGCCGCCCGACATCTGATTCGAAATATGCTCGGCCATCTCGGGAACGCCGACGATCTCAAGCGCGCGCATCGCCCGCTCGTGCTGCTGATCCGCGTGTACACCGGCGTAGACCATCGGCAGCTCGACGTTTTCGAGCGACGTCGTGCGCGCCAACAAATTGTACGACTGAAAGACGAACCCAAGGCGACGCGAACGCAAGTCCGCGAGGTCGTCGGCGCTGAACGAACTTACGTCCTGGCCTTCAAAGAAGTACTGCCCGGAGGTGGGGCGCGTCAGTAGTCCTATGACGTGCATGAGCGTCGACTTACCCGAACCTGACGGGCCCATAATCGCAACGAACTCTCCTGGGTCGAGGCTGAAGTCGACGCCGTCGAGCGCGGCGACGCTCTGGTCGCCCATCACATAGGTCTTGTGGACGTCTACGAGCCGCACGACCGGCGTGTCCGGCATTAGTGCGATCCCCCGGGCCGCGAGGGTTGCTGCTGCGTTTGCGTGAGCGCCGAATGCGCGGCTGCCTGCTGCTCGGCCATCATCGTCTGTGAGTCCGAGGTTATCGCCGCGTCGCCCACCGTCAACGTTGCCGGCGCTATCGCCGCGACCGCGGCTTCCGTACCGCTTACCAGCAGCACGCGAACCGGAACGTGCACGAGGCTGCCGTTGCGCATGACAAACAAGCGCCCATTTCGGCCGGCGATGATCGTGCGCGTCAGTGCAGCATCGGTCATGCCCCATGGTGAGGTTGCGACGCCCACGCTTGCGGCCCGCGCCCGTTGTGGCGGCGCGTACTGTAGCGCCGCGATCGGTATGACCAGCGCGTTCGTCACTTTGGCGACGTGAATCGAGGCGTTTGCCGTCATGCCGGGATAGAGCGCGCCGTCCTTGTTGTCAACGTAGACCACCGTATCATAGGTCACGACGTTGTTGACCGTCGTGGGATTCTGGCGGACCTGATAGACGAATCCGTGAAAGGTGCGGTTCGGATAGGCGAGCACGGTAAAATCTGCGATATCACCGGCGCGTACTCCGCCGATATCCGGTTCGCCGACGGACACGTCGACTTCCATCTTGGTGAGATCTTGGCCGAGCGTGAAAAGCGTCGGCGTCTGGAAGCTCGCAGCGACGGTTTGCCCAATCGTGATGTTGCGCGCGATAACCATACCCTTGACCGACGCGCGAATCACCGTATTGTTGAGATTGTATTGTGCGGCCGCGACGTTGGCGCGCTGTGCCTCGACTGCGTGCCGGCTTGCAGCCATGCTCGCCTGGGCGGCCTGCGCGGTCGCGGATTGCGCGGCAAGCTGCGCGCGCGCTTGCGGCACGGCGATGCGTGCGGCTTCATACGTCGACTTCGCGGCGACTTGATTCGCCGCATCGGTATCGTACTGCGTTTGCGCGATGTAGCCGGGTGCCAGAAGCGCCGAATCTCGACGCACCGTCACATTGGCGAGATCGAGCGCGGCCTTGGCTTTGGCTACCTGCGAAATCGCGGTGTTCAGAGCGGCTTGCGCGGCGTTGACGTTTTGCTGCGCGGCTGCGACACCGGCGAGACTCGATGCCGAGGTGCTCTCGGCCTGACTCTCCGCTGCCTGCGCGTTTTCGAGTGCCGCGCGATAGCTCGTCGGATCCAAGCGCGTCAGCACCTGGCCCTGCTTTACCATCGAGTCGAAGTCGGCATCCTGTTCCAAGATCGTCCCGGAGACTTGCGTGCCGACGAGTATCGTGTTCTGCGGATTGACCGTGCCGGTTGCCGTCACCGTCTGGACGAGCTGGTTGCGCACAACCGGTGTCGTGATATAGCTGATGCTATGTTCCGCGCGAATGCGGAGCACGACGCCGAGGACGATCGCGAGGATGACCACGGCGGCGCCAATTGCAGCCAGGTGCCGGCGGCTGTTGGGAGCGTTTGGACGAGGTGATCGGCCGTTGGCGGGCGCACTCGGACGAATATCGAGTTTCATTTTACGCGCGTCCCCGTGGTAAACCGCATATCGTCGCGGGTCTCGAGCGAGAAGCTGTCGCTGTGGGACGGCACCGCGTCGACGACGAACTGCAAGTGCGTGCCCCATTGCCGGAGTTGCTCTGCGCCGATGTAGAACGGCGTGTCCTCGATCGTGCCGAGGAGCACGTCATTTGCTCCCACGCGAAAGTCATTCGCTCGAAAACACATCGGCGCGCTGCCCTCGCAGCACCCGCCCGATTGGTGCAAGATCAGCGCGCCGTAGCGCGCCTTCAGTCGCCGCACTAAGGCGGCGGCTGAAGGCGTGAACACGACCAGCTCAGGCACTAGAAGAATCCCAATGCCTTGTCGCTATAGCTCACCAGCAGGTTCTTCGTCTGCTGATACGCTTCGAGATCGGACTTGTACGTTTCGCGGCCGAAGCCCGACTGCTTGTATCCACCAAAGGCGGCGCCCGCCGGATAAAGATGGTAGCAGTTGGTCCAAACGCGGCCGGCCTGGATCTCACGTCCGACGCGATATGCGTTTGCACCGTTGCGGCTCCACACGCCCGCACCAAGGCCGTAGAGCGTGTCGTTGCCGATCTCGATCGCCTCGTCGACGCTCTTGAAGGACGTGACCGAGAGGACCGGGCCAAAGATCTCCTCTTGAAAGACCCGCATCTTGTTATTGCCGACAAACACCGTCGGTTTGACGTAATACCCGTCCTTGATGTCGTCGGGTACGTCGGCGCGACCGCCGCCGGTGACGCATTTGGCGCCTTCTTGTTTGCCGATCTCGATGTAGCGCAGGATTTTCTCGAGCTGCTCGCTTGAGTTTTGCGCGCCCATCATCGTGGCCGGATCGAGCGGATTACCGACCGTGATTCTCCGGACGCGTTCGATCGCCCGTTCCATGAACCGCTCGAAGATCGGCTCCGCAATCAATGCGCGCGACGGACACGTGCAGACCTCGCCTTTGTTGAAAGCGAAGAGGGCAAAGCCCTCGAGCGCCTTATCCAGAAATGCGTCGTCCTGATCCATCACGTCAGCCAGGAAGATATTGGGCGACTTGCCGCCCAGTTCGAGCGTCATCGGAATGATGTTTTCCGATGCGTACTGCATGATCAGCCGGCCCGTGGTTGTTTCGCCGGTAAACGCAACCTTGGCGATGCGGCGATTCGCCGCGAGCGCGTGGCCGACTTCGGAGCCCTTCCCGTTGACGACGTTCACCACGCCGGGCGGCAGGACGTCGGAAATGATGCCCATGAGCACCATCACGCTAAATGGCGTTTCGGAAGCGGGTTTGAGCACCACGCAGTTGCCTGCGGCGAGCGCGGGACAAAGCTTCCATGCCGCCATCAGCAGCGGGAAGTTCCACGGGATGATCTGACCGACGACGCCGAGCGGTTCGCGGAAATGATAGGCCACCGTCTGATCATCGAGCTGCGTAATCGCGCCTTCTTCGGCGCGCAAGCATGCCGCGAAATACCGGAAGTGGTCCGCCGCCAGCGGCACGTCGGCCGCGAGCGTTTCGCGAATGGGCTTACCGTTGTCCATCGTCTCGACGCGCGCCAGTACTTGAAGATTTGCATCGATGCGATCGGCGATTTCGTTGAGCCGGGCAGCTCGCTCGGCCGGCGAGGTTTTACCCCACGCGCGCCTTGCCGCATGCGCCGCATCGAGCGCGAGCTCGATGTCGGCCGGGCTCGAACGAGCAAACTCCGCGAGGGGCTGCCCGTTGATCGGGCTGACATCGGTAAAATACCGCCCCTCCACCGGCGCCGCGAATTTTCCACCGATGAAATTGTCGTAGCGTGTGCGGACGCCTTGCTTTTGTACAAAGTCGAGTGCATCCGTAAACAGACTCGGCTTTGCGATAGTAGTAGTCACAAGAACCTCACTTAAAGCTTTGCTTACTGGAACCGAATCAACGGTTTGAGCACGCCGTCGAGCTTGCGATCCATGATGTCGAAAGCTTTCGGCATCTCTTTGAAAGCGAACGTGTGTGTTGTCAACTTGGTTGGATCCACGAGGCCTTGCTCGATCACGCGCAGCAGCCGCTCCATGCGCAGCTTTCCACCCGGGCACAGCCCCGTGCGAATGGTCTTATCGGCCATGCCGACGCCCCACGCGGTGCGGGGGATGTCGACGTATTCGCCCTCGCCGTGATAGCCGACGTTTGAAATCGTGCCACCGGGTTTGGTGACGTCGACGCACCACTCGAAGGTCTTTTGCGAGCCGAGCGCCTCGATCGCGGTATCTACGCCGCTGCCGCCGGTCTCGGCGAGAATGCGCGCGACCGGATCTTCTTTCTTGAAATCAACGATGAGGTTGGCACCGTATTCACGCGCGAGTTGCTGACGTTTCGGTTCGGTTTCTACCGCGATGATGAGGCCTGCCCCGCGCAGCTTGGCGCCGGCGGTTGCCATCAACCCGACCGGCCCCTGCGCGAAGACGGCAACTGTGCCGCCGATCGGGATGTCGCCATGCTCGGCGGCGAGGAAGCCGGTCGAAAGCATGTCGGCGCAATACACCGCCACTTCGGAAGGGATATTATCGGGCACGAGCGCCATATTTGCATCGGCTTCATTCACGTGGAAGTACTCGGCGAAGACGCCGTCCTTCACGTTGGCAAATTTCCAGCCGGCGAGCGCGCCGCCGGATTGCGACGGATAGCCGTTTTGTGCTTCCTCCGAACCCCAGTCCGGCGTAATTGCGCCGACGACGACGCGATCGCCGGCTTTGAAGTGCTGTACTTCCGAGCCCACGGCGTAGACGATACCGACGGCCTCATGGCCGAGCGTTAGTCCTTCACGCGGGCCGATAGCGCCGCGCACCGTATGTGAATCGGACGTGCAGATCAGCGCGTGTGTCGTCTTGATAATCGCATCGTTCGGTCCCGGCTGCGGAACGGGCTTCTCGAGGAATCCCGTGCGCTCGAGGCCGAGCATGCAAAAAGCCGTCATTGTGGCAACCGGCACTTGTTGCCGAACGGCCGTCAATGTTTGGGTCACTGTAGATTCTCCTTGAGATAGAGAGCATCTACAAGGTAGAGCTGCAGCCGGAAGAACACGGGAAGGGCTCTTCACGCGTCCTTCCCACCGAGCGGCCATGATAGACCGATGGCAAAGCTGTATCAGCGCCGCTACCTCAAATGTCCGTACAACCGCGCGCGCGAGCTGCTCGCCGCCGAAGTGGAAGAGGCGGCAGGCTCCGGAGCGCAACGGCGGCTAACGCTGGTAATACCGGCTGTCGGAGCCGAAATCGGTAAAGACGTGACCGTATCGGTCGGGGCGGCAGTCGATCCCCGGCATTTCGACGAGCCCTGGCGACTGCATTGGGAGCCGGTCAGCGGGCCATATCCAACGTTTGACGGCACGCTCACCATTCGCGCCGACGAGGACTACACGACGTCGATTCTCGAGTTGCAAGGCGACTACCAACCACCGCTGGGAGCCGTCGGCGCAGCCTTTAATGCCGTGCTGGGTTCGCGAATCGCGCACGAAACGGCGCGCGAGTTTCTGCGCAAGCTCGGCCAGTCGCTCGAGAGTCAATATCGTGCCGCGGAAGAGGCGAAACGCTAGGGTTTACGCATCTTGTATCCGACGCCGTAGACCGTGACGACGTATGACGGATTTTGGACGTCGGGCTCGATTTTATGGCGCAAGTTGTTGATGTGCCGGTCGAGCGTTCGTTCGTAGATTGCTCCGTCGTCGCTGAGCTTGTCGAGCAACTGCGACCGCGTCAGCGCTGTCCCCGCGTTGCGCGCCAGGACCTCCAACAACCGAAACTCCGACGGGGTCAGCAGCGCAGGTTTGCCGCCCATGCGCACCTCGTGTGCGTCGATGTCGATCTCGAGATCGCCGATACGAACCACGTCGCTGCTCGACGAGGCTGCGCCTCCGCGCGCCCGGCGCAGCACCGCGCGCACGCGTGCGACAACCTCGCGCGGCGAGAACGGCTTGGTGATGTAGTCGTCCGCGCCGATCTCCAGGCCCAGGATACGATCGATCTCCTCACGCCGTGCCGTGACCAGGATCACCGGAATTTCGCGCTCGCGCACGTGCCGTAGAATATCCAAACCGCTCCCGTCGGGGAGGGTGACGTCGAGGAGCAGCAGCTCGGGCCGGCTTTGCCCGAGTGTCGCCATCGCTTGCGAGAATGTGGTGTTCACCGTCGGGGAAAACCCCTCGGCTTGCAGATAGCCCGCGAGAACCTCGCCGATTTGCGGCTCATCCTCGACGATCAACACATTACCGGCCACGTTTAGCCCCCGAAAGTTCCAGGTCTTGAGAAGGACGGCTTCCTCACATCCGCTCGATTGGCCCGTAGGGTTGTCGATATGAGTACCGACCGCGGCGGCCGGGACGTTCCTCTCCCCGGCACATTAGCTTTTGTCCTCGTGATGGGCCTGGCATTCCTCATTGGATGGTTCGCCCTCTTCGCGCTCATGGCGGAGCGCTGGTAATGCACATTCATCGTTACGAACGCTGGTGGATGATCTTCGGCTTATTCATTTTGCTCGCGTTCATGTCCACGGTTTTCATTGCGGCCATCGCTGACAACTTCAACCCACCGAGCGGCGATCAAACGATCGATCCCACGAAAGTTTCCTCAACGCCCCCGTTCGACCATCCTGGTCTGCGTCAAAAGCCCGACGGCAACTACGAGGCATATTACGTCTCGCAAATCTTTATGTTCAGTCCTGCTAAAATCACGGTTCCCGTCGGTCGCTCGGTGACCTTTTTCGTCACCAGCGCCGACGTCGTGCACGGCTTCGAGATCGCGGAGACGGACGTAAACATCATGGCGATCCCGGGCTGGGTCAACGAGGCAACGCACCGCTTTAGCAAACCCGGCACCTACTTGCTCGTCTGCAACGAATACTGCGGAATAGGTCACCAAAATATGTACGGTACGATCGAGGTCAAGTAATGTTCACGGAAGCACTTGCGAAACCGAGTGAGAATCGCGTTGTTCTCGCGCACATCTATACCGCGACAGTCGCGATCTGCGTGGGGGCCCTCTTCGGCGTGATCCAAGCGTTTTCACGCGCGAACGCCATCGTGGTCCCGGCGTGGTTCGACTACTACCGTATGCTCACCGCGCACGGCGTACTCATGGCGCTCGTGTTTACGACGTTCTTTATCACCGGGCTCTCGGAGTTCGTCGTCTACCGGACGATTGCAAGACCGCAGCGCAAACTCACTACCGCGTGGCTCGCCTGGTGGCTGATGTTCGTCGGAACGGGCATAGCCGCAGTCACAATCCTGAGCGGCAACGCAACCGTCCTCTATACCTTTTATGCACCACTGAAAGCCGCACCTAGCTTCTACATCGGCGCAACCTTGCTCGTCATCGGCACGTGGGTCGTCGCCTACAATATTTTCGAAAACGCCTTCTACTTCCGGCGCACGACCGCCGGCACGCCGCTACCACTTCCGGTCTATATGGCTGCCGCGACGTTTCTGATGTGGATCATCGCTACGCTCGGTGTCGTCGCCGAGATGGCGTTGCTGATTCCCTGGTCCTTCGGCTGGACATCGGGAATAAACGTGATGCTTACGCGCATGTTCTTCTGGTACTTCGGCCATCCGCTGGTGTACTTCTGGATCATGGGCGCTTACATCATCTGGTACTCGATCGTGCCGACGCGCTACGGCGGCAACGTCTTCAGCGACGGACTTGCGCGCCTCACGTTCCTGATGCTCTTGGTGCTCTCGACGCCGGTCGGCATTCACCACGAATTCATGGAGCCCGGCATCAACTCGGCGTGGAAGCTGCTGCACATGGTGATGACCTACGGCGTGGCAATCCCGTCGTTCCTCACGGCCTTCGCAATTTTCGCCTCATTCGAACTCGCCGCCATCAAAGCCGGGCGTAAAGGCTTCATACAGACCGTCAGGTTCTTACCGTGGAACGACCCGTTCTTCTCCGGCGCAGGCTACGGAATGCTGCTCTTCATCCTCGGGGGTTTCGGCGGATTGATCAACGCCTCGTACAGCATGGATACGATGGTGCACAACACGATTTGGATCGTGGGACACTTCCATGTAACCGTTGGCGGCCCGGTTGCGCTTACGTTTATCGGCGCGACCTACTGGCTGATCCCGCGCCTAACCGGCCGCGAACTCTGGGGACGAAGCATCGCGCTCTGGCAGACGCGACTGTGGTTTATCGGAATGCTCGTGATGTCGCTTTCGATGCACTACGCCGGGTTGCTGGGGGTGCCGCGGCGCACCGCGTCGGTCGAATATGCCGGCGCAACGCTCGCGCAATCGTGGGAACCCTCGATGCTGCTCGCCGCCGCCGGAGGCGGAATCCTCTTCATCAGTGTTTGCATGTTCGCTACAGTCGCGATTGGCACGCTCTTCAAGAACGAGAAGACGCACGACACCATGGCCGATTTCGCAGTTCCCGCGCCGCAAAGCGATCCCACGCCGCCGATCCTTCAGCACCTCTTCCGCTGGAGCGTCGTTGCGCTCGTGCTCGCGTTCCTGGCTTACACGGGGCCGTTCATCGAACTCTTCCACAGTCACGCCTATCTGGCTCCGGGCATGCGCACTTGGTAATATAAGGAATTCATCTAATGTTTGATACGATTCTCGTTGCGGTCGACGACTCCGATCAAGCGCAGGCTGCCATCGACTTGGCCTGCAAGCTCGCCAAGCTGGATGGTGCGAAGCTGCTGTTGGTCAACGCAGTCGACGCTTCAAAACTTTTGATGGTCGCGGGCTACGAAACGCCGTATCCGGTTGACGCAGTCCAATTGCTGCGCGAGGAAGGGCGCGAGCTTCTCGATACCGTGCAAGCCTCGTGCGAAGCACGTGGTCTCTCCGTTGCAACCGTCGCTTGCGAAGGTGATGCCTGCGATGAGATCCTGCGCATCGCGCGAGAAGACAAGGTTGGATTGATCTGCATGGGGACGCATGGGCGCAAAGGCCTCTCGCATCTTTTCGTCGGCAGCGTTGCCGAAGGCGTTGTGCAGCGATCGACCGTCCCGGTATTGGTAACGAAGTAAGTGCACGGTCCTCGCAGCGGCCGAACGGTGACGGGAGTTAATTTCCCTAACTGAACGGTTGACCGTAGGTATCATTTACCGGAAATTAGCCGGCAGCTAACTCGCTCGTAACAGCGTCTACAACGTCGCTTGCCGACAAACCGTGTAGGCAGGTTGTATGCAAGCTCCTCATCTCCAGCACGGTGCACGTATGCGCAGTATCGTGACGTTTTTCATCGTCGCGATCGCTTCCGTTGGCGTTGCCGGTGCACAGCTTCCCGGCCGCATGCGTATACGACCCGCACCTCTGCCGGCGATACGCCTCCCCGCGCCGATCGGACGACCTGTCGGCGATATGCCGCCGGCAACGGCCGGCTATGGACGTATCGTGCCGCTCGCACGCCTGCCGCGCCTGCCCGCGCGCACGTCGCTCAATACCACCGGGCGACTACATCCGATGGATGCGAACGGCAACTATCTCAACGTAATCACGGAAGCCGGATGCGGTACGACGGTCGGCAACATTTACAATACGGGCTGCGAGATCAGCACGCGGTTCGTCGCGGGCCCTGCCTACGGCACGGGTGGCGACACGCTCGAGGATTACTACATTCCGGCAAATTCGACCAATGCCGTGGCGGATTCAGTGTGCACGGGCGGCAACAATCCGTACACGGGCAACGCCCCGCAAGAATGCACAACGCTCAATACAACGGGAATCTGGGTCTTCGGCACGCTCGACGTCACCAAGAATGCGTGGATCACCGTTGCGTATCTCCCGGTAGGCTCGAGCGTCTACCTCGATACCTATTCCGATCAATTCGACACCAGCGAAAGCTCGCAGTTTACCGCTACGAGCGGCAACGACGTATACGTCAAAGCCGTTGGGTTGGTCGCGAGCGACCGCTACGAAGTTTACGTCGAGTTGACCTCGGTCTCACCGACCTGTGTCTTTAGTGCACCCGCGGAATCGCCGTCTGCACCACTGGTCAAGCAGCTCTGCAATCCATCGCGCGATTCCGGCGATCTGACCGCTCCGGGAGGCACGCTCGATGTCGCCTGGCCGCTCTCCGCGGCAGACGGAACGGGTACCTACTCCATCGTCCTCTACGACCTGACCGCGCAACAACGCGTCGTCCAACGCCAAGTGTCGCTCGTCTCGACCGCCACTGCCGCCGCGATGACGTTGACGCCGGTGAGCGGCAATCCGTCACCGAACCCGATTCCCGCGGGAACGCCGGCGACGACCTTTGCCTACGATCAGGGCAACGAAAACTCCGACAAGGATTTCCAGCTCAGCGCGACCGGCCTCCCCACACGTACCAACGTCATTGCGACCATCACCGATCCCACCGGGCAAGTCGTCCAGAGCTGGGAGGTCGCCACCGGTACCGCGGGATCGATCAGCAAGCGATTTACGTTCGGTGCGGCACAGGTCCCCACGAACTACAACCTCGACACCTACTCCGCTGCAATACTCAACGAGACGACGTCCAGCGTCATCGTCACGCAGGCGTTTCACATCGTCGGCTATCAAGTGAGCACCGCCTTTACGAATCCGTCCGGCACGGCACTTAACGTGACGAGCGCAGCGACGACCAGCGGTCTTACCTTCACGAATACCGGTAACAGTGCCTACGGTACCAACAATGGCGACCCGATTCAAGGAATCTATTTCGATGACGGCGCCAACGGGATCACGATAACCCTCCTCGACGGCACGAGTTGCGGCACGACTTGTCAGACCGAAACGCTGGTCGATACTACCGGCATTACCTGGAGTGTCACGAACACGTGCACCGGCACCGGCAATAGAGTCGACTGCGCCATCTACGCGTTCCCGCTAACGACCGGCGAGGCGCTCGCGGTAGGAGCGTCACTGATACTCGGCGACGTGCAGTTCCAGGGGCCTACCGGCAACAACACGTGCAACACCGGCTGCACCGGCACGACGTCGGTGTGGCCGCGTGACGGCCTCACATGGTCGCAAACGAACCTCAATATCGCGACCAATCCCGTGTATTTTAACAACAACAACAGCGCGACGGAGGCCGCGACCGGACACATCTTCCTGTACGGCTACCGTGACGGCGCGGGAACGCTCCACGCAAATGAGGAAGCGCACGGATACACCGTTCGCGCACAGACCAGCGGCAAAACGTCGGTTATCTACACCGGTACGTCGCCAACAACGCTCGCTTCGAACGTTGCCGACGTCTATGCGGTGTCCATCACGAATACGTCCAGTGCAAGCGTTGGCGCAGTTCGCGAGTTCTCGCTGCTGATGCCGGCGCAATTCGCAACTTCCACTCTTAGTGTCGATGCGAGCAGTCCGTCGGCCTGGTCCACGCGCGCCTGCCCGGCCGGCTCCCCATCGTCGGAGGTCTGCTTTCGCACGTCCGGGGCGAACACCGGTATCCCCGACGGCGGCGGATCGCAGACGATCTACATCGACGTAGCCTCACCGCCATCGGCATCGTTCGCGTACACCGACATCGCCATCGATGTGCTCAATCCGGATATGTTCGGTGTTACGCCCGATGGCACGTGGCAAGTGTACGCATCGACCAGTAATCCGCAGAATGTCGATTCGACCGCGCTCGTCGCCTACTCACTCAACAGCTCGCTGATGGGCGCAACCGTCGCTCCGGCAGCAATCGGCACGAATACCGCGCCTGCCGTTGCCTTTGCGATCACCAACACAGCCTCGGGAGCCGATCCGTTTCCGGATTCGATCGACGCCGTCGTCCTGGAAGTTCCCGTCGGCCACGCGCTTTCAAATTTTTCGAATCTCACGAGCGGCTGGTCGGAGATCGGGAGCTACACGTCCGGCGGGAACCTCTACTACTGGTTCGGGCTCTGCGCAAACCAATACGGTGCTACCTACCAGCCGCCGAACAACGGGATGCCCGCATGCACGACGGCGGCCGAACAAGCGTATGCGCTTGCGCCCGGTGCCGCCTTGAGCTTTTCTGCGAGCGTCGTCGCCGGTGCCGGCGCGGGGACGATTGCGATGACCATGTACGCGCACGGCGCAAATGGCGGCGGGTGGTCGCAAGGTAAAGCGTTCGATCTCAGCGTTTCGGCGCTCAATATTACCGCGGGTTTTTCAGCTATCGGTACCGTCGGAAGCCCGACAACCGTCGCGCAGAGTAGCACGCCGTACGTCGGGGCGGATTCGAACACGACCTACGGCAACGCCTATGTCTATACGGTCCAGAACACCAGCACTACCGGATCCGGCAACAACGTAAATCAACTGACGATTACGATTCCCGGAAAGGACACAAGCGGCGTCAATGGCAGCGATTCCAGCGGCGAGCCCTGGACGATCACCGGCTGGGGCCCAAGCGGCACTTCGAGTTCGTCGGCCGCGCTGAGCGGATCAGGTTTCTCGGGATGCAGCATCACGTCGTTCAGCAGCGCGACAGCCGGCGGCGCCGATGGACAGATCGTAATCGGCGGCACGAGTTGCACGCTGATGCCCGCCGGCGTGATGAACGTTACGTTCACCGCCAAAGCGCCGTACCGTGTCAACGACATCTATCAGTTCGCTGCTACCGCAAACGGCGGCACAGCGCCCGTCTATCCGACATGGACGAACGACACCGATGTTAATATCGTGCTTTCGGCCAGCATTAGCGTCACGACCGATCCGTCGGCAGATGCGAACGCCGGCACCAACCCCACACCGAACTGTGTCGGTTGTACGTTCGGAACGAATCTCATCGACATCGGAAGCGTTGCAGGCGGTAGCACGTTCAACGCGACAGACACGGCGGCTGTCACTGTGAGCACCGACGCATCCACACCGCAAGGCTGGGACCTCTACGTCTCGACCGACAACAATCCGGCGAACACGGGATCGCCGAGCAACGAGTTTCTTTCATCGGTGGACAAGAGCGCCTCGCTCTCGCTCGCCGGCCTCACCTACGACACGACGGTCGATACGGTCGTGCCCGTCTCCAGCCCAGGACTACTTCTCGTCAATAGCGCCTCGGGCACCAGTGCGCGACGCAATCCCTTTGGCTTCGTGATGAACTTTCAAGTCAACATCTCGGGGGGGCCCACCAGCGCGCAAACCGCGGTCACGACGTATACCTTTATTCCGAACTAAAGCACCTCACACGTGCAGCACGGCTGCACCGCGCAGCTCGTCGTGCTTGAGCATCGAGAGTGCATGGTTGGCCTCTTCCAGTTTCATCGGTATCGTGTAGCTCTTGATTGGGATCTCGCCCGCAATGCGCAAGAACTCCTCGCCGTCAGCCCGTGTGTTCGCGGTAACGCTGCGCAACTCTCGCTCGTAGAAAAGGTCACGTTCGTACGCAAGCGGAGGAATGTCACTCAAATAGATCCCCGCGATTGCGAGCACGCCGCCACGATCGAGGGCCCGCAGCGCCGGCGGCACGAGTTCGCCCGCCGGAGCAAACATAATCGCGGCATCCAGTGGCGCCGGCGGGCGGTCTTCGGCTTCGCCGATCCAATCGGCACCGAGTTCCTGCGCTAGGTCGCGGTGCACGCCGCCGCGACTCATCACGAACACCGTGCAGCCCCAATGTTTTAGCACTTGGATCGCGAGGTGCGCGGAGCCGCCAAATCCGTACAGCCCGACGGTCATGCCCGGCTCGACCTGCGCGCGCTTGATCGCGCGAAAGCCGATGATGCCCGCACACAGCAGCGGCGCAGCGTGCTCGTCGTCGATCGCAACGGGAATTGCGTACGCATAATCCTCGCGAATCGTCGTGAATTCGGCATAGCCGCCGTCGTGATCCCAGCCGGTGAAGCGCGCGTTCGGACAAAGATTCTCACGTTGACGCCGGCAGAATTTGCAGGTTTGATCGGTCGCGCGAAGCCAGGCGACGCCGACGCGATCGCCGGCATCGAAGCGCGCACACGAAGCGCCCCGGCGCTCCACGATCCCAACAATCTCGTGACCCGGCACGATCGATGGATGTTTGGGCGGGAGATCGCCCTCGCACACGTGCAGGTCGGTGCGGCAGACGCCGCACGCACGGATGCGCACGAGCAACTCGTCGTCCGCGGGCACCGGTTGCTCGCGCTCTTCGAGCACGAGCGGATTCGTCTCGATCGCGGCCTGCTGCCGCAACACCATGGCACGCACGCTTAGGGTGGTCCGAGTTCCTCGAAGCGTTGGATCTCAGCGGTTGTAATCGGCGTGACTTTGGCGACCAGTTTCCCCGACGTCCAGCGCATCCAGATCTTCTCACCGGCACGAATGTCGTATTGCGAGCCGTCGAGCATGGTAACGTGTACCGGAAGATCAGGATCGGATACGCTGTATACGTTCATACGCACGCCGTCGACCGGGTCGGCCGCAATATCTCCGACCGTCCCGCGCACGGCGATTTGCCCGGTCGGCGTTGTAAAGGTGTAGTCGGCGCGCGCGCCGGCCGGATGCTGGACTTTGAAGCGCATCTTGCCGTCGAAAAGCACCACGTGCGCATGCGCAATCTCGGCGATTGAAAACGTGTCGAGCTTTAGCGTGCTATTGCTCCCCATGAGGATCTGCGACGAATCCGCAAACGTAATCGCCGCCATCGAGGCGCTGCCTGTTTGCGCCACATCGTCGTCGTTGAGCACCGTCAACGCCCTTGGTGCGAGCGATTGTGCCGGCGCGCCGTCGGCCGTCGAATACCGCACGTCGCCGTGGAGATTCTGCAGTGTGCGGTTGTCAGGCGACGCAAGCGCCACCGTGCCGGCGACAATGACCGCCGCGGGCAGAGCCCAGAGGCTGTGCCATACATTCATGCGCGACGCTTCGCGAGTACCGACAGCTCCCACCTGTAGCCGTCGCGATCGCGAAACCACAGTCCGATATTCTTCGAGCCGGGCGCCTCAGGTCCAATCTCGTCCCCCGGGTCTTCGACCTCAACCCCATGTTGCTTGAGCCACGCGAGCGCATCTTCGAGCGCCGCCTTATTCGGCAAGTGGAATGAGATGTGCTCGATCGTCTCCGGATGCGGCTCGCCGGCAAAAAGCACTATCGTAATGTTGTCGTTGGTCAGGCCAATGTAGTCGCTGCCTTCGAACATCGTCTCGAGAGCAAAGAGCCGCTGCCACCACCTCGCGCTCGCGTGGAGGTCGCGAACGGCGATCCCAAAGTGACCAACGGTTCCCAGGTGAATCTTCATGCACGCTCCAATCGAACCAGCAGAATGTGCGGACGTTTTACCCTGACCGACCCACTACGTATCCGCGCCGCGTACCCGCGCTACCGGTTCGAGGAGTTTAGCGAGTATCGCCTGCCTCGCTTCAATATCGCACCGACGCAAGCGGTGCTGGGCGTGCTCGATGACGGAAGCGAGCGCGTGGCGCCACTCGAGTGGGGGATCGACGGCCGCATCAATGCGCGCGCCGAGACCGTGACGCAACGCGCGCTCCCGTTTCGCTGCATCATCTTCGCCGATGGATTCTACGAATGGCGCGGCCGCAAACCGGTCTACTACACGATGAAGGACCATCGTGTCTTTGCATTCGCCGGCATCTTTGAACCGGTCACGGCCGGCCGGCCACCGTGCGCGATCATCACCGTGCCGGCCAACGACCTCGTCGCCCATGTCCACGATCGCATGCCGGCGATCCTCGCCGACGATCAAATCACAACCTGGCTCACGCCGGGCGACATCCCTTCGGGGCAAGCGCGTGCGTTAATACAACCTTATGATTCCTCAGCGATGTCGGCACGTGACGTCTCGATGCGCGTCAACGATGTACGGAACGATAGTCCAAATGTACTAGTCGACGACGATCCGGTACAAAGGTCGCTTTTCTAGCGAGCCGAACCTTTCGGCCCATGATGAGCCGACGCGTATCTTCTGTTGTCTTGCTATTTGCATTGCTGGTGAGCTGCACGCCCGGAGCCAAACTCGGAGGAGGTCCCTTGCCGGTCGCGAGCCCAACGCCGACGCCGGCGCCTCCAGGTGCAACGACAGCGCCGCTCACGTTCACGTTCGTGATGCCGACGGTGGCCGCGATGAGGGCGCGCCGACCGTTCCTGGCCTCCGCAAACACGCAATCACTCGCCATCTTCATCTATGCCCAGGGCTCGCAACCGAGTTCGACACCCACAGCGACGGTGAACGTCGGCGCAACCTTTGCCGATTGCGTGACCAACAGCGCGCAAGGGCAGATCACCTGTGAGGTTACGGTCACCGCACCACTCGGGAATCAAGAACTCGAAATCGTGGCCATGAGCGGCCCGAACGGTACCGGGAACAACCTCGGCTCCGTAACCCAAGCCGTCACCGTAGGA
>DATJOM010000119.1:0-2586 GCA_035507095.1 Candidatus Acidiferrum sp.
CCCGTCGTAGGCAAGCTCGGCGTACTTTTGATCGCAACTCGCCTTAAAGCGCAGTTCGTCGCGGGTGAGCACGAGCCGCTCGAGCGCCTTATGCGCCGCGATCAGCACGGTTGCGCCGGGCGCCTCGTAGACTTCGCGCGATTTCACGCCGATCACGCGATCTTCGATCAAGTCGATCCGGCCGATGCCGTGCGCCCCGGCAAGCGCGTTCAAAGCTGCCACGAGCGCAGGACCCGAGGTGTCACCCTGAGGCGCGAGCGACAGCGAGCCTCGAAGGGTCGGTTTTCCATTATCAAAACTGATGACTATCTCATCGGGTTGGGATGGTTGTTTGTCAGTCGAAGCGGTCCAGGCAAACGCGTCTTCGGGCGGCGCGGTCCACGGATCTTCGAGCACGCCGGCTTCTATCGACCGGCCCCACAGGTTCGCGTCGATCGAGTACGGCTTGGCTGCCGAGTGTGCAACCGGAATCCCGTGCTCGGCCGCAAAGGCGATCGCATCCGGGCGCGACAGCGGTTGCTCGCGCAGCGGCGCGCGTACCTTTAATGTAGGATCGAGCGCGCGCACGGCCAGCTCGATGCGGACCTGATCGTTGCCCTTCCCGGTACAGCCGTGCGCCACCGCGTCGGCGTTGAACTGGTGCGCGACTTCGACCAGCAGCGCGCCGATCAGCGGGCGCGAAAGCGCGGCCGAGAGCGGATAGACCCCTTCGTACAGTGCATTCGCGGCGAGCGCTGGGAGCACGTAGTTTTCCACGAAGCGCTCGCGCGCGTCGATCACGACCGCATCGTAAGCGCCGAGCGCAATCGCTTTGGCCTTCACCTTTTCGAGTTCGGCGGCCGCGCCTGCACCGGCGACGCCGTCGGACTCGCCCAGGTCGGCGGTCATCGCGATGACCTCATTGCCGGCGAGAATCAATTTTTTCAAGAGTACCGAGGTATCGAGACCACCGGAATATGCAAGAACGATGCGGCTCACGCTGCGCTACTTCCCTTCAGATCCAAGAAACGTTGTTTGATGACGGGCATCTCCTCGGCACTGCGTACCACGATCATCACCGTGTCGTCGCCCCCGAGGGTCCCCAGAATTTCGGGCCACGCGGCCTCGTCGACTGCCGAGGCGATCATCATCGCGCTTCCCGGCGGTGTCTTGATCACGATCATGTTGACGCTGCCGGTTATCGTCTGCGCAAGTTCTGCGATCACGCGGTGGAGGCGGCTGACGTAATTGACCGTCGCATTCGGCACGACATACTTAAAGAGCGCCTCGTCGTCGCCGTTCATTTTGATCGGCACTTTGACCAGCCCCAGCTCCTTGATGTCGCGCGACACGGTGGCCTGCGTTGCAGCGTAGCCCTGTCCCTCGAGCAGCGCGACCAACTCGTCTTGCGAGTGGACCGGTCGCGTCGCGACCAGCGTGAGAATCGCCCGTTGACGCCTATCTTTCATGTTTAAAGGCGCTCCGCCCGAGGCTGCGCGCCCCCCACTGCGTGGGGCCCCCAACTCAGGGGCCGCACAAACATCTTCACCGGCCGCGATTCCCCTGGGGCGGCCCCATTGATCTCTTTCATCAGAACATGCCTTTCGCATCGGTTAAAAGCGCAACGAGCAAGGCCTTTTGCGCGTGCATACGGTTCTCGGCTTCATCGAGTACGGCACTGCGCATGCCGTCGATCACGCTCTCCGCAACCTCCTCGCCGCGGTGCGCGGGAAGGCAGTGCATGAAGATCGCGTGCGGTTCAGCGTACGAGAACAACTCCTCGGTGACGGCGTACGGACGCAGCATCGCCTCGTTGCGTTCGCGGTAGCGCTCTTCACCCATCGAGGTCCACACGTCGGTATATATGACGTCGGCGCCGCGCACCGCGCGAATCGGATTGGTGAACGCGCGCGCGCTGCCACCGGCCGGCGCACCGAGTTTATTGAGAAGCCCGAGCGTCGCTTCGTTCGGCCGGTGCGTCGGCGGCGACCCAAAGTGGACCACCGCGCCGAGCATCACCGCCGCTTGCGCGAGCGACATGGCGACGTTGTTCTTCCCATCGCCGACGTAGGCGACGTGCAAGCCTTCGAGCGTGCCGAAGCGTTCCTCGATCGTCAGAATATCGGCGAGCGCCTGACACGGATGCGCGGCAGCGGAAAGCCCGTTGATCACCGGCACCGTCGCCGAGCGCGCGAAGCGCACCAGCGGCGCATGATCGTGCGTGCGGATGACGATCCCATCGACGTAGCGCGAGAGCACCCGCGCGGCGTCCTCGGGCGTTTCGCGGCTGCCGATCATGAATTCGTTGCCTGCGGCAAAGAGCGTCTCGCCGCCAAGCTGCTGCATCGCTACTTCAAAGGAAACGCGCGTGCGCAAACTCGGCTTTTCGAACAGCAGCATCAGCGTGCGTCCGCGCAGCAGCGTCCGCACTTCCGTCTTCGGGACCGCTTTGAGGTAGCGGGCAAGCCCCATCAGCGCGGCCAACTCGCCGGGCGAGAAGTCCGTGATCTCGAGGATATTCCGCCCCCGGAGGGTGTTGCTGTGGACTGGCGCGACGGAAGACATTTCCTGTATATTTATACATATGGAGCATAAATATTCAACCCC
>DATJOM010000120.1:0-6541 GCA_035507095.1 Candidatus Acidiferrum sp.
GTGCGCGTCTTCGATATCGCTGCGGACTGCGGGTTCTGGCACCTCGGTCACTTCGGCGTCGACTACAAAGCATTCTTCGGCACGACACCGCGAACGACGCCGCGAGGGGAAATCGTTCGCCGTTCGCATGAGGCTCGCGCGCAGATGCTCGTCGGCAGCATCGCGTAGCTGCTGATCAAACGACTCGGGCCGGGGTTTGTCGCCGGCGCATCGGACGCCGATCCGACCACGATTGCAAGTCTGGCCGTGGTCGGCGCTGCGACCGGCTATATGCTTTCGTGGCTCGTCGTGTTGTTATTTCCGATGATTGCGATCGTGCAGAGCATCGCCGCGAGCGTAGGAACGTCGCAGACGAGCATTCAGGGCGCGATCCGGCGCATCTACGGTACTACACTTGCGCTGGCCGCGCTCGTGCTGGTGGTCGCAGTCAATGTCATAACGCTCGTGGCGGACGTTGAAGCCGGAGCGGAGTCGCTCGCGCTGCTTTCCGGCATACCGCGCGACGTGTTCGTGCTTCCATTTGTGCTTGTCGTCGCCTGGCTGCTCCTGGCGCGCTCGTACGCTCGCATCGAGCGCATCCTATCCGTTCTTCCGCTGATCTTCGTCTGCTACGGGATAAGCGCGGTGCTGGCGCATCCTGATTGGGCTGCATTGCTGCACTCGCTGATCGTGCCGCATTTCGCGTTGACGCCGGTGGTCGCAACCGGCGCGCTCGCGCTTCTCGGCACGACCTTGACGAGCTACGTCTACTACTGGGAGCAGATCGAGGTCGCGGAGCGGGGGTCGACGCCGGCACAAACCGGCGCATTGCGCGCGGATGCGACATGGGGTGCACTCGCGCCGGCCGTATGTTTTCTGTTTGTGCTGGTCGCAACGGCCGCGACGCTGGGCGAAACGCACGCGAGTGTCCAAACCGCGACCGATGCTGCGGCTGCGCTCCAGCCCTTGGCGGGTCGCTGGGCAACGGCGCTTTTCGCCGTGGGATTGTTTGCCTCGGCGGCGATTGCCGTGCCGATTCTCGCGGGAACGAGCGCGTACGTCGTAGCGCAGACGTTCGACTGGCGGGGCGGCCTCGATTTGCCGGTGCGCGAGGCGCGCGGCTTCTATGCCGTCATCATCGCTTCGCTTGCGATTGCGGCGTTGCTGGCTGCCGTTGGTTTCTCACCGATCGCGCTGCTCTATTGGGCGTCGGTTGCGGGCGGCCTTGGCACGCCGCTCACGCTGTGGCTGCTGGTGGCAATTGCGCGCAATCGCGCCATCATGGGAGAGCATCGCATCGGAAACGCGCTTGCCGCCGGCGGCTACGCGGTCGCGGCGATCGTTACGCTCTCGTGCGCGATCTTTCTCGGTCAGCTATTCTTTTCGTCGACGTCGAATTCGGCGCGTAGTCCTTCACCGAGTTTCTCGCGTGCCTTCTCGCCGGCCGCGAGGTCCGCGGGCTCCCACGGCTCCCATTCCTCCCAGCCCAGCGTCTGCGCGGTCAGGCGGAACCCGAACCCGACGAAAAATGCGATGATCGTCGATGCGATCACGGGCAGTTCGAGTGCAGCCGCGCAAATGACGTAGACGGCGCCGGTCAGGAAGGCGGAGATCATCCAGAACTCACCGCGAACGAGCTGCTTGGGAACGACGAGGCAAGCGCTGTCAATGATCCAACGCCCGGCCGTTGTGGCGATCATCCCGATCAGCACGGCTGCGGCATAGCCGAGGTGTGCTGCGAGCGCGCCTTGCACGCCGACGATCGCGTACCACGGCAGCGTAAACGCGGTCATGAATTGGAACAGCCCGTCTTTGAACTTTACGGCGCTGGCGTAATCGATGTACAGCGCAAGGCACGCTGCAGCCAGGCACAGGAACAAATACCACGGGTTGACGAGCGGGGCCGGAACCTTGTTGAGCAACACGTCACGGACGATGCCGCCGCCGATCCCGCCGGCGTACGCCAAGATGATGACACCCATGACCGTGAAATGCCGATAGTGGTCGGGACGACGCGCGAGCAGCGCGCCGTTGAATGCGTTCGTCGTCGCTGCGAGCAGCGAAATGTAGTCCTCGAGCCGGAGTTTCGAGAAGCCGAACTCGGAGAGTAGCAAGGGAGTCATCATCGACGTCCGCAAAGCTTACCACGCAAACCAAACGAGCGACTATCCCGAAATCGTAACGGAAGGTTCGAACGGTGACTATCAAGACGATCGATCGGTTCGTTGACGTCGCGTCGGTTGCGCTCATCTCAATAGCCGCAGTATTGACCGCGCTGTGCGGCTATCAGTCGAGCCGCTGGGACGGGGAGCAAACGCGGCTCTACAATGTCGCGTCCGCAAATCGCCTGTTCGCAGCGCAAGCCGCCGACCGCGACTTCGTGACTACCTCGATCAACGTCACGATCTTTCTGCGGTATATCGAGGCGGTCCAGAGCGGCAACGAGCAGATGGCGAAGTTTCTGTACGATCGCATGGGCCCCAGGATGCGTCCGGCGATGGACGCTTGGCTAGCGACGCATCCGCTGAAGAACCCCAAAGCGCCGTCATCGCCGTTTGTCATGCCGCAGTACACGCGCTATAGGGAGGCGCAATCGAAGAAAAATGAAGCAGCCGCCCAAGCGGATTTCGTCGCTGCGATCGCGGCGCACCGCGCGGCCGATGAGTTTTCGCTGTTGACGGTAATCTTCGCAACGGTTTCGTTCTTGGCCGGCGTCAGTACGAAAATGGCGTTTCCCCGCCACCTGATCATTGTGGTTCTGGGCATTTTGGCTCTGTGCTACGGCCTAGCGCGGCTGTGGTTTCTACCTGTCCTATAAACGCAAAGCGACCAACCGAACGCCCACAAAGTCGTAGGGGATGACGATTCTGGGTAAGCCTATGTTAGGGTAATCCTGTACACTTGGCCTGTATGCGCGTTCGCTCGAAAAGGTTCTAACGAATGCTACATTTGATCCTCAGCGCGGTGTTGACGGCGCAAGCGGCCAATCAAACAACGGTCGCTAAGGCCGACCCACCAGCGCAAGAAATTCCTATACTATTCAACGATCACCACGTGTATGCCACACCGGATACACTCAAACAGGGGCGCGTACTCGCGGCCCTCGTGAAGGGCGATACGATTCTCGTTCCGCTGCGCTCGATGTTCGAGCAAATGGGTGCGACTGTAACGTACGACGCAGGGAGTAAATCGGTTCACGTCTCCAAGGCGGGAGCCGACGTCGAGGTCACTGTGGGTGTTCCGGAAGTTACCATCAACGGCGAAAAACGGCCATTGGACGTACCGCCGGAGATCTACAAAGGTGTTGTCGTCGTCCCCGTGCGGGTAATCTCCGAAGGCATGGGCGCGTACGTTCAGTGGGTGCCGGACCGGCAGCTCGTCGTCGTGCGGTATCTGCCGCCGACGCCTCCGCCAACCGCGCCGCCGACGCCGCCTCCCACAACGCCGCCAACGCCGCCGCCGACGCCAACGCCAACGCCGAAGCCGAAACCCGCCAATGAACTGTTTATTGCGGGCGACTACTTCTTCGGCGGCAAGAGCTACGACGAGTACAGTCCGGGCAACCGCGACACCGGCTCGTGGTTTGCACGCGGCGCTGCGGAGTACTCGAACTTCATGCTTGGCTTCGACTACTCGCAGTGGCGTTATCCGCATGGATGCATCAACATCACGATTCCCACAACCGATTGCGACGTGACCGTCGTGGGCAACAACGGGGCAACCGCTGTGCCCGCCTTCACGGTCCGGCGCACGATGGGCGAGGCACACCTTGGCTACAAGGTGTTCAGCCCGCGCGTGTATGTCGCGGTCGCCTGGGATTTCGACACGACGAACACCGGGTATCCGGACATGACCGGGATCGGTTTCGGCGCCGAGAAACTGCCCGATCTCGAGAACACGATCTCGTACTACGGCAGCTATTACTACTATCCGAATACGCGCGGCACGTACTCCGGCTTCGGCGCATCGCTGCCGATGCAGTACTCGCTGCAAACCTACAAGGTCGGCCTAACCTGGACGTTCTTGAAGCCGGTCTGGTTTGAACTGGGATACACGGGTGACCGCGGCAATGCGAAAGCAAACGCGGTATTGCCCGGTTATACCAACAGTGCTGCCTACGCCGGTTTGGGCATCTACTTCAACTACTAGTACTCTCTCGCAACAGGGCAAGCAAAAGCGGCGCAGTTCCAATCGGAACTGCGCCGCTCGTGCGCTCTATGGCTAGAGGGGTTCTAATGCATTTGGCGCTGTCCGACGACGCGACCAACCGGCGGCGTCGTGTCTTCGCCGTTGCCCCACACACCGTTGAAGCTGTTGTTGTCGCCGTTGAACCAGAACGAGAACCAGCCCGAGCCGTTCGGTCCGGTCCACTTTGCTCGCACTTTATCCGGTGCCTTGTAGGCGCCGTTGATGAGCACCGGACCGGCATGGCACACGACGGCTATACGACCCGGTGAGCCGGATTGCGTGCAGCGCATGGTTCCGATGAATGCCTGCGGGCCGCCGGCTCCGGTCACGGTCCACGATCCGGCTGCAGTGATCGGGGACGGGGGCAGTATTTTGTTGGCTACGAACGAGCCATTGGCTTTGCGCCCGTTGTAACCCCAGGTGCCGTTGAAGCTGTGCCCGTTGGGCGTGACATAGACGGTCAGCCAGCCGGCGCCGCCGGGCCCATGCCACTTACCGTTCATTTGGGTGTCGCTGACGAACTCAGCGGTGAATCCGTTTTTGGTCGCGGCGCTGGTGCCGACGACCTGGTTGCCCGACTGCGACAGCGTGATTTGCGTTGTCGAGTTGCCGTTCGCGCCGGTTTGTTGGACGACCCACGTGCCGGTCATATTTGAAGGCGGGGCCGCGACGCCAATGCCGATCGAGGTCGCTACGATTGTGAGCGCAAAAAATGCCGAGAAGGCTAGACGTTTCATTTAGATATCTCCTCTGCTTGCTATCGTAGGCATCGCGCGCCTGGCGCGGGAGCGGGTTGTCCTGGACAGCGGCGTTCGGGCGAGGCTTGCGTCTGCTGGACTTAGACGATGAATCGGCAGAAGATCTCGGTCTGGGACGTATTTATGACGTTCCTCGTCATCGGCGCGACCAGCTTTGGTGGCGGGGTTGTTGCGTATCTTCGCAACGCGCTCGTGACGAAAAAGAAGTGGTTAGACGACAAGAGCTTTCTCGAGCTGATGTCGATCAGCAACACATTGCCGGGTCTCAACGCGACCAACATGTCGATACTTGCGGGCGATCGCGTGGCCGGAACGACAGGATCGATCGCGGCGATGCTTGGGATGTGCGTCCCGGGTTTCATCTTTATGACGGTTGCCGGCGTGCTCTACGGCGCGCACGGCGATCGGCCACTCGTCACGGCGGCGTTGCGGGGCGTGGCCGCGGCAGCGGTGGGACTGATTGCGGCGACGTGGTATCAGATCGGCAAGAAGACGGTCAAAGGATTTTACGACGCGCTCTTCATCGTGCTAGCGGTTCTCGGCATCAATCACTTCAAGCTTTCGGTTCCAACCGTCTTGCTCGCGCTCGGCGCGCTCTCGATCTTTGCGCATCGTCCAGTAACGGAGCACAAACCGGAGGAGGATTCAGCGTGGATCAGATCCCTGCAGTAGCGCGCGTGTTCGCCTATCTCTCGCTGCTGACGATCGGCGGTGGGATGGCGGCCTATCCCGAGATGCGCACGCTCGTCGTCGACGTGCACCACTGGCTAACTGAAGCGCAGCTTGTCCATATCTACAGCATCGGGCAGGCGGCTCCCGGTCCGAACATGATGATGGTTGCCGCGATGGGCGAACGCATCAGCGGCCTCGCGGGTGCCGTCGTCGCCGCCCTCGCATTCTTCGTTCCCACCGGTCTGCTGACGTTCGCCGTCGGGCGCGTGTGGAACCGGCTGGCGAACTGGCCGTGGCGCGCCTCGATCCAAAACGGTTTGGCGCCGGTCGCGATCGGTCTTGCGGTGGCGGGATTGGTGACCTTTGGACGAGGCTCGATCACCGGCTGGGTTACCGGTGCAATCGGCCTCGCCGTATTCGTCGTGACGATGCGCACTAAAATCAACCCAGCCCTGCTTATACTCTCCGGCGCGGTCGTCGGCGTCGTTGCACTGCGATAAAGAAAGGAGCCGCTATGGCCGGCGCAATCACCGCTCGCGAGTTCAAGTTATTGCTCAAGCCGGAACTCTTCCCAACCAAACGCGCGGTTCTGGAGTTCAACAACCGCCTTAAGAAGCTCGCCAAAGATGCGGGCGTGCAGTACGATCACTTCGACCGGGTCGATTCCGAAATGCGGTCGGTGCAATTCTTCGACACGCAGGATTGCGAGTTTCGTAACAATCGCGTAATCTTGCGGCTTCGGCGCGACCTCTCGAGCGGCTGGCCGGATGAAACGTTTGAGGTGACCTTCAAGCGCCGTTCGCCCGACTTTCGTGAGTCGGCCGATTTCAATATCGATTCGACCATGAAAGAGATCAGCAGCACGAAGAAGTTCAAGGAAGAGATACTTCGCGGCGACACGCCGAACTCGATCAAGAGCATCTTTTCGAATAATCTCATCGGCT
>DATJOM010000121.1:0-13896 GCA_035507095.1 Candidatus Acidiferrum sp.
ACGACGCGGTCGATCGCGAGTGCGTAGGCCGCAGTGCGGAAGTTCGAGTTGCGCGCGTTCTTGATCTTGCGCAATTCCGTCAGGTTCGCGAGCAGCACGTCTTCGAGTTTCTCGTTGACCTCGTCTTCCTTCCAGAAGTAACCCATACGATCTTGGACCCACTCAAAGTATGAGACGGTCACGCCCCCGGCGTTGGCCATGATGTCGGGAATTACGACGACACCGTTCTGCTTGAAGATGCGGTCGGCTTCGGGCGTCGTCGGACCGTTCGCGCCTTCGACGATCAGCTTGGCTTTGACTTTGGATGCGTTCTCCGCGTTGAAGACCTTCTCGAGCGCAGCCGGCACGAGCACGTCGCAATCGGAGGTGAGCAGCTCCGCGTTGCTGATGCGGTCACCGCCCTTGAAGCCTTCGAGGCTGCGGTTCTTGGCGGCATGATCGACCGCGCCGAGCACGTCGATCCCGCCGGCGTTGTAGAACGCCCCGCTGACATCCGAGATGCCGACGACTTTGCAACCGCGTTCGGCGAAAAGTTTGGCGGCGTACAAACCAACGTTGCCGAAGCCTTGCACGATAACGCGCGCCTGATGCGGCGTGAGGTTCATCTCGCCCATCTCATCGAGCGCGCAGATCGTGACGCCGCGTCCGGTCGCTTCAACTCGGCCGCGCGAACCGCCGATCTCGAGTGGTTTGCCGGTTACGACGCCCGGCACGTTCTGACGCACGTGCATCGAGTACGTGTCCATGAACCACGCCATCACTTGTGGGGTCGTGTTGACGTCCGGAGCCGGGACGTCCTTATCCGGGCCGACGACCTCGACCAGTTCTGCGGCATAGCGGCGCGTAATGCGCTCGAGCTCGTTCATTGAAAGCGTTGAGGGATCGCAGGTCACGCCGCCTTTGCCGCCGCCGAAAGGCAGATCGACAACCGCGCACTTCCACGTCATCCAGAACGCGAGCGCCGTCACCTCGTCGAGCGTTACGCCGGGATGATAGCGGATGCCACCTTTCGCCGGGCCGCGCGCGAAGTTGTACTGCACGCGATACCCGGTGTAGACTTCGAATTCGCCGCTATCGCGTTGGAACGGGATCGAGAAGATAATCTGACGCGAGGGATGCGTGAGGATTCTACGCATTCCCGAGTCTAGTTCGAGAAGATCGGCCGCTTCGTTAAAGTAGGCGATGCCGTCTCCAAAAACCGAGACTTCGCGCACAGCAGTGGTCATAGAATTTTTTTAGCCTCCTGGGGAACTCAAACCCACAAGGCTACGGGAAATCCGCGAAAACTCCCTGTGACTTACGTCGCTATGCTGGCCAAGCGGTTCATTAACATGAAGATAATGCGAGGCGAATGATCCATGTTGCCACCAACGCAGGCTTTGCAACACCTTCGATTTCGACCTCGACGTTCCACGTGAGATTTACCGCCCCCTCAGCGCTATCGCGCACTTCGCCGAGCGCAAACCGGCCCCGGATTCGCGCGCCCGAGGGTACTGGTGCAACGAATCGTATCCGCTCGAAGCCGTAATTGATAGACGCGAACGCGGGCGCGGAAAAGCACTCTCCGAGCATCACGCTCAACAAACTCAGTGTGAGAAATCCGTGGGCGATCGTCGTCTTATATGGAGACTCAGAAAGCGCGCGCACGGTGTCGACATGAATCCACTGGTGATCGCCGCAAACGTCGGCGAACGCATCGATCATCGCCTGCGTGACCGTACGCCACCGGCCCTCCACGTGGGTTCCACGAGCCGCTTCGAGGTCGGCGATTCCGCGTATGGTCAGCATCAAACCTCCTGCGCCTAAACGTTAAAGAGAAAGTTGACGACGTCTCCTTCTTGCATCACGTAGTCCTTGCCCTCGCTCCGCACTTTACCCGCGTTCTTGAGGGCCGCCATTGTTTTGTAGGCAACGTAGTCGTCGTATGAGACGATTTCGGCGCGGATAAAGCCTTTCTCAATGTCGCCGTGGATCTTGCCCGCGGCTTGCGGCGCTTTGGTGCCCTTATCGATCGTCCATGCGCGGACTTCTTTTTCACCCGCGGTCAAAAACGTCATAAGCCCCAGCAAGTCATACGCACGCAGTGCAAGTTCATCGAGGCCACTGCGCTGGATGCCGATCTCCGCGCAGAACTCGCGGGCTTCTTCCTCGGAGAGCCCGGCCAGCTCCGATTCAATCTTGCCGCTGAGTACGACAACCGCGCTCCCGTCGGCTTTCGCGATCGCTCGCACGGCATCTACGAGCGGACCGGGCTTACCGATCTGCGCCTCGTCCACATTGGCAACATACAGCAGTGGTTTTGCCGTAAGCAAGAACGACTCGCGAGCGACCTCGCGCTCCACGCTGCCGGCGGAGAAACTTCTCGCGGGCTTGCCGGCCTCAAGCGCAACAATCAGATTTTTTGCAGCATCCAAGAGCGGACGCCGCTTGACATCCGCGCGGGCTTCGCGTTCCAGCTTGTCAAGACGCTTTTGCATGGTGGCAAGATCGGCAAGCGCAAGTTCGATCCCGATGATTTCAATATCGCGCGCGGGATCGGGGCTTCCCTCGACATGCGTAACATTGTCATCTTCGAAGCACCGCACGACCATCGCGATCGCGTCGGTCTCGCGAATGTGGCTAAGAAAGGCATTACCGAGGCCTTGGCCGGTGCTCGCGCCGCGTACAAGCCCGGCAATATCGACAAAGCGTACGGTTGCGGGTACGATGCGCTCGCCGTGCACGAGCGTTTGCAGTACCCGCAGTCGGTCGTCAGGCACTGCTACTTCTCCGACATTTGGTTCAATCGTCGCGAAGGGATAGTTCGCGGCTAGCGCTTGCGCAGAGCGGGTTAGGGCATTAAAGATGGTCGACTTGCCGACGTTGGGCAAGCCGACGATACCGCAGGAGAGGGCCATGGGGGCAAGAGATTTCCGCGAGGGTGTCGGATACCATGCTATGCGCCAAATGAAGGTCGACAAGCTCGGGATCGACCTCCTCACCCACGATCCGGTCGTGATCCTCAAGGACATGGACGGCTCGCACTACCTGCCGATCTTAATCGGCCCGTTCGAGGCGACGGCAATCGCACTCGCACTCGAGGGCGCTGCCGTACCGCGCCCCCTCTCCCACGATCTGATGCGCAATATCCTCGAGTCCCTCGAGACCACGCTCGAGCAAGTAATCATTCACGATATCAAAGACTCGACGTTCTATGCGAAGTTGATCCTGCGTTCCGATGGCGAACTGCAAGAGATCGATGCGCGTCCCTCCGACGGCATCGCGCTTGCGTTGCGCATGAAAGCGCCGATCTATGTTACCGACAAGATCGTGCTCGAGGAATCGCCGCCCGACAAAAGGCCGGTCGACGACTCCGAAATGTCGCGCTTCAAGAAATTTCTCGACGAGCTGAAGCCGTCCGACTTCAACCGGTAAGCGCTACTTTAGCGTTGCTTCCCACCATCTCAGCATCCGCGAATCGATGTCGCGGCGCTGCGCGATCTTCGTCGGACCGTGGCGCGCACCCGGATACACGTAGTAGTCCACGACCTTGCCCGCGTTTATAAACGCGTTGATGAGCGAGATCGAATTCATCAGGTGCACGTTATCATCGGACGTTCCCTGGAGAATGAGCAAGTGCGCTTTGAGCTTGCCGGCGCCGGGGAGCACTGAGGTGCGGTTGTAGGCTGCGGCGTTTTCTTGCGGCATACCCATGTACCGCTCGGTGTACGCGGAGTCGTAAAAGCGCCAGTCCGCGGGTGGAGCGCCGGCGATCCCGGACGCGAATGCGTCCGGCGCATGCGTAAGCGTGAACGACGTCAAGTAGCCGCCGTAGCTCCACCCATAGAGTCCCAGGCGCGTTGCATCCACGAACGGCTGCGATTTCAGCCATGCAACCCCCGCAAGTTGTCCGGCCATCGCGATCCGGCCCATGCTTGATGAGAACATACGCGCATTGGCTGCACGGTCGTTGTTCGATGCGGGCCCGTCTACCGTGAACGACAGGAAGCCATGCTGCGCAAAGAGCGTCGGTAAGAGACCCGGCCACGCATCCGCCGCGGTTCCGCGCGTAACGCCGAGCGGTCCGCCGTAGGCAGTAACGATCACGGGGTACTTCTTGGATCGATCGAAGTCACCGGGCACCGTCAGCAGCGCATCCAGCGGTCCCCACTTCGACGGAATTTCAATGAGCTTTGTGATTGCAAGGTTGTACTTCGAGAGATCCGGCGTCTGGAAAAGCGTGTCCGTTCTCGATCCGTCGAGATTGCGGCGCACGATCGAAGGCGGCGTCGACACGGAAGATACGGTTTCAATGAAATAGTCACCGCTTTTCTCCGGCATGACGACGACATGTGAACCGGCGCCCGGCGTAAGATTGCGCAAAGGCCCGCCGTTGAGTGGAATCGCGAGCAGCGATTCGTCGCGCCGTGTCGGATAGAGCGCACTAACGTACGCGACACCGTTACGCTCGTCGATGCGGCGCACGGATTCAACGGCGAAGTTTCCGGTGAGGCGCTTCGCGGCTCCTGACGCATAGTCGACGCGATACAGTGCTTGCACGCCGTCACGGGGTGAGAGCCAGAGAAACGACTTGCCATCACGCGTAAAGAGCGGCGGCTGCACGACCTCAACGAACTTGGGATCGGATTCACGCAGCAACAGGCGCGCGGGGCCGCCGGCGCGCGGGAAACTCTCAAGGCGCAAGTTGCGCTGCGGACGATCGACGATCTCATCGACCACGCTAGTCGAGTCGGGCGTCCACGAAAACGACAAGACGTATTCGTCCTTTGGTCCGCCGTCGTAGAGCATGCGCGAGGCCGCCGTCCGCGTATCGACGAGGCGCAGCGATACGCGTGCATTTCTTCCACCGGCGAGGGGGTAGAGTTGCTGCTCGACGCTGTTCACGGGCGTCACTAAGTAGTCCTGAATCGGAAACGGCTTGATCGGCGACTCATCGAATGAAAGATAGGCAATCGACGCGCTATCGGGCGACCACCCAAACGCCTCTTCAACGTTCATCTCTTCGCTGTAGAGCCAATCCGGATCGCCGTTGATTCGTGTCTTCGATCCGTCGCTGGTCAACCGTCGGGGAGCCGCGCCCGTAGCGACGGACGATACGTAGAGGTCGTTGTCGCGCACGTATGCCACGCGCGTACCGTCCGGCGACCATTGCGGAGCATCCGCATCGCGATCGATGACGCGGTCGTCGCTGCCGTCGGCTCGCGCGACGTGCAAGGCCCCGCCATTGAGAAACGCAATATGCGACCCGTCATGCGACCATGCTATTTGTGCGATCGCGCGCGAGCGCGTGCCGCGCGCTTCCGACTTTGCCGGGATCAGTTTTGTATCGGTATTCGCGTGCATATCGTGTACGAAGAGCGTGGGCGGATCGTTTTCCCGCGCGCCCGCGACGGCGTACGCGTAGTGCGAGCCGTCCGGCGACCAGCTGAACGAACGCGGCGCCGTGCCGGTAACGGGGTGGACGGCGACGATATCGCCGACGGTGAGAACCGGCGTGGGCTCGCCGGCCGGGGTCCCGACCGCGTGGCCGCAGCCCGCAAAGGTGACACTAATCGCGCACAGGACGAGTACGTTACGCATGAGGGCCGCTTTCGAGGGTCCGCTCCCCGTACCTCGAACCAAGCGCAGGCAAAATCACTTCCAAAAGAACGGAGTTTATGGAAACCACGGAGCGCGCCGACATCGGCGTTTTTGGCGGTTCGGGCTTTTATTCGCTGATCGAGAACGCACGTGAAGTGTGGATCGAGACACCGTACGGTGCGCCGAGCGACAAAGTCGCGCTCGGCGAGATCGCCGGGAAAAAGGTCGCATTCTTACCGCGTCACGGCAAGGACCACCGCTTTCCGCCACAGTCAATCAACTATCGCGCAAACCTCTGGGCGATGAAGGAACTCGGCGTTAAGTTCATCATTGCACCCAACGCGTGCGGCTCGCTCAAAAGAGACGTCAAGCCGGGGTCGATGGTGGTCTGCGACCAACTCGTTGACCGCACGAATGGGCGCCAAGATACGTTCTTTGACGGTCCAATCACCACGCACGTCAGCTTTGCGGACCCGTACTGTCCGACGCTACGTCCAATCGCGATCGACGCGCTCAAATCGCTCGGCATCGAGACGCACGAGCGCGGAACGGTCGTTGTGATTCAAGGCCCACGGTTCTCGACGAGGTCGGAGTCGAAGTGGTTTCAGAGCCAGGGCTGGGAAGTGATCAATATGACGCAGTACCCGGAGGCATACCTTGCGCGTGAAGCAGAGATCTGTTTCGTAAACATCTCGCTCATCACTGACTACGACGTCGGTATCGAGGGCATCCCACCGGTCTCGCACCACGAAGTTATGGAAGTCTTCAAGCAGAACAACGACCGCGTGAAAAGTGCGATCGGCAAGATCGTCGAGAAGATCGATCTACGGGCCGATTGCTCGTGTCATCACGCGCTTGCCGGAGCACGGGGGTAGAGAAACTCATGCGACGCGGTGGACCCAATATCAATCTCGCAATCTATGGACAAGCATTCGTCCACCTGGTGCGCCATCCGTCGATTATCGCGCTGCCGCTGCTTGCGGCGATCATCGACATGTTCGTGTCGTACTGGAGCACGCTCTTCACCGATCCGCTCGGCGGCGCCGGTACGGGGCTGTTCCAGTTCGCGATTCAGATCGTCTATCTATTTGCATTCGGTGGCGCTGTCATTCAAGCCAATAACATCGCTCGGGGATATCGCGCCGGGTTCGACGAGGCCTGGGAAGAAACGCGACGCAAAGCCGGCGGCATTCTGCTCGCGGCGATTGGGTTTCAATTCGTCACGTTTGCAGCGGTGTTCGTCGGTAACTTGCTCGGCAGTGGGATTATTTCGCTCGTTCTACAAATCGTCGCGTACTTTTTCTTGATCATGACGATCCCGGCAGCTGCTATCGGTGGTCTTCCCGGCGGCCTCGCGCTCTCGGGCTCGATCCGTGCCGTGCGCGCCAACTGGCCTGCTTGCGTCGTGCTCGCCATTGTCTTCGCTGCGCTCTGGGTCTTCGTGCCGCAATATCTCTTGGTCCCGCTAGCACCCTACGGCGTGATCGCAACGCTGATCGGCATCGCGATCCTTCGCGCGATTGCACTCGCGTATCTCGCGTTTCCCTTTGCCGTCACCTACGACGAGACGGCATTTAGAGGTTACTACTAACCTTTGCCCGAGAGCGCCATCCGAACGATCTCGCTCACCATCGCGGGGCTGACATTGGTCCGCGCGAGGCGTTGCGCGTCGCCAAGCTTCCCTATCACGGCGATCGCTTCGGCCGGTGCTAGCGCGGGGAGCTTGCGCAGTTCTTCGGCGTAGTCGATGCTGATTAGCGGCGCGCGGTCGCCTGCGCTTGCAAGCGCCGTCCAGTCACGTACGAGCGATTTGATCGTGTCGAGCCCCTCGTCGAGGGTCTCGCGGCTCGCCCAGCCCTCTTCCGGCGTCTCGCCCTCGACGACCCGGAAGAACCACGTCGCGACCTGCGAGCGCAACGTCTCTTCCTCGTCGCCGAGTGCCGCTACCGCGCGGGTAACGTTGCCTTGGCCGAGGGAGGCTCCCAGTTGCGCGCGCTCCTGGTCGTACCCCATGCGCAGCAGAATCTCGCGCACTTGCGGTTGCGCAAGCGCCGAAAACCGTATGTCGACCACCCGGGAGCGAATCGTCGGCAGCAAGCGCCCAGGCGTAGCCGAGGTGAGAATGAGCACCACACCGCGCGGCGGCTCCTCGAAGAACTTCAACAATGCGTTTGCGGCATGGTTCGTTGCAAAGTCGATGTCGCCAAGTAAGAGGACGCGCATGCCGCCACTATACGATTGCATCGAGAGCTGACGAACCAGATCGCGCGCGGTGAGATCTTCGCCTTCATAGAACCCCATCGCCGCGTCGGCATCGCCGATCTTGAGGATCCCGACATGCTCGAGAAAATCCGGATGCCGCGCGCCTTCCGCGTTGAACAGCCGGCACGACGCACAGGTGCCGTCGTAACCGAGCACGCCGTCTTTATGCGCTTCGCAGAGCAACGACTGCGCGAGCCGCACTGCAAACGTCTTCTTTCCAACGCCGGGCGGTCCCGAGAATAGATATGCGTGCGCCAGCGTTTGCGGCGTCATGCGACTGAAATAGGTCTTGGGTCCCTCCGCCCCGACGATATCGAAGTGCAGTTCGCTCATACCAGCGCTCCGATCGCGCGATGGGCTTCCGCAGCGACGTCTTCGGGTGGTTTTGTCGCATCGATGACTTTGAAGCGTGGCTCACGCGCGAGATCGAGATAGCCGTGCCGGACGCGCTCGTAAAAATCCCTACCTTCGCGTTCCATGCGATCGCCGGCGCCGGCGTCGCGCACCGACGCGCGCTCGCGCGAAATCGCCACGGGGATGTCGAGCAGAAACGTGAGATCCGGAACGAGCCCACCTGCGGCGGTGGTACAAAGTTCACGCAGAAAATTGAGGTCGATCCCGCGGCCGTAGCCCTGATAGGCCAGGGTCGAGTCGAAGAATCGGTCGCACAGCACGATCGCCCCGCGGCGCAGCGCCGGATCGATCAGGTCAAGCACGTGCTGCGCCCGCGCCGCGTTGATAAGGAGCGCCTCGGTCAGCGGCGCGATTGCGAGCCCTGGTTGCAGGAAGATCTGCCGGATCGCGTCACCCACCGGCGTACCCCCGGGCTCCCGAGAAACGATGATTTCCTTACCCGAAGCGCGTACTCGTTCGGAAAGGGCGGCAACGAGCGTACTCTTGCCGCAGCCTTCAATGCCCTCGACCGTGATAAATGTCACGGATCGGTATTCGACGGAGCGGCTTTGCATGTCATCTCCAGGCTCAATGTTCGGCGACATCATCGAGTGGTTTCTCGGGCGAGCCGGCGATCGGCGCCAGTATAAACGGCGCGCCGGCGCATTCCACATGTGGTATCAACCCAACCCCAACGATCCCAACCTGCTCAAATCCGGCGTAGGACTCGAGCTGTCACCCAACGGCGCGATGTTTATCCTGCAGGAAGCGGTGAGCGCGCCGCAATTCAACATCATCGCGCGCGTTCGCGAACGTAACATTCCGCTGCGGGTGAAGCACGTGCGTTCGGATCAGGTGCAGCATCAAGGCGCGCCGTGGCACCGATACATGTGCGAGTTCGTCGGTATCGCCGCCGATGATTGGGACGCAATCGTTCGCTACGTTAACGACGAGCCCGAGAACAGTGAGCGGCGCCGGATGCAGAATCAGGAACCGAGCGAAAAGGTCGACGATGCCTATCGCCTGCTACCGATGGCGCTGCAAGAGAAGATCATGGCGATGCTGGTCGCGCAGAACAAGCTCGAAGCGCCCAAATCCGGCCAGACGCCGTTACTCAAGCTCTTCTACGGCGGACTCGTCAATCGGCCCGGACAAAAACCGGCCCACCGCTTCAACGTGCACAGCCGCATCAAACGCGGTGAAGAGATGCTCGCATTCGACACGCGCTTTCTGGTCGGCGAAGACGGAGAAATAACGGCGCTTTGAACTAACGTGCAGAAGGGTCCAGATACGAGAAGAGCCGGGACGACGTGTGCTTTGCACTCGAGTCCCGGCTTGACGACGTAGATGGGCCCTTCTGGACGTTAGTCGGCGACTTTGAAGATGCGTACTCTGCGGTTCGGTTCAAGACCGGTGCTGCGCGATTGCAGGCGATACTTCTCAGCGAGCTGATGCTGCATGCGTCGCACGTACGACGTCTGCGGCGAGAGCTCGATCGCCTGATTGGTCAGCAAAACCTGATACACGGCTTCCTCGGCCTCGCGTAGCGCGATCTCTTCGTGGTCGATCGACCCGAGATTGAACACGTCGCGCAGGGCGCATTGGATCTGCGTCGTCGTATTGGTCTTGATCGAGTAGATCGGCACGTTATCGGAGGCGATTTGTTTGAGCTTCGGCTGGCCTTTGCGCTCGAGGGTCTTGAGCGTCAGGACCACGTCGGCATCGTCCCAATTGCGAGCAATTGCGGCATTGATTCGCAGATTGTGAACCGCACGCTCGATCTTGTTCCGCGAGACGCCGTAGGGGAAGATGTAGAGCGGCTTGTCGACGCCTTCGTCGTGGGGGTCGTGATGGTGATCGAGCGACTCGGCGAGTTGCGGCATTGATTCGGTGTCGGCCTCTTGCACGATCGCCACATCGCCACTGGGCGTACGTTGACGGATTTCAGGCTGTGGCTGATAGCCGCGCAGCAGCGCGTCGACGACTTCCGCAACATTTTTATGGATCGCGAGGCGATCGCGATCTTGAATCTCGACGAGTAGGTCGAACGTCGGGGGCGCCTTGCGCTCGAGCACAGTCTTGCGCGTACCGCGCCGGCGCGCTTCTTCATCAGAGAGCGTGACCGCGCTGATACCGCCGAGCAAGTCCGAAAGCGTCGGGTTCATCAAGAGATTTTCGAGCGTCTGTCCGTGCGCCGTGCCGATTAACGTGACGCCACGCTCGGCGATCGTGCGCGCCGCAGCCGACTCGGCTTCGGTCCCGATCTCATCGATGACGATCACTTCGGGCATGTGGTTCTCGACCGCTTCGATCATCACCGCATGCTGTAACGCGGGGTCGGCGACTTGCATGCGCCGTGCGAGGCCGATGCCGGGATGCGGAATGTCCGAATCGCCGGCAATTTCATTTGACGTATCGACGATCACTACACGCTTGCGATCTTCCGACAAAATGCGCGCACATTCGCGAAGCATCGTCGTCTTGCCGACGCCGGGTCGACCGAGCAAGCAAATCGACTTACCGCTACGCAAGACGTCGAGCAAGATGTCGATCGTGCCATAGACCGCGCGACCGACGCGACAGGTCAAGCCGACGATCTTCCCTTGCCGGTTGCGAATCGCACTGATGCGGTGCAGCGTTTGTTCGATACCGGCACGATTGTCGGGACCAAATTGGGAAACGCGCGAACACACGTGTCCGATGTCTTCGTTCGATACCGGCGTCTCGGAGAGATAGCGAAAATCGTTCGCAAAGCGCGCCTCGGGTGGGCGCCCTAAGTCGAGCACGACTTCGATGATGTCTTCGAGATTGTGGAGTCGGACGAGCGACTGTCGGATGGGGAGTGGGAAGATGTCGAGGAGTTGGGAGAGCTCCCAGCTCGGGGAAACGGACTGCGCTTTGACGGCCAACGCGGTTCCTCGCCTCCAGCGGATGTTTGTGGATAGTTACCCACAGCCGCGAGACGGCCCTCCCACATCTTGGGTCGGACGCCTGGGCAACTACTAGGGAACGGGGTGGCCCGGGCTTCCCTGGGCCCTTGCGAGCGGCATGTTATAACCTTTCCCATCGCCACCGGCGCTCACCCCAATGTTGCGAGCAACCCTACGCGGTAACCACGCGGATTTTTCGTAATTCATCGTCGTGAGGTCCCTGTATTCGAACGCCCGCCTTGAGTTCAAGGCGCAAGTAGTCGATCAACTCCGGGGTGATTTCTTCGCCCGGAGAAATGACCGGAATGCCGGGCGGATACGGCGAGATCGTTTCGGCGCAGATCCGGCCGGCCGATTTGCGGAACTCGACGAACTCGGTATCGGCCAAAAACGCCTCGCGCGGTAGCATGCGCATCGGCGGAATCTGCGGCATGTGATACGTTCCACGCTTGAGCCGCTGCTCGAGAATGCCCGACGGCGCGTACATGTCGAGCGGACGATCTTCGCGTGCCATCTCTTCAAACGCCGTAACGAGACGGTCCGCTGCGTCTTGCGTCGTGCCGATCGTGAACAGCGCGACGACGTTGAAAAGATCGGCCAGCTCGACTTGGATATTGTGGCGTTTGCGCAAAATCTCCGAGGCTTCGTAGCCGGTATACCCCATGCCGGTCACGCGCACCGTCATCTTCGTGGGGTCGACGGCGAAGACGCCTTCGCGCCCCACGATCTCTTCGCCGAAACAGTAGACGCCTTCGATCAAGTTGAGCCGGCTGCGCGTCTGTTGGGCAAGCTCGATCGTCCGCGATAGCAGCGCCGCACCTTGAGTCGCCATCTGCATGCGCGCCACGTCGAGCGACGCGACCATCGGCAGGTTCGGCGAGGTCGAGAGAAACATTTTGAGCACGGCTTTGAGCCGGTCGAGCCGCACCCGATCTCCGATTTGGTGCAGCATCGCGCACTGCGAGAACGCCGAGAGCATCTTGTGCGTCGAGTTAATGCTAAGATCCGCGCCGGCTTCGGTCGCCGCGAGCGGAAGCGCAGGGTGGAACTTGAAGTGTGGACCCCACGCTTCGTCGACAAGGAGCAGTTTGCCGGCATCATGCGTGATGCGCGCAATCGCTTCCATGTCGGCGGCAACGCCGTAGTACGTCGGCGAAACGACGTAGACGGCTTTGACGTCGGGGTGCTCTTTGAGCGTGCGCGCTACGGTCTCGGGCGTGACGGCGTGGTCCATGTGCATCTCTTGATCGACTGCCGGCTGCATGTAGATCGGATGCGCGCCGCTCATCACCAGGCCACCGAGCATCGACTTATGCGAATTACGCGGCACGGCGACCTTCTCACCCGGATTCAACGCGGCCATCATCATGCACTGATTGCCACTCGTCGAACCATTGATCAAGAAAAACGTGTTGTCGGCGCCATACGCATCGGCTGCTAGCTCTTGCGCTTCTTTGATCGACGCGGTCGGCTGGAGCAAATCGTCGATGCCGGGCATCGGCGTCAAATCGATCGCGAGAATGTTGTCTCCGACGAACTCGCGGAAGGAAAGTTCCGAGCCGCGGCCTTGCATGTGTCCGGGTGTGTGGAACGGCAACACGCCGGAGTCAACGTACTCAAGCAGCGCTTGGAAGTACGGAGTCTTCGTTTGATCTAAAAGGTGCTCCGCCCGAGGCTTCGCACCCCCCACGCTCCGCATGGGGCCCCCCGCTTGCGGGCGCGCTCTCGATACTGCCAAGCTAGAGACTCCCCGAGGGCGCGCGTGAACTAGAGTTATGCAAGGACTTCGAAGCCGAGCCGATCGAGCATAGCGAAGTCATCTTGATCGTTGCGGCCGCTTGTCGTCAAGTAGTTTCCGAGGACGATGCCGCTAGCGCCGCTACGCATGCCGAGGTCCTGCAGACCCTGCAGCGTAATCTCGCGGCCGCCGGCAAAGCGCACGAGCGCGCTCGGCAGCGCAAGGCGCGCCATCGCGACGAAGCGCAGTGCCTCGACCGGCGCTACCAGCGAGCGATCCCCGAACGGCGTGCCCGGGCGTGGATTAAGAAAGTTTATCGGCACCTCTTCAGGTGCAAGGCGCTGGAGCGTGCACAGAAAATCCACGCGGTCCTGCGTCGTCTCGCCCATCCCGATAATGCCGCCGCAGCAAACTTCGAGTCCGGCATCGCGCACGAGTTGCAGCGTCGCCATGCGTTCATCGAAGGTATGCGTCGTGCAGACGTACGGGAAGTAGCGCTCCGATGTCTCGAGGTTGTGGTTCACTTTGTCGACGCCGGCTTCGACCAGTGCCATCACCTGATCTTCGCGCAAGATACCGAGCGACACCGCGACTTTGAGCGGCAGCTCGGCTTTGATGACGCGAACCGCTTCGCACACGCGCTCGAGCAACTTCGTCGAAGGGCCGCGCACTGCAACGACGATGCAAAACTCGCCGGCGCCACGCGCGTGCGCATCGCGTGCCGCTTCGACGAAACCTTCGACGCTCGAAAGGGTGTCGGGTTCCACCTCCGTCGCAAAGCGCGCGCTCTGCGAACAGAAGTGACAATCCTCCGAGCATCCACCCTTCTTGGCGTTATAGAGTACCTCGACCGCGATGCCGTTGCCGCAACGTGCGGCGCGCACCTCATCGGCCAAAGCCAAGAGATCAGGCACGTCGCCGTCGGGCAATTGCACGAGCGCTTCGAGCAGCTCGCGATCGGCAGGCAGGTTTTGGTCAAGGACGCGCGCTCGT
>DATJOM010000122.1:0-3344 GCA_035507095.1 Candidatus Acidiferrum sp.
CCGACGTCGTCCATTGCGACGCGGCGAAAGTCTTCGCGGAAGAACAGGTTTTCGATCTTGCGCTCGGTGGCTTTGTCGACGTTGATGCCGGAGCTATCGAGAAATTCGATCAGCAGCGAGTGCGGGTCGTCCGGCGCTAAACGCACGTGCACGGCGCCGTTTCCTCCCGTACGCGTTGCGAAGCGCGAGAGCGGCAATGGATAGGAGCGCAGATCTTCGACATTCGCGCCGACGCTCAGGAGGCCGGAGATTACGCAACGATTCATGATGCGGCTCGACGGATGCGCGTCGCGGCTGGTCATCACCGTATCACCCGCGCCCAAGAACGAACCGAATGCCTGCCCGAGTTTGAGCGCGAACTCCGGCGTGATCTCGAGATTGGCCAAGCCCGTCACACCGACGCCGCCGAAGAGTGAGCCCGGCCACTTGATGCCGTAGATCAGCGACATCGAGACGATCGCACCCGAGCTCACGTTCTTCTCGGGCCACAGGCGCAAGTGCGGACGAATCGTCGCGGCTTCCCCGATCACGCACCGCTCGCCGACGACCGCGCCCTCACCGACAATCGCTCGCGCTTTGACGATCGTACGATTGGCAACGGTGCAGTCGGTCAGCTGTGCTTCATCGCCGACATAGACGTTCTCCCAGAGAACCGAGCGCCGCACGCGCGCGCCCGCTTCCAAGATCGAGCCGCTTCCGATGCAGGCCGGCCCCTCGATCAACGCACCGGGACCGACGGTCACGCCGTCGCCGAACTGCACGTCCCCGCGGATCGTCGCACTCGGGTCGATCTCGCAGCGTTCTCCCACCCACACGGTGTCACCGATCTGGTTGGGCGGCCGCAGCGTGCGCACGGTGCCGGTGAGCGCATCGTAGTTCGCCTGCTGGTACTGTTGCAGATTGCCGACATCGGCCCAGTAGTCGGAGATCACATGACCGCCGAGGCGCTTGCCGTCGCGCAGCAAGAGCGGAAAGATGTCCTTGGAGAAGTCATAGTTCTTGCCGGCTTCCATGTAGCCGAGCACCTCGGGTTCGAGCACGTAAATGCCCGTGTTGATCGTGTCGGAGAATACTTCGCCCCACGAGGGCTTTTCCAGGAAGCGCGTGATCCGGCCATCGTCGTCGGTGATGACGACACCGAATTCGAGCGGATTGTTCACGCGCCAGAGCGCAATCGTCGCGGCGTTCCCCGCGCGCTTGTGCGCGTCGATGAGCGCCGTGAGGTCGATATCGGTCATCGCATCGCCGGAGATGATCACAAACGTCTCGTCGCCGAGCCATCCCTGTGCCATCTTCACCGCGCCGGCCGTGCCGAGCGGCGTATCTTCGACGACGTAGTTCATCGTCACGCCGTGTGCGGTGCCGTCGCTAAAGTAACTTTCGATCTCGTCGGCCAGGTAGTGCAACGTCGCGACGATCTCGGTGATGCCGTGCCGCGCGAGCAAGTCGACGATGTGGTGCATCACCGGTTTGTTTGCAATCGGCGCAAGCGGCTTGGGACGCCGCGAGGTCAGCGGGCGTAAGCGCGAGCCTTCACCGCCGGCCATCACCACCGCTTTCATCCTGCACCTCCCCTTCGCGGCCGTTCTTCGCGCAACGCACGCGCGATCGCAACAAAGATTGGATACTCCGCCAGCGTCTCGAGCGGGACCGCTAGCTTCCGTTGCCAATTCGGCTCCTCGTCCACGGTTCCGGGCACATTGACCTGGTCGTACGAGCCGACCCCGTCTTCGAGTTGCAATAAGACCAAGCGCGATTGGGAACGCGCAAGGTAACGATAGGCTGCGACGAGCAGCGCCGTCAATCCGTCATCGGTCACGTTGACGCCGGCCGAGCGAAACGCGGCGAGAAGCTGCTCGCGTGTCCCGCCGCCGGCATCCCGCCAGAAGGCCGGCCAGGTAGGAAGATCGTGGGTCCCAGTGCTTGCGACCGTGTCGGGCGGGTTGTCATACAGATTGAATTGCAGCACGCGGCAGCCGAAGATGCGCGCGTCGTGCATGCGCTCGCGGAAGCCGTCGGGGACCGTGCCCAAGTCTTCGCCGACGATCATGCAGCGATTGCGCACGCTTTCCAGCGCGACGATCCCGAGCATTTCCTCGAAATCGTAATTGACGTAGGCACCGCCGCCTTCCGGAAATGCACGTGGGATACAGAACAGGCGGCGCAAGCCCATCACGTGGTCGATGCGCAGTGCGCCCGCATGCCGCATGTTCGCACGCAGCAAGGCGATGAACGGCTCGTACCGGCGCTCGCGCAGCACGCGGGGATGGAACGGTGGAAGTCCCCAATTCTGCCCCGCGCGCTTGAGCGGATCGGGCGGTGCGCCGACAGAGAGCCCGAGCGCGTACGCACCCGGATCGCTCCACACATCGGCGCTGTTGAGATCCACGCCGACGGCGAGGTCGCGATACAGACCGATCGGCATACCGCTCGCGGCGCGCGCAGCTGCTTCGAGCTGACGATCGGCAAGCCACTGTACGAAGATAAAGAACTCGACGCGCCCGGCGTGTTGCGCCGCGAAGCGTTCGACCGCAGACCCACGCGCGTCTTGCAACTCGGCGGGCCACTGTTCCCAGCCGTACACGTCGGGGTCGAGCGCGGTAAGCATCTCCATGATCGCTTCGTAGCGCGCAACCTCGCGCAACCCGCGATCGGCTGCGGCAAACGCCGCCCATGGGCGCCGCTCGGAGAGCGCATCGAAGACGCGGTCGAGCGCTTCCAGCTTGAACGCTGCGACGTGTTCGTATTCGACCAACGGCGCGTCGCGCAACGCGCGCGTGTCGAAGTCGCCGAGCGAGACGCCGAACTCGGCCGCGGCAGCGTGAACGTCGATGTAGAGGGCGTTGAGATAGCGGCGGCTCAGCGGCGCGTACGGACTCGCGGCTCCCGCATTGGTGAGGTGCGATTGGTGCAACGGATTGAGCGCGACTGCCGACGCGCCGGCGCGATCGGCCAGCGTCGCCAGGGTCGCGAGATCGGTGAAGTCGCCGATGCCGTCGTTGCGTGACGAGCGAAGCCCGTAGAGTTGCGCCGCGATGCCCCAAGCGGCTTCGCGTTCGAGCGATTCGGGCAGATAGGCGCGCTCCGGCACAACGATCATATCGTCGTAGTAGCCGATCTCGCGCGGCGATTCAAGCCGATCGGCGCGCACCACGCGCACGGGCGCAACGCCGCCATCCACGCCGTCAAGCGCATCGCTTACTGCGGCCATTGTTTCGGGCGACACCGCGATCGGGTTGCCGAACGCGTCGGCGTAGCGATCGTCGATCATTCCGCTACGAGCAGCGAAAGCGTGCGTGCGCGAAGCGGAAAAACAGCGCCTCCCAACAGACGCGCATCGGGAT
>DATJOM010000123.1:0-2893 GCA_035507095.1 Candidatus Acidiferrum sp.
AACGATCAATTCACCGGGCTCGAGCGACGTCTCGATTTCTGGTGTAGCTTCCGGGAGCCGATAGAATTCCGAGATCGGAATGGAGCGCGTGCCTGCGACGCCGCGCACGTCGATCGTAGCGCCGAGCGCCATCAGCGCGACGTTTTGGTCGGAAGGATTGGTGGCGATGCAGTGCTCGCTCGTGCCCAGCACTGCAAGATTGCGGTTGTAGCCGGCGATCGCCGGACAGCCGCTCCCCGGCTCACGCTTGTTGCACGCCGCGTTCGGATCGCGAAAATAAATGCAGCGGGTGCGCTGAAGCACATTGCCGCCGGTCGTCGCCATATTACGGATCTGCGTCGTTGCGCCGGAGAGAATCGCTTCCGAGAGTACACGGTACTCTTCGCGCACGCGCTTGTGGTGTGCGACCTCGCTGTTGGTTGCGAGCGCGCCGATGGCAAGGCCCCCGTCGACTGCCGCATCGATCTGCGTGAGGGGAAGGCGGTTGATCGCGACGACGCGCTCCGGCCGCACGACGTCTTGCCGCATCAAATCGATCAGCGTCGTGCCGCCGGCGCAGTATTGCGAAGGCTGGGGCGCGTGCAGCGCGCCATCGAGATCCGTGGCGCGCGTCATCGTAAAGCGTCTCATCAGATCGCTTTTTCCTGACGAACCGATTGAATCGCAGCAACGATACGTTGGTAGGCACCGCAGCGGCAAATGTTGCCGCTCATTGCTTCAGCGACGTCGGCGTCGTCGGGTCCCCACGGTTCGTCGAGCATCGCTGCCGCCGACATCAGTTGCCCCGACGTGCAGTAGCCGCACTGGAAACCGTCGTGCTCGAGAAACGCCGCCTGCACGGGATGCAGATCTTCGCCGCCGGCAAGCCCCTCGATCGTCGTGATCTCGTCGCCATCGTGCATGGCAACGAATGTGAGGCACGACAACGCGCGTTTGCCGTTGATGTGGATCGTGCAGGCGCCGCACTGGCCGTGATCGCAGCCTTTCTTCGTGCCGGTCAGCCCAAGCGTCTCGCGCAGAAAGTCGAGCAGCGAGGTGCGGCTGTCCGCGTCGACTTGGTAGGACTTGCCATTGATCGTCAGCGAGGTTGCCAGTCTCTCGCCAACCGTCGGCTCTTGGCTCTTTACCGTCATGAGTCCATTTAAGCACAATCTCGCGTCGCGGTTGCGGCCGAACGGTCGTTCGCCTTAATACGGCGTCGCCTTCGGCTACGCGCGCGATATCCTCACGTATGTCGCCAGGCAACCTTTTTTGCGTTTTTGGGGTTGTACGTTTTGTAATGATCCAATATGAAACTGAACCGGTTGGGACGCTCGTCACGAAAGCGAAGGACAGCGTACTTCCAGGGACACACGAACCGATTTATGGCGGCTACACAAATGCTCGAGGAGAGATTGCGCTTTTTGGAGAGAGCCTCGCGTTTCGTGTGAACCTCAAGAACAAGACCGTCCGGCAGGGGCCGGGACTTAATTCCGAGGCACAAGCGCGCTACGACGCGGCCGAGTCCGGTGAGGCATTCGAATACTGCAGCAAGCGTTTTAGCCGCCTGAGCGATCCTGAAATTCTCGAGATCTGCGCTTCGGGTCCTTTCCGCGTTATGCCGCGATTCGTCTAAACTTTGTTATCCTGATTGCACGGCGACTCTAGGCGACAATAAAAAGGCTGCCCACGGTGAAGGGCGGTTTTTTTGTCGAGCCTGCACCGAGCAGGGTTGGCTCAGCGTTCTCTTGCAGGTAGCTGCATAAACCCGCTGCTTCTAGGAGTTTGAGCTGTGAAACATCGTCGCTTTTTTGGGGCACTGATTGTCGCGCTCTTTGCCGTCACTGCCGTCGCAAGTGCGGATTGCTATGTTAATGGGACGAATGGCCTAAAAACCTGGGATAAGAACAAGTGCAGTACCTACGGCAGCTCCGGCTTCCACTGTAATCCCGGTTACGGAGCGTACACCGTCGTATCGTTCCGCGATGATAAAAGAAATAACGGCTGCGCGGTCACGGTGAGAAATGGTGGCTCGACCTTCAAGGGCGACCGGTGGGATGTCTCAGCGCGACCGCCGGTTGGATGGGCCACGTGGACCTGCACCGTCAAGAAGGTGGGCAGCAACACCTTCGAAGTCATCCCGCCGAAATAGCAGGCGGCCGTGGTGAATCGGCGGGCGTTCCTCCAGGGCACGACTGGGGTCGCGCTCGCTGCTTCGGCGCTCGGACTTCTGGGCGCAAGCCGCTCTATTCCGTGGGCGGAGCTTGCGCGTCGTCTCAAAGGCCAGCTCGTACGTCCGGGAGACCGGTGGTATAGCGCTTACGCGCAACCGAATAATCTCCGCTACGACGCAATACTTCCGCAAGCGATAGCAATGTGCAGCGACGCGCGCGACGTGAGCGCGTCGATTCTGTTCGCGCGTGAATACGGGATACCGCTCGTCGCCCGGTCGGGCGGTCACTCGTACGCGGGGTATTCGACGACGCCCGGATTGATGATCGATCTACGCAGCATGAACCGCGTGGCGTTCGACGAGCAGACCGGAATCGCCACGCTCGGCGGCGGAGCGCGAAATGCGAACGTGTACGCGGCATTCCGCGATCGCAATGTCGCGATCACCCACGGACGCTGTCCGTCGGTCGGCGTCGCCGGGCTCGTGCTCGGCGGCGGCATCGGCTTCAACATGCGCGCGCACGGCCTCACGTGCGATCATTTGATTGCAACGGAAATCGTCACCGCGGACGGTACGATTCGCACGGTGCGCGGCGACGATGCGCTTTTTTGGGCCTGTCGCGGAGCGGGCGGCGGGAATTTTGGTATCAACACGTCGTTCGCGTTTCAAACCTACGAGGTCGGACCGCTGACCGTGTTTGACCTGCTTTGGAAACGTCAGCCTGAGCGCGTGTTCGAACGC
>DATJOM010000124.1:0-4458 GCA_035507095.1 Candidatus Acidiferrum sp.
TTTTCCGGCAGGACGCCACAGAACGAGCGGAAGTCATGCTTGCCGATCAGCTGCGCCGCCGCATCGCCCATCGCATCGAGATCGAGCCCGTGGCGATACACGTGGTAGGCGCGATGCGCGAGCAACGCGCTGCGATCGCCCGCATTGAGAATCGCGTAGACGTAGGTGCGTTCGCGCGCGGAAAAGCGCGCAGAGAATCCTGGGTCAACGACGCTCGCGTCGCGCACGCTGATATCGTGTGGAAGGGTTGCATTCAGCGCAACCGCGAGGCGTTCAAACGGAAACGAGCGAGAGGTGATACATGAAATCACCTGCCCGCTCGCATGAACACCGCTGTCGGTTCGGCCCGCGCCCGTGATTTTCACCGGCTCTTCGAGAAGCTCGCCGAGAGCTCGCTCGAGTTCGGCGGCGACGGTGCGACCCTTGGCCTGGGCCTGAAACCCAAAGAACGCTGTACCGTCGTATTCGACGGCGCAGCGAACGATGTGCCCTAAGCGTTCACCGTTTCTCGCTTCGGTACGGTCCGCTTCTCGTCCAGATCCAAGAGATCGGGCCACGAAACTACGTCGGTCCGGTCCGGCGCGAGCTGGTTACGAAGTTGCAGGAAGTAATCGAGTGACTCTCCCGTGGGCTTGCGCGTGACGTACTCTTTGTTCCACGTTTCGATCTCTTGCGGCGACTTCTTGTCGATGAAGGTCTTGACGTAGCTGTCGATCTCGCTGCCGTTCTTCGCGTTCTTGATCACGTTGAGCAGCGCATCGTGATCGATCCCGAGGAATCCAAAGACGGCTTGGTCCATCGGGCAATTGTAGTGGTACTCGCCCTCCTTGCCGATCGCCGTCGCCTTGCCTTTGTCGACCGTGCGGCCGATCTGCACCAAGCCGAAGAGCTTGTCGTGCACGCTACGGGGATACGAAGTGGTCAGGTCCATGAAGGTTCTCCTACTCAGCTGGTTGATAACGTATCTCGTGACCCCGACACTCGCGCGCCGGTTTCGGCTCGGCGCATATGCGTTATGCTGGCTGGTTGCCGCCGGCTTGCAGCGCTACGTCTCCGACACCGGGACGCATGGCGCCATCGTCGGCGCCTACGTCCCGGGCGCGCTGCTCGCGGTCGCCGCGATCCCATTTTGGACGCTGTTCGCGCCCGCCCTGGTCGATACGGTCGCTACGCTTGGCGCGGCGCGCCTCTCATCGGGCGGCGTGCGCATCTTGGATTGGGTCAACGCCGTCGGCTTGGTCGCTTACGCCTTCCTAAGCATCGCGGTGCTGTTCTTTGTCGCCTTTGCGAACTACGGCACCTAACTACGCGGCGTTTTCGCACTCCTGGTGGTTGCAACTGCAATGCTCGTGCGGCGCCGCGTCGGGGTCGGCATTGGCCTGCTCGCGGCAGCGGTCGCTACAAAAGAACGCTCCGAGATCGACGTAACAGGTGCACTGCACGTGATCGCACTTTTGTCCGTCCATTATACCTCTATAACCGGTCTAGCCATGTTGTCGTTGCAATGGAAAGAGCAACACGTCGCGGATCGACACGTTGTTTGTTAACAGCATGATGAGCCGATCGATCCCGATGCCGATTCCGGCCGTCGGCGGCATACCGTACTCCAGTGCGCGCACGAAGTCCCAATCGGGCTGCGGTATCTCTTCGTCGCCTTGCGCCCGTTCGCGCACCTGCGCTTCGAACCGCGCCCGCTGATCGTCGGGATCGTTCAGTTCGGTGAACGCGTTCGAGATCTCCATCCGGTTGCAAAAGAGTTCGTAGCGGTCGACCAGTTCCGGATCGCCGGGTTTACGCTTCGCCAGCGGCGAGATGAGCACCGGATAGTCGGTGACAAAGGTCGGCTGGATCAAGTGCGGCTCGAGTACGCGTTCGAAGATTTTGTCGAGCGCGTGCCCGTGTGTGGGCGAAGGCGGCAACGCGAGGTCGGCCAGAATCTCGGCCGCACCGTTGGGATCCAGGAGTTTCTCGCGCGTGTACTTTCCGTGCGAATAAATGGCGATGCCCTCGAGATAGCTCACCTTTTCGAACGGGCGTTTAAACGAGATCAACTGCTCGCCGAGCTGCAAATCCTCGCGGCCGCCGGTCGCCACGCCCGCTAAGTGCGCGATCAACGCCTCGTTGAATTCGCGCATGTCGTTCACGTCCCAGTATGCCGCGTAGAGTTCGAGCATCGTGAACTCGGGGTTGTGCGTGGTGTCGATGCCTTCGTTGCGGAAGATCCGGCCGATCTCGTAGACGCGCTCCATCCCACCGACGATCAGCCGTTTGAGGTTGAGCTCGGTCGCGATGCGCAGTTGCATCTCTTCGCCCGAGAGCGCGTTGACGTGAGTAATAAAGGGCCGCGCCGACGCGCCGCCCGCCACGTGCAGCAGCGTCGGGGTTTCGACTTCGTAGAAACCGCGATCGTCGATGAAGCGGCGCATCTCGGCGATCAAGCGGCTGCGCATGATCATTGCGTCGCGCACGTCGGGATTGACGATCAAATCGATGTAGCGCTGCCGATAGCGCTTCTCGACGTCTTGCAGGCCGTGCCACTTATCGGGCAACGGCATCAACGATTTGCCGAGCAGCTCGAACGACGTAACGTGGAGCGTTAGCTCGCCCTTCTTCGAACGAAACATAAAGCCGCGAACGCCGACGATATCGCCGCGCTCGATGTCGTTCCACTGCGCGAACGCCTCCTCGCCGAGGTCATCCTTCTTGAGGTAGATCTGCAAGCGTCCGGTACGATCGTGCAGATCGGCGAAGAGCGTCTTGCCCGCGGTGCGAATCGACATGATGCGCCCGGCGATACTCCAGCCTTCTGCTTCGGCGTGCTGGGACGGTTCGAGGAAGCCGTACCGTTCGTTCAGCTCATTCGCGGTCGCTTCGATCTCGAAACGCGTCGGCGCAAACGGATCGTGCCCGCGCGAACGCAGAGCGGCCAGATGCTCGCGCCTGGCCGCTATGAGTGTTGCTTCCGTTTTTCCGAGGTCCGTATCCGTCTTACGACGCCTTTTTTGTGGCCTTCTTTGCCGACGCGGTCCCGTTGCCGTTCCTGATGCCGTCGATCTTGTACTTCACCACACCGCGCGGGGTGGAGACGTCAACGGTCTCGCCCTTTTTATGGCCGAGCAACGCGCGGCCGAGCGGCGATTCGTTGGAGATGCGCTTTGCCGTCGGATCGGCCTCAGCCGAGCCCACGATGTGAAACTCGTAGTTCTCGTTGTTCTTGAGGTCTTTGACCTTGACGGTCGCCCCAATGTGCACTTCGTCAGCGGAAAACTCCGACTCGTCGATGAGCCGCGAGTTCCGAATCATGGCCTCGAGTTTGAGGATACGCCCCTCGATGAACGCCTGCTCTTGTTTGGCGTCCTCGTATTCGGCGTTTTCACTCAGGTCGCCGTACTCTTTGGCCTGACGAATGCGGTCGTTGACTTCTTTGCGATGGACCGTCTTCAGCTCGTCCAGCTCTTCTTGGAGCTTTTGGAGCCCCTCGGCGGTCAGGATGATCTCTTTGTCGTTCAAGGATAGACCCAGCGACCCCGTAGCAAACATAATTTTTGCGCCCGGTGAGGACGCTGGCGCGGTTTGTTTGGGGGACCCCAACCGTTCCCCTCCTCTGGCGGCCTATCGCCGCGCCGCCCCGCCGCGCCAGAGCGCAAATGGTATACCCAACAAGGCACCGGCGCAAGCGTAACCTTGGAGGGCGCGGTTTTCGACCACCACGGTTGCCACCAGGACGCCCAAGAGCGCGACCGCTCCCACCAACGGCACCAGCACGCCGCCGATGCGCGCGGCCGGGTCGCCCCAGAAGCGCCGCGCTGCCGCGGCGGCCGAGAGCACGAACAACAGGCCGAGAAAGACCGAGCTCGCGTTGAGCACGAGCATGAGCTGATCGGCGGCGCTCTGAGAAAAGCCGGTCACCAGTTCGCAAAGCGTAACCAGGGCGCTCACCACGACCATCGACCATAGCGGCTCGTCGCGCGCGTCGAGCGCCCCGAGCGCTCGCGGCAAAACCCCGTCGCGCCCCATGGCGTAGACCGAGCGCGACAGGTAGAGAATCGTGGTCCAGAGCGTCGAGAGCGTGGAGAGCAGCACGGTGACGACGATTGCTACCCGCCACGCGCCGCCGCCGAGCAGTGTACCAACGTACGCAAGCGCGTCGGCTTGATTGTCGGCAAAGCCCTGCAGCGAGCCGAGGTGCAAGAATGCATACATGCACGCGACCAGCACGACGGTCGAGACCAGCAGACCCGCGATACCGCCGCGCCCAGATGCGCTCGCGTTACCCGCGACCTCTTCGCTCGTCGATGCGCTTACTTCCCACCCGTCGCTCATCCACACCGCAAGCGTCATTGCCGTAACGAAGCCGCTGAAGCCGAACGCTGCCGGTAGCGGCGTCGAAAGCGGCGTTGCGAGCGCCGGCACCGGCGCATGCAATGCGGCGACGACAGCCGCGATCAGCAACACGCC
>DATJOM010000125.1:0-7055 GCA_035507095.1 Candidatus Acidiferrum sp.
GTTAGTCGTCCTCGCTGCCACGATGACGCTCGCCGCGTGCGGCGGTGGCGGCGGAAGTACGTCGACGATGCCGTCGGCCGGCGGCGGTGGCTCGACGCAGTCGAGTCAAACGCAGTCGCAAACCGCCATCGACGCCACCAATGCACTCGGTGACCCGGTCAAAAGCACCGCCGACTTCAACGATACCACTAGCGGCACGTCGACGGCCGAACGCTCGATGAACAAGACCGTGATGCTCGCGAGCGGCGTCTGCAGTAACGGCGTCGAGTTCTGGGCTCCCGACAAGAACGGCGATCCAAACTCCACGCAAGAGCAATACTTCTACGATGCGGCCTGCACCGAGCTCGCACGCGACGTTGTGCGCATCTACACGATCGCCGGTGCGTCGGAGACCGTGAATCGCACCGAGTCGCAGTACGCGATCAACAACAACACGCCGATCGCGACCCGCACCACGACGGTGAACTACCTGAGCGGCACGTACGGTAACAACGGCTATCCGGTCGTGGCCAATGGCTTTGCACGCGATGCATCGAGCACCACGAATATTTCGGGTGCGAAAACGATCGTCGGCGACGACGAACTCGTGATGCAAGCCGGCAGCAGCGGCACCAACAATTGGTGCGGCGATTCGGCGGGCTATAATGCGACCGGCATCGCTTCGCTCAATGAAACCTTCGGCTGGCAAGGCGGCGTACTTACCGGCGGTACGCGTACGCTAAACAACGACGGTTCGGTCACGTGGAGCGCCACGCACGCCGGTTCCGTCTTCACGGGCGCGATCGGTTCGCTCTCGATCGCGATCGGTTCTGAGAACACCACCTGTCCGATCGCGACGCCACAGTACACGCTGAGCGGCGGCACGTCGCAGGGCGCGTACTCGATTCCCGTCACGGCGACATACATGCACGGTGAGTTGACCAACCTCACCGTCGACAATGCGCAGCTCGCGAACGGCAATACCCTCAACGTCACGACGAACGGCAACGTGTCGAACACGTCGTCGAACTTCATCACCGGGACGATTGCAAACGGCAGCACGCAGATCGCGACGTTCGCGGTCGACTGCTTTGGCGACGGTACGCTGACGGTAACGTCGAGCGGTGCGCAGTATGTGATCGACGATTGGCACGTGGTCAAGTAAGCAGGCGGTCGAATTACTCGTTTAACTCCCGGGCCACTGCGGTATCATGAACTCGGGAAAACGAATAACGATTCCCAATGAAACGGGCCCGGCGTGAGTAAACGCCGGGCCTTCCATTTCTTTTACCGCAGTCTAATGATCGCTTGGTGACTTGCTCATTATGCTTGATGCCAGGGAAAACCCAAGAAGTCCCGTTGCTACGCGAGAGCCCCGGTGGAATACTGGCCCGCCGGGGTTATTCGTTGCCTAGAGCAAACGCATCGCGCGCTTGACGTCGGTAATGACCGAAGCAGCGACCGTGCGGGTGCGTGCCGTACCCTCGGCGATGATGCGCTCGACCAGCGCAGGATCGCTGCGGTATGTCGCCAGGCGCTCGCGCACCGGTCGCAGATACTCGTTGAGCTGCGCGGCGAAGTCAGTCTTGTCGTCAACGCAGCCGAGCGTGCCCGAGCGGCACTCCGCAGCGATGACGTCGAGCTTGAGCGGGTTGACGAAACGCCAGAGCGCAAAGACCGGGCAAATTTCAGGATGCCCGGGATCGTTACGCCGGATCTTTTGCGGATCCGTAATCATCGAGCGCACCTTCTTGGTCGTCGTCTCGTCGTCGTCGGCGATCAGAATCGCATTGTCGTACGACTTTGACATCTTGCGGCCGTCGGTGCCGGGCACTTCGGGAAACTCGCTCAACGTGGGATGCGGCTCGACCAAGATCTCGCGGCCGTCGCCATACAAATAGTTGAAGCGCCGTACGACCTCGCGCCCGAGTTCGAGATGCGCGACCTGGTCGCGACCGACCGGCACGCGCTCGCCGCGCACGATCGCAACGTCACACAGTTGCAACAGCGGATAGCCCAAGAACCCGGCGGTTGCGATCTGCGCTCCGAGCGCCTCGATCTGGCCTTTGTACGTCGGCACGCGCTCGAGCCACGAGACCGGCGTGATCATCGAGAGCAGCGTGTAGAGCTCCATAATCTCCGGCACGCCCGACTGCAAATAGATTGTCGCTTTATTCGGATCGACGCCGGCAGCAAGCCAGACTGCGACCATCTCGTTGCGCGCATCGCGAATTGCCGACGGGTCCTCGAAGCCGGTCGTGTACGCGTGCAGATCGGCGATTTCGAAATAAGCGTCAGCCGTGTCGCAGAAGTTGGCCCACTGCGTGAGCACGCCGACGAGGTGGCCGAGATGGAGCCCGCCGGTCGGGCGCATTCCCGACATGACGCGCGGCTTGCTGGCGGTTACAGTCATCCGGCGTTCAATACGAGCTTGTTGCGCACAAATCCGCGCGCAAAGCGCACCGCTTCGCGCAGATCGTCACCGCGCGCAAGCGCGCACGCGAGCGCCATCGCGAGCGTGCAGCCGGTTCCGCGCATCTCGCCGGCGATGCGAGGGCCGGAAAATATCTCGACGCCATCCGGGTCGGCCAGCGCATCTGCCGGTTCGCCCTCGAGATGGCCGCCTTTGAGCAGCACCGCGCGCGCGCCACGCAGGTGCAGTTCGAGGGCGGCCGCGGCGAGATCCTCACGATCGATCGGGCGACCGAGGAGCGCGCCCGCTTCGGCCAGGTTCGGCGTGAGAATCGTTTGCGGCATCGTTGCGAGCGTCTCGCCGATGACGCGGAGCGTCCCCTCGCCGCCAAGCGCACCGCCGTCGCTCGCCGCGAGCACGGGGTCGACCACGACCGGCACGTTGCGCCGCGCAAGAGCACTCGCGATTAGCGGCACCACCTCGGGCGCGCCGAGCGCGCCGACGCGCACCGCGCGCACGTCTTCCCAAGGAATCGCTTGGAGTTGCGCGTCGATCGTCGGCAGCGCCAAGATCTCGAGGGCGTGTACGCCGCGCCGGTCCTGTGCGCTCACCGCGCAGATCACGGTGAGCACGCGCGCGCCGAGTTCGGCGCCGATGCGAATGTCGAGTCCGACGCCCGCAATGTTCCACGGATGCGTCGTGCCGATCGAGAGCACGGTCATCGCACCCAGCCAAGCCGTTCGTAGAGCGCAAACCCACGATCGACCAGCGCCGACAGTTCGACCAGCAACTCGCGATCGGGGCGGGTGAAGTTAAACGTGGACCTGCTCTGCAGCCGCTTCTTCAGCGCGTCGCTCACGCTGCCGAGTAACTCCGGATGGGAGTAGACCGGCAGCAAATGAAACGTGACGTAGGCGCGACGGATCTGCACGCCGCCGAAGGGCATCGCACGCTTGAATGCCGGCACGTACTCCCCGTCGAGCATGTAGAAGGTGTCCGAGTCTTGCGTCGCATGCAGCCGCGGCGCATAGGGCACAAGCAAGCCTTTGAGCACGCGGAAGGTGCCGGGAAAATCACGCGCCGGCATTCCACCGCTCCACCAGCGCCTGCGCCGCGGCTTTTGGATCGGCCGCAGCCGCGACCGCCGCAATCACCGCCGCCATCGCCACACCGCTCGCGCGCACCGCATCGATCTGCGCTACGCCGATGCCGCCGATCGCCGCAACCGGATTCCAGCTCTCGGCAGCGATCCTGCGCAACCCATCGACGCCGATCGGTGCACCGGCATCGGCTTTTGACGCCGTGGCATATACCGCGCCAACGCCGACATAGTCCACGTCCTGCGCATTGGCAAAGCGCACTTCGTCGACCGTACCGCACGAGAGCCCGATCAGCCGATCGCCGAGTTCCGCGCGTACCGATGCAGAAGCGACGAACCCCTCGTCGTCGGGCCCGAGGTGGACGCCGTCGCAGTTGTACGCGAGCGCCGCGCGCCAATCGTCGTTGACGATCAAAAGCGCCTGGTGCGCAAGCGTGAACTGCCGGAGCAACTGGATGTGGCCGACGTTGAGGCCGCCCTTTGCGCGATATTGCAGCACTTTCACCCCGCCCTCGAGCACGGCGCGCGCGAGCGCGGGCGCACGCGCATCTTCGTTGATAATGACGTAGATGCCGTGAAGTCTTTCCGCGCGCCGAGCGCGTCTTAGCGCGGTGATTTCATCCGTCGCCATAGCACGATGTTCGCGACGAGATAGAGTGCGAACACGATCGCGATGACCGCCGCAATGACGGGCTGGTGGCGCTGCAGCGCAAGCGGCACGATCAACGCGAAGCAAATCACGCCGAACATCACAACCGTCATGATGCGGGTGAAGGGGACCATCATTCCAGCAAAAGGTCGGAGAGCCGCAGCAATTCGTTCTCGTTCGCGAAGCGAAATTCGATCTTCCCGCCTTTGCCGCCGCGCACGAGTGCCACGTGCGTACCGTAGCGCTCGCGCAGCCGCGACTCGAATTCTGCTTCATCGGCGGAAAGTTCGCGCACGCGCGGCACGCTCGCGGTCTTGACCGCACCGGTGAGTTTTTCCAGCGCGCGCACCGAGAGGCCGTCGTCCGCGGCGCGCTGCGCGAGCTTGAGCCGATCGCTCGCCGGCGCGGCGAGTAATGCGCGGCCGTGCCCGGCCGAGAGGCGTCCGTCGACCAGCATCGCCTTGATCGCATCTTGCAGTGCGAGCAGGCGTAGCGCGTTGGCGACAGCCGGACGGCTCTTGCCCACCCGCAGCGCGAGCTCTTCTTGCGTGAATCCGAACTCGTCCATCAAGCTGGAAAAGCCGGAGGCTTCTTCGATCGGATTGAGGTTCTCGCGCTGCAAATTCTCGATGATCGCGACTTCGAGCGAGTCTTTATCGTCGGAGTCGCGCACGATCGCGGAAATGTTCGTCTGCCCGAGCGCCGCACAGGCGCGCCAGCGGCGTTCGCCCGCAACGAGTTCGAAATTCTCGCCGCGTTTGCGCACGATGATCGGCACGAGCACGCCGTACTCCGCGATCGAGGTTTTGAGATCGTCCATCGCCACGGCATCGAAGTTCTTGCGCGGCTGAAATGGGTTGGGCGTAATGCGCCCGACGGGAATCTCGCGCAGCACGCCATGCGCTTCGGGCGAAGTCGGCACCGGTGCATCGCCGAGCAGTGCACCCAAGCCTTTTCCGAGCCCGCGTTTGGGTTGGCTCATGCCGACACGTGCGCTCCGAGCAACTCCTTCGCAAGCGACATGTAGGCTTGCGCGCCGCGGCTCTTCACGTCGAAGAGAATGACCGGCTTCCCGAACGACGGTGCTTCGGAGAGCCGGATGTTGCGCGGGATCTGCGTCTTGAACATCTGCTGCGGGAAAAATTTCTCGAGTTCATCGAGCACTTCCATCGCCAGACGCGTGCGCCCGTCGAACATCGTGACGAGCACGCCACTGATGTGCAACGTCGGATTAAGCGCTTCGCGCACGCGGCGAACGACCGCAGTAAGTTGCGAGAGCCCTTCGAGTGCATAGTACTCGGCTTGCACCGGAATCAGCGCTTCTTCGGCCGCGGTGAGTGCGTTGATCGTTAGCAGACCGAGCGACGGCGGACAATCGATCAGCACGAAGTCGTAGCGATTGGCGACCGGCAACAGCGCCTGGCGCAAACGCGTTTCGCGCGAGAGCGCAGAGACCAGCTCGATCTCGGCGCCGGCGAGATTGATCGTCGCAGGCACGAGCGTGAGCGTGTCGATCTCGGTCGGCACCGCAACGTCGTCGATCGACGCTTCCTGCAGCAACACGTTGTACACGTCGCGCTGCAAGCCGTGCTTCTCGATACCGAAACCGGTCGTCGTGTTGCCCTGCGGATCGCAATCGATAACGAGCACGCGCCGCCCTTCAACAGCAAGTGCAGCGCCGAGATTTACGGCCGTCGTGCTCTTTCCGACGCCGCCTTTTTGATTTACGAGGGCGATAATTCGACTCAACCGATGGCTCTGTCAAGAACGGCGAGATAGCCGTCTAGGAGTGCGAGGAGAACTTCGCGCTCGTTACGCTCGGGGTGGTCCGTGACCTGCTCGAACAACCATTGCAGCGCAGCGCCGACGCGCGCGTCGCCGCGATAGCCAGGCGGTGCAAAGTGCGCTGCAATCATCGCCGCGATCACGTCGTCGCCGTTGATCGCGAGGTCGGCTACGCTAAAGGGAGGTTGGCGTGCTACTTCCTGCCAGACGCGCGCTTCGAAGCGTTCGTTTGAGTCGTCGCGCTTGGCTAAACCCGAACCGACGATGTCGGCGTGGCGCACGGCGAATTGACGTTGCAGATTTTCCGGACCGATCCGGCGGATGAAGCGACGAATCGCTGCGTCGCTCAGCTCGGGATCCTGGACGTACATGTGCTGGCGCACCAGGTGCTCGACGGTTTCGATCGTCTGGTTCGGATAGCGCACGCGGTGCAGCATCTCGCCTGCCATCTCGGCGCCGACCTGCTCGTGGCGATAGAAATGCGGACCGTCCTTCGTGCGCGGCTTGCCGACATCGTGGAGTAAGGCTGCCAAGCGTAAGGTTGCGTCGCCCGGTGGGGTCGCATCGACGGTGGCGAGATTGTGCTCCCAGACGTCGTAGGCGTGCCACTCGTTCTGGGCGACGCCGACTCCCTCGAGCAACTCAGGCCAAATCCGCTCGAGGACGCCGGTCTCAGCCAGGATGCGCAGACCCAGCGACGGCCGCGGCGCGAGCGCAAAGAGCTTCTCTAGCTCGTCGTGGATGCGCTCGGGGGCCACCGTCGTCACGAGCTCCGCCGCACCGCGGATCGCGCTGCGGGTCCGTTCGGTCAGGCCGTACGCGAACCGCGCGGCAAACTGCGCGGCGCGCAGCATCCGGAGCGGATCTTCCTCGAACGTCAGCGGCGTGAGAATGTCGATTCGATGGGCACGGATGTCGGCCTCGCCGCCGTAGGGGTCGACCAGCGCGCCGCCCGGCAGGCCCCGCGCGATCATGTTCATGCGGAAATCGCGACGGGCGAGATCATCCTCGAGCGGAATCTCGGGCCCGCTCTGCACCTCGAAGTCGCGATGGCCCTGACCGGTCGAGCGCTCGCGGCGCGGCAGCGCAACGTCGACGGTAAGGCCGTCGACGGTCAGCTTCGCGACGGC
>DATJOM010000126.1:0-24590 GCA_035507095.1 Candidatus Acidiferrum sp.
TGCGCAAGACTGGACTCGAACCAGCACGAGATTGCTCCCGCTAGCCCCTCAAGCTAGTGCGTCTACCAATTCCGCCACTTGCGCACGGGGCTCCACTTTTTACCCGGGGTCGTTCGGGCAACCTGCGTAGTCTATCGTCTACTTCATGTTGGGGTCAAGGGCGTCGCGCAGGCCGTCCCCGATGAAGTTGATCGAGAGGATCGTGAAGAGGATGCAAAGGCCCGGGAAGACCGCGGCCCACCAGGCCACCTGGAGATTGGCCTGGGCATCGGAGAGCATGTTGCCCCACGACGCGGTCGGCGGCTGAATACCGAACCCGAGGTATGAAAGAACCGCCTCGAGCGCGATGACGTTGGCGACGTCGAGCGTGGCTTGGACGACGATCGGCGCCATCGCATTGGGCAAGAGATGCCGGAAAATGATCCGCAGATCGCCGTTGCCGACCGCGCGGGCAGCCTCGGCGAACTCCCGCTCGCGTAAGACCAGATACGACGCGCGCACCAAACGCGCGACGGTGGTCCACAAAAGCGCACCGATGATCACGACGATCACCCAGAAACTCAGCGCGGCTTTGTTTGAGCTTGCCGCCACGATTGCCGTGAGCACCAGCAACAGCGGGAGCAGCGGGATCGACAAGAAGACGTCGGTGATGCGCATCATCACCCAGTCCACCCAGCCGCCGTAATAGCCGGCGAACGCACCGACGAACACGCCGATGATCAGCTCGAAGAGCACGGTGTAGATCCCGACTTGCAGCGAGATGCGCGCACCGAAGAGCAAACGTGAGAGCAGATCGCGGCCGACGGCGTCGGTGCCGAGCGGGTGACCGCCGCACAGGATGTGGTCTTGGAAACACGGCGGCAACGGCGTGCCTTGCCAGTGCACGTTGTCGATCGCGTTGGGGTCGAAGGGCGCGAGCAGCGGCGCCAGAATCGCGCACAACGAGATGAGCGCCAGCACGACGATGCCCGCAACCGCAAGTTTATGCCGGCGCAAACGCGTCCAGAACGTTACCTTTGAATAGACGGTTTCGTCGTGGTCGTCGTAGGCGTCGGTGGTCGTCGCGAACACCGCATCGGTCGGCGGGTTAATCATAGGCAACCCGCGGATCGAGCCACGCATAGAGCACGTCGGCGAGTAAGTTGGAGAACACGACGGCGACCGCAAGAATGAGGAGATACCCCATCATCAGCGCGATGTCGCTCTGCTGCAACGCGTTATAAAACATGCGCCCGGCACCGGGCCACGCAAAGATCGTCTCGGTCACGATTGCGCCGCCGAGCACGCCGGGGAACGAGATCGCGACGATCGTCACCACCGGAATCAGCGCGTTCTTCAATCCATGTTTGAAGAGAATCACGCGGCCGCTCAAACCCTTCGCGGCTGCCGTGCGCATGTAATCCATCTTCGTCACTTCGAGCAGCGAGGAGCGCATAAAGCGCGAGTACAACGCGAGATTGAGCAGCGAGAGCACGATCACCGGCATGATCAAGTGCTCGATGCGATCGCCTAAGTCAAAAGTGTCGGTCGTGCTGATTCCGGCTGAAGGCAAGACGATCTCGTAGCCTCCGGGCAACGGGATGCCGTGCACGGAGAACAGCAGCTGCAACATCAATGCAAACCAAAAGACCGGCATCGATTGGCCGAAGAACGCGAGCGTCGTGATCAGGTAGTCCGAGAACGAATACGGACGAACTGCCGAAAAGATCCCCGCGGCAAGTCCGATCCCAAGCGAAACAACAAACGCAGCGCCCATCAACTCGAGCGTTGCCGGAAGACGTTCCAAAATCGCCTGCAACACCGGTTCGGAGTTGCTGGTCGAGTAGCCGAAGTCGCCGTGGAGAATCGTACCGAGCCACACGATGTAGCGGAACCAGATCGGCTTATCGAGCCCAAGGTTATGCTTGAGACGCTCGATGTCGGCCGGGGTAATGTGCGGATTCTGCAGATACGGCGCGAGCGGCCCTCCGGGCGCATTGTTCAAGATCACGAACAGAATGATCGAGATCAGCACCAAGAGCGGGATCGCTGCTAGCGTCCGCCGCACGACATACGTAAACACGAACGGCCGCTAGTTACAAGCCTGTGGCCCTGACACCTTCACCTGTCGTTAAGCTGCGGCTAACTTCTGCAATCCCAGAATCTCACGGGCTTCGGCGGGGGTGGCGACCGGCCGGCCAGCTTCGGCTGCGAGCCGCGCGACGCGCGCGACCAACTCCTCGTTACGCGCCAGCCGGCCCTTGCTGTAATAAAGGTTATCCTCCAGCCCTACGCGCACGTGGCCGCCCATCGCGATCGCCGTCATCGCCATTGCGGTCTGCGCGCGGCCGATTCCGGCGACCGACCAGGTGCAGCCCGCCGGCAAGTCGCCGACGAGATCGCAGAGATTTTGCACCGTCGCTTCGAGCCCACCCGGCACACCGAGCACGAAGTCGACGTGCTGAGGAAACGTCAGCAGCCCTTCTTTCGCGAGCACCCGCGCGTTGGCCAGATGTCCCTTGTCGAAGATCTCGAGTTCGGGCCGAACGCCGTGCTCGCGCATCTTGGCCACGATCCCGCGCATGATCGGAAAGCTGTTTTCAAAAACGTCGTCACCGAAGTTCACTGTGCCGCAAGTAAGCGTCGCCATCTCCGGGCGCAGTCGCAACACACTTGCACGCTCCTCCGGTGTCATGCCGATCGCACCGCCGGTCGAGAATTGGACGATCAGATCGCTCGCGCCGCGGATCGCGTCGTAGGCTTCTTTGAAGCGCAACACATCGTGGGTGTTGGTGCCGTCGTCATTACGGCAGTGCACGTGCACGATCGACGCCCCGGCCTCGCGAATCGCGCGCGCGGTCTCCGCGAGTTTCGCCGGGGTATGCGGCAAGTACGGCGTTTGGTCGAGCTTGACTTCGGCGCCGACGGGGGCGCACGTAATGATGAGCGGCTGCATGGGTTGACCCTTCCTTCAGCGCGCCACCTGGATTTCCGCCCAGCAGGCGGCGAGCACGATCGCTACCCGCGCACAAACGATGATGAGATGCACCCAGCGACGTTCCGGAAAGCGTTCGAGCGTCCATGAGAAGAGATAGATCGCGAGCGTGAGTACCGGGATGCGCCAGTAGATCCAATGGCCGCCGCGGTCGACCGCGAGCGCAAACAACACGAACAAACCAAAGATCGCAATTGCGTCGATGACGACGCGCAACGAACGCATCATTCTAGCTTACTGATCTTTCCCGTGGTAAAGAACGCCGCCATCGGCAGATGCAACACGACCCAAGCATTCACCCACGTGACGAACATCATCGTCATTCCGGCTCCAACGCTTCGTAGGCGGCATCTATCACGCGGGCGTCGATGCCGAGCAGTTTTGCGAGTGCAATGGCGTCGGCTTCGCGCGCACGATCGCCACCGACCTCTTCCAACCTATAATCCATCGAAGCGGCCAAGGTTTCTAGCGCTAGCGCGAGATCGCCGGTCGCCGGACGCTGGGGAATTCCGCGCAGACCACGGACTGCGTAATGGCGCACGTGCGCCGCCTCGGCGACCCCGCCCAAGTGCGTTGCGGCAAGGCCGCACGCGCGCTCCGCTTGCAGGCGCTCGATCACGGCGATCAACAAAGCTCTCCCCTCGCGCGGCGTCGTCGTGCGGGCGAATTCGTCGAGCAAAACCAAGCGAGGCCGCCCACCGTCGGCAAGCGCGTCGCGTAGTTGAACGACCTCGCGCGCAAATGACGACAACAGCCCGCCTACCACGCCGTCTTCACCAGCGCCGATGCCGAGCCACACGATCTCCTCAAACAGCGCAAGCCGCGCGCGTGTTGCCGGCACAGGGAGCCCATAGGCTGCGCACGCGGCGATGAATCCGCACGTGCGCAAGGCAACACTCTTACCACCCATATTCGGGCCGGTCAACACTGCGATGCCGTCGAGTTGTAAATCGATCGGTGTAAATTCGCGCCCTTGCGCCTTAAGCTCGTGCTCGAGCGGCGCGAAACGTCCGCCTTCGAAACAGAGCCCACCGTCAGCGCTGAGCACCGCGACCGCGCAGCGCTGCGCGCGCGTAAAACGCGCCGCAGCGATTAATACGTCGGCCTCGCCGAATGCACGCGCCGCGGCGTCAAGCGCGGCGGCATACTCGCGAATCGTCGCGGAAAGGTGCGCGCGCACGTGCTCCTCGGCCCGCGCGAGACCCGCGGCAGCCTCATCGCGCCGGCGGAGCGCCCCAAGCACGCTGTCGTCCGCATCGAGTTCGCACAGCAGGTACGTCGGCGTTTCGCGCACGACACGCACGCCTACGGGAAGCGGCCCCACAAGGTCGGCGCGCATGACGATGAACTCCGGCAACGAGATCTCCCGGTCGAGTGCTGCCGCAACCGCAGCGTGCGCGCGGCCCGCTGCCGCATCGTATTCGGCCTGCGCTTGCGCGTGCGTGGCGCGCGCACGGGCTAGCGCCGCGTCGAAAGCGTCGTCGAGATAAAACCCAAAGCGTCCGGCGCGACCGCGCTCGAGCGCCTTCGCGCAGTCGCGAACTTCTGGGCTTACTGCTCGGGGTAGGTCGTCACTTGCGGCAAGTGCGTCAAGGCGCTCGCAGGCATCAAAGAAGCGCTGCAGTTCCAGAAAATTCGCATCCTCTAGGAGATCGCCCATCGAGGCGCGCGCGATTGCAGCGCTTGCATCCGGGACGTCGCACACGATCTCGCGCAACGCGTCGAGTTGCGCGTCGGAATGATCCGCGGCGATGCGCGCAACGCGTTGCGCGCGCGCCCCCGCAACCGACTCATCACCCGGTGCGAACGGCGTGATTTGCGCGAAGACCGCCTCGCCGTACGGGCCGGCGGGCGCGAGCGCCGCGCGCAACCACGCAAAGCCGATCGCTTGCGCGCTTGCCGCATCGAGAAGCCGCCCCGGCTTCACGCAGCGCGCTCCGCCGCATAGACGTCAAACGTCGGCAAGCCCGTCGCCTCCGCAACCGCGTGGGCAAATGCGCGCGGGTCGAAGGTGCGCTCGCGACCGATCGATGCAACGGTTGCGGCAATCACCTGGAGCGGCCGCTCGCAGCGAATCGTGAGGTGTTCGAATGCGTGCAGTGCGGCCTTGCCCGTCAGCGCAATCTGCGTTGGATCGCGGACGACGATCGCGCGCTTCTCGCGCGCCGAAATCAGACGCGCCGTCATGGCCGCGCTTAACGCGCCTTCGATGGCCAAGGACTCGCCCGCTCCGTCGAAGCGCGGCGTTCGCAGCCGCACGACCAGCGCGCGCACGTCGACAATCGCCTCATCGAGCGTTCGCGCCGCGGCAGCGCCGCACGCCACAACGATAGCATCGCGCGCCCCGGCGAGTGCCGCAATGCGGTCGATCGCGCCATCGACCAGCACGTACGGCGCGAACGCGAGAAGTGCGTCAACCACAGCACGCAACGCCGACGCGTTCGGAGGTCCGATCAGCTCGTAATTTGCGCCGGCACGCACGCGAGCATAGACGAGCGCACCGGCCGCAGTCATGTACGGCGAAAGCGCGAGGATCTCGCTTGCCGGCGAGCGCGGGAGAACGTCTCGCGCCGTCGCTACGACGGTCTGCGGTGCGAGCCACAGGCGTGGCTTCCCAGAGGCGTCAACAATGTCAGCGGTTTCACCGTCGCGGCCGACCGACGTGAGACCGCAGACCAAACCGCGGTCGAGCGCGGCGCGATAGATCGCGCGCGTCGTCACCGTCTTCCCGACGTTCTTGCCAGTGCCGACGACGACCAGCGAGCGCGCCCCGCTGCCGCGCCACAATTGCAGAAGCGAATCACCAGCCTGCGCGTGCATAGCGTCGCGGTTCCGCTACCCTATGTGCAGCACCTTGAGCGCGATGAAGATAACGCCGGTAAGTGCGAGCAATATGCCGCCGAGCATCTCGGCAGCGTCTTCGACACGGGTGCCGAGTATACGCCCAAGTCGCAGGCCGAGCAGCGTCGCGGCGACGGCGAATGCACCAATAACCACGAGGCTAATGCCGACCGGCACACCCACGAAGAGAATCGAAAACCCGATGCCGAGCGAGTCGAGGCTGATCGCAAGCGATGCGACGAGCAGACCCCAGCCTTTGCCGGGGTCAATTGGTGAACGATCCGCAAGATCGCTGCGCGCCTCAATCATCATGTAGCCGCCGACCGCAATCAGCGCACCAAAGCCCACGTAGCCGGCCGCGTCGCCGATCAGCTGCCCGATCGCTTTTCCGAGCAGTGCGCCGAGGCAGTTCATCGTTATCTCGGCGCAGGGGAAGGCGATGGCAATTCGTAGCCGATCGCGCGGCGAAGCGCCGCGAATCCCAACCCCGATGCTCACCGCAAACACGTCGAGTGCCAGCGAGAGCGCGATAAAGAGGATCTTGATCAGAAGAGTTGTGCGCCGGTGAGTGAGTCCCGTTTGGCCAAAAGGTGGGTTACTGCCGAGCGCAACTGCGAGATCGTAAACGGCTTGTTGAGGAAGAGATTGGCGCCGGCGTTCTTGGCGCGGCCATCCATGGCGTAATTCGTGTGACCGGAGATCATCAAGATCGGTACGCCGCGGAGGCCCTCTTTCGAGCGCAGACGCTCGACCAGATCGAGGCCGGAGATGCCGGGGAGCATGAAATCGCAAATGATGATGTCAAACGGGCCCTGACGGTCTACGGCAACCAGCGCGCTTTCCGCGTCGTTGCACATGACCATCTCATACGGTCCTTTGCGCAAAACCGTATCAATGAGTGTACAGATTGCCGGGTCGTCGTCGGCAATCAGTACCCGCCAATTGCGCTGAATCATCTCTTCAGCCATTCGGGTATGCCACTTTAACGCCTTAGGGGCTCACGTGAGGGTTCGGTAAACTTTCCATAATGGAGGGGGGCGTCCCCCTGCGCGGGTTTTGCGCCGCCGCGTCGTAGTTACTGGCCTGCTGTATGGCCATTCTCGACCGAATACTTGCCCCGGGTTCGGGTTTTCAGAAGAACTTCTTCTTTCTCGCTAAGCGCTTCGTCGCGGGGGAGACGGTCGATTCGGCCATCGCCGCCGTGCGCGAGCTCAACGCCGCGGGCATGACCGCAACGCTCGATTACCTCGGTGAGGACGTGCTCGAGCGTGATGCGGCAATCAAGACCCGCGACGCCTATATCGCAGTGCTCGACCGCATCCGCGAGAGCGGCGCGCAAAGTAACGTCTCGATCAAAATGACCGCGATGGGTCTGTTGATCGACGACGGCTTCGCGCTCGACAACCTTCAACGCATTCTGCACCACGCCCAGCGGAACGCCGACCCGTTCGTACGCATCGACATGGAGGGAAGCGCGGTGACGCAGGTCACCATCGACCTGTTCGAGCGCGCCTACGCGAACGACAAGAACGTGGGCATCGTGCTCCAAGCATACCTAAAGCGTACGCCTCGCGACGTTACCCGCATGATCGAGCTCGGCGCGCGCGTGCGTTTGTGCAAGGGCGCATACAACGAACCCGCCGACATCGCGATCAAAGATATGCCCGCGATCCGCAAGCAGTACTTCGAACTGGCCAAACAATTGCTCGAGCGCGGCAACTATCCGGCGATGGCGACCCACGATCGCGAACTGATCGATGAGATACGGGCCTACGTACGCGAGCGCGGCATTGCGCCCGATCGCTTCGAATTCCAAATGCTCTATGGCGTTCGTCCGCAGCTGCAGCGGGAGATCGTCGCCGAGGGCTATCGCATGCGCATCTACGTTCCCTACGGGACGCACTGGGCCGGCTATTTCTATCGCCGTGTGATGGAGCGCCGCGAGAACGCAATCTTCGCGCTCACCTCTATTTGGAGCAAGTAGCCCTCGCATGCGTGCGGTCGTTCAGCGAGTTCTGCGGGCGAGCGTGCGGGTCGACGAGCGAACAACCGGCCGCATCGAAGCCGGGCTCATGGTGTTGCTCGGCGTAGCGGTAGCCGATAGCGAACGCGACGCGCGCTACCTCGCCGAGAAGATCGCGAATCTGCGGATCTTCCCCGACGACGCAGGGCTGATGAACCGTAGCGTCCTCGAGACCGGCGGCGCCATTCTGCTCGTTTCGCAGTTCACGTTGCACGGCGATGCCCGTAAGGGCCGGCGCCCGTCGTTTATCACTGCGGCAAAAGAGCCGCGCGCGAGCGAGCTCTACGAATTGACCGGCGCGGAGCTCCACGCGCTCGGGCTCCAGGTGGAATACGGCGAGTTTGGCGCCGACATGGAGGTTGAGCTCGTCAACGACGGTCCGGTGACGATCTTGCTCGACTCCGAGAAGATCTTTTAGCTGCACGACGCAGCTGAAGGTCCGCTAGCACAGGATGTGCGACCTCCGGCAGGCCAGGCGGACCGTCTAAAGCACGATATCGGCAACGCGCTCGATGCGAATGACCTTGTCGGATTCGGTCAAGCGCCCCAAAACGTCGAAGCCGCTGGTCATTACGCCGAAGACGGTGAACGCGTTGTCGAGATGGTACTGCGGCGAGAGCGTGATGTAGTACTCGCTTCCGGCCGAATCGCGGATCGGCGTGCTCGTTTTGTCGTCATAATTCAAGCCCATAGAAATAACGTAACTGTTCTGCTCGAGTGGATTCTCTTCGGCCGGAATCGAGTAGCCCGGCCCGGGCGCGTTCTTCGCATCCTGCTCGCCGGTTTGCACCACGAAATCGGGCACGATGCGGAACCACGGATTGTTGTCAAGAAAGCCGCGATCCATCAGGTTGAGAAAGTTGGTGACGGTCAGCGGCGCCCACTCGGGATAGAGCGCAACGTAGATGTTGCCTTGCGTCGTCACGATACGCAGGCGCGGGTGTAACCCGTGCGCCGGGCCGAGCATGTCGCGTGCGGTTTGCGGCAAGAGCGGTAATGGCGAGGGCACGTCATCCGCACGCGGCGCGCCGGACGGGGGCGTCGTGCGTGCCATCACCGGAAGCGACGCAAAGCGATCCGGTACCGGCGCCGGCGTGTGCACGAACGACGGAATCGCCGTCCAATGCTGCGTCAATTGCCCACCTTGCAACACGCGGATCGATTCGGCCGTTTGCTCTTGGACCCGCCACGACGGATCATTGAGTAGCGGCTGCAAGTCGGCAACGAGCGTTGCGCCTTTGAGCTTGCCGTACGCGCGCACGGCTTCGATACGCACGATCTCGTCTTTATCGCCGAGACCGGCGCGCAAGAACGCAATCGGCACTTTGGCCGCGTAACGGCGAAAAACCGTCCACATGATCCGCTCGCGCACACCCGGGTCCGTCTCTTTCGCAAACGCCTGCCGGAGTACCGCAGCGACAGCCCCACCTTGCGGTCCATCTGCGAAGAAGCTCAACGAGATCGCGGCCTTCCCCCGCACCTCGGGCGTTGGAGCGCCCGCGAGGCAACGAATCACGGCGCCGACGGCGCGTTGCTCGGGGCCGGCCGCCAGCTTCTGTGCCTCCTCGTAACGCCCAATCGCGTCCAGTGCCGCGATGACCACGGCGCCCGACGGGTCGCGTGTCGCGCTGACAAGCGCCTCGGGGTCGTTGCCCTGGCCGATCAGACCCAGGCCGTAGGTACTAAACGCCCGCACGGCGTCGCGGCGATCCTTCAGGTGCGCCGCGAGCAGCGGGACGCCGGCCAAGAGCTTCGTTCGGCCGATCGCCAGCGCCGCGCGTGCCGCCGTGGCGTCGTCCGCCGAGCCTAGTAGTGCCGCTAACCGGCCGTCTCCCAGCGTGCGCTGGGATTCTAGGCGCACGATCTCAAGGGGAGCGCTAGCCGGGACCGCGCCGAGAAACACCAGGGCCCCAACCGCGATAAGGATTGCTGAACGCAAACGTGACCTCAATTCTTGTATCGCCCCCCAACCAAATTACTCGAACTTGCGTTCTAGTATATGCACGAGATTCGCCGTCCCTTTGGACGGCAACCCAACAGTGGAAAAGAGAGCAAGCATGGCAACCCCCGAAGCACCAAAGAAGACCAGCGGTATGTCGGTCCGCGAGGCCGGCCAAAAAGGCGGTCAGACGGTGAAGAAAAAGTACGGGCCCGAATTCTACGAACAGATTGGACGTAAGGGTGGGCTCGCGACAAAACAGGCTCACGGTCACGAGTTCTACGAGCAGATCGGTAAGAAGGGTGGGAAGAAAGGTGGCGAAGCCACGCGCGATCGCTACGGCCCAGACTTCTACGAACGAATCGGACAAAAAGGTGGCCAAAAAGTCAAGCAGCTTATCGAAGAAGGAAAGCGCGCCGCGGCTGCACAGGAAGCCGAACGCGAGAAGCGCGCGAGCTAGTTTCGTAACCTTACTTGCGGCGAGCGTCGCGCTCGCCGCCGCAGCCCCGTTCTCGCCGATGCGAGTCGGTGCTTTTCCGTTGCAAACCGTACGCCCCTCGGGCACGCCGACTGCAACGCCGAGCGCTCCAGCAAATGTTTTGCCGATCGGCTCGCCGCTTGCGTTCATACTTGACGGCGAGATCTCATCGTCGTCCTCGAAGGCCGGCGACATCGTGAAAGCCCATCTCGAAAAGGCGCTCGTCGTCGAGGGGGTAACCGTTGCGCCCGCGGGAACGCCGCTCGAGATCAAGGTCACCGACGCGTCACCGGCGACGAATCCCGACATCTATGGATTCGTCGACATCTATTTTCGCCCGCTGACGCTTCCGGACGGGCGCGTGGTGCCCCTACACGCGCGTATCTCACACCTCAACGTGAACGTTTCCGCGGGTCATGAGTCCACCGCTGAGGCGGAAAACACGATCGAAGACGAGTGGTATCCTACGCTGCTCTTTCACGTCTTTCGCAAGGGGCGCAACTTCAAAGCCGAAGCGGGCGCGCACATAACCGGAATTACCGACGCAAGTGTCGTCGTTGCAAAGAACGGAAAGGTCGCGATAGAGACGCCGGCTCCGCTCGTGCTCGACGCGGAAACCCCCATCTCGTCATTCCGTGCAGTGCCGATGGCTACGGTCAACGCGACCTACTCGCCGAAGCTCGTTCCGCCGACCATGGGACCCGGAACACCGGTGCCGCCGGGCTCATTGCCCTCGCCTCGTTCCAAGCGCTAACACAAAGGAGCCGCACGTGATTCGTCGTTTTCTTCCCGCACTCGTCGCGATGCTCGCGGTGTCATCCTCGATCGTGTTCGCCCAAATGGCGTCACCGCCGGCACTCTCGCCTAAACCGCAAGGCGCCGAAGTCGCCTTTGTGACCGGCGTGCAGAAAGATTTGAACGCGCGCTTCGCAACGATCGCGCAAGCGCAAGCCGCCGGCTATTTTCGCTTTACAAACGAAGACAACACCGGTTCGATCAGCTATGCCAATCTGCAATGGACGTCGAGCGATCCGCAACATCCGAGCCAACTTTGGTACAGTGTCGGCGGCAAACTGCTCGGCGCCGACTTCTCGCAACCGTACGTTGCCGGGAGCCCGCCGAATCTGTGGGGCGTACTGCCACAACGCTGGGGGCATTTCGGCGCACACATTCATTGGGTGCTCGATATCGATGGCAAGGAGACCTACGGCGCGACCAGTGTCGCCAAGTGGAAAGCCGCCGGCGGCGATCCCGATAACCCGCAAAGCGCGACCGTCGTCGCGCTCGGCAAAGCCAAAGACGCCTCGCAAGTCAAGCACGTCTTTCTCTTCCACAACATTTGGGATCTGGAAGTGTGGGTCATGAACAACCCGAACGGCGCCTTCGCCGAAATGAACCCGCTCGTGCATCCCTCCGCCAACGCGCAATCGATGGAATAAGGACAAGCAGCCGGCTTAACCGCTTGACCCTCGTCCGCATTTACCTGCTCAGACGCTCCTCGCAGCACATCGTGTGCCGCTCCTGCTGCGCGAGTTTTGCGCCACACCCAAAGGAAGTTCGCATCCTGCGAATGGCGCAAAACTTCGAGCCTTCGCTTGGCAAACGCGGACGAGGTCAAGCAGTCCACCTCGCTGACGGGAATTTCGAACTTTTTGCGCCTTGCCCGGAGGGCAACTTCAAAACTTCGTTCTGCGCAAAAAGTCGCAAAACAGAAAAGCCGCACGGATGCGGCTTTTTGAGTGGTTCCAGGAAGTGAGGTGGACTGCTTGACCTGGCTACTCGTTAGACCAATAATCCTTGAGAGCTTTGCCGCGGGAGGGGTGGCGCAGTTTGCGTAGCGCCTTCGCCTCGATTTGGCGGATGCGCTCGCGCGTCACGCCGAATTCTTGGCCAACCTCTTCGAGCGTGCGCTGATGGCCGTCTTCGAGACCGAACCGCAGCACGAGAACTTTGCGCTCGCGCTCGGTGAGATTTTGCAACACATCCGCCATCTTCTCTTTGAGGAGCATCACGGACGCGGCCTCGGCCGGCGCAACGGCTTCCTGATCTTCGATGAAGTCGCCGAGGTGCGAATCTTCCTCTTCGCCGATCGGCGTCTCGAGAGAGATCGGCTCCTGCGAGATCTTCATCACCTCGCGCACCTTTTCGGGCGTGAGCGCCATCGCCTCGGCGATCTCTTCGACCGACGGTTCACGGCCGAGTTCTTGAAGCAGTTGGCGCGAAACCTTGATCAATCGATTGATCGTCTCGACCATGTGCACCGGAATGCGAATCGTGCGCGCCTGATCGGCGAGCGCACGGGTGATCGCCTGGCGAATCCACCACGTCGCGTAGGTAGAGAACTTGTAGCCTTTGCGATAGTCGAACTTCTCGACCGCGCGGATCAAGCCAAGATTGCCCTCTTGAATTAGATCCAAGAACAGCATGCCGCGGCCGACGTACTTCTTCGCGATCGAGACGACGAGACGCAGGTTGGCTTCAGTGAGCTGGCGCTTGGCCTCTTCGCCATCCGCGACAAGGCGCGAATCGGCGGTGCCGTTCTTCTGCAGTTCGAGTTCGCCGGCTTCGATCCGCATCGCAAGCGACTTCTCTTGCTCCATCGAGAGCAAGGGTACGCGTCCGATCTCTTTGAGATACATGCGGACCGGATCATCGAGTGAGAGCCCATCCGGTATTGGCTCCTCTTGCTCTTCCTCGGCCTCGGTTTCGGGCTTCTCGTCCTTCTGCTCGTCGATGACCTCGATACCCGCGGCGGTGATCTCTTCGAAGAGGCCATCGATCTCGTCGGGGTTGACGTCGTCGAGTGCGTCGAATGCTGAATTGATTTCTTCGTATGTGAGCGAACCACGCTGTTTCCCGCGCGCGATAAGCTTCTTCTTTAGTTCATCCAGCGTCAGCGTCGGCTGCGCTTCGGCAACCGCGGCTCCGGACTTCTTACGTGGCACTCGGACATCACCCCCTTTTTAAAAATCGCATCGCACCTTGCGCGATGCTCTGGCGCTTCGTTTCACGTTCGTCACCTTGCGACGAAAACGAAACTGCGCGCCCCCGTCCCGACTTCGCGGGACGGGACCCCGATGGGCTCTTACCCTTTGGGGCCCCGGTTGGGCTGTCGACTCTCAGCCTGCGGGAGTTGCTTATGATTAGACTCGTGATTTTTGGTTTACTTCTTTAGCTTCAGTTTAAGGCGTTCGAACTCACCCATGAGTTCGCCGGGGACGGACTTCCCCGATTCGTAGATTTCGTCGATCGAGCGGGAGAGCTCGGCGTACCGGCTCGCCTCGTCCCCATGCGTCAACCGCTCTACGATTCGGTCGAGATGCGCGCGACGCTCATCCGAGTCGCCGTAACGCACCGTCGCACTGCGGTCGCGCTGCCCGAGCGACGCCAACAGCTCCCGTGCTTCGTCGTCGTCCTCACATGCCGCGAGCGCATCAGCTGCGGTTCGCAATTCGTGCGCATGGTCGAGAAGAAGTTGGTAAGTTCGGCGATACACCTCGGTGTGAAACCGCTCGGGTGCAATGCGATTCGCATACTCGAGCACGAGCGCGGGATCTTCGACGGCGATCCCGAGTACTTCGCGTTCGAACGAAAGCGATTCGAGCGCACCAAAACGTCCGTTGACCGGAGCATGACGGCTCCCCGTTGCGCTCGCTCCGTCAGAACGTGGTGAAAAGTTGGCGCTGTTAGCGAGGAAGCGGCTATTTCGAAGGTCGTCGACGTTCACCTTCAGGCGTCCGGCGACGTAGACGCGCCACCGGTCCCATTCTTCACGCGGAGTTAATTCTCGAATCAGCGCCTCGGCTTTTCGCGCGATCGCCGCCGGGGACTCAAATCCCGAGCGGAGACGGTCAAGTTGGGGATCGAGCTTGAACTCTATCGAGGGCTTGGCCGCATCCAGCAGGGTCCGGAACCCGGCCGCCCCGTGCTTACGTACGTAGCTATCGGGGTCGTCACCCTGGGGCAGCTGCACGACCCTCACACTCGATCCAGTGTGCTCGACTACCTTAGACGCGATATCTACGGCTTTGGTTGCGGCGCTGCTGCCGGCGGCATCTGCATCGAAGCATAGGTAAATGTTATCCGCGTACTTGCGCAGCTCGCTCGCCTGGCGTTCCGTAAACGAGGTTCCCAGTGCCGCAACGGCATTTTCGAAGCCGGCTTGATGCAATGCGATGCAATCGAGATACCCTTCGACAACGATTAGCGTACGATCGGTTTGCGCCGCGCGGCGCGCGATGTTAAGCGCAAAGAGGTGCTCGCCCTTGGTATAGACCGGCGTTGTGCTCGTGTTCAAATACTTGGGCTCGCCGCTGCCGAGCTCACGGCCGCCAAAGGCAATCACTTCGCCGGTGGTTGCGTAGGTCGGCACCATTAGCCGGTTTCGGTAGAAGTCGTAGTACCCGCCGCGCTGCGATGGTTTTACGAGCCCGGCTTTCTCGGCAAGGTGCAAGTCGATGCCATGTGCACTCAACTCATCGGTGAGGCCGTTCCATCCGTCGGGAGCGTAACCGAGGTGAAAGCGCTCGACGATCGCTTCGCCGAAACCGCGCTTTTCGCAGTACGCGCGCGCGGCGGCCCCGGCCTCGCTGCGCAACATTCGCTCAAAATATGCCGCCGCGACGGCGTTGGCTTCGTAGATCGCCTCGCGTTCGTTGCGGCGTCGGGCCGTGCGCGGATCTTCGCTTTCCAGCGCAATACCGGCCTTGTTCGCGAGCATGCGAGCAGCGTCGCTAAATGGCAAACTCTCCAGCTTCATGGCGAAAGCGATCACGTCGCCGCCGGCGCCGCAGCCGAAGCACTTGAAATACCCCTCTTCTTGGTGCACGTGAAGCGACGGCGTTTTCTCGCCATGGAACGGGCAAAGCCCAACCAAATCGCGCCCGCGTTTCTTGAGCGAGACGTATTGGCCGATGAACGTAGCGATATCGATCCGGGTGTGGATCTCGCGAATGACGCTTTGGTCGAGGCGGGGCATCGTGCTGCGTTAGTATCCTCGCTCCAGGCCGCCGAATCCCTGTGGACGAAGGTTGCTGCCGTAACGTGAAGCGCATCTTCGATCCGGTCCACCATTTCATCGAGCTCGAACCGGGTGAAGCCCGCCTGCTCGATTTGGCGCCGATGCAGCGCCTGCGGCGCCTGCGGCAACTAGGCCTTGCCTACCTCGCGTTTCCCTCCGCCGAGCATTCACGCTTTTCGCATGCGCTCGGCGCGCTTGCGATGGGCACGCGCGCCTACGACAGCCTCATCCGGTATGCGGACGGAGACAGCGCCGCCGAACGCGCGTACGAACGCCGGCTGCTGCGCTGCGCGTTGCTTTTGCACGACATCGGCCATGGGCCGTTTAGCCATGCATGCGAGGCCGTGCTCGGCGTGCGTCATGAGTTGCGCACGCAAGAAATTCTCGCGTTGCCGCCGATGCGGGAAGGCATCGAGACGCTCGAGATCGATCCCGCCGACGTGCTCGCGCTGATCGCCGGCGACCCGAATGCGCGCTATCCGGCGCTGCGCGAATTGGTCAGCGGCCCGAACCTCGACGCGGATCGCATGGACTACTTGTTGCGCGACGCATACTTCACCGGCGTCGCGAGCGGACGCTACGATGCGGACCAACTCGTTGCGTCGCTCCGGCGCTTTGAACGCGACGGTACCAACGTAATCGGCATCGACGCGCGTGGCGTCCGCGCGCTCGAGTCCTTCGTTGTTGCGCGCTACATGATGTTCGCGTCGGTCTATTTCCACCACACCACGCGCATGTTCGAACGGATTCTACAGGACGTGCTGCGCGAGCTCTGGCCGGACCCCCATCGCCTCGATCCGGTTGACGAGTTTTTGCGCTGGGATGACTTCCGCGTGCTCAACGAGTTGCGCGATCGCGAAAGCGAGGCCGCTCGCGCCTTGCGCGAGCGCATTCGCATCTACGCGCTGGCCGCCGAGTTCAACGCCGATTCGGACCAAAATGCGTTTTTGGCCTGCGACGCGGCGCTGCGCGAGATGTACGGCGACGATGCCATTTGGGCCGACGAGCAATCCCAAGTGATGCACCGGCTGCCGCTAGGCGCCGATCCGGGGAGACCGACGGTGTGGGTGGGTACCGCCTCGGGGCTGGTCGACGCACGTGAGGTCTCTGACGTCATCGCCAAGCTTAGCGGCAAAGCCTACTGGCGCAAGCTCTTCGTGCGCCGTGACCGCGTCGACGTGCACGCCGCGCGCAAGGTCTGCGCCGAGATCATCGCGCGCTATCGCCGCAACGGCTAATTGAGCGTGCCGAGCGTCGCCTGCGCCGCGGCGAGGCGCGCTACCGGGACGCGGTACGGTGAACACGACACGTAGTCGAGGCCAAGCTGATCGCAGAAGGCAACACTCGATGGTTCACCGCCGTGTTCGCCGCAGATGCCGATCTTAAGATCCGGACGTACTCCACGCCCGAGCATGACGCCCTGCCGCATCAACGCGCCGACACCTTGGCGGTCGAGTACCTGGAACGGATCGTCACGCAAGATCTTCTTCTCGAGATAGACCGGAATGAAGCTGCCTTCCGCGTCGTCGCGGCTGTAGCCGTAGGTGGTTTGCGTGAGATCGTTCGTCCCGAATGAAAAGAACTGCGCGATTGCTGCCAGCTCGTCGGCCACGATACACGCGCGCGGAAGCTCGACCATCGTGCCGATGTGATACTCGACCGGTATTTTGCGCTGCGCGATCACCGCGTCGGCAACGGTTTTCGCCGCGTCGTGCGTCACTTGCATCTCCTCTTTTGTCCCAACGCCGGGAATCATCACGTCGGGACGCGCATCGACACCGCGTGCCCGCAGGTCGCACGCCGCTTCGAAAATCGCGCGCACCTGCATCGCGTAGATCTCCGGGAAGAGAATGCCCAGACGGCAGACCCGCAGCCCAAGCATCGGGTTCTGCTCGTGCAATTGCTGCACGCGGCGCAGCATCGCCATCTTCTGCCGGTACGTCGCGTCATCGGTGCCTTTGGTAAGGCGGAGCTCCGTCGTCTCGACCAGCAGCCGCTCGAGCGACGGCAGAAACTCGTGCAAGGGTGGATCGAGGAGCCGAATCGTGACCGGAAGGCCGGCCATCGCCTCGAGGATGCCGACGAAATCCTGGCGCTGAATCGGCAGCAACTTTTCAACCGCGGATTCGCGCGCCTCGGGCGTATTCGCCATGATCATCTGCTGCACGATCGGCAATCGGTCGGGCTGCATGAACATGTGCTCGGTACGGCAGAGACCGATGCCTTGCGCACCGAGCTCGCGTGCTTTGCGCGCATCTTCGGGCGTGTCGGCATTGGCCCATACTTCCAGCCGCCGCACGTCATCCGCCCACGAAAGAAACGTCGCGAGCCATTCCGGAAGGGTGGTCGGCGCATCGATCAGCGCGAGTTTCCCCAGAATCACGTTGCCGGTGCTGCCGTCGATCGTCAGCCAATCGCCTTCGTGCAGCTCGTCCTCTGCGAGGCGGGCGATTTTGTTACGTCGATCGATCTCGAGCGCTTCGCAACCCGCAACGCACGGTTTGCCAATGCCGCGCGCAACGACCGCAGCGTGCGATGTCGCGCCGCCCTTCGCGGTGAGCACGCCGCGCGCGGCGAACATCCCGTGCACGTCGTCGGGCGTCGTTTCGGCGCGAACCAGTATTGTATCTTTTCCCGCCTCTTTCCATGCAACCGCATCGTCGGCCGTAAATACGATCTGCCCGGTTGCTGCGCCCGGCGAGGCGTTGAGCCCTTTTGCGGCAACGCTGATCTTTGCTTTCGGGTCGATGCGCGCGTGGAAGAGTTGATCGAGGGACTCGGCCGGAACGCGCGAGACCGCGGTACGCTGATCGATCAAGCCCTCTTTGACCATATCGAGCGCGATTCGCACGGCCGCTTCGGCGCTGCGCTTAGCGCTGCGCGTTTGCAGCATATACAGTTTACCGCGCTCGACCGTGAATTCGATGTCCTGCATATCGTGATAGTGCTGCTCGAGTCGCTCAGCGATATCGTGAAATTGCTTGTAAATCTCGGGTTGCGAACGAGCGAGATCGGCGATGTGCTCCGGTGTGCGAATACCGGCAACGACATCTTCACCTTGCGCATTCGTCAAGTACTCACCGAAGATGGCGTGCTCGCCGGTGTTCGGATTGCGCGTGAAGGCAACGCCCGTGCCCGAGTCGTCGCCCATGTTACCGAAAACCATCTCGACCACGCTGACCGCGGTGCCCCAGTCGTCGGAGATTTTGTTGAAGCGGCGATAATCGATTGCGCGGCGCGAGTTCCACGAATTGAAAACTGCGCCGATCGCGAGGCGTAACTGTTCGGCGACGTCTTGCGGAAACTCATGACCGCTCTTCGCGCGCACGACGTCTTTGAATGCACCGACCAGCGAGCGCCACGACGCCGCGTCGACCTGGGGATCGTTCTCCACGCCGAGCACCTTTTTGCGCTGGTCGATCAGGTCGTCGAAATGTTCCTTTTCAATCCCGAGCACGATCTCCGAGAACATCATAATGAAACGCCGATACGCATCCCATGCGAAACGCTCGTTGTTCGTCAGCTTCGCCAGACCCGCAACGGTCGCATCATTGAGCCCAAGGTTGAGTATGGTGTCCATCATCCCGGGCATCGAGACGCGCGCGCCGCTTCGAACCGAAACCAACAGTGGATTCGCTGTGTCACCGAACGTCTTATGGGTGAGCGACTCGAGTTCGCGCATCGATTGTTCGACCTGCTCGTCGAGCCCGCTCGGAAATGCCTTGCCGGCTTTGTAGAAGTCGAGGCAGGCCTGCGTCGTGATGATGAAGCCCTGCGGGACCGGAAGCCCCGCGCGCGTCATCTCGGCGAGACCCGCGCCCTTCCCGCCGAGAAGGTCGAGCATCGACCCGTCGCCCTCGTCAAAAAAGTAGACGTATTTGGTGGCCGCGGTATTCGCGGTCGTCTTGGGCATCGTCGTCGCCACGTTCCTTACCTCCGGTCTAACGGAGTTGTACCCCGAAAAAGCGCTCGAGCGCTTCGACCGCAACCCGTTCTTGCCGCATCGAATCGCGCTCGCGTATGGTAACGGTACCGTCATCCAATGTTTCGTAATCGACCGTCACGCAGAACGGCGTTCCGATCTCGTCTTGACGGCGGTAGAGCTGGCCGATATTTCCTTCGTCGTACTGCGTGCGGTGCAACGGGCGAAGAGCCGCCTCGATCGCCCGTGCTCGCTCGACGAGTTCGGGCTTGTTACGCGCGAGCGAGAAGATCGCGATCTGGACCGGCGCAATGAGCGGATGGAAGTGCAGGACCGTACGCTCGGTCTCTTTCCCGTTGGGATCGGCGCTTTTCTCACGTTCGTAGGCATCGATCAACATCGTCAGGGTCGTGCGGTCCATACCGGCCGAACTCTCGATCAGGATCGGCGTGTATTTAGTCTTGGTCGCCTCGTCAAAGTATTGAAGATCCTTCCCCGAGAGCGCCATGTGCGCATCGAGATCGTAGGTGCCGCGATGCGCAATCGATTCGAGCTCGCCCCAGCCCCACGGGAAAAGGTATTCGACGTCGGTGCCGGCCTTCGCGTAATGCGGCCGCTCTTCGGGCGTTAATTCGTAGAAACGTAGCCGATCGGACTTGACTCCGTATTGCGAGTACCACGCCTTGCGCCGTTCGACCCACTCGCGGAACGCGTCGAGATCCTTTCCGTCGTCGGGCACGAAGTATTCGAGTTCGGCTTGCTCGAACTCGCGCACGCGAAATGTGAAGTTGCCCGGCGTAATTTCATTGCGAAACGACTTGCCGATCTGCGCGATACCGAAGGGCGGCCGCTTGCGCGCCGTCTGATAGATGTTTTTGAAGTTGACGAAGATGCCTTGCGCCGTTTCGGGACGCAGATATGCAAGCGACGCCGTGTCTTCCATCGGGCCGACCTGCGTCTTCATCATCAAGTTGAAGTTGCGCGGCTCGGTGAAACTATCTTTGCTTCCGCAGTCCGGACACTGATGCTTGTCCTTGAGATGGTCAAACCGAAAGCGATGCTTGCAGACTTTGCAATCCACAAGCTTGTCGTGAAACGCGTCGATGTGACCGGAAGCCTTCCACACGTCGGGGTGCATGATGATCGACGAATCGAACGCGACGACATCGTCACGCAGTTCGACCATCTCCCGCCACCACGCATCTTTCACGTTGCGCTTGAGCACGGCACCGAGAGGGCCGTAATCCCAGAACCCGTTGATGCCGCCGTAGATCTCGCTCGACTGAAAGATGAACCCCCGGCGCTTGGCCAGGGCGGTGATCTCGTCCATCGAGGCGAGGTTTTGCGGTGCTTGGGTCTCCATTGGGCCTATTACATTTATCAAGCCCTTTGGAATACCCCCAGCCTATCTTTGGATGGTTGACTTATATAAGTTACTTGATATACTGCGCAGTATATCAGGAGGAAACCCCCAATGTTCATTACTTCGCTGCTACTCTCGGCCACTGTCGCAGTGGTCGCCCCCACCCAATCTGCCTACACCAGCACCGACCCGATACAGATTGCCTCGTGCTCGGTCGCCGAAACCCCCGCAGTTGTGCTGCCATGGGGCGGTCAGGCAACCTCGGGCAGCCCCGAGGCGCAGATCTCCTTCGTTAACACCGATTCCCGTCCGGTCTCCTCAGTGGTGTTCGCCGTGAGCGACGGCCGCGGGACGAGCCAGATCGTCGATAAGGGCACGTTTTCGAATGGAATCGAGATCAATCACCGCTTCCTTACACCCGAGTTCGCGTACGCGCTCGGCGACCTGACCTGCAAGGTGCAATCGGTCGCCTTTGCGGATGGCAGCACCTGGCAAGCGCAGTGATCCCCGTTCTCGAAGAGTCGCTCATGCCGACCGACGGGGAGACTGGGCGACTCTTCCTTCATCTCAAGGCCGCGCAGGCCACCACGCTCGCTGCGCTTACCGATGCCTTGAGCGATCTCGGCATCACCGTGCCGCAGTTGATAACGCTGCGCGCAATATCCATGACGCCCGCGATCACGAGCGCCCAGCTTGCGCGGGAGTGTTTCGTCACGGCCCAGGGCATGGTCACGAACATTGCCAAGCTGGAGGCGGCTGGATTGATCGTTCGCAGCAAAGGTGAAGGCCGAACGTTGGAGACGCACCTCACCGACAAAGGCAGGGCGATTTTGGATCGCGCGGGTTCGCGGATCGAATCGGCACGACGCTACGTTGCGCAAACGATCGGCGAGGAAACCGTCCGCGCGCTGGACGATGCGCTGGTAGCGCTTACGGAATGCATGCAAAAGAGTCTCATCGTTACCACCGCGCGTACCTGGGATCTCGACGAAACGGGTTCCTAACGCGCCTCAGGTTCGTGCAGCCGCCCAGGTACGAATCGCCGGTATTTTCGCGTGCAGATATCGTAGATAGCCGCCACCTTCAAGAAAGGTCTTGCGTACGGGATCGAGCGTAAACATAAAGCGCTCGCCACCGTCGGTCGAGATGGATTCGGCGTCGACGTCGATCTCCAGCGACCGCGCGCGCAGGCACGCCTCCACGTCGCTGCGCGCGAGCACCACCGGCACCAGGCCATTGGTATAAGCATTTTCGAGAAAGATCCGTGCGAAACTCGGCGCGATCACCGCACGGAAGCCACGCTCGAGCAGCGCCCACGCAGCGTGCTCGCGCGAACTGCCGCAACCGAAGTCGGCACCGGCAACCACGATCGATGCCGTAGGAACCTCGGCCAGACGGTTCGACAATTCAGCATGCCCGGTAAAGAGATGGGGTCCGAGACCACTCGGTTCGATCACCGTAAGGTGCATCGCCGGTATGATTTGATCGGTGTCGATGCCGTCGAACGGCAGCGCGAGCACGTCTCCGCTTATACGCATACACCGGCTCCCGTGAGTTCGTCGAGTTGTGAGGGCGTCGGAATGCGCCCGAGCACCGCTGACGCCGCTGCGACCACCGGTGATGCGAGATGCACGCGTCCGCCCGCGCCCATACGGCCGGGGAAGTTTCGGTTCGAGGTCGAGACACAACGCATGCCTTTGGCAAGCACGCCCATCGACATGCCCAGACACGGCCCGCATGACGCATGCGTCCACAATGCGCCCGCGTCCTGGAAAACCTCGTGGAGCCCCTCGCGTTCTGCTGCCCGTTTGACCGCTTGTGAGCCCGGCGTAACGATCGTCGGGACGCTCACGCGCCGCCCGCGCAGCACCTCGGCGGCCACGCGAAGATCGTGCAAACGCGAATTGGTGCACGAACCGATGAAGACCTGATCGATCGCCGCGTCCTCCAATGACGCGCCCGGACGCAAACCCATGTACGCGAGCGCACCGTCGTTGGCAGCCTCCGGCACGCGTTGACCCAACGGTACCGACTGCGACGGATCTGTCCCCCACGTCACCAGCGGCACGATGCCGCTCGCATCGATCTCGATCGTCTTCGCGTATGTGCCCGAGACCCTCGCATGCTCGTACCAGCGTTCTTCGAGCGCGAACGGGACACCGCGGTCGTGGAGATAGGCGCGCGTGGTCGCATCGGGACGAATCAACCCGGTCGTCGCTCCCGCCTCGATTGCCATGTTGCATAGCGTCATTCGCTCGCCCATCGACATCGTCTCGACCGTGCTGCCGCAATACTCGAGCGCGTAGCCGCGTGCGCCGCTCGCACCAAGCGTGCGCACGACGGTAAGCGCAACGTCTTTGGCGCTTGCGGCCCCCCGCAACACGCCATCGATGCGCACGCGCATGACATGCGGCCGCTTAACGACGACGCATCCCGCGAGCATCGCGCCCGCCTGCGCGGTCGTGCCTACACCGAAGGCAATCGCGCCAAAGGCGCCGAGCGTGCACGTGTGGCTATCGCCGCAACACAACGTCATCCCCGGGCGCACGAACCCGCGTTCGGGAACGAGGACGTGGCAGATGCCGTTGTCGCCAACGTCGTAGAGCTCGATCCCGTGGCGCTTAGCCCACCCGCGAAGGTGCCGCGCCTGTTCCGCCGTGGCGGCATCGTTTGCAGGCGATACATGATCGTTCACCGCGACGATCGCACGTGGGTCGAAGAGCGCGTCGCCGAAGTCGCGCTCGATCAACAGTGCCCCCGGCGGCGTCGTGATCTCGTGCGCCACAACCTTGTCGATAAAGAGCAGATCGTTGCCGTCCGCTAACGACTCGACCACGTGCGCTTCCCACAGCGCGTCGAAGTACGTGCCGCTCACGATGCACACTCAACCAGCGCGCACTGGCGAGCGAGCGCAACCAGATCGCTGTCGTGGATGTTTACGCGTTCGGCTGCAAGCCGATCGAAGGCCTGCGCGAAACGGCGGCGGCCTTCGTCGTCAAAGTGCAGTCCCAGTTCCTCCACGCGAGCGAATAGTGCGTGTCGCCCCGAATTTCGTCCTAGCGTCAGCGTGGTCGTGCGTCCGACGGATCGCGGATCGATGACTTCATACGTCGAGCGCTCCTTGAGCACTCCGTCCTGGTGAATGCCGGACTCGTGTGCGAAGGCGTTCTTCCCGACGACCGCCTTGTTTTTCTGTACGGGCATGCGCGTACCGCGCGCGACTACGCTCGAAAGCTGCTGCAATGTGCTCGTATCAAAGTGGGTGGAGCAGCCGAAGAGTTCTGCGCGTGTTCGCAGCGCGACAACGACCTCTTCGAGTGCACAATTACCGGCGCGTTCGCCGATTCCGTTGATCGTGCACTCTACCTGGCGCGCGCCGGCGCGGACGGCGGCGAGCGCATTGGCCGTGGCCATGCCGAGATCATCGTGGGTGTGCACGCTCACGCGCGTTCGAGCGAGATTCCCAACGCGCTCGCGCAGGAATGTTATGAGGCGCTCCATCTCTGCCGGCGTGGCATAGCCAACCGTATCCGGAACATTCACCGTCGTTGCGCCTGCAGCGACCGCAGCTGAGAATATCTGCACCAGAAACTCGGGGTCTGACCGTGTCGCGTCTTCGGCCGAGAATTCCACGTCATCGCAATACGTGCGCGCGCGTTGCACTCCATCCGACGCCATTTCGATCGCTCGCTGCGTGCTGATGCCAAGCTTGTGTCGCAGATGGAGCGGCGAGGTCGCAATGAAGACGTGGATGCGCGGCCGGCGCGCGCGTTCGAGTGCACCGGCTGCCGCCTCTACGTCCGCCGCCGTGCACCGCGCGAGTGCCGCTACGCGGGCATGCCGAACGCTTCTGCTGATCTGGTCGACGCTTGCGAACGCAACACCATTCGAGATCGGAAAGCCCGCTTCGATCGTATCGACACCGGCCTCGTCGAGCATGCGTGCGATCCGAAGTCGGGTGGCCGCCGTCATTGCCGCTCCCGGCGATTGCTCGCCGTCGCGCAGCGTGGTATCGAAGATCTCGACGGTA
>DATJOM010000127.1:0-38525 GCA_035507095.1 Candidatus Acidiferrum sp.
CAAGGCGATGCTCTACCACTGAGCTACTTCCGCGCGGCTAGGCGGGGGACCCGATTAAATAGAACGTGCCGGCCGCAATTCCTTCGTCACGCGAGCATCAGGCCCACCGTGTCATAGCTCAGCTCGCGACGCATACACCGAGAGGCACACAGAGCACGAGTGTGAGCGAAAGAGCTCCTCCCGACGAACTCTCCAAGCTTGCGAAGAGCGGTTGCCTCGAAGACGTGTTTCGTGGAGACCTTCGCGAATCGTTAGCGCGCGCCACGGCCCCTCAATACAATCTTCTCGCGACGCAGATGCTGTACATTTCTCGCACGTGGAAGCTCGTTCGCCCCACCAACCTCGCGGAAACACTGGGCAAGCAGAGACTCGAACTCTGACGGGTTGCCCCACTGGAACCTAAATCCAGCGCGTCTGCCAGTTCCGCCACTTGCCCGAGTGCCGTGCCGCCATGCGGCGACCGCTTAGTATAGAACGCGCCGGGGTTATTTCCTCCCGCCTCTTGCTTCCCCGAAGGGCCCTATGGGAGGGTTCGTTGCGCTCCTTTCAGCCGCCACGCCCGGCGTTACGATGGTGCGAGATGATGCCGCGTGTCTTTGTTACCGATGGCGCCTATAAACACTCCCTCGCCGCGGTGCGGGCGCTGAGTAGCGCAGGGTATCGCGTAACCGTCGGTGAGCGCGAGGGCCTTACCTCATCGCGCGTGCTTAGTTTCTGGTCACGCCATTGCGCCCAAACGTTTCGCTACCCCGATCCTCGGAGATCGCCGGAGGCGACCGCCGCCGCCCTTGCCGAGCATTTTTCGGCCGCGCATTATGATGCAGCCATTCCCGTCGGGCTCGTGATGGTTGAACTTTTCGTGCAGCATCGCGATCGATTCACCGTTCCGCTCATGCTCCCGCCTGCCGATAGTTTCGCGATCGCGGGCGACAAGCGCCTCACCTTCGCACACGCGTCCGGTCTGGGTATCCCGATCCCTCGGACGTTGCCGGCGGAGAGCTGGAAAGAGCTGCCACCCCCGCTTGTGTTCAAGCATCACAAAGCCGGCGCGCTCGTCGCGAGGAATGAACCAGAGGCGGCCGCGTACGCGCGCGATCTCGGCGAAGCAATCAACGACTATATCGTTCAGGAATTTATCCCGGGTCAAAACGGCTTCGGGTACTTCGCGATCTTCCGTGAAGGGCGCGAGGCCGGGTACTTCATGCACGAACGCCTCATGCAACACCCGAAGGAGGGCGGTCCCAGCGTTGTCGCGCGCGCGATTCGCAATACCAGATTGCACGAACTGGGCAGAACCGTTCTCGAGTCATTGCGTTGGCATGGCGTTGCCATGGTCGAGTTTAAACGCAGCGATCGCGACGGCGAATTCTACTTGATCGAGGTAAATCCAAAGCTCTGGGGTTCGTTAGATCTTGCCATTCAGTCGGGTTGCAACTTTCCGGTGTGGATCGTGCGCTCGCTGGCCGATCCCGATGCGCCGATTACAAACGGGTACCGCGAAGGCTTGACCTATCAGTGGATCATTCCATCCGGGGTGCAGAGCTTTGTGCGCTATCCGGAGTTGCGCATGCAACTCCTTCAGAACGTGCTCTCACTACGTGTGCGCACCGATCTGCGCATCACCGACCCGATGCCCGCTGCTGCGGGAATCTGGTCCGGCGTTCGTGCGTTGCTAACGAGGCATTCGTAAACGATGCGCAAGTTCTCGGTCGATTTTCACGTTCACACCTCGCACTCGTTCGACTCGCTGACGCCTCCGAAACTCGCAATCGAGGTTGCGCGCCGGCGTGGATTGGACGGAATCGCGGTGACCGACCACAATACCGTGGCCGGCGGAATCGCCGCATTCGAAGCCAATCGCTACGATGACTTCCTTGTCATTCCAGGTATCGAGGTCAAGAGCGACCTGGGAGATATCATCGGCCTCTATGTCGCGCGTGAGGTCAAGAGCCGCTCCTTTGCCGACGTTATCAGCGAACTTCACGATCAGGGCGCCATCGCCTATCTACCGCATCCAATTCGCACATTCGGCGTCGAACACGTCGACGGTATCTTCAGCGCCTATCCGGAGATCGATCTTTGGGAGCGCTACAACGGACGATACGATGCGACGGAATCCGCGTATGCCGAGGACGCATTCGCGCGGCTGGGAATCGCCGGCGGCCTTTGCGGGAGCGACGCGCATTTCCCGTGGGAGATCGGGCTCCTTCACACCGATCTCCTCGAACTGCCGCGCGACGCACGAACACTGATGGAACAACACACCCGCGCGCGACTCCACGCACCGATTCGCAGCGACCTGCCGCGCCGCGCGGGGCTGCGCATGGGCGCGCTCATCAAGATGATCAAGCTGCGGCAATACGGACGCTTGGCCAAATTGCCCAGCCGGCTATCACACCGTCTGCTTCAATCCGTGCGGAGGTGAGCATGGCCGAAGCCGACGTGGTGCAGTTGCGATTTGACGACGACCTTGACGCGACAGCGCGGGCACGCATCGCGTACGCCTTCCGCACCTTTTGTGCCGTCTACGAGCGACGGGCCGACGTCGGCGACGGCGCACCGGCGCAAGCGCAGCTTCGCTACGGCGTCGATCGCGGCTATCGCCTGCGTCCGCTCGAGGAACCTGCCCCCAACCCCGCATACATACGGCTGCCTCCTCGCGCCGTCTATCAGCGATTGGGCATTACGCACATGCCCCTCTTCCACGCAGCCGGCGAGCGGCCCGATTGGCTTGCCGAGATATTCGAATGGTTGTCAGCCGCCGACGCCTACGCGATACGCGACCGTGATGAAGCCGGACGTATTCCTTTCGCGTCATCACTGCACGGACGCTATGGTCTCGACCCAACGATACCGTACGCTAGCGTCGCAATGCTCGAACTGGCCGATCAGCTTGGTCTTGATCCGCCGCGCAGCACTCCAACGCTGGTCGCGGCGACGCACGATCTGGACTATATCCCGATCAGCCGTTTGGGCGACCTGCGACGATTGATTGCGAATCTCGGCGTAGCTGCGATCGTTGACAGAGATCCGCTACTCTTCGCCTCGATCGTGGGCGCGGTGCTGCGCGGCATCGTGCAGCGGCGATCGCCGCTCGACTGCATCGGCACCATGATCGAGCGAGAGCGCGCTCTTGGAATTCGATCGACCTCGAACGTCATCTGCCGCAGGACCTGTCGCCGCGACGGCAACTATGCACTTGACGACCCCGGCGTCGTACAGGTGCTACGCGACCTGCATGAAGCCGACGCCGAGCTCGGCGTACACGCGAGCTACATGAACATTGCCGATCGTAGCCTCGCTGAGGAAGTCGCAGCTCTGCGAGGTCTCGGCTACGACGTGCACGGCGGGCGGGCGCATTGGCTGCGTTACGGCACCGACGACTTGTTCGAAGCGATTGCCGACGCCAAGCTCGACTACGATACGACGGCCGGCTTTCCAAACCGTGTCGGATTCCGCAACGGCGCTTCGTTCGTCTATCGGCCGTACCGCTTTGCGAGCGAAAGCGCGTATCCGTTCTACGAGATTCCGCTCGCAATCATGGATGGAGCGCTTTACACCGACGCTCGCGAGCACCGTGTTTCGGCGGCCGCACTCGCCGCGAGAGTGCTCGACATGACCGACGCTTTTGCTTCAGGCGCGATCAGCGTGCTTTGGCACAACACCGTCTTCGCGGGCGCGCAGATCCCGCACTCGATCGGACGGCTCTATTGGAGTCTACCGCGGCCGACGCAGCGATGGACGTCAGCGATCGAGGTCGTCGCGACGCGTCGCGACTGCCATGAGCGAGCCTTTTGCAGCAACGGTCTCGTCGCAAGCTCGGGTTGCCGGAGCGCCGAATGACACGTCCGCAAATATTGCACATCTCAACCGTGCACGGTCCGCTTGACGGGCGGATTTACTTTAAGGAGGTGCGCAGTCTCCACGACGCGGGATTTGACGTGGCGATTGCCGGAACGCAATCGGTGCCTGGCGAGCACGATGGCGTTCGCATCATTCCGCTCGGGGCGCGCGAGGGGCCCCGCTGGAAGCGGCTCGTCCGGGACTTCCGGGCGATGCTCGTTATGCTAGCGTCTTCCCGCAGCATTCTTCACATTCACGACCCCGACTTGCTACTGGCGGCGTTCCTTCCCGCGTATCTCAGACGATCGATCGTGTATGACGTCCACGAATTTTATAGCGAACGTATGGGCGACTCCGACTGGATACCGCCGGCGCTCCGTAAGACCGTATCCGCAGTGTACGACTTGATCGAGCGGCTGGTCTTGCGACGTTTCGCAGGCGTCGTTATCGTTTCCGAGGCAATGCGCGAGCGCTACGCAGCGATCGTCGGCACGGAACGCGTAGCGCTCGTTCGGGGTTTTCCATATATCTCGCCAGACGAATTCGCGGCCGCACGCGATCGTCCGCACCCATTTGGTGGGCAGCCGTATATTCTACACACCGGGGGTGCGACGCGTCACCGCGCATTTCACACGATGGTGGCGGTGGCCGAACGACTACGTGTCGCCGGGTGCTCGTGGCCGATCATCAACCTTGGGCCGATCGATCTCTCCGGTTACGGTGCTGCTGCCGCCGAGCTGACGGCCCGCGCCGAAGCAGCCGGCATTCAAAACCTCGGACTCCTGACACAAGAGACTGCATGGTGGTATGTCGCACATGCAAGTATCGGCTATATGCCGCTGATCGACATCCACAACAACGTCCGTGGCATGCCGAACAAGCTCTTTGAGAATTTGCTGTTTGGTTTGCCAATGGTCGGCATGAACATCGGCAATATCGCCGCGACGCTTGCCGAGACCGGGGCCGGCTTGCTCGTCGCGCCCGAGGATGTGCAGGCGCACGCGGATGCGCTCTTGCGTCTCGTCAACGATGACGTATTGCGGGCGGCGCTGGCCGCTAACGCAAGAGCGGCTAGCCCGGGATATAGCTTCCACGGGGAACTTCAAAGCCTTATAGCATTGTACAAACGGATCGATGCGCGCATTACGCCGAAACACGCGGCGGAGGAGCCCGCCACATGCGCATTCTCGTGATGGTCAATAACTTTCCATGGGCGCAAAGCATCGACGGCATCTTCAACTGGCTTCACCTGCGCGCGCTGCGAGATCGCGGGCATCAGATTCGCGTGTTGCGCTGGGCGCCGTGGGCGCCACCTCTGCGCAAGCGCTGGATGCGCTACCGCAGCATACCGGGCGAGTACGTGCACGACGAGTTTCCAGTGCGCACCTTGCGGATGCTAATCGGCCCGGCAAATTACGGGATCGGAAGCATTCGTCTCCAATCGCGGGTCGCAGTTGCGGATGAGATCGCGTCGTTTTCACCCGATGTCGTGCAAGTCCACGGACTTTTGCCGGCGGGCGTCATGGCGCTCAACGCGACGCTACCCTACGTTCTCACCGGTCACGGCTCCGAAACGTATCGCTCGCCGTTCGTCCGCCAGAGTTTGCGCCACCTCGCGGGTAACATCTTGACACACGCCTCCGCCTGTGTTGGCGTCTCCAGTTTCGTCGCGGATCGCCTGCGCGTGCTGGGCGCGCGCGATCCGCACGTCATCTTCAATGGTGCCGACGACGCGGTCTTTTTCCCGCGCGACCGCCGAGCCGCGCGTGCCGCTCTCGGCTTCGATTCGGATGCGCCGACCGTTCTCTACGCCGGCCATCTTATCGCGCAAAAAGGGGTACGCGAGTTAGTCGACGCCGCGATTGCGCTACGCGAGCTCGGAGTGCAATTTATCTTTGCAGGCTATGGCGTTCTTGGCGACGAGCTTCGCGCCGACTTAGCGGCCGCGAAGGTCAAAGCCGTGTTTCCGGGACTCGTAGCGCACGATGTGCTCGCGACGATGTACGCCGCGGCGGATGTCGTAGCGTTGCCTAGCTACGCGGAGGGATTGCCGCTGCTCCTATGCGAGGCGATGTGTGCGGGGCGGGCGATCGTGGCCACACGTGTCGGCGGTATTCCCGAAATCGTACATGACGGCCGGACCGGCTACATCGTAGAGCCCCGCGATGCAGTCGGGCTGACGCGCCGGCTGCGCGACGTGCTTACCGACGCGCTCCTGCAGCGGCGCTTCGAACGCGCCGCCGCTGCCTTCGCCCGCGAGCATCTCACTTGGAAAGCGAACGCGCTCGCTTACGAGACCCTATATCGGCGGCTCCTGGAGCGGGGTGCCAACGTTGTCAACAACGTCGGCGTGCAGTGATGACGTGCTAACGGCGAGCACATTCTCGAAGCGCACGCTCGCCTGCGTGTAGACCTCTCCGCCGGCTTTCATCGGTGCAAGCGCGTCTTCTTCGCGTACATATTGCGCGCCGTCGATTTGCGCGAAATGGATCGTCCACGCGACGCCGGTCCCCGGCCCGTTGGTAAAGTTCAGCGCATCTTGTAGCTGCCACGTCGCAAACGTCTGCTCGTCGATCCAGGCTTGCCGAATCCGGAACGTGCCTGGGTTTCGGGTCGGCGTCAGGCCGAGGTGGTAGCAGGCGTGACCGTCGATCGTGTCGGTGCCGAGAAACGTGATTGTATAGTCGCGATTGTGCGCGTACACCGTCGCGATCTCTTCAAGGCCGTTCGGCGTCGGCGAAGCACTCGGCGTTGCGCGCGGATTGGGATCGTGGAATTCCTTGCGTATTTCTTCAACCAGCGCGGCCGAGTTGAACGGTGTCGGTGCCGGTGCGGGCACAAATGGCGCCATGCCGAATGAATACGTCGGCGCAAGGTATGGCACGCCGAGAAAATCTATCGACGGCATCGGCTTACCGAGCGGAATAGCGCCCATGATGGAAAAGCTCAATCCCTTCGGATGTACCGGATGTGCGCGCTCGTAGTCGCTAACCGGATCGACCTGCACGACGTTCGTTACGGCGTTATACTCGGAGGCATAGTGCTCGACGCGCTCGTTACCGCCTTCGACGACATCGACTGCAACGCGGTAATCCAGGAGCGCCGGATATTTCTGTTGATGCCAATACGCCCGCGCGTTGCCGAATATCTGGTACGGGTCGGGTGCGGCGATGCCTCGCGGCGCTGCAACTGCGACCAGCGCCACAAGGGTCAAGAGAGCGCCCCGAGCCGTCTTCATCTCTCTGTAATCTATACCACCAACGCCGCGCGAGGTTCCTGAGAATGGACCCAAAGGCCCTGGATGACGCCTACAGCAACACGCAGGCCGACCCGGACTGGGACGCCACCTACGCGCGGCTGAAAGCAGAAAGCGCCACGCTCTATCACGAGTTTGGTTGTATCCGCGACATCGCGTACGGACCGCAGCCACGGGAGCGCTTCGACTATCTCCCGTGCGGAGCCAGCAACAGCCCGCTCTTCATCTTTATTCACGGCGGCTACTGGCAGAAGTGTACGAAGGCGGATTTTGCCGTCTGTGCGCGCGGCCCGCTCGAATGCGGATTCGACGTCATACTCGCGGAGTACACGCTTGCACCGCAAGCGACGATGACACAGATCGTCGACGAGATTGGGCTGCTGTTGGACGTTCTTAGAGCGAGTGGCGAGCGATACACGACCGCGCAGCGTGCCGTGTGCTTAAGCGGCCACTCCGCAGGCGGTCACCTCACCGCGATGCATCGCAATCATCCGTCGGTCGCGTATGCATTGCCAATCAGCGGCCTCTACGATCTGAATCCGATTGCTTTTACCAATCTCAACGAGAAGCTCCAGCTGACGCCACACGAGATCGATGTCTACAGTCCGCAACTCCACGTTACACCCGGAACACCCATGACCGTGACCGTTGGCGGCGCGGAGCTTCCCGAACTCGTACGCCAATCGCGCGAGTACGCGCAAGCCTGCGCCGCCGTCGATAGTGGTGTTGCCTATCTCGAGGTTCCTGGACGCACGCACTTTTCAATGTGTGATGACCTCGCGAATCCCCGTGGTGCGCAAATGACCGCGCTTATGCGCGCGATGCCACCTTGAAATACGTTCCGTGATGCAAATCGGCGAGCAATCCGGGTTGCACCGGTTTCCATCCGAGTTCCGTGCGCGTCTTGGCGCTCGAGGCGGGACAGTCGATCGCCGCAAACCGCGCAAACCAGCCGAAGTGCTCCGCGGCTTCCTCGGGCGTCTTGCTCACCACGGGCACGCCTACGCCGCGACCGATTGCTTCGGCGATTTCGCGGAACGGGATGCCTTCCTCGGCGATCGCGTGAAAGCGCGCACCGGCTGCGCCCTTTTCCAACGCCAAGCGGTACATGCGCGCGGCGTCCAAGCGATGCACCGCGGGCCAACGGTTCGCGCCGTCAGCGACGTACGCCGAGACGCCCTTTTCGCGCGCGATACCGATCAGGATTGGAACGAAGCCGTGATCGCCGTCGCCATGCACGGTCGGCGCAAGCCGCACGACGCCGGTATGCACGCCCCGCGCCGCGACCGCTTCGGCTGCGCGTTCGGAGGCGCGTGGAAATTCCGGAATGAACGGCGCCGGCATATCCTCGGTGGCGAGCTGGCCGGGTCTGACAACGGCGACGCCGGAGGTGACCAGCAGTGGGCGATCCGATCCGGAAAGCACCTCGCCGAGCGTCTCGATTGCGCGCACATCGACCTCGCAGCTCCGCGCGAAGTTCGCCCAGTCGTGAATGAACGCAGCGTGGATCACCCCGTCCGACGCCGCCGCGCCGCGGCGCAGGCTCGGCAACTCATCGAGGGATCCCCGCTGTACGTCGGCCCCGGCGGCAGCAATCGACGCGGCCGCCGCGTCGGAACGCGCCAGACCGAGCACCTGATGGCCGGCGTCGAGCAACTCGCGTACGACGGCTGAGCCTACGAATCCCGATGCCCCGGTAACAAAAACCCGCACGATAGACCTTTCTTTGGAAGCGTACAAACGGTATGATAGGCGCGGGAATTATCCTAGTAAAGTCGTGGCTTTATACTAGTATGGAAACTACTATGCTCGGCGACTACCTCAAGGACCGGCGCTCGAAGCTCGATCCGGCGGCCTTCGGTTTCTCGCTCACCCGCCGGCGTACGCCGGGACTGCGCCGCGAGGAGGTCGCCCAACGTGCCAACGTCAGCGCGACGTGGTACACATGGCTCGAACAAGGCCGCGGCGGCACACCCTCCGCCGACGTGCTCGACCGGCTCGCCTACGCGCTCACGCTAACCGAAGTCGAACGCGAGCATCTCTTTCTGTTGGCGCAGCAGCGTCCGCCGCAAGTCCAGTTTCGCGAGGCCGAACGGATCACGCCGCAGTTGCAGCGCGTGCTCGATTCACTCGATTGCAGCCCGGCTTTGGTGCGAACCGCCGCGTGGGACGTCATCGCGTGGAATCGCGCCGCTGCAACGTTCATGGGCGATTACGGCGCGCTTGCTCCGAACGAGCGAAACATTTTGCGTCTGATGTTTACCGATCCCGGTGCGAAGATGCGAATGCTCGAGTGGGAGAAAGAGGCGCGCAACACGGTTGCCGCGTTCCGGGCGGAGACCGTGCGCGCCGGCGCGTCGGAACGCGTTACGGCGTTGGTCGACGAGCTGAGCCGTTCGAGCGAAGCGTTTGCGGCGCTGTGGCGCAGTCACGACGTTCGCAGCTTCGGCTCGGGCACGAAGCTCATGCGGCATCGCGTGGCGGGCCTGGTAACGTTCGAATACTCGAGCTTTGCAGTCGACGGCCGTCCAGATCTCGCGCTCGTGATCTTCACGCCCGCTACACCGGACGACGCGCAACGGATCAAGTCGCTGCTGGCGACGTAACCGGCTGCCTGTTTGGCGAACGCCGACCCCATCGTTCCGGTACCCAGAACTGCAATAGCTTGCGTCGACATCATACGTTACCTCGTTCTGCCATTATAAAAGCCCGCGGTGAAGATTTCTCAACAACCGCGGGCCCGTACGTTTGGTGCACCGCCAGGGACTCGAACCCCGAACCAATTGATTAAGAGTCAACTGCTCTACCATTGAGCTAGCGGTGCAAAGATCTGCGCCCTCCGGGACTCGAACCCGGGACCAACGGATTAAAAGTCCGCTGCTCTACCGACTGAGCTAAAGGCGCGTATTCAGCCGCTCACGTCGCTCGCGGACGCACATCCTGTGCTCTGAACCTGTTGCCGCTTCCTGCGGCAACCGCCCGTTGCCCACGAGGACTCACGCATTGTAGCGAGACCCGGTGCCCTTGGCAACCCCTTTACGCCGAAGCCGAACGGACGATGCGTCCGAGCACATCCGGGTAGCGCTCCGTGAGCTCCGCCGCGGCGAGCGGATGCGCGAAGAGAAAGCCCTGAGCGTAGCGGCAGCCGGCGCTGCGCAGCATCTCGCGTTGCTCGGTCGTCTCCACGCCCTCGGCTACGATGCGCACGTTGTAGGCTTCGGCCAGCGCGATCAACGTGCGCACGATCGGCTCGCTCGCCAGTCGTCCGTCGGTTCCGGAAACGAACGAGCGATCGATCTTAATTGAGTCGACCTCGAACTGCTGCAGGTAGCGTAGCGACGAGTAGCCGGTGCCGAAGTCGTCGATGCAAATCTTGAAACCGCGTCCGCGTACGCGCTCGATCGTCTGATTGGCGCGCGTGCCCGCGTCGAGGACCACGCTTTCCGTGATCTCGAGCGTGAAGTCCGATGGCTGCAGCCCGTGGTGCTCGACGATCTGCACCAGCGTGCGCTCAAAGTCGGGATCGCTGAGTTCCGTCGCCGAGACATTGACTTGCATGCCGAAGTTCAGCGTGCCGCCGCGGTTACGCCGCCACGCGGCGTACTGTTCGCAGGCCGTCTGTAACACGAACTTTCCAATCGTCTGCACGAGCCTGGTCTGCTCGGCGAGTGGAATGAACTCGCCTGGGCTGAGCACGCCCAGCGTCGGGTGATCCCAGCGAACCAGCGCCTCGCACCCGATCGGCGCGCCATCGGCGATGGCACAGATCGGCTGGTACAGCAGCCGAAACTCGCGCCGCTCGACCGCCAGGCGCAAATCGCTTATCAACTGCAGGCGCTTCTTGGCGCGCTCGTGCATCGTCGAATCGAAGACGGCAAAGCGCGCGCCACCACTCGTCTTGGCGTGCTGCATCGCCGTTTCCGCGTCGCGCACGACGTCATCGGCCCGCTCGTAGCTCGCAGAGGCGACGGCGATCCCAACGCTGGCACTAAGAAACACCGAACGTGAGCCGATCGAGATCGACTTTGAAAGATTGTTGAGGATGCGTCGAGCGATGGATTCGACATGGATGATGTCGCCGAGCGACTGCAAGAGAATTGCGAACTCGTCACCCCCGAGACGTCCAACCACGTCGCGCGCATCGACCGACGACCGCAAACGTCCCGCGACTTGCGTGAGCACGAGGTCGCCGGCGGCATGGCCGAGCGATTCATTGATTTCCTTAAAATGCTCGAGATCGATGAAGAGCACGGCAAAGAACGAGTCGAGCAGCGCGCCGGCTTCGGCGAACCTGCTGCGCAGCTGTTCGTCGAAGAGCGCGCGGTTCGGCAGACCCGTCAAGGCGTCGTGCGTCTTGCTATGTTGGATACGGCGCTCGCTGTGCTTGAGTTCGGTCTTGTCGCGGAACATACAGATCGCAAAGCGCGGATGCTTGTTCTCATCATTGACGATGGAGACGGTTGCGTCGGTCCAGATCTCCTGACCCGAAGCCGAAGGCGCGTGCAATTCGAACTCAAAGGTCTCGCGCTCGCCCATCCACATCGACTCAACTTCCGCGGTGTGTTCGTCCATGGCGCCCTCGATCGTGTCTCCAAACATCGTACGGTAGACATCGTTTGCTTCGAGCACCGTACCGGCGCGATCGACGATTGCGATTCCGATTGCAGCACCCTCGAAGACCGCGCGGAACTGCGCTTCGGTTAGACGCAGCGCATCAACGGCCTCTTGTCGCGCTAGCTCCGCTTGGAGCCGCGCCGCCTCGCGCAGCGCATCGCGTAAGAGCACGCGATCGCGGCGCGCGATGAACGCCGCGATTGCCATCACGATTCCAACCACCATGATCACCGTGAGCACGACGGCTAGATAGAGGTAGCGGTTGCGCGCCGCCTGGATCTTCCCGCGCTCAGCCAGGCTTGCATTGAGGGCGGTGCCTGCAAGCGTGTTGATTCGCGTCGCCGCGTTCGCTGCCGCGTCGGCACTTGCGCGGATCTGGGCCGTCGAAATCATTGGCCTTGCCTGGAGCATGACATCGTTGACGACGAGGTCGATAAAGGCATTGCCCCGCGCGCGCATCTGGTGCGCCAGGACCGTCAACTGCGCCCATTGGGCACGTTCGCTTGGTACGAGCTGATCGAGGCGCTCGACGTTCGTTGGAATGTGGTCGTGCGTGAGGTCGTACGAGTCACGCAGACCCATGAGGTTGCCTGCGCCGTCCAGACGTTGTGCTAAGGTCATGCCGCGCGCTTGTACTGCCGAACTTGCAATGGTCTGCAGCCGTCGCGTCGCCGAAATATTGGCGATCGTCATCTGCATGTAGGCGTCGGAGAGATCTTGCGCCAGTGGACTCGGATCGTACGTGAGCCCCGAGCGGTCCTCGAGCGCGTCGAGCAACCCGGCGATCGAACCCATCACCGGAGCCATCCGCGCGATCGTGTCGGGTCCACCGGGCAGCATGCGGGCCATCATCCAATTGCGATCGACGTCGTCCCATTGCGCTTGCATTGAGAACATCGCCCCCGAGCCGGCCGTAAAATCGCGCCGCACGATATCCAATCGCGTTTGTGCGATCGCGCGCGCGTGGCCCAGCTCCGGCGTTCGCAGCATCAAGGCGTAGCGGTAGTCATCGACGGCGTTGAGGGCGCCGAGTATCCGGCCCGTCTCGGCGACGGCGACCTGCTCGCGCATGAGTGAATCGCGGCTGAGGCCGGCTTCGTTGCCGAGTCGGTAGATTTGCACCAACACGAGGCCGAGCAAGATCGCCGCCAACATCGTAATAATGATGCCGACCGTGTCATTGCCGCGCGGACCTTCCACCCCGTCGCGATGCATTGGATGCAGAGTCTTCTCGAAGGGGGCCCCTACTCCCCACGCTGGGCGGATAGACAAGAGCCCGCCCCTTTACATCGGGGGCGGGCTCTTTCAAGTTTTGGGGTGACTGACCGGGTTCGAACCGGCGGCCTCCGCAGCCACAGTGCGGCGCTCTAACCAGCTGAGCTACAATCACCACGAGTTACCGGGGCCGATGCTTCGCGCCCGGAGGGACTCGAACCCCCATCTTCGAGTTTAGAAGACTCGTGCCTTATCCTGTTAGACCACGGGCGCATAGACGGAGGGCGGATACCCTGGCTAGGATATCACGCCCCCGCAAGTTGGTCGGGATGACAGGAGTCGAACCTGCGGCCTCAACGTCCCAAACGTCGCGCTCTGCCTGGCTGAGCTACATCCCGCCGACTATCCCTTTATACCAGCCGAAGTCAAGAGCAGTCCTGCGCCTGTGGCAATTCGCGCACCGGACGACGCACTTCGCGATTTCATCCTCGATCTTGCGCCAGGAACAGCCATTGGCGACTAACCGGCTGACTTCGAGCACCTTGACTCCGCGAACGTGATCGAACTCGAGGACGCGTTTTAAAAATCGAGTGCATGATATCCGATGTAACGCGATAGATCGATCTGCGGCAAATCGGTTGCGAAGATGCGCACCTGATCGAGCACAAGACCGATGCGCACGGCAGCACGCATTACGCGCACGTTACTTCCAGGGACGAGCGCGGTACACCAGGATGCCCCATAAGTGCGCCGCAGCGAAACCAGCGCAAACCCGAAGAACTGCGTCAAATACGCGGCCGATGCGGAAACCATCGGGCCGATGCGCCCGTCGGGCCACACGTATACGTAGCCGACGACCTCATCGTTGATCAACAGCAGCGTTCCGGTCGCAGCCTGCCCAAAACGTGCGTGGTCGTGCGCACGTCCGGTACCGCGCGCCTCGCGATCGAGTGCGGTAAGCATCGTCACATGCGCGCGCGGATCGATCGGCAGCGTCGCAAAGCGATAGTCACCGGCTGCCATCGGCAAGAGATCATCTTCTTTTGGAATGGCGCCGGCGATTCGGAGTACCGGTATCTGTAATCCAACCCCGAGCCGCAGGAAAAACGCCATACCGGCGGTGTCGTCGACATCGAGCATGCCCGAGCGGCTCACGTCGCCCGCGTCGCGCGCGACCTCGCGCAGGATGCGCGTGCCGATACCTTGGCGCCGAAACGACGGCTCAACATACAGCTCGCTGAGAAACCATTCGTCTTCAAGGGCGTGCACAAATCCAATCGCTACGGGCGTACCTTCATCGCGCGCGACCCATGCGCCGCGCGGCGCTTGCTCCGCAAGGCTGATGTACAAACGGCGACCGGCCTCGTCCGGCCAACGGCGCGCCGCCAACTCGCGAACGTCGGCTTCGCTGGCAAGCGCGATCTGCGGTTCGTTCACGCGTGCAGCGCCGCAAGCAGTGCACGCGCCGCGCGACCGCGATGACTCAGCTCGTTCTTCTCGTGTTCGGGGATCTCGCCGAACGTTTTGCCGATGGGGGGATAATAAAACACTGGATCGTAGCCGAAACCGTTTTCACCGCGTAACTCTCGCGCGATCTCGCCGCGTACGTCACCCTCCACCACGATCTCCCGGCCGTCGGGCATGATCAGCGCCATCACGCAGACGAAACGCGCGCCTCGCCCGGCGTTTTCATGCGCGGCAACTTCGCGCATCATCGTTGCAAGTCGTTGCGGCCACGCGGTCGCGGCGCCCGCGTAGACCGCCGAATCGACGCCCGGCCCACCGCCGAGCGCATCGAGCTCAATGCCCGAATCATCTGCCAACACCGCCGCGTCGTCGATACCTGCGGCAAGCAACTGCGAACGCAGGGCTCGTGCCTTAAGTAGCGCGTTGCTGACGTAGCTCTCATGACCTTCTTCGGGATCGCGATAGGCCGGATACGTGCACAAGTCGAGCTCCGAGTTCCCAAGGATCGTCCGAATCTCCGCGAGTTTGCCCTCGTTCTTACTCGCGAGGTAGGTGATCAAGCTAGTCTTCGAGTTTGAGCACGGCCATGAAGGCCTCTTGCGGCAGCTCGACGCGGCCGACGCGTTTCATGCGCTCCTTGCCGGCCTTCTGCTTCTCGAGCAGCTTGCGCTTGCGCGTGATGTCGCCGCCGTAACACTTCGCGAGCACGTTCTTTCGCACCGCGCTGACGGTCTCGCGCGCCACGATCTTGCCGCCGATGGCCGCTTGAATGGGCACGTCGAACATCTGCCGCGGAATCAACTCCTTCAACTTTTCCGCAAGTGCGCGGCCGCGGGCGGCCGCCTTCTCGCGCGCGACGATGAACGACAATGCGTCCACCGGTTCGGCGTTGAGCAAGATTTCGAGCTTGACCAAATCGCCTTCGCGATAGCCGATGACCTCATAGTCAAGCGAGGCATAGCCCTTAGTCCGCGATTTGAGCTGATCGAAGTAATCTACAATCACTTCGATGAGCGGCATTTCGAAGGTCAGAATCACTCGGCCGTCGTGCAGGTACTCCATGTTGAGGAGTGTTCCGCGCCGCGCAATCGTAATGTCCATGATCGAGCCGACGTAGTCTTGCGGCGTTATGATCGTCGCTTTGACGAACGGCTCCTCAATGGTCTCGATAACGTTGCTGACCGGCAGCTTCGAGGGATTATCGATCATCTCGACGCTTCCGTCCGTCCGCGTCACGCGGAAGACGACCGACGGCGACGTCGCGATGAGATCGATGTTGAAATCGCGCTCGAGCCGCTCTTGCACGATCTCCATATGCAGAAGCCCTAAGAACCCGCAGCGGAAGCCGAAGCCAAGTGCTACCGACGTCTCGGGCTCGTACGAGAGCGCCGCGTCGTTCAGCTTCATCTTTTCAAGCGCGTCGCGCAAGTCTCCGTACTCGGCGCCCTCGTTCGGGTAGAGCCCGCAGTAGACCATCGGCACCGCTTTGCGATAGCCCGAGAGCGGCACGTGCGCCGGTTTGTGCGCTTCGGTCAACGTATCGCCGACGTCGATGTCGCCGAGCGACTTGATATTCGCGATGACGTAACCCACGCCGCCCAACCCGAGGGTCTTCGTCGGGCGCATCTGCGGGCTAAAAACCCCGACCTCGGTGCACTCGTAGACCTTCTCGTGCGCCATCGACATAAAGCGACTTCCGGCTTTGAGCTCGCCGTCGACCACGCGAACGTACGACACCACGCCGCGGTACGGATCGAATTGCGCGTTGAACACTAGGCCCCGCAGATAATCGTTGTGCCCCTTTGGCGGCGGGATGCGCGCAACGATCGCTTCGAGGATATCCTCGATACCGATGCCGTTCTTCGCACTGGCCAAGATACATTCGCTGCGCTCGATGATCAGCAGTTCTTCGACCTCGCCCATCACCCGCTCGGGATCGGCCGCGGGCAGATCGATCTTATTGATCACCGGAATGATCGTCAGATCGTGTTCCAGCGCGAGGTGGTAGTTCGCGAGCGTCTGCGCTTCGATGCCCTGCGCGGCGTCGATGATCAAGAGCGCGCCTTCGCATGCCGCCAGCGACCGCGAGACTTCGTACGAAAAATCGACATGTCCGGGCGTATCGATCAGATTGAGTTGATAGGTCTGGCCGTCTTTCGCTTTGTAGTTGAGCGTAACCGGATGCATGCGGATCGTGATGCCGCGCTCGCGTTCCAGATCCATCGCGTCGAGCGCCTGCTCTTCCATGTCGCGCGTAGCGACGGTCCTGGTGAGCTCCATGAGGCGATCGGAGAGCGTCGTCTTGCCGTGATCGATATGGGCAATAATGCAAAAATTGCGGACGTTCGCCGCAATTTCGGTACGATGCGGATTCCCAGCTTTGATGCTCACGTTAGTAGAAAGCGTAACATACCTGACCGATGGCCATACCGATGATGCGCGGCACGACGTAGATCACGAGGATAAAGAGCACGATAAAGGCGATGTCCAAGCCGCCAACCGGCGGGATGATTCGGCGAATCGGATTGAGCAGCGGTTCGACCAGCATCGCAAGATAGCGCGTCCACGGACCCCGCAGATCGGGCAGCCACGAGAGTAGCGCGTAGATGATTAGGACGGCCGTATAGGCTTTGAAGATCCATCCGATGATCGGATAGAGTTGGCACAAGAAGTTCACGACAAACGAGGTTCTACGGCAACGCGGCTAAGACATTTGGCGGCACGCCGCTCAAGAACGGCGTCGGATTGACCGGCGACCCATTGTACATGATCTGATAGTGCAGATGCGGCCCGGTTGCAAAGCCGGTTGCACCGACGAGCCCGATCGGCTGGCCCTTGTAGACGTGTGCGCCGTCAGAAACCAGCACGCGCGAAAGATGCGCGTACCAGGTGTGGTAACCGTTGCCGTGGTCGATGTCGATCTTGATGCCGTAACCGCCGTCATACCAGTTGGCAACCACGATGCCGGCCGCCGACGCGCGTACCGTCGCGCCGTAGTCGGCTTCGAGATCGACGCCCGGGTGGAACTCGACGTCCGGATAGGTGCGATAGCAGTAGCAACCGATAATCGGCGCGCCTTCGACGGGATCGATCGACGGGATCGCCGCGATCATCTGCGCGCGTGCCAGGTCGCGCAGGTGCCGTATGTTGAGCAGATGCATCGCAAGCTCGCGCATCGAGTCGGACTCGCGTGAGATCGCGACCGTTTGTTCGGAGAGGGCATGCACGCGGGCTGCAATCGCCGGGAGCGACTGTTCGTGTACCCACGAGGTCTTCTGACGCACCGGCTGACTCGGCGGCGGTGCGCCGATCAACTGGCGAATCTCGCTGTTTTGCTTTTGCACGTGCTGGAGTTGCCTGCGAAGTTTTTCGGTTTGCGTGTCGATCTGGCGCAGCGAGGCTTGTTGTGCCGCAGCCTGCGCGGCGAGATGCGAGACCTCGATGCGCGCGCGAATTCCTTCGGCAAAGGCAAAGCCAATCGAGCCCAAGATGATGAGCGCAAGCGCGCCCAGTGCAGCGGCCATGTGGCGGCGGCGAACTTGGAAACGGTGGACTGTCTCGCCCCGCTCCGGGACGATTTTTACGTAATATCTGTCGTTTATCATGCCTGCGACGACCGAGCTCGTTCGATCGCCCGGAGTTCTTCGTCCGAAGCGTTAACGGCCGGTTTGTAGCCCGAAACGGCTTTGCCGTACGTCCGCGTGTCGGTGCGCGAATAGATACTCGAGATCACGACGCCGTCGCCCTCACGATTGAGGAGCGCTAGCGCATAGGACAGTTCCGAACCGGTATCCTCGAAGGCGTCGTAACGGACAAATCCCACGCGGGATACATCCGTCCGAGCCAGGGCTTCGAGTTCGCTTACCTGCTGGGCGACCCTTTTGAGGCCGGCTTGCTCGGTAGACAGAGCGTGGTCGATCGCGGCCAAGCGGCTCGAGGCTCCCGCGCCGCCGCCGATCAGGCCGTCGTGCGCGGCGAGGAGCCTCCGCATCTTGCTCATGGCCGGTGCCACCACGGCTAAATGGTAAATGACGAGCGCGACCAGAGCCGCGATGAAGGCTGCGAGCGCAGCGTAAATTGTCTCAATTGGCATAGCAATAAGGAACCACGACGAGGGCTGAGGTATTTCACGGCACCCGTAAAAACTCGCTTACCGTTGCTACCTTCCGGTCCTGGCGGGGTTCACAAGGTTACGCCGCGTGAAGCCCAGCCCCCGTCATGGCCACGCCATGATACCACACGGCCCCGCGCCGGGTTGCCAAGGAGGTCACAAGGTGTCCCTGCTGCTCGCGCTCCTCGTGACGACAACAACGTTTGCCGCCGGCGCAACCGTTCCGAACTCGATGGTCGCAATTCCGTGCGGCGGCGAAAATCATTCACCGCAACTTCACATCGAGGGCGTGCCGGCCGCTACGCGCAGTCTCGCGCTCATTTTGCACGATCCCGATGCCCCGCACGCCGGCGGCTTTTACCATTGGGTGCTCTACGATCTGCCGCCGAATACGCGAACGCTCGCGCGCGACGTGCAATTGGATGCAACGCAAACCGGGCGTAACGGTACCGGTTCGCTCGGCTACTTCGGACCGTGTCCGCCACCGGGCAAACTGCATCATTACCACTTCACGGTTTACGCGCTTGACATTGCGACGTTGCACGCGGTGCAGCCGCTCAGCGCCGAAGAACTGCTGGAGCGGATGCGCGGACACATCCTGGCGCAGGCGGAAGTTGTGGGAGTCCTCGAGCGCTGATGAGAAGAACCACCGAATGGAAGACGTGGTTATCAAGGTCCGAGAAAACGGTCCGTACCTCGTGACGGGACGCGTGCGCCTCATCGATGCCGACGGCGTTCCCTACACGGTGACCGAGAACTTCGTCCTTTGCCGCTGCGGCGAGTCGAGCACCAAGCCGTTTTGCGACGGCACGCACCGTTCAAACGGCTTTTGCGCGACGCAGCGCGCGACCCAACAGGAGTAGCTATGCCCTCGTACGTTCGCGCCGGTTCGCTGCCGCACAAGCGCCACATACAGTTTCGCCGACCGGACGGCGGCCTCTATGCAGAAGAACTTTTCTCGACCAAAGGCTTCGAGAGCGTGTACTCGCTGCTCTACCACGTGCGTCCGCCAACGGCGACGCTCGAGGTGCGCGCGTGGGATCGTCCGGCTGCAGTGTTCGTGCCGAACGAGCCGTTGCGCAATCGGCACTTTAAGACCGCGCGCATTCACACCGGTGGCGACGCGATCGAGTCGCGCCACACTCTGCTCGGCAACGAAGATCTAATCGTTTCGATCGCGCAGGCCGACCATCCGATGGAGTACTGGTACCGCAACACCGGCGGCGACGAGTTGCTCTTCATTCATCAGGGCGCGGGCGTCATCGAGACGCCGTTCGGCGAACTCGCCTATCGCGCGCACGACTACGTGGTCGTGCCGACCGGCACGACCTATCGCGTGCTGCCTGCATCGCCCACGCGCATGCTCGTCCATGAGTCGCGCGGAATGGTGACGATTCCGCGCCGCTATCGTAATGAGTTCGGACAGCTCGAGGAGCACGCGCCCTATTACGAGCGCGACTTCCGCGCGCCGGTGCTCAAGAGCCCGATCGATGCGCGCGGTGAGTACGAAATTCGCGTGAGCAACGCCGGCCGCTCGGCGATCTACATCGTCCAGAATCACCCGTGCGACGTCGTCGGTTGGGACGGCTATTGCTATCCCTACGCATTCAATCTCGAAGAGTTTGCGCCGATCACCGGCAAACTGCATCAACCTCCGCCCGCGCACGCGACGTTCGAAGCACCGGGCGCGGCGTTCTGTGCCTTCGTGCCACGGCTCTTTGACTATCATCCGCTGGCTATTCCGGTGCCCTACAATCATTCGAGCGTCGACTGCGACGAAGTGATCTTCTACGTCAGCGGCAACTTCATGAGTCGCCGGGGCGTCGAGGAAGGGTCGGTTACGCTGCACGCCGCCGGTGCGCCGCACGGCCCGCAACCCGGTGCGGTCGAGGCAAGTCTTGGCGCGAAGTCCACCGACGAGATTGCCGTGATGGTCGATACGTTCAAGCCGTTACGCCTGTCGCCGTCCGCGCTCGAGGTCGAAGACGAGCAATATTACCGTTCGTGGATCGAGGTTAGCGAGACGGCACGATAGTTCCGCGCGCGCTCCCGAAGCCGATGCGGAAGTCGCCCTGCTCGCACCAACCGCGGAGCGTGACCTCGTCGCCGTCTTGCAAGAAGCCGCGAACTTCGCCGTGTGGTAAGGTCAGCGGCTTGGTTGCGTTCCAGGTGAGCTCGATGAAGCTGCCGAGCGAGTCGGGGCTGCGGCCGCTGATCGTTCCCGACGCGTAGAGATCGCCGGGCCGAATCTGCGTCCCATTCACGGTCACGTGCGCGAGTTGCTGCGCCATGCTCCAGTACAGCTCTTTGAAGTTCGTACGGGAAATCGTCACCGCGGCAACCCCGGCCTCCCGCATAGCCTGGGATGCGACATCAACTTCGAGTTTGATGTCGTACGCGCTACGATCGGACCCGCGCAAGTACGGCAGCGGCTGTGGATCCTGTTGCGGACCCGCGACGCGAAATGGCTCGAGCGCATCCAAGGTTACGATCCAGGGCGAGATCGTCGTCGCAAATGATTTTCCAAGGAACGGCCCGAGCGGTTGATATTCCCAGGCCTGAATGTCGCGGGCGCTCCAGTCGTTCACGAGGACCAACCCAAAGATATGTTCGCGTGCCGCTGCGGCACGAATCGGATCTCCGAGTTTGTTGCCGGGTCCGGTGACGAAGCCCACTTCGAGTTCGATGTCTAAGCGCTGCGTGGGCCCGAACACCGGAGCATCCGCACCGGCCGGCTTACGCTGGCCACTCGGCCGGACGATGGCGGAGCCGTCAATGACCACCGTGCTCGCGCGTCCGTGATAGGCAATCGGCATGTGCCGCCAGTTCGGAAGCAACGGCTCGCTGTTTGGACGCAAGATCTTGCCCAGGTTTGTCGCGTGCTCGAGCGACGAATAGAAATCGACGTAGTCGCCGATCTCCATCGGCACCACCATTTTCGCGCTCGCTTGCTCGACGAAGAACGCGTCGCTATTCCGTTCGCGTAACCGCGCATCACCGCGATCGTCCCCACGCAGCAGTCCGGCAACGTGTAGACGAAGCTTTTTCCAAACCTGCGGACCCGCAGCCAGGAAGGGATTGAGCAATTGCGCTTGCACGAGTTCGCGCTCCACGACGCCGTCGACTAATCCCGCCTCAGCCAGCGCGTAAAGGTCGAGGATGCGCGTCCCGATCGCGACGCCGAGGCGCGTGCGACCCTGGTGGACGAACGCGCCGTAGGGGAGATTGTAGATCGTGAAGTCGCTGCCGGCCGGGACCGGCACCCACGCGTTGATGTGTGGCATATCGGCTATCCCGCAGGCAGCACGCGCAGCGCGCGGAGATCGGCCACCGGTTCCGCGAAGCTGCAACTGCCGTACGAGACGAAGCGCGCGCGCCCCCGGCGCATGAGGGCTTCCTCGGTCAACGCAAGCGCAGCTGGGTCTTCTTCGGCGACGATCGCTTCGAGGGTCTTCTCATCGACGTCGCCTGCGCGAGCCGTTGCAAGCAAGATATTAAGGAAGCCATGCATCATGACGCCGGCCTCTTCATTGAAATGGCGGACCGGGTGGTGGAGGCCTGCGGTCGCCTTGAAAGGGACATCAGCAGCGCCCGCCGCGTAGATGAAGCCGGCCACGGCCGCAACCGATGGAAATGCCGCAGGCTCGACGCCGCCGCAGCGGAGCTTCGCGCCAAGGCGGTGGCGTGCAAGTTCGTCCATCGCCAATCGGCCGCGCGCGAGTTCGACGTACGCCGGTACGTCGTCGAGCTGCAGCTCGTGCATCAGCCGCGCGCACGCATCGATCGTCGCATCACCGAGGGGAACTTCCAAACTCGCGATCGTCGCCCAATTCTCGCGTCGGGCACGGGCAACGACATCGAACAACGCCGGTGGTGCAATCACACTGAGTTCGATGCGCGGCCGTCCTTCACGGAGCGTGCGCAGCGCGTCGAGGTCCGCGGCCTTTACAATGAAACGCGAGAGCATCCAGGAGGCTGCGCCTTCCTGCGCCTGCTCGTATTCAGTAAGGGCCGCTTCCAGCGGTAACACTGCGGGCGGAAACAGACCAGCATAGTCGATCAAGCGCTCGAGGGCGGCGCGCACGGCGCCGGTTGGGGCAAGAGTCGTCACGATGTTACGTGTTCGACAGGGCCCCTCCCGACGCTTCGCCAAGCCCTCAAGCATGAGCACGAGCATCGAAGCGCGCAGCAATCCGCTGGCTCGCATCGACTGGGACTACGTCGAGTTCTATGTCGGCAACGCAAAACAGGCCGCGCATTTTTACATGTCGGCGTTCGGCTTCGATCAAGTCGCATACGCAGGCCCGGAAACCGGCATAAAGGATCGCGCGAGCTACGTGCTCGAGCAGAACAATCTGCGCTTTGTCATCACTGCGAGTTTGGATCCGCAAAGCGCGATTTCGCACCACGTCGCCTTACACGGCGACGGCGTCAAGGATATCGCAATCGTCGTCGACGACGCGCGCGCCGCATACGAGCGCGCGATCGCCGGCGGCGCGACGTCGGTCAGCGAACCGGTCGAGCTTTCCGACGAGACGGGCCGCATCGTCCGCGCGACGATCGCCACCTACGGCGACACCGTGCACACCTTCATTCAGCGCAGCGCCTACACCGGCGCCTTCCTGCCGGGCTACGTCGAGGCCCACCGCACGCTCCCGGGCAGCAAAAAGCCCGGCTTGCAGTTCATCGACCACTGCGTGGGCAACGTCGGGTGGGGCGAGATGGACGCGTGGGGCGACTTCTACGCTCGCGTCTTCGGCTTCTCGCAGCTCGTCTCGTTCGACGATAAAGACATCTCGACCGAGTACACCGCGCTCAAGTCCAAAGTTATGAGCGATCCGCGCCACCAAGTGAAGTTTCCGATCAACGAGCCGGCGCAGGGCAAGAAGAAATCGCAAATCGAGGAGTATCTCGAATTTTATCGCGGCTCGGGCGTGCAACATATTGCGATCCGCACCGACGACATCGTCGCGACGATCGATGCGCTCCGTTATAACGGCGTCGAATTTCTCGACACACCCGACAGCTACTACGAGATGCTGGCCGAGCGCGTCGGCAAGATCGACGAAGCGTTCGATGTCTTGCGCGAACGGCGCATCCTGGTCGACCGCGACGATCTCGGCTACATGCTGCAGATCTTCACCAAGCCGCTGCAGGACCGCCCGACGGTGTTTTTCGAGATCATTCAACGTAAGGGCAGCCTCTCGTTCGGAAAGGGCAACTTCAAGGCGCTCTTCGTTTCGATCGAAAAAGAACAAGAAAAGCGCGGAACGCTCTAGGCTTGGTGATGCCGACGCTTACGAGCTCCAGTGTTAGTGTCGATGCGGTCATGCTCGAGTCGCGTGCGGCTGCGCTCGCGAAGCGTTCGATCAAGACCTCAGCCAAGCTCGAGGGCATTACGCTTGCGATCCGTTGCATCGATCTCACGACTCTCGAAGGAAAGGACTCGCGCGGGCGCGTCCGCTCGCTCTGTGCGAAGGCGCGCAACCCGCGACCCGGTTGGCCCAACGTGCCAAGCGTCGCTGCCGTGTGCGTCTACCCAAACCTCGTGCCGGTCGCCAAAGAAGCGCTGCGCGGTACGCCGGTCAAGGTTGCCTCGGTAGCCACGGCGTTTCCGAGCGGTCTCTCCAGTCTCGAGGTCAAACTTGCCGATACGGCTGCAGCTTTAGCCTCAGGTGCCGATGAGATTGATATGGTGATCGATCGCGGCGCGTTTCTCTCCGGCGACGAAGGCTCGGTTTTTGGCGAGATCGCTGCGGTCAAACAGCTTTGCGGTTCCGCCGCGCATCTCAAAGTCATTCTCGAAACGGGTGAGCTCGGCACGTACGACAACATTCGACGCGCGAGCGATCTTGCGCTCGAGGCCGGTGCCGACACAATCAAGACCTCGACCGGTAAAGTAGGAACCAATGCAACGTTCCCGACGGCGCTCGTGATGTGCGAAGCGATTCGCGACTTTGCGCGGCGCACCGGAGAACGGCGCGGGCTCAAGGTCGCCGGCGGTGTGCGGACGACCAAGCAGGCGTTGACGTATCTCGTGATCGTGAAGGAGACGCTCGGCGACGCTTGGCTCACCCCTGACCGCTTCCGAATCGGCGCAAGCGCCTTGCTCGACGACCTGCTCATGCAGCTCGAAAAGGAAGAGACGGGCCACTACGCGGGTACGGATTACATACCGAAGGATTGACGATGGCGATCTTCGATTACGCTCCGGCGCCGGAGAGTGTGCGCCCTCAGATACGCGACGACTACGGGCTCTTCATCGACGGCCGCTGGTCGCCGCCGGCGAGCGGCGCCTATTTTGAGACGGTCAATCCTGCGACCGAGACCACGCTCGCGCGTATCGCATACGCCAATGATGCCGACGTCGACCGCGCGGTCCGCGCTGCGCGTAAGGCCTACGATAAGTACTGGCGCAAACTCAAGCCGGCCGATCGCGCGAAATACATCTACCGCATCGCGCGCGCGATAACCGAACGTTCGCGCGAACTCGCCGTCCTCGAAACGATGGACGGCGGCAAGCCGATCAAGGAATCGCGCGATTTCGACATCCCGGCATCGGCGGCGCACTTCTTCTATAATGCGGGCTGGGCCGACAAGCTCGAGTGGATCATGCGCGCGGGGCGCGAGCCGCAGTCGCTCGGGGTGTGCGGGCAGATCGTGCCCTGGAATTTCCCCCTGCTCATGGCCGCATGGAAGCTCGCACCCGCACTCGCGTGCGGCAACACCGTCGTGCTCAAGCCGGCCGAAACCACGCCGCTCACCGCGCTCGCGCTTGCGCAGATCATCGAAGAGGCCGATCTGCCGCCCGGCGTCGTCAACGTCGTCACCGGTGACGGCACGACCGGGGCTGCGCTGGTCGAACATCCCGACGTCGACAAGATCGCGTTCACCGGTTCGACCGAAGTCGGGAAGATGATCGCGCGTCGCCTTGGCGGCAGCGACAAGCGACTCACGCTGGAACTCGGCGGCAAAGCCGCGCACATCGTCTTCGCCGACGCGCCGATGGATCAAGCGATCGAGGGTGTCGTCAACGGCATCTACTTCAATCAAGGCCACGTGTGCTGCGCCGGATCGCGCCTGCTGGTGGAGGAGCGCGTGCACGACGAAATCGTCGTGCGCCTCACCGAGCGCCTGCAAACGCTGCGCTTAGGCGATCCGCTCGACAAAAATACCGACATCGGCGCGATCAACTCGCGCGCGCAACTCGAAAAGATCGAGGAACTTGTGCGCAGCGGCGTCGAGCAGGGCGCGACGCTCGTGCAGCAGCAGTGCGACCTCCCATCACGCGGCTTCTTCTTCCCGGCTTCGTTCTTCTCGAACGTGCATCAGTCGCATCGCATCGCGCGCGAAGAGATCTTCGGGCCCGTGCTTTCGATCTTGACCTTCCGCACGCCTGACGAAGCCGTCGAGAAAGCCAACAATACGCCCTATGGCCTCTCGGCCGGCGTATGGACGGAGAAAGGCAGCAAGAACATGTGGGTTGCACAGCGCTTGCGCGCAGGCGTCGTGTGGTGTAACACGTTCAATCAGTTCGACCCCAGTTCGCCGTTCGGCGGGTACCGAGAATCCGGGTTCGGTCGCGAGGGCGGCGTTCACGGACTCTTCGAGTACCTCGCACACTAACTGCATGCTCGGTGAACGCGATCTCCGTCTTCTTGACGACCTGCTTCTACGTTCGCCGCTCGCCATCATCGCCTGGGACGCGGCGTACCGCGTAACCTATTGGTCGGCCCGCGCAACCGACATGTTCGGCTTCGCCGCCGACGACGTGCTAGGGAAAACGATCGACGAGTTCGATTTTGTCGCACCGGATGATAAGCCGATCGTGCGTGAAGTGCAGGAACGTCTCGACGGCCTCGACGGACTTCGCACGCTGGTCAGTGTCAACCGGAACCATCGCTCCAACGGCGAGGTACGCGTCTGCCGCTGGACTACCTTTGCCGTGCAGGACAGCAGCAGGTATCATGCGCTTTCGTACGCGGAAGATATCACCGATTCACTGAGCGCGCAAAATGCACTTGCAGAGAGCGAAGAGCGATTTCGCTCGTTCTTCGACTATAACCCCGACATCGTCTCGATCATCGATCGCAACGGGTATTTTATCGCGGTGAACGACACCGTGCGGCGCTTTGCGCCGCCCGAAGCGCTGATCGGACTGCACTATTCGGCGTTCCTCGATCCCGAAGACGTGCCCAAGCACGAAGAATACCTGCAACGCTCGCTTTCCGGTGAAACGCTTTTCTACGACTCGCGCGTCCGCACGCTCGAAGGCGCGCCGCTCGATGTGTCGGTCACCTCATTCCCGATGTACCGTGATGGTAACATCGAAGGCATCTACACCATCACACGGGACGAAACCGAGCAGCGGGCTGCCGCGAGCGCATTACGTTCGCTCTTCGAACACAATCCCGACGGGGTCGTCTCCATGGATCGCGACGGCACGATCGTTGAGATCAACCAGGCGGCGACGCGCATCACCGGATACAAGCTCCAGAACGTGGCCGGGATGCACTTTCGCGAGTTCATCCCGGAACACGATCGCGGGCGCGCCTTATCAGCCTTCACCCGCGCGCTCGCCGGGAGCCCCGTTTCGGTCAATCTCGAAGCGCCCGACGCCGACGGTTCGCCGCTCGAACTCGAGATCACGTTCATCCCCCAGTACAAAGGCGGCGAGCGCGTCGGCGTATACGGGGTCCTGCAAGACATCACCGAGCGGCGCACCGCGGAGCGCCGTGCCGAGATGCAAAGCTTGCGCATTCGCAACCTCTACTTCATCGCGGCGAGCGGCGATTATCCGGACGTGCGGATGCGCGCATCGCTCGAAATGGGCTGTCATGCCTGCGATCTCACCCTCGGCGCCGTCGTCGAGATGGCAAATGGTGCGCCGAGAATCGAGGCGGTCTACCGCGAACCCGGCGTCGACACGATTGCCGACGCCGAGATCGTCGCGATGGCGAAGAACGTTGCGTCGCTGCCGGGCGCTGCGATTCCCGTGCCCTTCCGGAACGGCATCGCCATGCGCCTCGACGTCGCGGGAGAGCCGTACGGCGCGCTCGTTTTCGCGGATCCCGGTGGCAGCGGGCGCGAGTTCTCGCCGACCGATGCGGATCTCTTAGGCTTGATCGCTACGCTCATCGCCGGAACAATCGATCGCAGCCGCCAGCGGGCGCGCTTGCGCGCGATGGCCTACTTCGATGCGTTGAGCGGACTTCCCAATCGCGTCTTTCTCGCCGAAAAGTTGCGCGACGCGATCGAAGTCGCGCAGTCGCGCCTCGGCCGCGTTGCCGTACTCTTTCTCGATCTCGATCGCTTCAAGGATGTCAACGACACACTCGGCCATGCGCGAGGCGACCGACTCCTGCAGATGGTTGCGCAGCGGCTCGTCAAAGAGCTCGGTGACGATGCGACGATCGCCCGGATGGGCGGCGACGAATTCGTCGTGCTACTCACCGATTGCCGCGATGCCGATCACGTGCGCGATGTCGGCGAGCGCATCTTGGGGATCATCAGCGAGCCGTTTCTCCTCGATGAATACGAGCAGTACATCTCAACCAGCATCGGGATCGCCGTCTATCCCGAGGACGGCCGTGACGATCAGACGTTGATCAAGAACGCCGACATCGCGATGTACCGCGCCAAAGATCGCGGGCGCAATGGCTACTACTTCTACAATCCCACGCTCGAAGCGCCGATTCACATGCGCCTCTCACAAGAGAAGCTTCTTCGTCGCGCGCTCGAGTACGATCAATTCGTCGTCTACTACCAGCCCCAGCTTGACGTCCGCACCGGTGACATCATCAGCGTCGAGGCGCTGCTGCGTTGGAACCATCCCAAGAGCGGGCTGATCGAGCCCTCGCATTTCATTCCAAGCGCCGAGATGTCGGGTTTGATCGTGCCGCTCGGCGATTGGGTCCTGGAAACTGCAGCTAAACAGGTAGAACGCTGGCATCGCGAACTTGCGCCGGTGCGCTTGGCCGTCAACCTCTCGGCCAGACAATTTCACCAGCGCGACCTGCGTAAGCGGGTATTGCAAGCAATCGAAAACGCGCACTTCGATCCGAGTTTCCTCGAGGTCGAGATCACCGAGAGCGTTGCAATGTCGGATGCTGCGCAGACCGTCGGGATCGTTCGCGATCTCAAGGCTGCCGGTATTCGTATTGCCGTCGACGACTTCGGCACGGGGTATTCCTCGCTCGCGTACCTGCGCCGCTTTGCGCTCGACGTGCTCAAGATCGACGGCTCGTTCGTCATCGGCGTGGGGCACGAAGTATTTGACGAGACGATCGTCAAGACGGTGATCGGGATGGCGCATAGTCTTGGCCTTGAAGTCGTCGCCGAGGGCGTCGAGACGCTGTCGCAGCTTGCGTTCCTCACCGAGCACAGCTGCGACATCGTCCAGGGCTATGCGGTTGCACCGCCATTACCCGCCGCGGAGTTCGAGGACTTTTTGCGGCGCAGGCGCGAAGCATCCGCCGCATCGGGGTAAAGGGTGACGACCATGATTTCAACGACGCCAGGCTTAGATCGCAGCGCGCTCATCGATTGGTACCGGCGCAATCGCGAACGCTCGGCCCAGCTCTTCGCGCTGATCGACGACGACGCGTTCTTCTCGCGCCCGATCCCGTTGCGCCATCCATTCCTTTTTTACGAAGGACACTTGCCGGCGTTCAGCTTTTTGACGCTCAACGAGCGCGCGCTCGGTGAAGCACCCATCGATCCCGCCTATGAAAAGCTTTTCGAGCGTGGTATCGATCCGGGCTCGCCGGATGCCGCTCGAGCGCATCAGCGCGCCGATTGGCCGTCGCGCGCGCAGGTTGAAGCCTTCGCGCGCATGTGTGACGAGCGCGTTATCGACGCCTTCGCGCACGCAACGCTGATCGACCCGCAGAATCCCCGGCTACGCCGCGCCCAGTCGGTGTATACGGTATTGGAACACGAGCCGATGCACCATGAAACCCTCACGTACATCATCCATCAGCTCGATTATGCACAAAAGGGTCGGATCGCGCAGCAACATCACGATCACGCGGTGGCGCCCAACCCGATGCAAGAGGTTGGGGCCGGCGCCGCGCATCTTGGCGCCGATCCGGAATCGCTCACCTTCGGATGGGATAACGAGTTCGGTCCACTGGACGTCGACGTGCCGCGCTTTGCCATGCAGCGCTATCCCGTCACTAACGGCGACTGGCTGCGCTTTGTCGCGGCGGGTGGCCCGGTTCCGATATTCTGGGTTGAACGCGACGGCGAGTTCGTACTGCGCGGCGTCTTTGAGGAGCTTCCGCTTCCGCGCTCATGGCCGGTCTACGTGTCGCACGATCACGCGCAGGCCTACGCCGCGTGGAGCGGCATGCAACTCCCGAGCGAGGCGCAGTTCCACCGCGCGGCATACGGCGCACCCGACAGCCGGGATCGCCTCTATCCGTGGGGCGATGCACCGCCCGACGCGATGCACGGGAACTTTGACTTCGAACGCTTTGATCCGGAGCCGGTGAACGCGCATCCAGCCGGTGCGAGCGCATGGGAAATCGAGGACCTGGTTGGAAATGGGTGGGAATGGACTTCGAGCGTTTTTGCGCCGTTTCCGGGTTTCGAGCCGATGGCTTCGTACCCGCAATATTCCGCCGATTTCTTCGACGGCAAGCACTACGTCATGAAGGGCGCGTCGCCGGTGACCGCACGCGAATTGATCCGTCCGTCATTTCGCAACTGGTTCTACGGCGATTACCCGTATATGTACGCAAAGTTCCGCTGCGTAGCTTCGTAGCCGTCCTGCTTCTCGCCGCCTGCACGAAAGCGGGCGTCACCAACGTTTCGAATGCGTCGCTCACGATAATCGAACAGATCGCGCCGAATACGCTCAACCCAATCCTATCGACGAGCAACGCGGAGACGTTCATCGCCGACCTGCTCTTCGCCAAGCTCGTCACGCTCGACGACCGTCACCAGCATGTTCCCGATCTCGCGCAGGAGGTTCCGACAACCTCGAACGGCGGCATCAGCGCCGACGGTCTGACCATCACCTACCATTTGCGTAAGAATGCCGTGTGGTCGGACGGCCGGCCCGTAACGAGCGCCGACGTGAAGTACACCTGGCAGCAAATCATGAACTCCGCCAACAACGTCGTTTCGCGTCACGGCTACGACATGATTCGCTCGATCGATACGCCGGACGCCTCGACGGTCGTCCTCCACATGAAGCAGGTTTTTCCGCCGATCATCGACGCGTTCTTTGGCGAGAGCGACGAGCCATATGGTATCCTACCCGAGCACGCGCTCGCGCACGTAACGAACTTCAACACGATGCCGTTTAATGCGGAGCCGACCGTGACCGATGGGCCGTATCGCTTTGCGCGTTGGATCCGTGGCGACCGCATCATCCTCACCGCGAACGACAGCTACTTCCGCGGCGCTCCGAAAATCAAGGAACTCCAGATCAAGATCATCACCGACACGAACACCACGGTCGCACAACTGCGTACCGGCGAGTCGGAAGTCGCCAACAACCTCACCGGACCCTCGTACCACGAACTCGCGAACGATTCGCGCATCACGCGCTTGCCCGTCGTCGCGCCGTTCTACGATGGGCTGATGTTCAACCTCGCGCATACACCGCTAAATGACCGGACCGTGCGGGTTGCGCTTGCCTACGCTACCGATCGCGCATCGCTCGATCGCGACAATCAGTACGGCGAGGCGACGGTCGGCAGCGGCGACCTCTCGCCGTTCTATTGGGCATACGACCCGGCGGTCAAGGCACAGCCCTACGATCCGGCGCGTGCGCGCGCAATGCTCGATGCCGACGGATGGAAGCTCGGGCCCGGCGCCGTGCGCGTCAAAAACGGGCAGCGGCTCTCGCTCCTCTTCGTGTACGCGCAGGGCAGCGACATCGCGCGCAACGTCGTCGTGGAGGTACAACAGATGTGGCACGCCGTCGGGGTCGAGGTGCAACCGAAGACCTTTTCCTATACGCAACTCTACGCCGTGGCGCAGGACGGCGGCATCTTTCTTGGCGGGAAGTTCGACGTCGGATTTTATGCCTGGATCTCCGGTGGCGATCCGGACGATTCATCGCAATGGCTAAGCACCGCGCTTCCGCCGAACGGCAACAACATCGATCGCTATGTATCGCCGCAAATGGACGCAGCGCAACATCTCGCGCTTTCAACCTTTAATATCGCCGAGCGCAAGCGCGCCTACGCTACGATTCAAAAGTTGCTCGTCAACGACGTGCCGGCTATCTTCCTCTTCTATCCGCCGCAGCGCTACGCGTTCGTGCCGGAATTGCACAACTATAGCCCGAACGGTGTCGGTGAAGCATGGAACGCCTATGACTGGACGTTCTCAGAATAACGAGGTAAGGAGCCTCCTTCCGTGACCAGCACGCAAAAATCGCCTAGCACCGAACACGCAATTGCCGCGCAAGAGCCCGCGTTCGTCGCGAGCGCGAAGAAGGTTCCCATTACGGTCGCCTACGGCGACGGCATCGGTCCCGAGATCATGGACGCGACCTTGCGCATCATGGACGCAGCGGGCGCGCAGCTCGCCATCGAGCGTATAGAGATCGGTGAATCGATCTATGCAAAGGGCCTTGATTCCGGCATCGAGCCGCAGTCGTGGGAATCGCTGCGCCGTACGAAGGTGTTTCTGAAAGCGCCGATTACGACGCCGCAAGGCGGCGGCTTCAAGAGTCTCAACGTCACGGTACGCAAAACGCTCGGCATGTACGCCAACGTACGGCCCTGCGCGTCGCTCGAGCCATTCGTCGCGACGAAGCACCCGAAGATGGATCTGGTCATCGTGCGCGAGAACGAGGAAGACGTCTACGGTGGTATCGAGCACCGGCAGACGGCTCAGGTGACGCAATGTCTTAAGCTGATCTCGCGACCGGGCTCCGAGCGCATCATTCGCTACGCGTTTGAGTACGCGCGTGTCAACAAGCGCAAGAAAGTCACGTGCTTCACCAAAGACAACATCATGAAGATCACCGATGGGCTCTTCCACCGCATCTTCGATGAGATCGCCAAAGAGTACCCCGCCCTCGAAAACGAGCACTGGATCGTCGACATCGGCGCGGCAAAGCTGGCTGATACGCCGGAAGCGTTTGACGTGATCGTGATGCCGAATCTCTACGGCGACGTGCTCTCCGACGTCGCCGCGCAGATCACCGGCTCGGTCGGTCTCGCGGGTTCGGCGAACATCGGCGACAATTGCTCGATGTTCGAAGCGATTCACGGCTCAGCACCGCGGCGCGCCGGCCAGAACCTCGCGAACCCGTCGGGCTTGCTGCAGGGCGCGATCATGATGCTCGTGCACATCGGACAGGGCAAGGTTGCCGAACTCGTGCACAATGCCTGGCTGACAACGATCGAGGAAGGCATTCACACCTACGACGTCTTCAAAGAGGGCATCTCGAAACAAAAGGTTGGCACGAAAGAATTCGCCGATGCCGTGATCGCCCGCGTCGGCAAGAAGCCCAAGGTGCTCAAACCTATCGAGTATCGGGCGGAGTCGCAAATGAATCTCTCGATTCGCTCGGCTGGAACGCCGCCGATCAAAGATCGCGTTGGCGTCGACATCTTCATCGATAAACGCGACGGTAACCCCGATGAGATCGCAAGTAAGCTCGTCGCGCTTGGCGGAAACGGCGTAACGCTCACCGTGATCAGCAATCGCGGCACGAAAGTTTGGCCCAACGGCAATCCCGATACGTTCTGGAGTGACCACTGGTCGTGCCGATTCGAGAAAACCGGCGGCGACTTCAGCGCCGCGCAGATGGCAGATCTGATCGAAGCGTGCGAAAGCGCCGGCTTCGACGTGATAAAGACTGAGGGACTCTTTACCTTCAATGGTGAGCGCGGCTATTCGCTGGCACAGGGCCAGTAGCGCATTCGCGCTCGTCGCCTTTGCGACGGTCGCGCTTGCCGCATGCGGCGGAACAACCTACGTCTACCAGTCGCCGCAGTCCAGCCCCACGATGCAGCCGACCGGTACGGCGAGCAGCACGGTGCTGTTCAATATTCTGGTTCCAAACGTCAGCGGCGATGCCCGGCAACGTCCGCACGCGGTCGTCCCGTCGAGCTCACAATCGGTCTCGATCCTATTGGATTCGGTAAACGGTAACGCATCGAACGCCGCGCCGACGATCGCGAATCTCAGTGCGGGGACGACCGGATGCGAACAAACCGCGACGCAATTGAGCTGCGTCGTCAACGTTAGCGCCCCGGTCGGCACGCTCGTCTACACGCTCACCGTCTATAGCGCCGCCGGCGGGACCGGGTCTGCGCTCGGTAGGGGGAGTCTCGCCGTGACGACAACGGCGGGCGCGATCGTGACCGCCCCCGCGACGCTGAGCGGGACCGTCGCGAAGATTGTTTTGTCGGTGAGCACCGCGGCACTCGGCGCAAGCGCGACGCTGCCGGTGACGGTACAGGGCGAAGACGCAAACGGTTACACGATCTTAGGAACGTACACGAACCCGATCGTTGTTACCGACACCGATCCTTCGGCGCAGACGTCGCTCTCGTCGTCGGCCGGCAACGTTACCAGTTCCGACGTTGCGGTTACGCTGACCTACGCGGGCGGAGCCATGAATGCGCCCGCAACGATCGGTGCGACGGCAGCGAACGTCAGCCCATCGAACGTAACGCCGGCAACGTTCTCGCCGAACCAAACGTACCCCACCGTCAACAACGCGGTGACGACGTTTGCATATACGCAAACCGGCATGACCGGAACGAACGGACCACCGAACAGCGCGCCGGTGACTTCGACGGGTTCGTACACCGTCACGGTTACGACGGGTCAATCCTTTAGCGGCGCGACCAACCTCGTACAGATGAACGGCCTGCCAGCGGCAAGCGCGGGGCTTCCGAGCACGTTCATGAGCTGCTGCAACTATTCGAACCTCGTTGCATACTACGCATGGACGCCACAGAGCACCGGCTCGTCACTCGGCCTCGTCGGAATGAACAGTAGCAGCTACTTCACGCTCACCTGCGTCGCGCCGTACAGCAAGCAAATCGTGATACCAGTGACCGCGAACTGGGACGTACGCAGCGGCAGCGCGCCGTGTACCTCGTCCTACAACGATTTCAGCGGCGATACCGACACGACGGTGCTCTACGCCGACGGCTCATATACCGACACGGGAAACGTCGTCGCGTGCTGCGGATACACCCTCGATCTGGCGGTCAATAGCAACGGCAGCACGGTACAGGCCATGAATGAAGTCTGCGGCTGCGGCCCGTCGTCGATCATCGCCGTAAGCGTCCCGAGCCCGGGGGCGTCGCTGGTGCCGGTCGCATTGCAGACGTTTCCGGCCGCGATCCCCTCGCCTGGATCGACGACTACGCCGTCGCCCGAGCCGACCAGCGTTCCCAACCCCTGGATGCCCGCCTACGGCATTCCCGCCGGTGAGATCCCGAGTCCGCTCGAAAGCGACACATTTAGCGTCGTCGGCACGATTGCATCGCTGCCGAGCGAGTGCGCGATTCCAAAAGGGCTGCTTGGAACGAATCCAACGCTGACCGAAGCCGACGAAACGGTGATACTCGCCGACCCCGGAGAAGATTGGAATCAATTCTATTACGCGACGCAAACGATCAACCATTACTATCTCGACGGCGTCGGCGAGGTTTGCAACGAAAACGTACTCGTCGGTGCCAGCTACGACAACTACGACTTTACGAATTATTACCTGAACGTCCCGGGTAATCCCGATTATGACACGACTATCGATACGTTTGCGGGTACGACGTGGTCGTACGTCACTGCGACTTCGCTGATGGCGACAAGCGCGCGCCGGCGCGAAGCCGCGGCGGCGTTCACCCTGGCAACGTATGCGCTGGCACACGGACCGATGCCGGCGTTAAGCAAACGAGCCCAACGTGTAAATTGGATGAGGATGCGCTCAGGCGCGAGGCGTTTGCCTGCACACAGCTAAGTACAAAGTGTGCTGCTTCGCGCCTTGGCGTTGTCGCTAGCGTTCGCATGTTCGAGCGCTGCGCTCCCGGCGCTTGCAAGCGGCCCAGCGCCCGCTGACGAATACTTCGGGCCGTTCAAAGAGAGCGTGCTCGAGATACGCAATCGTCTCATGACGTTTGAGCGCGATGCGGATTGGCATTTACGCCGCGAGATTCGCGGGATCGACAATCTCGAAGTCACGATCGAGGATTGGTACCGTAAATATCCACATGATCCGTGGATTCCCGGTTTTGCCAAGCGGCTTACGCGCGTCTATGCGCGCGCCCACGATGCACGCGCGGCGCGTTGCGCCCGGGCGGGACGCATCGCGAGGTTGGCCGGTCTCTAAGGCGAAAAGGCCGCCCCATGGACGCTCTCGATCTTACTAAGGCGCCGCCGCGTGCACCACGCACGCCGCTGGCCGGCCTCGACCTCATCATGGCCGCGCGCACCGTCGACAAAATCCGCGCATCGCTCCCCGGCGGGAACCTTGGAGCATATCAAATTCCGGGTTTTAGCGCGCGCTTGCTCGAGACCATCGGGATTAGCGAAGAGGAGTTGCGCGCTGAAGTCGCGCGTGCGTCGACTGACGCGGAGATCGCCGCTTGGATTCAAGCGCGCACGACAGCGCAGAAGATTGCCGAATTCAACACCGCAATCGTCCAGCGATGCGTCAGGGATCGGCTTGAAGACGAAGCGTGGCGCAAGAAATATCCGCACGGCGTGGACATGCCGCCCGAGACCCCGCTGATCGACTTTCTCTCGAAAGACGACCAACTGGCGTTCTTCGGCGCGCGCTAGCTCGCCATGCGTATCGTCAGCCTGCTGCCGAGCGCAACCGAGATCCTCTTCGGCATCGGCGCCGGCGACGATGTTGTCGGCGTTACGCACGAATGTGATTTCCCCGCTGAGGCGGTGACCCGGCCGCACGTGACCTCGTCGGCGTTACCCACCGCAGGTTCGTCGGCCGAGATCGATCGCCACGTGCGCCGCAGTCTGCACGAGGGATCGAGCCTCTATCACCTCAACGCCGATTTGCTGGACGAGCTTGCGCCCGATCTGATCGTCACGCAGGAACTGTGCGCGGTGTGCGCCGTGTCGTACGAAATCGTGCAATCCGCGGTACGGCGAATGCGCGGTGACCCGCGCTTGATCTCGCTCGAACCGTCCTCGCTCGATGACGTCTTTGCCACGATCGCCTATCTCGGCGAATTGACCGATCACGCGATGGGGGCGAACAAGCTGCTCACTGATTTGCACGCCCGCGTCTACAATCTGCGCCGGATCACCGCGGGTCGCCCGAGCCCGCGCGTCCTGGTACTCGAGTGGACGGATCCGCCGATGAGCGGCGGGCATTGGACGCCTGGCCTAGTCGAACTCGCCGGAGCAACGCCGCTCCTCGGCAACCGCGGCGCAAACTCACGCGTGCTCACCTGGGAGCAGATCGCAGAAGCGGACCCCGATGCGATCGTGGTCGGTCCGTGCGGCTTCGATTTGGAACGCACGCGCTCCGCGATCGCGGATCTGCGCCACAACGCAGTTTGGAATGATTTGCGCGCTGTGCGCGACGGCCGCGTTTATCCAATCGACGGCAGTGCGTACTTGAATCGACCCGGTCCGCGTCTCGTCGACACAGCCGAAATCATCGCAGCAGCGCTAGCACAGGATAGGTCAGCAGTAACCCAACTTCCGTAACGACGATGGCCGCGCCGTAACAATCGCCCGAAAGAACGCCGCCGAGACGGTGCCTCGCAAATATCGTAACAATTCCCGTGGTCAGGATGCCAATACCGACGAGTACGATCGCCGCGAATCGTGGCGGCCAAAAGAACACGACGGCTAACGGTACGACACCGACCGCAATAGCGGCACGCGTCCGAACAACCGCAACAGCCAAACGTCCGAGGAAGCCAACGATCGGCAAGAAAGCCGGCATGATCGTCGCGGGGACTTGTGCCAGCGCATAAAGCCAGAGGACGCTCAGGATCGCCATGCCGACGATTGCGTAGCTCCCGTGATGCGGATCGCGCATGATCTCGAGCCGTTTTTCCGGCGGCGCCATTGCGAACAGTCCATCGCAGCAATCGAGGAAGCCGTCAACGTGAATCGCGCCGCTCAGCGCAATCGAGAGCACCCACGCCGCGATCGCTGCCGCGAGCTGCGAATGTGTGAGCAACCCAATGCCGTATGCAGCATACCCGGCAAGCGCGCCGATGACGAGCCCGACCAGCGGCAAGAACGCAATTGCAGCGTCATCGGGCGCGCTCTCCGACGAGCGCAGCGGTAGGATCGAAAAATATGAGAACGCGTCGCCTAGTGCGCGCAGGACTCTCAAACTTCGACCGGTTCGCTCGCGGTCGAGACGCCGGCTTCGGCGAACGTCTTCATCTCGCTCACCATCCGCGCCGCGGCCTCGCACAGCGGCATCGCGAGTGCGGCACCGCTACCCTCGCCCAAACGCATGTCGAGATCGAGCAGCGGAACCAATCCAAGATAGCGTAGCGCAACGGCGTGCCCCAACTCGCGCGACCGATGCGCGGCGATGCAATAGCCGAGCGCTTGCGGCGCGATTGCGTGCGCGAGCAACGCCGCGGCTCCGACGATGTAGCCATCGAGCAGAATCGGAATCCGCCGTTGCGCCGCCGCGAGCAACGCGCCCGCCAGCCCGACGATCTCGAATCCGCCGACTTCACTCGCAACCGTGCGCCAACCATCACCACGCAGACGCGCGAGCGCCGCCGAAACAACGCTGATTTTCCGCCGCAGCCCCTCTTCATCGACGCCCGTGCCACGCCCAACGACATCTTCGGGCGCTGCGCCGGTCATCGCGCAAATCACCGCCGCGGCGCTCGTCGTGTTACCGATGCCCATCTCGCCGAGCGCGATGAGTTGCGGATCAAAGCGTTGCACCACCGTTTCGAACGCATGCATTCCTGCTTGCAGCGCGCGATCCACGTCGAGAGGATCCATCGCCGCTTCACGCGCAAAGTTGCGCGTGCCGCGTCCGACCGCGACGCCGAGCAGACGTTCGTGTACCGGCAAGTCTGCGGCGAC
>DATJOM010000128.1:0-89440 GCA_035507095.1 Candidatus Acidiferrum sp.
TGAAAATTGGGCGATGCAGATGCTCACGAAGACCAGCATGGTAATAACGAACAGCAGTGTGAGATCGAACGGTCGCGGCGGCGAAGCCGTCTGCGGATCCAAGGGGTACACGCCCTCTATACGCCTGGCGTACCAAGCTCGGATGACCGGCAGAGCGCAGGGAACCGGCCGGCAAACTTGGTAGCGGTTCGGGATGGACAAGAGCGATGATATCCGCGAGGCAGTTGAGGCCGCCGATTCGACCGGGATGGTCGCGAACCAAGAATTGCTGGCAACGTTTCCTGCCGACGCCTTACGCGAGGCCCTGCCGCCGTCGCATGGAGCGCATGAAACAATCGATCGATTGAAGACCGAACTCGGCAAAACGGCGCCAAACCCCGCAGCGCTCGAACAGCACGTGAGCGCGTTGCGCGGAGTACGCGAATTGGAGGCGGTGATCGCGAATTGGTGGGACAGCCCGATCACGCAGCGCATCGTACTCGACCTCACGCAGATCGGATTGTAGGGTGCGGTGACGCTCGATGTAGCGGTAATTGCAGTATTCGGATAGTCGCAACCACGCTTCGTCGCTAGGATGGGCCTAACGCGAACGAAGGAGTGGATATGAACGTACGTGGTGCGGGATTTGGGATCGTTGCCCTATCGATATTGCTTACCGCGGCGCCCGGGCTGGCGCAAACCAGCGGCCAGATGACCGTGCCGAATACACAGCCGTCGGCGGCGAGCGAACAAGACATTCAAATGCTGCGCGAGAACATCCGCGCCTCGCGCAAGAAGATCGTTGCCGCCAACATGAGCTTGACCGCTGATGAGGCGACGAAGTTCTGGCCGATCTACGATCAATACCAGTTAGAGCTGAACAAGATCGGTAACGCGCGCTGGGACATGATGAAAGAATATGCCGCTAGCTATCCCAACGTGTCGGCGGCCCAGGCGCAGGATTTTATGCAACGCTCAACCGCGATCGATCAGCAAATGATTGCGCTGCGCGAGAAATATGTGCCGATCTTCGAGAAGGTCATTCCGCCGAAAAAGGCGGCGCTGTGGTACCAGATCGATCGGCAGATCGACCTGGTGGTAAACATGCAGTTGGCCTCGATGTTACCGTTGGTCGATCCGACAAAGTAGCTCCATCACGCGTTTTTACGTAGTTTTCGGATACTGCAAATCGGCGGCGGCGGTTAGTATGACGGGAAGCGGGGTTTCCCGCTAAGGAACCTACTTGTACCGTTGCAGGCGCCTTGCGCTCACGTTCGCCCTGGCCGCGACACTCTTCGCTGTCGCCGCGACAGCCTGCAGCGCCGGATGCCCAAGCTCCAAGGCGCCCGCTCCAGCGCCCTCGCCGAGCGCATCGGGCAACCCCGCCCCCGTGGCGTATACGACGGCAATGCCCGGCGCGACGCCGGCCCCGTCGCCTGCAGCGCCCACGACGGTCTACGTGCAGTCGCCGCTGTATCAACAAGCTGATGACATTTACACGCTCAATCGCGACGGGACGCTGTACTACTATTTCCAAGGCAACCGGGATGGAACGGCCAAAGTCAAGCAAGAGCTTCGTTACGGCAGAAACCTTTGGAACGATTGCGCCCAAGTGCGCATACGCATTCCGATCATCACCAAGTATCCACTGGCTGGAAATCCGTACACCGGCCTCGGGAACATCGAACTCGGTTACGGCTACTACGTGACGAGCAAGACCTTCAATCACTCGATCGAATTTCGCGTAGCTGCTCCCACCAACGCGAACGGCGTCGACAACACCGATACCGAACTCAAAGGCTTCTACAATACGACATGGAAGTGGCCGGGCTTCGCGATCAGCTATAATAACGAGTACGATCAGAGCATCATTAAGCCGCCGTCCGGAACCTGGACGAGCTACTACGAAGGCAAGCTCTCACTTCCCGAGTATGCGTTCGTGCGCGCGCTCAAAGGCTTCAAGACGTCCATCTTTTACAATTACCGCGTGCTCTTTGATACCGGCGGTCTCTTTAAGGATGCAATCGGCGGCACGATCTTCGGAAGCATGAACGATGTCGCATTGTCCATCACCGACTCGTGGGGCATCGGCAACAATGCCCTCTGGAAGTTCAAAATCGAAGCGAACGCTACCGCGAGATTCTAACCGCCTCGATGTCGAGTTCGATGTCGACCGAATTCCCGGCGAACGGATTCCCGTAGGTCATTCCCCACTGCGTGCGGTCGATCGTGGTCTTGGCCTCATAGGCGATTCGCTGCTGCCCGTTGGGGGTGGTCGTGCGGCCGAGGTATTGCGCATCGAGCGTTACCGGGTGCGTCTGGCCGTGCAGCGTGAGGTCGCCCGTCATCGTGAAATGCGTCGCGTCCGTCGCCGTGATCTTCGTGCTCTTGAAGCTCATCATGGGATAGGTCGCAACTTCGAAGAAGTGCGGCGATCGCAGGTCGGAGTCGCGATCGTTATTGCGTGTATCGACGCCGCTTGGATCGAACACGGCATCCGCGCTGGCCGGAATGTTGCTTCCTTCGGGCACGTCGATGTTCGAGCTCTTGATCGGGATGATGCCGTTGACGTGCGAGATGCCGAGATGCGTCACGGTGAAGTTGGCCGATGAATGAACGGGATCCGCGCTCCATGTGACCGCCAAGAGCACGGCGAGCAGCAAATTATGCATGCTTGGACTACTCCAAGTGCGGCTTCGGGATGTAGGTCAGCTCATCGGGCTGGAAACGGCGCTCGATTAGCTCGCCGTCTTTTTCTTTAAAGCGCACGACAACCGTGCGGGTATCTGCCTCGATGACCTGGCCGGTGATTCCAAGTTGCTCGATCTTCACGTGATCGCCATATCGTAGGTGCGACATATTTCCTCACTGGAGCTGCGCGAGGGTCACTACTTGATCTTCACGCGTACGAGCACCTTCGCTCCACCACCACGTGGACATGCGGATGTAGGAGCTGGTTCGGCTCGCGCTAAATGGGTCTAGCGCGTGAACGAACAACAGATTGCCGTGGCCTCGTTTGCGGGCGAGATCGACTTCACGGCTCGCGAGGACTTCCGATCCAAGTTAGCCGTCCTCGCCGATGCCGAGGGTGCAATCGTGGATCTCGCCGCGGTCACCTATATGGACTCGAGCGCTCTGGCCGAGATCCTACTACTGCAGCGTGCTCGCAGCCATGCCGGAAAACCCGCAATGAGTGTGGTCGTGAACGAGCGGATACGGCGTTTCTTCGAAATCGCCGGACTGCAGAACGTGCTGTTGTTGGCAGCCACGCTCGATGAAGCCAAGGCATTGCTGTGACCAGGGCCGGGCGCCTAAGCTCGATTTTTGGGTTCTTGTCGGCTGCTGCGGTGTTCATTGCGTTTCTTCTTGCAGCCTTCGGGGTGCGTGCGGCGATCGACCGCAACGCCGAATCTGAACGAAACCTTCGCTTCGCGCATGTCGACCGCGCGCGGATGCTTCGATTGCAACTCGATGAAGAGACAGCCGTACGCGGGTACGCCGCGACGCACCTGCGGCTCTTCCTGGATCCGTACCGAGCCGCGGTGCGTGCGCTGCCCGTGCAGGCGGCGTTGCTCTCCCGGCGCCTTGTCGACCTCTCCGTCGATCCGTCGCCGGTGCAGCAGGAAGTCATCCTCAACGGGCAGTGGCTGCGTGGCGTCGCATCGCCGCTGATTCGCGATCCGGCGAGCGGCAGTCGCGTAAAGATCGAACTACTCGGCAAGCAGCTCGTCGATCGATATCGCGAGGCCGATGCGTCGCTCATGGCCGAAATCGATGCGGCGGCGGAACGATCTGAAGCCGCGACGGCGCGCGCGGTCAATGAAACGTTCGCAATCGCAATTCTCGGCGGCGCTGCGATTGCCGCACTTCTCGCGTGGTTTTCCATGACGCAGCGTCGTCTCGCGACAGATGCGGAGTTGCACCGCCTAGCATACATCGAAGAAAAACGCATCGCCGACGCGCTGCAAGAAGCGTTCCTGCAGAAGAAGCTCCCCTACGTTGCGGACGCGGACTTGCACGCGGTGTACGTGCCGGCCGGTCGTGAATCACGCGTGGGCGGCGATTGGTACGATGCCTTTGAACTCGGCGACGGGCGCATTCTTTTTTCTATCGGCGACGTAGCCGGACACGGCATCGAGGCCGCGGTGATTATGAGTCGCGTGCGTCAAGCGATCTTGTCGGTCGGCGTCGAGGAGAGCGATCCCGCCAACGTGCTCGCACGTACGAACGAGATCTTGCTGATGCAAGACGCGACCATGGTTACCGCGATTTGCGGGGTAATCGATCTCGCGCAGGGTGTGGTTCGTATTGCAAATGCCGGACATCCCCCGGCGATCATGCTGTTCGATGGAAACCGCGTCGAGCAAATCGGTGCGAGCGGGCCACCGCTCGGCGCGATCGATCGCGCCTCGTACACGGTGACGTCGGTTCTTGCGACGCCGGGATCGCTGCTAACGCTTTACACCGACGGGCTTATCGAAAACGACCACGATTGCGAGGATGGCGAACGTCGCGTGCTCGAAGCGCTGCGAGCGATTCCACGTGACGGCGGCGATGCGGCCGCGGCGCTGCTCGAGAGGATCTTCGGTGGCGAAACACCGGCCGACGACGTTGCGATTCTCACGATAGCTTTCCGCGAGGACGCGGGCGAGCGCGGGGCGGAGGGCGCCGGGGCGGCAAAGCGCGCGCGTCCGATTCTGCGCCACGACGTTCGGTTGCTTCTGGCCTCATGATCGCGCGACGCCTCCCGCCGGCGTTGCATCGCTTGGGAACGGTGCCGGTGTTTAGGGATGTGTGTCGCAACAGCTGGGCTTTTTCGAGGCCGATTCGCGGGTCATCGTCGACGATGCTACGGGGTCGATCGTCTATTATCCAAAGGTTCTCCCGGCTGAGGAAGGAGCACGCGTTTTTGAGCAGCTCCTCGCGGCGATTCCGTGGAAGAGCGAGCGGCGGATGATGTACGAACGCGAGGTTGAGGTGCCGCGCCTGGTGGCATCGGCACGCATCGACGGCGAGCTCGACACGCCGCTGGCCGAGGTTGTGCCGGTTGTCGAGCGCGTCACCGGCGTGCACTTTACGAGTATCGGGATGAATCTCTATCGCGACGGGCGTGACAGCGTGGCGCCGCACAACGATCGTTTGCCGGAGTTGACCGCCGGTCAGCCGATCGCGTTACTCTCGCTTGGTGCCACCCGTCGCATGACGATTCGTAGCAAGGCCGCGCCGCGTCGCATATTGGACCTCGATCTCGAGCCCGGAAGTCTGCTGGTCATGTCGTACGAGACGCAGTTTCACTACGACCACGGAATCCCGAAGACGAGCGCCGAAGTTGGACCACGTATCAGCCTCGCATTTCGCATCCGGAGGCCAAAAACATGAGCGATCAGCCGCTGAGCTTCGCCAAGGACATTCGCCCGATGTTTACGGACATCGATGTTGCCCACATGAAAGCGGCCGGCATGGATCTGTCGAACTACGACGATGTTAAGAAACACGCCGTCGCGATCTATGCGGTGGTCAGCGAAGGAACGATGCCGCCGCCCGGCACCGGTGAGAAGTGGTCAGCACAGATGTGTGCGACCTTTAAACAGTGGCAAGATCAGGGCTGTCCGGTGTAAACGATGAGCGAGGAGAAAGTCATCTCCAAAGGTTTCGTGGGGCATCGTCAAGCCGAGACCGCGAAACTGCCGCCGGGGCAGTACGTCACCCACGACTTCCCCGTGCTCTCAGCGACACCGACCCCGAAGATCCCGCTCGAGAAATGGGAGTTCACCCTTACCACCGAGAGCGGCGAAACGCGCAAGTGGAATTGGTCGCAATTCCGCGCGCTGCCCAGCGTGCAGATTACGACCGACATTCACTGCGTGACGCGTTGGTCAAAGTTCGATACATCCTGGGAGGGTGTGTCGATCGATACGCTTCTCGATGGCGTCGCCAGCAGCGCGATGTACGCGATGGCGCATTCGTATGGCGGCTACAGCACGAATGTTCCGCTCGCCGATCTGCGCGAGGGCAAAGCCTGGGTCGCCCATACCTACGGCGGCAAAGAACTCGAGGCCGAGCACGGCGGTCCGGCGCGTTTGCTCGTGCCGCATCTCTACTTTTGGAAGAGTGCGAAGTGGGTCAACGGGCTCACGCTCATGCTCAAAGATGAGCCGGGCTTTTGGGAACGTCTGGGCTACAACATGTACGGCGATCCGTGGCGGGAGCAGCGATACTGGGGGGACTAGACTGGCGCGCCGGCACCGTGTTGGAACGCCGTAAGGAAACCGCGACCGCGTACACGCTTGTGCTCGACGTTCCGGATTGGCCGGGCCACGACGCGGGTCAGCATCTCGACGTGCGCCTCACCGCGCCCGATGGATATAGCGCCTCGCGCTCGTATTCGATCGCAAACGCTGCAAACGGCACGCGTGTCGAGCTTACGATCGAAGAACTTCACGACGGCGAAGTCTCGCCGTACCTCGCCGAGGGCGTCTCGGTCGGCGATCCGCTCGAGGTGCGCGGGCCGATCGGCGGCTGGTTCGTATGGCGCCCTACCCAAGAAGAACCGGTGCAACTCATCGCCGGCGGTTCGGGCGTCGTGCCGCTGATGGCGATGATCCGCACCCGCGCGCTTGCCGGAAGCGGCGCGCCGTTTCGGTTGCTCTATTCGGTGCGTGCGCCGCAATCGATCATCTACAGCGACGAATTGATGATGCGCGCGAAGGACGACAACGGGCTCGATGTCGCCTTTGCGTACACGCGGACCATTCCCGATGGCTGGTTACGCGCGCCAAAACGCATCGATGCCGCCGTCCTCATGGAAACGACGATTCCACCCGAGCAGAAGCCGTCGTGTTACGTGTGTGGGCCGACGCCGTTCGTCGAAACTGCGGCGAATCTGCTGATTGCAGCCGGCCACGACCCAGATCGCATTAAAACGGAACGTTTCGGACCGACCGGGCAATAGTATACCCCGGTAGGGTATATTTCAAGCGCCGCGTAAGAAGGCGCCCATGAGTCACACCATTAGAAACAAGGCTAAGCTGTTGGCGCGCACGCGGCGTGTGGCCGGACAGGTGGAATCGGTCGTGCGCGCGCTCGAGGAAGAGTCGGGTTGCGGCGAGGTGTTGCAGCGCATTGCGGCGGCCCGTGGGGCGATGAACGGTCTCATGTCCGAAGTGCTGGAGGATTATCTACGCGAGCATGTACTCGCGTCGCGTACCCTCAAACCCGTCGAACGCGAGCGCTTCGCCGAAGACCTCAGCAATCTTGTGCGCGCTTATCTGAAATAGTGCCGCAGCAGGCTTGGCTGCTCATCGCCGCGGTCATCGCGGTCGGCGTGCTGCATACGCTCGTGCCCGACCATTGGGTGCCGATTACCTTGATCGCACGGCAACGCGGTTGGACACGCATGCAAACGGCGCGCGCGGCATTTGGTGCGGGGCTCGGGCACACGCTTTCGACGCTTGCAATCGGGATCGTCGTGTGGATCGCCGGGGCGGTTGCAGCGCAGCGATTTGGAACGATCATGTCGCTCGTTTCGAGTGTTGCGCTGATCGTCTTTGGCGGATGGATCGCGATTGGCTCGTGGCGCGAACTGCGCGAGCACAAACGCGAAAGTAGCGCGCTCGTGCTGATCCTCGGGTCCTCACCGATGGTTGAGGGCATTCCGGCGTTCTTTGCTGCGGCGAAATTTGGACCCGGACTCATCGCCGTAATGTCGGTGTGTTTTGCGCTCAGTACGATCGCGACGTACGTTGCGCTGTGCACGCTCTCGCGCGCCGCGCTCGAACGCTTGCACCTGGGCCCGTTCGAGCGTTACGGCGAGATTCTTAGCGGACTCTTTATCATGCTGGTGGGGATCGTCTTCCTCATACCGAATTTGTAGCCGCCATGGCCCTCAACGCGGTCACCATCTCGGTTGCCTGGGCAATCGATCAGTACCGGCAGGTCCTACGCGCGATGAACTCGGGCAAGGGCGCCGGTCCCGTGCGTCTTCCGCAAGATCCGCCCGACGTCGTGCGCTATTTTCGCGCGATCGGCGTGGGGCGTAACATCGACGTCTACGCGTAATCCGCGGCGCTTGTCGCGTCGACCCCGCGTGTACTTCTCGCCGCATTGAAGAGCGGCGTCGCAATAACCACCACGATCAGGTTGATGATAAGCGCGTAGAACGGGCCGTAGCCGACGAGCGCGCCGTCGCCAAAGAGATGCAACGGGAAGGCAGCAGCGTAGTGCGTCTGAACGGCCATGTACGTACCGGAAGCGATGCCTGCGATCCAACCGAGCAACAGCGCCTTCGGATTGAACCAGTTCGTGTATAGCCCGAGCACGAACGCGGGGAATGTTTGCAAGATCCACGCTCCGCCGAGGAATTGGAAGTAGATCGCAAACTGTGGGTCGATGAAAATCACGAAAAGCAACGCGACCAGGCAGATCGCCAGCGTCAGCATCTTCGCGATTCCGGTTTGCCCCGGGTGGCGCGTCGACGAGAATTGCTGGAAGATATTGCTGGCAAAAAGATTGGCCCCGCCGATCGCCATGATCGCAGCCGGCACCAGGGCGCCGATCACGATCGCCGCATAGCCGACGCCCGCGAACCAATCGGGGAAGATCTGCGCGAAGAGCGCCGGCACGGCGAACTGCGGGTTCTTCACTTGAATGCCCGCCGCGAGGGCGGCGTAACCGAGCAGCGCCAAGAACCCGAGGAGGAGCGAGTATATCGGCAAGAGCGCCATGTTGCGCTGCACGACGACCCGGCTCTTCGCCGAAAGAATCGATGTGATCGAGTGCGGATAGATGAAGAGCGCAAGTGCCGACCCGAACGCGAGCGTGCCGTACACGAAGTACTGCGGCTGCGCGAGGAGTAATGTCGCCGGTTTGGGTTTTGCCGCAAGCGCCTTTCCGGCCGCATCGAAGATGCCGGACCATCCGCCGAACATGTGCGTGACCGCGACGATCGCGCAGATGATCGTGATGTAGATCAGTGTGTCCTTGACGAGTGCGATCAGCGCCGGGGCGCGCAGGCCGCTGGTGTACGTATAGGCGGCAAGAAGAATGAACGAAATGGCGAGCGCGACTTCGCCGTTGCCCACGGCAAAGACGCCTCCGAGTTGCCGGAAGACCACTTCCATGCCGACGAGTTGCAGCGCAATATAGGGAAGTATCGAGATCACGCCGGTGATCGCGATGACGATCTCGAGCGAGCGATCGCCGAAGCGGTCGCGCACGAAGTCGGCAGCCGTGATGTAGCCGCGATTGCGCGCTACGCTCCAGAAACGAGTGAGGATGAGAATGCCGAAGGGATACGCGACGATGGTGTAGGGAAGCGCAAAGAACGCTATCGGACCGGCACCGTATGCGAGCGCCGGGACGGCAATGAAGGTGTACGCGGTGTAGAGATCGCCGCCGATGAGAAACCATGAGATCAGGGTGCCGAAGTTGCGCCCGCCCAGGGCCCACTCGTGCATGTGATCGAGTGTGCCGGTTCTGCGCCAGTTCGCGGCGGCGAAACCGAGCACGGTAATCGCGAGCACGAGGACGATGAGAACGACCGAGCTAGCGTGCATCGCGTTCGCCTCCTCGAACGATGGCGATGTAGAGGGCCAGAACCAGGCCCGAACCAATCGTCCACACCAACTGATACCAGTAGAAGAACGGCATGCCGAAGAGCCGCGGCTCCAAGGAGTTATACAGCGCGGGGAAGAGCGTCGCGACGAACGGAATGAGCAAGAGGATATTAGCCCAGGCGTTTCGTTTCATTTCACGCCCTTGCGCGCGAAGCGGTGCGGCTTCCTGGAGAGCCTGCCTAACATGTGCTTGGTAAACCTAAGGCCCGTGCTACGTGGTCTCCGAGCCGGCACGAGTACACGCCGTTGACCGTGGAGCGTTTCCTCGGCGTACAGCTTCGTGAAATCGGCAAATTCGATGAGGCCATCGCCTGCTTCGAGCGAGCCATCGCCGACGATCCCCGTGACGGAAGCGCGCATCGCTACCTGGTTGAGACGCGCCACAACGATAGCGACGCGCATCGCATCCAGATGGAAGCCCTCCTCGCCGATCCGGACGTTGCCGGAGACAACCGGATCAACTTGCACTTCGCGCTCGGGACCTTCTACGACCGCCATGGGCTCACGAACGACGCCTTCGAGCATTGGCGGATCGGCAATCGGTTGCGCCGCGCGCAGCTTGCATATGACGAGTCGGCCGATTACCGGCTGATGGAGTCACTGCGCGCAGCGTTCAGCGCGACGCTCGTTCGCGAGATGCGTGGCCGCGGCGATCCCAGTACGCAACCGGTATTTATCGTCGGGATGCCGCGCTCGGGGACGTCGCTCGTCGAGCAGGTGCTCGCGGCGCATCCACGCGTGTCCGCCGCAGGTGAGCTCGATGCGTTCGAGCGCGCCTTTGGAGAATTTCCGAACATTGCGACGGATCCGCGCGACGTGCACGGATTCGCGCGCGAGATGGTTGAGGGATTCCAGCGCGTCGGTGCGCGCTATCTCGCATCGCTTCCTGAGCTCACGCCCGGCAAGATGCGGACAACCGATAAGATGCCGTCCAACTTTCGCTTCGTGGCGGCAATCCATCTCACGTTTCCGCAGGCGAAAATCATCCACGTCCGTCGCGATCCACGTGACACCTGTCTCTCGTGCTTTGCAACCAATTTTGCCGATGGGCAGGGCTATGCATACGATCTCGCCGAGCTCGGACGCTACTATCGCAGGTACGCGGCGCATATGGCGCACGCTCGGGCGTTGCTTCCGAGCGACGTATTCCTCGAACTCGAATACGAGCAGCTCGTGACCGATTTCGAACCGAACGCCCGGCGGATCGTCGCCCACTGCGGCCTTGCGTGGGACCCGGCGTGTATGGAGTTCTGGCGCGTGGAGCGCGCGGTGCGAACAGCCAGCGTGGTGCAGGTGCGCCGCCCGCTCTTCGCGGGCTCCGTCGGACGGTGGCGGGCGTACGAAAGAGAACTGCGGCCGCTGCTCGAAGCGCTGCGCGCATAGCCGCAAAATTCATGGAAACGACGCCGGAAATGCTCGCGCGCGAAGTCGAGCGCTTACATCGTGCAGGAAGGTCCGACGACGCGTTCACGCTCGCGCTCGAGACGGCATCGCGATTTCCGCAAAGCTCGCTGGCGCTTACGAACGTGGGCTATTTTTATATACTGCGCGGCGAACCGGCGCGCGCGCTCGAAACATATGAAGCCGCCATACGCGCCAATCCGGACAATGCCGAAGCCAGGCGCGGGCTCGCCGTTGCCAAGACCCGGTGCGGTCTCGCCGCACAGGGCGACTCGACCACCCGTGTCCCGTATCGTGGCTCCGGGCGACCCATACGCGTGCTCGTGCCCATCACGCTCGGCAGCGGCAACATCTTCACCGATTTGCTATTCGATGACACTGTCTTTGACGTGACGAAGCTCGCCGTCGAATTGCATCCGCTCGACGCCGCGTTGCCGGACCACGACGTTGTCTTCAATGCCGTCGGCGATGCGGACAGTTCGCGCGATGCGCTTGCGAAGGTGCGTCTGCTACTCGCGCGCACGCGCAAACCGGTACTCAACGCGCCCGACTATGTTGCGAATACCGGACGCGTTGCGCAGTCGATGCGACTACGCGGTCTCGAGGACGTCGTGATGCCGAAGATCGCGCTATGGTCGCGCGAAGCGGCACGTACCGTCACGACACCGGTGCTGCTGCGCGCCCCCGGGTTTCACGCGGGCGAGCACTTTCTGCGTGTCGATGACCCCGATGACCTCGACGCCGCACTCGCGCAATTGCCTGGTGACGAGATCTTGGCGCTCGAGTTTCTCGACACGCGCGATGCCGGCGGCGCCTACGCAAAGTATCGCGTGATGCTCGTCGATGGAGCGCTCTATCCGCTGCATCTAGCGATCTCGCATGGTTGGAAGGTACACTACTTTAGCGCGCAGATGGCCGCCTACCCTAGCTATCGAGAGCGCGAAGCGCAGTTCTTAACGGATCCACGTCGTGCGCTCGGCGAGCGCGCATGGACTGCCCTCGAGCGCGTGGCTCAGACGCTCTTTTTAAAGTATGGTGGAATCGATTTCGCCATCGATGCGAGCGGACGCGTCGTCGTGTTCGAAACGAACGCAACGATGGCGGTGCGCTATCCGCCGCAGGAACCGATGTGGGAATATCGCCGGCCGGCGGTCGATGCCGTGCTCGACGCAGTGCGTGAGATGCTGGTGCGCTACTCGTCCATCTGAACGTTGCTGCCTTGATCGTCGAAAAGAAAGCGAGTATCGTAGGCTTTCACTTCGTTCGTCACCGGGTCGCGCAGACGCGAATGAATCGAGAGACGGTGCAATGCCTTGCCGTTGCGCTTAATGACGCCGCCGTAGGCATATTGCACGAGCGGTGTCTTCTCGTCGATCGGAGCGAGCCGCCCCTTTTGCACGAGCATCTGCAGCATCGTGTCTTGTAGTTTCTTCGGAATAAGCCGCGCAACGTCATCCGCCTTCATACGCACGAGCTCGAGCTCTTTTTGCGCCTTGTTCTCGACGACGACTTGATCGTTGTTAGAGAAGCGAATGACCGCATCCCAATCGTCGGCACTGATCCCGGTAAAGGTCAAACCGTAGCGCCACGCGGGCTTGCCTTGCGCAGTACCGGGCTGCTGCCACACGCGTTTTGCGCGAATAACGATATTGCGCCCGTCGAGCTGTACGCGGAAGTTCGCTTCTTCGGGAAGCGCGGCTGGGGAAACAACGCCAAGACCACTCCCGGAAATATCGAGGCAGGCGCAGTTCGTCCATTGCGAACCGACCGCAACCCATGCCGGAAAAGGACCAGCGCGGCGCGCGTATTTGCGCCGGTTCTGCGGAGCCCCGGTGAAAAAGGTGATTAGGTCGTTCAGCATCTACCTATCTAATCAATCGGCGCCCGGTGGCCCAAAATTGCGTGCCTAGCCACCAAGTTCCCTTTACCTCCGCCTTAGTGCGCCTCTTGGGGGGCGGCCTTCGGGGAGCGCAGAAGGTCGGCCCATGGCCGATGCCTCCGCCCTGCGACCGGACCTGTCGCTGGTGCTCGAACGCATCACCGACGGGTTCTTTGCTCTCGACGCGCAGTGGCGGATCGCGTATATCAACGCTCAGGCGCGCAGGCTGCTGCATGCGCCACAAGACTGCATCGGGCAGCATTGGCTCGACGTATTCCCCAAAGCGCGCGGACGTCTTTTCGAGCGTGAATATCATCGCGCAATGCGCGACCAGAAGCCCGTGCAATTCGTCGAATACTCGGTCACCGCGCAGCTGTGGCTCGAAGTTAAAGCCTATCCCTCTGTCGACGGACTGTCGGTATATTTTCGCGACGTCACCTCGCGTGTCGAGGCCCAGCGCGAACTCGAGAGCACGACGCGGCGGCAGCAGGCACTCATTGATTTCGGGCGCGCTGCGCTGGCAGGCTCGACGTATGACCAGACTCTTGCCGACGCTATCGAATTGCTGAGCGAGGCACTCGACGCAAGCGTCGTCGATCTCTACCATTACGATCGGCTAACCAAGGGATTCTCCATCGTGCGTAGCGTCGGGTGGGGGAATGGCGCGTCACTCGATCGTGCATGTCCGCCGATCGAACATCTCGCGACGGTCATTCGCACGGGTGAGCCGTTCGTATGCTCGGATGTCCGCATCGATCCACGCGCGCGTACGCTTGCGCGGCTGGAATCCAGCGGAGTCCTTTCCTTTGTCGCGACCCCGATCGGCACTAACAACGCGCCCGTCGGTGCGATCGTCGCCTACAGCCGGCAAACGCGCACGTTCTCCATTGCCGACGTACGCTTCATTCAATCGCTTTCCCAGTCGATTGCGGAGTTCGCCTCGGCACTGGAATCCAACCGGCTGATGTTCGAAGTACTGGAAACCATAGCCGACGCCTTCGTCGCGGTGGACCGAGATCTGCGTATCACGTACGTGAACGGTCGCATGGCGCGCTTTTGGGACGAAATTCCGGCGCGGATTATCGGGCTGCCGCTCCAAGCGTACACCGCGCGTTTGGATTCGCCCGAAGGACGAGTCTTGCAGTACTTTAAGGACGCGCTGAACGAGCGACGCGCCTTGACGTTCGAATACGCTTGGCGCGACCGTTGGTTCGAAGCGCGTTTGTACCCCTTCGGTTTGGGCGTTGCGGCGTACGTCCGCGATATCACCAAGCGTAGGTTCGAACAGGAGCGTGTGCTCGAGCTCAATGCGGAGCTCGAGCGGCGCGTTGCCGAGCGCACGACGCAGCTCGAGCTTGCAAACAAAGAACTGGAGTCATTCTCGTATTCGGTTTCGCATGATTTGCGAGCACCGCTCCGCGCGATCGATGGGTTCTCGGCGGCGCTGATCGAGGACTACGGCGAAAGCCTCGATGCGCGGGCGCGCGGTCATCTCGATCGCGTTCGCCGTGCCGCGCAGCGGATGGCCGACCTGATCGATTCACTCCTGCGGCTCGCGAAGGTGGCACGAACCCCGATCACCTTTGCGCCGGTGGATCTTAGCACGCTTGCCGAAGCCGTCGCCGGCGAGCTACGTGAGCATGATCCGCGGCGGTCGGTCGCGGTCGTGGTCGAGCCGGGCCTCGTCGCGCAAGGCGAACCGCATCTGCTGCAAATCGTATTAGCGAATCTGCTAGGTAACGCGTGGAAATTTACACGACAATTACAACGCGCGCAGGTCTATGTTGGGAAAAACAGCGAAGGCGAGTTCTACGTTCGCGACAATGGCGCCGGGTTTGAGATGTCCTACGCGAACAAACTCTTTGGCGCGTTTGCCCGGCTCCATTCGAGCGACGAATATGAAGGGACCGGCATTGGGCTGGCCACGGTGGCCCGCATCATACATCGTCATGGGGGCGACATTCGCGCCGAAGGGGCTGTGGGCGAAGGTGCTACGTTCTACTTCACGCTTCCGGCGCACGAGCCGTAGTGGGCGTGCGCGATGAGCAAACCATACATCCTCTTGGTCGAGGATAACGCGGACGATATCGATCTGACGAAACGCGCGTTCGAGAAAAACCACATCGCAAACGAGGTTGTCGTGATACGCGACGGTGCCGCGGCGCGCGAGTTCCTTTTCGGCGAAGAAAGCCGGCACACTCCTGGGATGCCCGCGTTGATTCTGCTCGATCTGAGCCTTCCTAAAGTCGGCGGCCTCGAGTTGCTGGAAGCGATTCGCGCGAACGACGCGACGCGTCTCTTGCCGACCGTCATTCTGACGTCGAGCAAGCAAGAAGAAGATCTGATCGAGGGCTATCGCCGCGGTGTGAACAGCTACGTTCGCAAACCCGTCGATTTCAACGAATTCGTTGAAGCCGTCCGGCAGGTCGGCCTGTACTGGCTCGTGCTCAACGAACCTCCTCCCGCTGCAGGAGGAGGAGGTATGTAGTGAAGCTGAGGGTCCTGTGCGTCGACGATTCGCCTGACGACACCGAACTCGAGATCCTCGCGCTCCAGCGGCACGGCTTCTCGGTCGAGGCTGCGCGCGTGGACGAACGCGAGGCGACAATCGCCGCACTCGAGGACGGGCCGTGGGATCTTATACTTTGCGACTACTCGATGCCGCGCTTTAGCGCGTCCGCGATGCTCGAGTTGTTGCGCGCCTACCATGCCGACGTCCCTTGCTTGGTTGTCTCGGGCGCGATCGGCGAAGAGGCCGCGGTCGAGACGATTCGCCTCGGCGCATACGACTATATTTTCAAGAACAATCTCAAGCGGCTTGGCCCCGCCGCCGAACGCGCGCTGCGCGACGCCGAACTGCGTCGCGCTCGGGCTTTGATGGAGATTCAGTTACGCGAACGTGAGACGCGCCTGCGGCTCCTCTTCGAACAGCTTCCCGCACTCGTGATCTCGTGCGACACCACGCTCACGGTAACCAGCGTCGAAGGCGCGCAACTCGCCCAGGTGCCCGACGATCCGGAATCGCTGATCGGCGCGCACGTGGCGAGCTCTGCGCTGCTCGCCGACGAATCACGCTTTCCTATTCGGCACGCGCATCTGCAAGCGTTGCAAGGCGGCTCGGCTGAATATGAAATGATCTGGGGCGGCAAGACATTTCGCGGACACGTCGAGCCGCTACGCGACGTCGACGGTCGCATTGTCGGCACGATTGCCGTCGCATTCGATATTACCGAGCGCAAGATCGCCGAACAACGTGTTGCATATTTCGCGCAATACGATCCGTTGACCGATCTTCCCAATCGCGCGCTGCTAGAGGATCGCCTCACGCAGGCGATCGCGGTCGCGCAGCGTCACCGCGCGCCTGTTAGCGTGATCACAACGGACATCGACGCGTTCAAGGAAGTCAACGAACTTTACGGTTCCGGCCACGGCGACGTCGTTCTCCGCATGATTGCGGCACGTATGCGACGGCTCGTCGATTCGACCGCTACGGTTTCTCGCACGGGCGAAGACCAGTTCGTGATCTTGCTGGTCGACAGCGGGAATGGCGCCGCGGACCGCGCGTTCCTCGATCGATTGCACACGACGTTCGATGCTCCGTTCGTCGTCGGCGACGTCGACGTGTATGTCAATGCGAGCTCTGGTCTTGCGTCCTACCCCGACGACGGCGTCGACACGCAAACGCTCCTACGCTCTTCAGAGGCGGCGATGCAGGCCGCCAAAGCGGCCGGCGGAAACGGGTTCCGCATTTTCGTGCCGAGCATGATTGCGTCATCGGCCGAGCGGCTTTCGCTCAAGCGCGACCTCCGCGGAGCATCGGGCGCGGGACAGTTTGTGCTGCACTATCAACCGATCTTCCGCTCCCACGACCTTTCCTTTGCGGGCTTCGAGGCGCTCGTACGCTGGCAGCATCCAGAACTCGGATTGTTGCCGCCCGAGCATTTCATTCATCTGGCGGAGGAATCGGGAGCGATCGACGACCTGGGCCTCTTCGTGCTACGCGAAGTGTGCCGCCAGATCGTCGAATGGGACGCGCGCGGCGTCGGCGTGCCGCGCGTGTGCGTGAATATTTCGGCGCGCCAATTCGAGCGCGCGAGCCTACGCGAAGCGATTGCAACAACCTTACGTGAATCGGGCGTGGCTCCGTCGCGACTCGAACTCGAGCTAACGGAAAGCTCTGTGATGCGTGACATCACGAGCGGAATTGCGATGCTCCACGAGCTCAAGGCGCTCGGTGTGCGCCTCTCAGTGGACGACTTTGGTACCGGCTACACGTCACTCAGTTATTTGCGACGCTTTCCGATCGACGTCCTCAAGATCGATAAAACGTTTCTACGCGACATGTTGCCGGGCTCGCAAGACGAGGCGATCGTCAAGGCGATCGTCATACTCGCCGAAAACCTCGGTCTGCGCTCGATCGCCGAGGGGATCGAATCGCGACTGACGCTCGAACACATCCGTGCTATCGGCGCGCACGAAGTGCAGGGCTTTTTCCTCGGCGAGCCGGTACCGCCCGAAGACGCGGTTAAGGATTTGGCGACGCTTTAGTCAACGGAACGAAATGGAGCATGCCCGCCGCGTAGTCGATCGTAACGTTGAAGTGCGCGAGCAGCCCTGCGCCGATATGCCCGAATTCGGCTTTGGGCAGGCTCGGCGTCGCGCCGATGTCCGACTTCTCGATGGAGTATCCGCCGAGTTGTACGAGGGGAATTGTGCCCTGTAATTCGACGCTCGAGCCGCCGACGCCACTTACCGTGCTCTCCCTGGTGGGTTGGAACAGCTCGTGATGTTCCTGGTAGAAGTCGAAGGCGAGGTTGATGCTCGATTCGTCGCCGGTATCAAGCGTGAGCTGTGACGGGAGCGTCCCCAACAACACGTCGACCGATGGTACGAAATTGTCGAAGGCCAGCGGCACGGTGTAGCCGTCGCGCGGCACCGCGCCGCCGAAGACCACACGGTGCGCGGCGTTATCGAGGTCGACGGTCGTGGCGGCCAAGAGGTCGGCGCCCACGACGACTTGATACCCCAACCGGTCGATATCATGCAGCACAACGTAGTTTGCGCTGGGGAACGTCATGCTGCCGATTTGCAGCGCACCGATGTGCACGACCTCGGTTGCGTAGTCGCCCAAACCGCGAACGCGGAACGATCCAACACTGGGCGCGTTGAGTTGTTCGGCGAGTTCCAGGCTGACCGACATTCCCGAATTCCCGCTGTCGAGAAGGCACGTCGTGGCAACCCCGCCGAGAGTGCAGGCGAAGACGGGCGTCGTGAGCGAGGGATCGGTGGGCACGACCGCCGGCCGCGTCGCGAAGGCCGGCACGGGTCCGTGCGGTGCCTCGAATGGCGTCGAAACTTCATCGCGCCGGTCGTAGCGCTCGAGCAACGAACCATTTTGCAGCACCTCCAGCGGCAGCTCGTAGCGACCTCCAACCTGGGTGTAGTCGCGATATTCGAGCGTCATGTCGCCGTTGACGTCGCGCATATATTGGACCGATGCGGTCTTTTGATCGACGTAGACGAGCATCGGTGTTGCGTCGCCGTTCGAGACGAGCAGCGTGCGGTACGGCACACCCGAAATGGACGTCGTGCCGTCGTCGACGATGCGTCCGCCCTGCGCGACAAAATCGGGAGCAAGAAACGCAAGGGATGCAATCGTGCGCTCAGCGCGCAGCAGCGGATCGGTGCCGCCGGATTCGGGCAACGTGGTTCCGTTGATATTGATCGCGTAGAGGCGCTCGCCGTCGAAATATTGGCCTTCGCACAAGGCGCCTTTGCAGTCATAACTTGCGAACCGCAGGCCTTGCGTCTCACTCTTGAGGTCGACCGTTTCTCCGCCGCGCAACACGTGCGAAACCGAGGTCAGGTGCGCGTCCCACACCGGGCCGCTCTGCACACGCATACGAGCGAGCAGGTGGCTTAGCGTCTCGGGCGGCGATGCTCCCAACGCGTGCGGCGGTGCCGTCACCGCGAGGCCGACCGCGAAAAGCATAGCGAACCGTTTGGCGAAGGCCATGGCATGCACTTCGAGTTGATCGATGAGTATCTTCTCACCGGAGCTCCCCCCAAAGGGCGTGTAATCAAAGATTTACTTGCCAATCCGAGTGCGCGCGCCGAGGCGGCGCCATTCTACGAAGGGATGCGTATGCTTGGTGCGCGCACGCCGGATCTCGCCCTGGTTGCTCTACGCCTTGTACTAGCCGGTAAACGTGCCGACGACGCAAGCGTCACGGCGCTGCGCGAGCACGCCGACCGCGCGCGAGCCGGTGGGACGGGTGCCGCGGACGCACGCACTGCCTATGCACGCGCGCTGGCGGTGATCCTGGTGTGCGTCGGAGCGCTGTTGGGAGTCCGACCGGCCTTCGCGCAAACGTCGACTCCGACGCCGAACGTCTATCGGGCGCTCGAATCAGGGCGCGATGCGCGGCCGGCCGGCGAGATCCGGGGCCGAATCGACTCGATCGACTATCCGGGTGGAACGCTTGCCGTGCGCGTGAACGGAAGCACCCGCATCATCACGGTTACGCCTTCGACCACGATCTACCAGCATGGCGGCTACGCGACATTCGCCGATTTGCGTCGCGGACAGCATGTAGATATCTCGGTCTACGAGGTGAGCGGACGGCTCGTCGCGCAAACGATTCGCATTTAGTGCCTACAACACTCGATCTCGCCTGCGGTGTCATCGTCACCGGCTTTTCGCAGCGGCCAAACCGTTCGTTCGCCGGCTATATTTTGTTTGCGCGCAATCTTGAAAGCGTCGAAGGTGCTCGCGCATTGGCCGATGCGCTGCGCGCCGGCACGCAGCCCGCGCCGATTGTTGCAATCGATCAAGAAGGTGGACGTATCATGCGGCTGCGCAACGGTGTCGAGCCGATGCCGTCGATGATGGCGCTCGGCGCCGTCGCGGATGCACAGCTTACGTTCGATGCCGGAGCGGCAATGGCGCACGATCTGCGGCGGATGGGATGCACGCTGGATTTCGCTCCGGTGCTGGATCTCGCCCTCGACCCGGGCAACACGGTCATTGGCACGCGCGCAGTTGGGACCTCGACCGAACTCGTGTCGCGCATCGGTGGCGCCTTCGCGCGTGGGCTGCAGTCGAGAGGGATCACGCCGACCTTCAAGCATTTTCCGGGGCACGGTGCCACTGCGTTCGACACGCACCTGAGCGCCGCGCGGCTCGACGCCGATGAAGCGACGCTGCGCGGGCGTGACCTTGTCCCATTTCGCTCGTGCCTGCGTGACGACGCCACGATCATGGCGTCGCATGTGGCGGTGCCGGCGATCGACGGCGATCGTCCCGCCTCGATCTCGCCGCGCTTTCTGACGAACATACTGCGCGACGAGTGGCGATTTGATGGTGTGTGCTTCACCGATTGCATGCAGATGGATGCGATCGCAAAGAGCGTCGGCACGGTGCGTGGCGTGACCGCGGCGATTGCCGCCGGCGCTGATTGTGCGCTCGTTAGTCACGACCCCGACCTTGCCTACGAGGCCGCGCACTATCTCGCGCATGCGGTCGAACGCGGCGACGTGCCGCTCGCGCGTTTACAGGAAGCCAACGCGCGTGTGCTGCGCTTGCGTGCGCGCGCGCAGGAGCCGCTCGATCTCGACGCGCTCGGTCCACACCCCGGGATCGGCCGGCGCATCGCGCGCGAAGCCGTGACGCTCGTGCGCGGGGAGCCGCGCGGCGCAGGGCTCGCCGATTATGCCATCATCTTTGGTGACGGATCGCTGGCCGCGCACGCGCCCGCACTCGAGGAGCGGCGCCTCGCGCTCGATCCCGACGAGGACGCGCTGGCGGCAATGCTCGATGACATACGTCAATCGCCGCGGCGGGTACTCGTGCTCTCGTATCGCGCGCATCTGTATCCGCGTCAGGCGCGCGCAATCGACGCGATTCTCGCGCATGCGCCCGATGCGCTCGTGGTTTCGACCGGCGAGCCATACGATCTTCCGCTCTTCGCGCGGGCCCGGCATGTCCTAGCCTGCTATGGCAACGATGAGCTTGCGCTTGCGGGCCTCGCCGATGTCGTATTTCTTGGAGCGCCGTGCAACGGCGTACTACCGATTGCACTCGCTTGAAGCCGCGCTAAAGCATTCCTTTACGGCTGCGGTGGCGCGCGTCGAGCGCGGCGGAGAACTGGTCTACGAGCGCGCTTTCGGCGCGACACGTGACGACGAGCTTGGCAGACCGGTCTATGTCGATACGCGTTTCGATCTCGCCTCGCTCACAAAGATCTTTGTCTCGACCGTTGCGCTCGATCTGGTTGCACGCGGTCTGGTTCACCTGGATGCGCCCTTGCGCGAGTATCTGCCCGACTGGAACGACGACGAACATGCGCCGATCACGATGCGCATGCTGCTCGCGCACACCTCGGGGATGCACTCCGGAGCCGACTACCGCGAGCTGCTCGACGCCGACGTCGCGAAATTCGCGTTGCGGCGCCCGCTCGCCGCGGCGCCGGGAGCGGAGGTGATCTACAGCGACCTGGGCTTTATCGCGCTCGGCGTCGCGATCGAACGCATCGGCGGCCGCGCATTGAGCAGCGCGGTTGCGGAGATTTGGGGATCCGGCGTGACGTTCAATCCGCCGGCCATCGATCGCCCAGCGATCCCGGCGACCGAAGAAGATGCCTGGCGCGGGCGCGTGCAAGGCAGCGTGCATGACGAGAAGGCGCATCTCATGCACGGTGTTGCCGGACACGCCGGGCTGTTTGGAGATGCCGCGGCGGTCGCACGCATGACCGAGGTCTATCTCGCAGCTGCGCGAGGGCGCGTACAGCACGTCCTGCCGAGCGGGCTTGCGCGCGACGCAATCGTGTGCGTGGCGGACGATCCGGTGTTGCGCCGCGGACTGGGCTGGGCGCTGCGGACCACCGACGAAAACTCGTGTGGGGTACGTTTCGGCCCGCGCACCTTCGGCCACACGGGGTTCACCGGCACGTGCGTCTGGGCCGACCCCGATCGCGATCTGCAGGCCGTGTTGTTGACCAACACCGTCTATTTCGGTCGCGGGGATTCCCGCCCGTTGCGGGTGGCGTTTTATGACGCTGTGATAGAAACGTTCGGAAGATGATTGCCGTCGGATTGATGAGCGGGACGTCGCTCGACGGGATCGACGCCGCGCTCGTACGTATTCTGCCGCGCGACGCCGGTTATGCCGTCGAGCTGCTCAACTTCGTGACCGTGCCCTTCGAGGACACGCTGGATCGTCAGCTGCGTGCGGCGTTGCCTCCGCACACCGCGACCGTGCCGACGATCGCAGATCTGCATCGCCGGCTCGGCGCGGCCTTTGCGCGCGCCGCGCGCAGTGCCGCGGGAGCGCTCGGCGTAGACTACGTGGCGTCGCACGGACAGACGATCTTTCACGATGGGCCGGCCCATTGCACGATCCAATTAGGCGATCCGTTCGTGATTCGCGAGGCACTGCGCGCGACCGTCTGCTATGATTTCCGCTCGGCCGACTGTGTTCTTGGCGGAAGTGGTGCGCCGCTCGTGCCATACGTCGACGTCCTACTCCTCGCCGATCCAAACGAGGATCGTGTCGCGTTGAACATCGGCGGCATTGCGAACGTCACCGCGCTGCCACGGGGATCGTCCCCGAACGATGTGATGGCCTTCGACACGGGACCGGGCGTGATGCTCATCGATGCCTTCGTGCAGATGCGCACCGGCGAAGCGCGCAGATACGATGAAGACGGGGCGCTTGCCGCGGCGGGTCGCGTGGACGAGCCGGCATTGAACCGCATGCTCGCCGATCCGTTCTTTGCGCTGGGACCGCCGAAATCGACGGGTCGCGAACGCTTCGGCGCGCAATTTCTCTTCGCCCACCGCAGCGCGCTCGAACTGCTTTCTACCGAGGACGGGTGCGCGACGCTCACCGAGGTAACCGCGGCGTCGATTGCCGATGCGATAACTGCGCTTGGCATGGCCGAGGCTCGCGTGCTGTGCAGCGGCGGCGGCGCGAGAAATTTGGCGCTCGTACGCCGGATCGCGGCACGGCTTCCATCCGCGCGTGTCGAACCGAGCGAAATCGTCGGCATCAACGGCGATGCAAAGGAGGCAATGGCGTTTGCGGTTCTGGGATATGAGACGCTGCGCGAGCGGGCCGCGAACGTTCCGCGCGTCACCGGTGCGTCGCGCGCGGTTCCGCTTGGTGCCATTGCTCCGTTCGCGTTGCGCCGGTTGATTGCAGAGGTGGAGTTAGAGTGCGGATCCTCGTAGGCGTGGACGCGGGCGGCAGTTCGCTGGATTGCACGATCGAGCGCGACGGCGCCATAACCGGTGTACACGGCGAGGCCGCCAACGTCCGCACCGAAGGCATCGACGGCGCGGCCAAGCAGATCGCTGCGGCCGTACGCTTCGGGCTGCATGGCGAAACATTCGATGCGCTGGTCGTCGGCGCGGCCGGTGCGGGAGACACCGTGGTTGCGCGTGCCCTCGAGGCGGCGCTACATACGTATTTTCCGCGCGGCGCGATCGCCGTGCACGACGATGCCGAGATCGCGCTACGCGCGGCTGTTCCACGCGGTGACGGAGTGGTGCTGATTGCGGGAACGGGTTCGATTGCCTACGCGCGCGTCGGGGAAGAGACGCACCGCGCCGGTGGCTACGGCTATCTGCTCGGTGACGACGGTTCGGGATTTGCGATCGGCCGCGCTGCGCTTGCGCAGATGCTGCGCTGGTATGACGGCCGTGCCGCGCATAGCGAGCTTTTCGACGCGATTGCGGCCAGGCTGCAGATTGGCGATGCGCAGAGCTTGCTCGGGCGCATCTATAGCGAGCCGAATATGGTCGGGGCGGTCGCGTCGCTCGCCCCGCTCGTGCTCGCTCGTGCCGGGTCGGGCGAGCGCGTCGCAACCAAGATCGTCCAGAGCGCCGCGAGCGAACTCGTCGATTTGCTGAAGTCGCTCGTGCAGCGTGCGCAACTGGGCTCACGCGAACTTCCGTTGGTCTTTGCCGGCGGTCTCTTCGCGGAAAACTCGTTGCTGTCGTATTTGATCGAGACACGGTTGCTCGCCGATATGCCGCTGCTGCAGCCGGTGAAATCGGCGCTGTCACCGGCGCACGGTGCGCTCGAGCTTGCGCGCAGGATTGCACGATGAGCGGTCATCCCGAGGTGCGACCCGGAGGGGAGCCGCGAAGGACGCCGCCGACCGAAGGGCGGCACCCGCAAAGCGCCGGACTCGATTTGCTCGAAACGCGAGAGCTCGTCGACCTGCTCGTGCGCGATCAAAGCGAAGCGGTTGCGGTTGTGCGCGCGCAAGCGGCGACCTTGGTGCGCGTCGTCGAGGCGATCGTCGAACGCGTGCAGCGCGGCGGACGGGTACACTACGTCGGGGCGGGCACGAGCGGGCGCCTTGGCGTGCTGGATGCCTCCGAGATGCCGCCGACCTTCGGGACGCCGCCTGCGCTGGTATGCGCACACATCGCCGGCGGCGACCGCGCGCTGCGTGAAGCAGTAGAAGGCGCCGAGGACGACGGCGGTGCCGGCGAACGCGCAATGGATGCGCACGTCGTGCCCGACGATGTCGTCGTCGGCATCTCGGCAAGCGGTGGCGCACCGTTTGTAATCGCTGCGCTCGAGCGTGCACGGGAGATCGGCGCGCTTACCGTCGCGATTACCAGCAGCGATGATTCGGCGCTCGTTGCTGCGGCCGCGCTCGCGATCGTGCTACCGACCGGGGCCGAGGTCCTCAGCGGGTCGACACGCCTGAAGGCCGGCACCGCGCAGAAGATCACCCTTAATACGCTCTCAACGGCGGTCATGGTGCGCCTCGGAAAAGTACACGATAACCTGATGGTAGACGTTGTCGCGACCAACGAGAAGTTGCGCGGTCGCGCGGAACGTCTGGTGCGCGAACTCACGGGTGCCGGCGATGCTCGCGTTCGTGCGGCGCTCGAAGGCGCAGCCGGCAGCGTGAAAGTCGCGGTGGTCATGCTGACGCGTGACGTCGACGCGGAAGCGGCGCGCGCACTCTTGCAAACGGGATCGCTGCGATCCTTGCTCTAAACCTCCTGCTCGCCGCAGCAATTGTTTTTGTGCCGATGGACGATCGGCCGGTCACGTGGCATCTCCCGGTCATGCTCGGGGCGATCGCCGGCCGGTCGGTCGTTGCGCCGCCGCAGGACGTACTCGGCAACAATTTGGAGCCGGGCGATTCCGACGCAATCATTGCCTGGCTGAACCGGCGCGCTCCACGCGCGCAAGCCTACGTGCTTTCAAGCGATATGCTCGCCTACGGCGGCCTGGTTCCCTCGCGTGTGCCCGGACCGAGTTACGTCGATGCCTACACGCGTCTGCGCGAGATCGACCATCTGCATGCGAGGTACGGGAATGCATGGATCGGCGTCTTCGGCACCGTGATGCGCCTTGCACCGACCGGAGTTCCAGCAACTACCCCATACTTTGCGCCATACCCGATCTGGTCGTACATACAACAATATGCAAACTTGCACGATCCGCTCGAGCCGTCTGAATTCGATGAAGCGCAACGCCTGCGTGCGCTGATCGGCGAGCCGACGCTCGATCAATACCTGCAGACGCGCGCGCGTAACTACGCCGTGGATCGTCTGTTGCTCGATAAAGCGCGCGCCGGGTCGATCGATCGGCTCGTGCTCGGGCAGGACGATGCGAAACCGTATGGTCTGCACGTTCCGGAGGTCCAGGCACTGCAGGCGTATCTCGATGCGAACGATCTCCAGCCTCGCGCCTCGATCGAGCCTGGTGCGGATGAACTCGGCATGGCGCTCGTTGCGCACGCGCTCGCGCGCGATGCGCACTGGGTGCCGCGCATCGCCGTGCACTATTCGACGCCGCAGGGCGCGCTGTATCAAGATCCGCTCGAATACACGGCGATCGGCTCGACGATCGACCGGCTCATCGCGCTCTGCGGCGCGGCGCACGATGACGCCGTGCCGGATATCTCGTTGTACGTTCGCGTCCCCGGCACAGGGGCTGCGCTCGACGCCGCGTTTCTTGCGGCAATCCGCGCGGATCTCGATGCGGGGCGCTCGGTTGCGGTCGTCGACCTCTCCTTCGAGAAGAGCTATGACGACCAAAAGGCGTTTGCGAATACGCTGCTCGATAGCGGACTCGCACGCCGGCTGGATGCCTACTCCGCCTGGAACACCGATGCAAATACGGTCGGAACCGCGCTCGCCGAGGCGATTGCGGCAGGCGTTGGCCGCAGACTGCACACCTACAACGCGCTCGCCCATCAGACGTTCACCTATGTGCGCTTTGTTGACGACGTGGACTTTCACGTGGACGTGCGGCCGGCGCTCAATGCCTGGCTTGCCGCCCAGGGCGTAACCGATCATACGTTGCTGAGTCCGGATTTCGCAGCCGCAACTGCGCTGCGCAATCGCGAATTATTGTGGTACGAAGCGCAGACGACGCTTACGAGGCTCTACCCGCAGTTGCACATCGCCGCGATGTCGATCACGCTCCCGTGGGATCGCACGTTCGAAACGCAGATCGACGTGAGCCTCGCGCCGAATCTCTAGCTGCAGGCTACTAACGATCGCGTTGGCAGAGTTCGATCAGCACGCCGCCGGTCGATTTCGGATGAAGGAAGGCGATGAGGTTGTTGTGCGCGCCTTTGCGCGGCCGCTCGTCGATCAATCGCACGCCCTTGGCCTTGTAGTCCGCAAGCGCGGTCTCGATGTCGTCGACGCGGTAGGCAGTGTGATGGAGCTTCGTTTCGGCATCGCCGCGAAAGCGCGCAATTGGTGAGTCGGGGTCGAGCGGGCGCAGGAGTTCGATGATCGAGTCGCCCGCTTCCAGGCCGACGGCCTCGACGCCCTGATCGGCAATCGTCTCCCGATACACCGGACGAAAGCCCAGCGTCTGGGTGTACAGCAAAATCGTCGCGTCAAGGTCTTTCACGACGATCGCGATATGGTCGATCTTCACGCGACGACTTCCTTGGCGCGATAGATACCGAAGACGTCGCGCAACACGTTGCAGATCTCGCCGAGCGTTGCGCCTGCGTCGACCGCCTCGACGAAGTGCGGCATGAGATTGTCGGTTCCGCCGGCGGCGGTGCGCACGTCTGCCAACCGGGCCTCGACGCGCGCCGCGTCCCGAGCGGCGCGGAATTGCCGGAGACGCTCGACTTGTTCGCGTTCGATTGCGTCGTCGACGCGCTGTAGCGGAATGGACGCGTCCGTCGCGTCGCCTTCGGCGAATTTATTGACCCCGACGACCACGCTCGCACCGCGCTCGATGGCCTGCTGGGCTTCGTACGCTGAATCGGCGATGCGCGTCTGCATCCACCCGCTCTCGATCGTCGCGATGCTGCCGCCAAGCGCATCGACCTCGGCGATCAGTGCACGTGCACGTTCGATCAACTGGTTCGTCAACGACTCGACGTAGTACGAGCCCGCGAGCGGATCGACGACGTCGGCAACCCCCGATTCGTAGCCGATGATCTGCTGCGTGCGCAGCGCGACCTTGGCACTCTGCGCAGTGGGGAGCGCGAGCGCTTCATCCTTGCCATTGGTGTGCAAGGACTGCGTACCGCCCAGAACGGCCGCTAGCGCCTGCAGCGTAACGCGCACGACGTTGTTGTCAGGCTCCTGCGCGGTGAGGGTCGAGCCGCCGGTCTGCGTGTGAAAACGCAGCATCTGCGAACGCGGATCTTTGCAGCCGAACTCCTCCCGCGTGATGTGCGCCCAGAGATAGCGGGCGGCGCGGAACTTTGCAACCTCCTCGAAGAAATCGTTGTGCGCGTTCCAAAAAAACGAGATGCGCGGCGCGACGACGTCGAGATCGATACCGGCTGCCCGCGCGGCATGCAGATACGCTTTCGCGTTGGACAGTGTGAAGGCGATCTCTTCGACAGCGGTCGAACCGGCTTCGCGAATGTGATAGCCCGAAATGGAGATCGTGTTCCACTGCGGCACGTCGCGGGCGCAGTACGCCATGACGTCGGTAACCAGCCGCATCGACGGGCCGGGCGGATAGATGTAGGTGCCCCGCGCGACGTACTCTTTAAGAACGTCGTTTTGGATCGTGCCGCCGAGTTTGTCGAACGCAATGCCGCGGCGGCGCGCGACCGCGAGCAACATCGCGAGCAGAATCGAGGCGGGCGCATTGATCGTCATGGAGACGGTCACGTCGTCGAGTGGAATGCCCTCCAACAGCGTTTCCATATCGCCAATCGAATCGATCGCGACGCCGACTTTACCGACTTCGCCGCGCGCGACCGTCGCGTCGGAATCGTGGCCGAGTTGCGTCGGCAGATCGAATGCAACGGAGAGCCCGGTCGTGCCGCGCTCGAGGAGATACCGATAACGCGCGTTCGATTCGGCGGCGGTGCCGAATCCGGCGTACTGCCGCATCGTCCAGAGTCGCCCGCGATACATATCGGCGCGTATCCCACGGCCAAACGGGAAGGCGCCGGGCTCGCCTAACTCGTGCGCCGTGCCTTCGACCGTATCGTAGTGGTCCTCGAGCGGAACGCCGCTCGCGTTGAACTCCCGTGCCATTGAACGAACCTATTCGGCAAGGGGGGAATGCAGGCTTCCCTTCCCAAGCGCCGCCATCCACGATAGGATCACGAATACGATGCGCGCGATCCAGATCACGCAGTTCGGCGATCCTAGCGACGTACGCATTCGCGACGTTGAAACGCCCAGCCCGGCGCCGGGCGAGGTGCTGGTAAAGATCGAGGCTGCCGGCGTGAATCCGAGTGACGTTGCCAATGTCCGCGGCGCATTTCCGAAGACGACGTTGCCGCGCATCGTTGGTCGTGACTTCGCGGGTACGGTCGTCGCCGGACCCGATGCGGTTGTGGGCGCAAAAGTATGGGGCTCCGGCGGTGAACTGGGTTTCACGCGCGATGGATCGCACGCCGAGTACCTCGCGCTCCCCGCCGGTGACGTAAGCACGCGTCCCTCGAATTTGACCGTGGCGCAGGCGGCGGCCGCCGGCCTGCCGTTCGTTACTGCCTATCTTACGCTGATCGACCGCGGAGGTTTGAAGGCGGGCGAATGGGCGTTGATCTCGGGTGCGGGCGGCGCCGTCGGTGGCGCCGCAGCACAGATCGCGACGTGGATCGGCGCGCACGTCGTCGCCGTCGATCGCCCTGAGTTTGACGCAGGTACGGTGCACGATCTCGTGACGAACGCGACGCAGGGTCGCGGTGCCGACGTTGCACTCAACGTCGTTGGAGCGGCGATCTTCGATCCGTTGCTGCAATCGCTTGCGATCCGTGGGCGGATGATCATCATTTCACGCATTGGTGGAAAAGACGTGAACGTCGATCTATTCAATCTCTACCGGCGCCAATTGTCGATCGTTGGTGTCGACTCCGCGCAGGCACCGGCGGATCAGTGTGCGCGCATCCTCGATACGCTGCGGCCGGGCTTTGAATCCGGGGCGCTGAAGCCGCCCCGCGTTGACGAACAAATTCCGTTGGACAGTGCTGCTGAGGCATATGTGCGTGCGGAAAAGTTCAGCGGCCAAAAATCGGTCCTCATTCCATAAAGGGGGCGGTGTGAAAGCGGTAGTCATTCATCGATACGGAGGCGCTGAAGAACTGAAGTACGAGGACATGCCGGATCCGGTGGCTGGACCCGGCGAAGTGCTCGTAAAAGTCGCCGCAGCCGGCATCAATCCGATCGATATCGCTCAGCGAAGCGGCGCAGCCAAAGATTTTACGCCGATTCAATTTCCTGCGATTCTGGGTTGGGACGGTGCCGGAATCGTCGCGAAGCTCGGCGAGGGCGTCAGCGGTCTCGCAGTTGGCGAACGCGTCGCTCTATTAGCGTTCCACACGTACGCAGAGCTCGTTGCAGGCAAGGCCGAACTGTTTGTGAGGGTTCCTGACGGCCTTGACCTCATCGACGCGGCTGCTTTGCCGCTCGTGACCCAAACCGGCAGCCAACTGATTTCGGTGGGAAGCGGCGCCAAAGAAGGGAACACCGTGCTCGTGTCCGGCGCGGTTGGCGGCGTCGGTCGTTCTGCGGTGTACACCGCAAAGAATCTCGGCGCGCACGTGATTGCCGGCGTCGAAAAGCGCCAGCTTGATGAGGCAAGGCGCATCGGTGCCGACGAGGTTCTCGCCCTCGACGACGCTGCAGCGTTCGCTGCTTTCCCACAGGTGGATATCGCTGCCAACACGGTTCGCGGTGCAACCGCCGCCGCGTTGATGACCAAAGTAAGGCCCGGTGGAACTTTCGCATCCGCGACCGGCGCGCCGAGCAATGCAAAGGACTTCCCCTTAGTCAAAGTCGTCGACTTCCACATGAAGCCGGACAGCGAGATGCTTTTTGAACTGATGGAAGCAGTTCGCGACAAGAGACTCACCATTCCGATCGCCCGTAAGATGCCGCTGCGCGAAGCGGCTGCCGCCCAAGCAGCCGTCGAAAAAGGCGGCCTGCACGGAAAAATTTTGCTGATTCCGTAAGGAGTGTGCTGTGGACGAATCTGCTATTCGGGCCGCGCTCGCGCAGCGCTGGGCAGCACCCACTTCGGGCGACCTGTACGAGGAGGACGTCGTTTTTGACATGCCTCAATCCGGCGAACGGATATGCGGCCGCGCGAACCTGGTTGCGCAGCGCTCAGCGCATCCAGAGCATCCGCATGTATCCAAAGTGCTGCGCATACATGGCAGCGGCGCCGTTTGGATAAGCGAGGTCATTATCACGTATGACGACAAGCCGTGGTTTACCGTGAGCATTCATGAGTTTCGAGGCAACAAAGTATTCCACGAAACGCAGTACTTCGGGCTGCCGTTTGCCCCCGCCGCGTGGCGCTCGCAATGGGTCGAGTTAGTTAAGCCGGGCAGTGATTAGCCGATAGTAACGAGCGGCGCCTGCGCTTCGACGGTGTCGCCGGGCTTCGCGTGCACGGTAACCGCCGTACCCGCTTTATGCGCGCGAAGCTCGTTCATCATCTTCATCGCCTCGACGATCGCGACGACCTGACCTTCGGCAATGGCGTCGCCCGCCGCAACCTTCATCTCGACGACGACCCCATGCATCGGCGAAACGACATCATTGCCGCTCGCCCCAGTCGTTTTCTTTTTCCCGGTCGCGAGTGGAGCGAGCCGTCCAGCGCCATTCTTCGTCGGTGTCGCGCTGCGACGTTCGGGCAAATCGAAGACACGCACGTTGTACAACTTGTCATTGACTTCGACCCGAATCGTTTGCGGCGAAGCGGGTTGCGTGTCTCCCCCGGAGCCGACCGTAACCATACTAAGGGAGGCGGAGGGGGAGACCGCAAACCCCGACGCCGCAAACTTCTCTAATGTCGCCGTACCGTACGTTGCATCGCGAACGCTCGGTTCATCGCACAATGCCCGTAGCAGCGGCAGCGTCGTCGGCACGCCCTCGATCGCATATTCGTCGATCGCGCGAGCCAGACGCGCGATCGCTTGCGCGCGCGTCGGTGCCCAGACGATCAACTTCGCAATCATCGAATCGTAATCGGGTGAAATGGTAAAGCCGGGATACGCAGCTGAATCGACGCGCACGCCGAGACCTCCGGGCTCTTTATATGCGATAATCGTTCCGGGCGCCGGACGGAAGTTGTCGGAGGGATCTTCGGCATTGACGCGCCCTTCGATCGCGAAGCCGCTGAAACTAATGTCGTCTTGACCGAACCCAAGTTGCTCGCCGGCGGCGACGCGAATCTGCTCGCGGATCAAATCAAGGCCCGAGACCATCTCTGAGACGGTGTGCTCGACCTGAATGCGCGTGTTCATCTCGAGGAAGAAGAATTCGTCCCCCTTGACCAGACATTCGATCGTGCCGACCGAGTCGTAGCCGATCGCTTGTGCCGCGCGCACGCCGGCTTCGCGCATCGCGCGCCGCGTTTTCAAGGGAATCTGCGCGGGCGCTTCTTCCCAGAGCTTTTGGTGGCGGCGCTGCAACGAACAATCTCGCTCGCCGACGTGCACCACGTTGCCGTGCTTGTCGGCAAGTATTTGCAATTCGACATGCTTGGGGTTCTCGAGATAGCGCTCCGCGTAGATCGTGCCGTTCTTGAAGTAGGCTTCAGCTTCGCGCTTCGCCGTCGTAAACGCCGATTCGATCTCGTCAAGCGTACGTGCAACCTTCAGGCCTTTGCCGCCACCGCCGCCCGAGGCTTTGAGCGCGAGCGGCAGTCCGTAGGCCTTAGCCGCAGCGTGCGCGCCCGCAACATCGTCGATCGCTTCCGTGCCGCCGGGAACGAACGGCACCGCGGCCTTGGCCATGGCTTGGCGTGCGCGTAATTTATCGCCCATCGCATCGATCGCATCCGGATGCGGGCCGATCCACACGAGGTCGCTTGCCAGAACCCGACGCGCGAACGCCGCGTTCTCGGCCAGAAACCCATAGCCGGGATGGATAGCTTCTGCGCCCGACCGTTTGGCCACGCCGAGGATCGTGTCGATGTTGAGGTAGCTGAGCGCCGGTGAAGCCGGTCCGATCAGATAGGCCTCGTCGGCCATGCGCACGTGGATGCCGTCGCGGTCGGCTTCGGAGTAGACCGCGACCGTCGCAATCGACATCTCGCGCGCGGTGCGAATAACGCGTACGGCGATCTCGCCGCGATTGGCAATGAGGATCTTCTTAAACACTGCGATACTCTTCGATTTCGAGATCGGGATTGCGCGCGGCGAGCTTCCAGCGCGAAGGATGCTCCGTCACGTGCTCGGTCTCTACGGCGGGGGTAAGCGCTGCTAGCGCCGCCGCGATCGCCGCCAGTTCGTCGTCGCTGATCACGCGTGAAAGTCGGGTGGATACATACCGACCACGTGATACCCGGCGTCGACGAAATGCACGTCGGCCGTAACCGCCGATGCAAGGTCCGAGGCAAGATAGACCGCGGTATTCCCGACGTCCTGCGCGCTCACGTTGCGCCGTAGCGGGGCGACCTGCGGAACGACGTCGAGCATTTTGGTCGCGCCCGACACTTGTCGCATGCTCGCTGTTTTGATCGGGCCGGCCGAGATCGCGTTGACGCGGATTCCGCGTCCGCCCAGATCGTAGGCGAGATAGCGCACCGACGATTCGAGCGCGGCCTTGGCAATGCCCATTAAGTTGTAGTTGGGTACGATCTGCGTCGCACCGAGGTAGGTCATCGCCATGATCGATGCGTTGTCGTTGAAGTTGTCGCGCAGCGCGGAGACGAGCGCGATCAGCGAATAGGCCGAGACGTCGAGGGAGAGCGCGAAGCCTTTTCGCGACGTGTCATAGACGGCGCCGCGCAGGTCATCTTTATCGGCGAAGGCGATCGAATGCACGAGCGCGTCGAGCTGGCCAAACGTTGAGGACAGCGCGTCGCGCAGCGCCGCGAGGGATTCGTCGCTTGCAACATCGCATTCGATCACCGGGCCGCCGCCCAGCTCAGCCGCGAGCTTTTCGACCTCGTCTTTGACCCGTTCGCCTTGATAGGTAAAAGCGAGCGTCGCACCGTGCTCGTGCATCTTGTGCGCGATGCCGGTCGCGATCGACCAGCGATTGGCGACGCCCGTGATCAGGGCACGTTTACCTTCGAGCAGCTTCACGACAGGGTAGATACCAGCGCAAGGGCCCTCGTCCTCTCGCGCGAACGGGTAGCGGCATGTTCGTGCTGATTTCGCGCTACCTCAAGCCGCTCGACGTGGTCGATGCCTGGCTTCCCGAGCACCGCGCCTTCCTCGAGCGCCACTACGCGGCGCACCATTTACTGACGTCGGGTCCGCAGAGCCCGCGTGTTGGTGGCGTAATCGTCACGCATGACATCACGCGCGAGCAAGTCGACGCGATCCTCGCCGAGGATCCTTTCGTGCGCGAGAGCGTTGCGGAATATCAGGTCATCGAGTTCAAACCCACCCGGCCGATCAATCCTTAGCGCATGAGCAAGGGGGCATGGTGGGCGGCGGGAGTCGTTGCGGCTGTCGTGGCGTTCGTGCATCTCGCGACGGCGGGTCGGTACGACATCTTCCGCAACGAACTGTATTTCATCGTCTGCGGGTGGCATCCGTCGATCGGATACGTCGATCAACCGCCGGTGATTCCACTGCTCGCAGCTCTCACGCAGTTCGGCGGCACCCATGTGTGGCTGCTGCGGCTTCCCGGCATCCTGGCGGCGATTGCGACCGTGCCGCTCGTGGTTGTCTTTACGCAACTGCTCGGTGGCAACACGCGTGCGGCGTGGCTCGCGGCGGTTGCATACGCGAGCGCGACCCTCGTCACCGCTATGTCGGCGACACTCAACACCTCGAGCTTCGAGCCGTTCGACTTTACCCTCGTCGCGTACTTGGTCACGCGCGCGTTTGTCCGCAAGCAGCCGCGATTGTACTGGTGGGCGGGTCTCGTTGCCGGCTGCGCGTTTGAAACCCGCTACGGGATTTTGATGTGGGCGGCGGGGTTGGCGATCGGCCTCGCGCTCTGCGGTCCGCGCTCGATTTTCCGTTCGCGCGATTTGTGGATCGGCGTCGGCATCGCCGCGGTGATCGCGCTGCCGAACGTGATCTGGCAGGCGGTACACGGCTTCCCGTTCCTCGAGCTCGTGCGCAACGACAACTCGGGGAATTTCCTCGGCGGCCCGATCGCCTTCACCATCGGACAAGTCTTTCTCGTGAACTTCGTGCTCGCGCCGCTCTGGATCACCGGCATCATTGCGCCGTTCGTCCAGGCGCGGCTCGCGCAGTTCCGTTTCCTGGCCGTGACGTTCGTCGTGATGGCGGTCTTGATCTTGATCACGCACGGCAAGGCGTACTATATGGCCGGTGCGTATCCGACGATCTTCGCGCTCGGCGCAGTTTCGGTAACGATGGTGTGGCGCTGGGTAGTCGCGATCTGGGCGGTGCTTGCGGCAGCCAACGCCGCGCTTGCGCTGGCGTATGTCCTTCCGACAATGCCCGTCGCGCAGTTCAAAGCGATGCTCGACCGCAGTGGCTTCAAGATGCCGCCGATGGAACGCGCCGGTATCGGCGCGCCGCTCATGCAAGTCTACTCCGATGAGTTTGGCTGGCGCAATCTCGCGCACATCGTCGGCGATGTCTACGCCTCGCTGCCTGAAGCAGACCGCGCGAAGGCGACGATCTATGCGTCGAACTACGGCGACGCAAGCGCAATCAACGTCTACGGCAAAGATCTACCCTTTGCGGTGAGCGGCAACAACCAGTATTACCTGTGGGGGCCCGGCAGCGGCGACGGTTCGGTAGTGATTGCCGTGAACGTCGATCCGTCGTATTGGGCTGGAGTCTGCAGTTCGGCACGCGTCGTTGCGCATACGGGACAGTCGCCGTACGCGATGCCCTACGAAGTCGATAAGCCGATCGTCCTGTGCCGCGGGATGCATCCGGCGCTCGCGCAGCAATGGTCGACGTTCAAACACTACGGGATCGAGAATTTAGGTGTCGGAAAGCCGCGATAGCGAACGAAAAGGGGGCTTCGCGCGTTTGTAGAGCATGCGCTATTTCACCTCTGCTTTGATGGCCGCACTACTGTTGGGATTTGTCGCTCCCGCGGGGGCAACGACCGGAGGGTCGTCGGCCTGGAAAATCGGAAACGGCAACGCGTACGTTCGACTTACGAATAGTACGTCGCGCACGGTCAAGGTCGATTATCGCGTGCACGTGTTGGGTTCCTCGTCGGGGTTGGATCGCTGGGGCTCCTTTGTCGTGGCGCCGCATTCGATGCAATACGACCGCTACGACGATAAGTTGGTGCTGGTAACCGTTAAGGTTCGCGTGGTGAACGGCAATTGGGATACCGAGATCTCGGGCTTCGCCGGTCCGCACCATGCATTTCTTCTTACCGAGACCCCCAACGGGTATCAGCTCCGCAAAGACTAGGCGTCGGCGCTCCGCGCGCTGGGAGGGGATGTTCGTGAAGACCCTTGGCTATTGTCTTGCCGTGATGATCGCGTTTGCGGGCGTTGCAAGCGCGCCGGTTTCGGCGACCAGCGACGATCTGGTCATCTATATCGATAACTACACCTACGATTGGGCGTACATTCAATACACTACGCACACGCTGGGACTCTTGCACAACCAGAACGCGTGGTTTTGCGTGCGTCCGAGAGATGGGAAACGTAAAGTCATCGGACTCGCGGGTAAGGATGCGTTGGTCAGCGTCACCGTATTTATCGAGGGGCCGAACTGCTCGCGTCCCTCGAAATGGAGCCGCTCGATCTCGGGCTTCGCCGGTTCGTCGTTTGCCTTTAGAGTCAATAAATCAGGCGGGACATACGCCTTCACGCAGACCCCCTAGTCAACGCGGAAAGTCGATTATCGCGTGCACGTGGCGGCTAGGAAAGCCGGGCTAGCGATCACGGGAACAAGAAGAGCTCCGCAATCTTGCCGTCGCGTGTGCGATACAGGATCGCCTGAAGCGTCTTCGTTGGATACGTTACCGTGAGCGTGTTGACGACCAACCCGCCGCGCAGCGCCGCGCGCGCGATGCGGACCTGCGGCGTGCCGAGCGGAGCGAGCATGGCCGCAGCCTGTGCGACGCGCGCGGGCGTCATAAGTGCATCGAAGTCCGCCGTAATTGCCGATCGATCGATCCGCCCCTGCGCGAGGTCGAGCAGCCAGTTTCGCGCGAGCACTGCGGCATCGGGCAGGCCGGCGTCCGCGGCGGCACTGCCGTAGATCTCTTCGGCGATTGCTCTTCCGATCGTCGAGCTGGACGCGCTCGGCGTTGCATCGGAGAACACGATAATCGACGTGTTGTCGTCGGGGAAAAGCGCTTCGAACGATTGGTAGCCCACGACTTCACCGCCGTGCGTCACCATGCGGTGCCCGTTGTATGCACCGATCGAGAATCCAAGACCGTAGCCGGGATTCTCGCCGTCGGCGAGCAGGCGCGGCTGCCAGAGGATGGCCGTGTCTGTGGCCGGGACGACGTTGTGCTCCATCAGTGCGATCGTCCACAGCGCCAGATCGTGCGCGGTCATCGAAAGGCTGCCCGCAGCGTTGAGCCACGCGGCGGCCGCAACCGGCGCGACTTCATACGGTCCGAAGAAATAGGACTGATAACCGAGCGCATCGGTTGGGCCGAAGCCGCCGTCGATCCAGTGCGCTGACGTCATGCCGAGCGGGATGAAGAATCTGCGGCGGTAGACATCAAAGAGCGCGGCGCCCTCGAGACGTTGTGCGATGACCCCCGCGATCGTGTAGCCGCTGTTGCTATACTGCCAGCGCGTTCCTGGAGCGAAGTCCAGCGGGAGGTGCCCGTAGCGATCTGCCAGCGCCTGCATCGCAATCGGCTGATACGATTCGAGCGTCGGATAGTCGAGCGGATAGTAGTCGCGGATTCCGGCCTCGTGTGCGAGCAGTTGCGCGATCGTGATCTCCGACGCGTCAGTGTAACTGGGTTCGTACTTTGCCAAACGGTCGTCGAGCGAAAGCTTTCCCTCACGCGCCATTGCGACCATCGTCGCCGCCAAGAACTGTTTGCTGACCGAGCCGATCGGGAACGTCGTCGCGGTGGTCGCGGCTACCTTTTGCTTGAGGTTTCCGTAGCCATACGCCTTTTCGTAGACAATCGTACCGTGTCGCACGATTGCAAGCGAAACCGCCGGCGTCCCGGTGCTGGCCATGGTCTTTTGCACCAATGCGTCCACAAAGGCCGGCGTCGGCTCCGCCCCGAGCGTCGCCGCGAGCAGAGCAATCAGGAAAACATATCGCATAGTGCATCTTTCGCGGAGTATTTACGCGTTGGTCGCAAGCGACGTCTGCAACAGGGTGAAGCGCTGCTCTTGGATCGCGTGAATGGCCCAGACACCCGCCGGAACCAGCATCGCGTTCTGCACGAGATGGTGCGAGAGGTCGTTATAGACGTCGTCGAATGGCTTGCCGAGCGCCTTAGCCATCATCGAGGCCGTGCCGAGCGCCGCATTGTTACAGACGAAGAACCGCGTACCGGCGTCGGCAACCAGCGAACGAATCGACGTGTCCCACTCGCCGCCTTGCTCGCGTAGGCACGGATTGCCGGTGGACTGGCCTTTACGCACCGAAGCGATTTGTGCCGCGCCGTTCCCGTGTTTGAGCTTCGCGGAGAACGGAATCACGTACCGGTTCCAAATCAGATCGTCGAACGCCAAGAGAATCGAAAAGCCGTGATAGAGGACTGCGACTGGGAGGACGTCGCTCCACTCGACGCCGACGTCGCGGTAGGAGTTGAGCGTATTTCGCATCGCCGAGAGGACCTCGCCGCCCTCGAGTTGCACGGCAGTGAAGAGATTCTTGTGCGATTGAGCGCCGTCGAGCAGCGCGTTGAATCCCTCGAGATCGAAGTCAAGCTTCGGGGCCTTGGGGTGCGTTGCGGCCCGCGCGTCGGCGAGCGTGACACCGGGTACCGCCGCGGCAAGAGAACCCGCGACAAGAAAATCCTTACGAGTGGTCATGATACTCCTCAGAGTGGAATGTTGCCGTGTTTGCGTTTCGGGCGTTCGACGCGCTTGTTTTCGAGCATTTCGAGTGCGGTGGCGATCGCACCACGCGTGCGGTGCGCTTCGATCACGTCGTCGACATAGCCGTACTGCGCGGCGATGTATGGATTCGCAAAGCGCTCCGTGTACTCATCGATCAGTTCTTTGGTTTTGGCCTCTTTGTCCTTCGCTGCAGAAATCTCGCGCCGGTTGATGACCTTGACCGCCCCCTCGGCGCCCATTACCGCGATCTCGGCGGTCGGCCATGCCAGATTGACGTCGGCGCGAATGTGTTTGGAGGCCATCACGTCATACGCGCCGCCGTACGCTTTGCGCGTGATCACCGTGATCTTCGGTACCGTGGCCTCGGCGAAGGCGTAGAGTAATTTCGCCCCGTGGAGGATGATGCCGCCGTACTCTTGCGTGGTACCGGGTAAGAATCCGGGCACGTCGACGAACGTAAGCAGCGGGATATTGAATGCGTCGCAAAAGCGCACGAAACGCGCGGCTTTGATCGACGAGGCGATGTCGAGCACGCCGGCCAGGACGCTCGGCTGATTGGCCACAATGCCGACGCTGCGCCCGGCGATGCGGCCAAACCCACAGATGATGTTCTGTGCGTAAAGCGGCTGGATCTCGAAGAAGTCGCCGTAGTCGAGTATGCCCCCGATTACGTCGTGCATGTCGTAGGGCTTGTTGGGTGAGTCGGGCACGATTTCGTCGAGCGCGGCGTTTTCACGTTGCGGATCGTCGTCGCACGCGTAGCGTGGCGGATCGTCGAGATTGTTCTGGGGAATGTAGGAGAAGAGCGCGCGCGTCTGCGCGGCAAGGTCGTCTTCGTCCGTCGCTACCACGTGCGCAACACCGCTGCGCGTCGCATGGGTCATCGCCCCGCCGAGTTCTTCGAAGGTCACCTCCTCGCCGGTGACCGTCTTGATGATCTCGGGTCCGGTGATGAACATCTGTGAGATCTTCTCGGTCATAATGATGAAGTCGGTAATCGCCGGCGAGTAGACCGCGCCGCCCGCACACGGGCCCGCGATCAAGCTGATCTGCGGAATCACACCGCTCGCCTGGACGTTGCGCCAGAAGATCTCGGCGTAGCCGCCGAGCGAAACGACGCCCTCTTGAATGCGCGCGCCCCCCGAGTCGTTGATTCCGATGAGCGGCGATCCGGTGCGCAACGCCAGGTCCATTACCTTGCAGATCTTTTCGGCAAACGCTTCGCCGAGCGAACCACCGAGTACCGTGAAATCTTGCGAGAAAAGAAAGACTTGGCGGCCGTCGATCGTCGCGCGGCCGGTCACCACGCCATCGCCGAGAAACTCTTTCTCGTCGAGACCAAACGCGTTGGTGCGATGAGTGACGAACTGGTCGAGCTCGGTAAACGAACCCTCATCCACCAGCGCGTCGATGCGCTCGCGTGCGGTGCGCTTGCCGCGTGCGTGCTGCTTTTCGATAGCCTCCGCGCCGGCCGGCGCCTGCGCGAGCGCGCGCTTTGCGGCTAATTCTCGGTACTTCTCGTCGTGGGTCCTCACGGGGTCGGCATTGTACGACTCGCTAACGTGCCCCTGGCGCGCAACCGCGCGTCTCACTCGGCTGCGATCGCGTGCGCCGTCGCCGGCGCCTGCGCCGCGGTTTTGGGGGGACGCAAAAGCAGCACGAGCGGCGTGAGGAGTAGCGTGACCACCGCTAGGAAGTAGAAGGCGTCGGCGAACGCGAGCGTCGTCGCCTGCTGCGAAACCTGCGCCGCCACCAAGGTCAGTGGCGCGTGTGCTTGCAGCGCGCGCTGCACCGCCGGACTCGCAAGATTGATCGATGCCGCGAGATGGTCTTGATGGAAGGCACCACGACGATCGAGCAGCGTTACCAGCACCGCGGTCGAAATCGATCCGCCGAGCTGCTGACACAGGTTTTGCAACGACGTCGCCTTCTGCGTCTCAAAGCCTTGTACGGAGCTCAGCACGGTGACCGAGAGCGGGACGAAGATCATGCCGAAGCCGATACCGCCGAGTACGAGTGGAAAGACGAACGTTCCGAAGACGCTATTGGTCGTAAGCACCGCCGCCGTTTGAAAGTTGGCGATCACGACGAGAATGAACCCGATGGCAAGGAGAATCTGCGGGCGGATTTTGAAACGATTCATCAGCGCGAGCGTGACGAAGGTCATCACCATGATGCCGAGCGCGCGGCAAAGGATCGAGAGGCCCGAGAGCGTCGCCGTAAAGTTCAGCAGTAGCTGCTGAAACTGCGGCGCAAGAATAACGCCGCCAAAGAGCGAGAAGGCCAGCAGCATTGCAAGCGCGCATCCTGCAGCGACCGTGGGTTTGCGCATGAGAATGCCGATATCGACGATCGGATTCTTGACGACGCGCAGCTCCCAATAGATGAAGGTCGCGAGCGCCGCAACCGCAACGAAGGCCGTGAGCGCGATATTGTGATCGCTGAACCAATCGTAGCGCTCTCCCTCGTCGAGTACATACTGAAGGCTCGCAAGGCCGATCGCGAGCAGCGCGAGACCGACGCCGTCGAAGCCTTGCACTTTTCGCCGCGGCGGATCGCGCAGCAGCATCGCGCAGAGAATCGCCGAGATGATCCCCGGCACGATGTTTACATAGAAGATCCAGTTCCACGAGAGCGAGTCGGTCAGCACACCGCCGAGCGTCGGCCCGATCGACGGACCAACGACGGCGCCGATCGAGGTCAGTGCCTGGCTCAATCCGAGCTGTTTCGGCGGGAACGTATCGCGCATGATCGCTTGTCCGGTCGCGATCAAACCACCGCCGCACAGGCCTTGCAGCACGCGATAGACGATCAATGCACTGAGCGACGTCGCGGTGCCGCACAGGCCCGAAGTGATCGTAAAACCGACGATCGCGCCGACGTAGTAATTACGCCGTCCGAGAAGTTGCTGAAGCCACGGCGTGAGCGGAATGACGATCACCGCCGCAATGATGTAGCCGGTGATAATCCAGGCGCCGTCGTCGAAGTTCGCGCCGAGATTGCCTTGGATCGTGGGCAGCGCGACGTTGACGATGGTCGCGTCGAGGACTTGCAAAAGCGTGGCCGACATGACGCCGACAACGATAAGCCAGCGCCGCGATCCGAATTCAACCAGGTCGTCGTGGGACTGCATTTCTCGTTGTGACGCCCCAAGGAGCGGAATGGTTACAGACCGAACGGTCTGTTTTTATGAAAGGTTCGAAGCGGCGCATGGCGATCCTGGCGTCGGCCGCACCGATCTTCAACCGGCGTGGCTTTGCCGGCACGTCGATCGCGGACATCCTCAAGGCGACCGCGCTCGAAAAGGGCGGCCTTTACAACCACTTTGCGAGCAAGGAAGAACTTGCAATTGAGACGTTTGATTACGCCTACGCGCAAGTCGACGCGTACTTTACGAAGATGCTCGTTGCCGCGGCGCCGGGCCTGGCGCGCGTGCGCGCCTACATCGATGCGTTTGAGCGGTACGGCGAGCGCCCGGTCATCGAGGGCGGTTGCATCGTCATGAACGCCTGCGTCGAAGCCGATGACGCGCTGCCCTTTCTGCGCGAACGCGTGTCGAACGCATTTCGCACGATGCGCGGCGTGGTGCGTCGCAACCTCGAGCGGGCCGTAGACGCGGGCGAATTACGCCGTGACACAGAGATTGAACGAGCGACCGATTTCATCGTGGCGACGATCGAAGGTGCGGTCCTGCTCGCGCGCGGGTTGCGCTCGCGCGCGCATTCGCGCAACGCCTACGCAGCGCTACGAACCTGGCTTGATGAACGATGCGCGACGTAACGATTCCGGCGCTCGACGGGGTTGAACTGCGCGCCACCCTCTTCGAGCCCGAACGGCGGCCGAACGCGACCGTGATCGTCAGCGGCGCGACCGCGGTGCCGCGCGGGTATTACAGCGGCATCGCCGCCTATCTCGCGCGCTGCGGCGCGACCGTCGTGACCTACGACTATCGCGGCAGCGGCGAGCCGCCCGAGCAATTGCGTCGCAGCGAGGCGCGTATGCGCGACTGGGGCGAGCGCGACGCGCCCGGCGTGATCGCCTGGCTGCGCGCACGCTATCCGGATCTACCGGTCAATCTCGTTGGACATTCGTACGGCGGCCACGCGCTGTTGCTGGCGCAGAACAATCACGAGGTATCGCGTGCGGTGACCATTGCCTCCGGCCTGGGCTACTGGGGCACCTGCGCGCGCAGCCAACGGTACCGCGTGTACGCGTTAATGAAGTTCATCGTGCCGATGGGAATATTGCTCTTTGGATACTCGCCCGGCTCACGGATGGGTTTCGGGGAAGACCTTGCGCCGGGCGTTGCGCGCGAGTGGAGAACGTGGGTCTTGCGCCGGCGATATTTTCTCGACGATCCGACGCTCGCTTCGCTGCGCAACGGCGCAAATTACCGTGGCCGGCTGTTGATGCTTGCACCGAGCGATGACCTGTGGATCACGCTCGGCGACGTCGAGGGGCTCGCGACCGCTTTCACCGGCACGAATCCTGAGGTGCGTGCGATCGATCCGCACGCCTACGGCGTGCGCGCAATTGCGCACATGGGCTTTTTCCGTTCGGCCAACAGTGCCGTGTGGCGGATCGTTAGCGATGCACTCGATCTACAAGGAGAACGCGATGGAGACTCTGCGCAACTACACGTTCACGTGGACTGACCCTCGTGAACTGCAGCGCAACATGGCCGGGAAGGCGCATCTTGCGTGGATGCGTGACATCATTAGCGGCGCGGCACCACCACCGCCGCTTGCAAGCGCGTTCGGCTTTGTCTTCGAAGAGGCCGAGCCCGGGCGCATAACCTTCTCGGTGCCCGCGCACGAGTGGACCGCAAATCCGGCCGGCGTCGTGCACGGTGGATTTACCTCGACGTTGCTCGACACGGTGTTGACGCTCGCGGTGCAAAGCAAGCTGCCTGAGGGTCGCATGGCGACCACCACGGACCTGCACGTGCACATGGTGCGGCCGGCGCTTCCGAACGGCCAGCGGCTGCGGGCCGAAGCAACAACCGTCCACGTCGGCACGACGCTCGGCACGGCCGAGGGGCGGGTTCTCGACGCCGCGGGCAAGTTGATCGCCCACGGCACCGGCAGCTTTGCGATTATCGCGCTGCCGGGACTCTAGTGTCCGGTTACCATATTCCCAAGGCGGCCTTCACGTCGTCGGAGGCCATGGTCGCCGGATCCCAAGGTGGGGAGAAGGTGATGTCCACCGTCGCCGACTTGACGCCTTCGACCGCGAGCACGTGGTCCTCGACCGACTTTTTGAACATGGGTCCAACCGGGCACATGGGAGACGTCAGGGTCATCACGACCGTCGCATGCTCCCCGGCGTCGCCCTCGACACTGACATCGTAGACTAAGCCGAGCTCCAGGATCCCCAGGTTGAGTTCCGGGTCCTTGACCTCGGCGAGGGCGGTGCGGATTTGATCGGCAGTTGGCATGGCTATCATCTTAATACAGACGGTCCGCTCGGCCTACGGCCGACCGCGTATCCTGCGGCGGACCTCCAGCCGCGTCCGGCGGCTTAGCCGAGGCCTGGCGCGATGCGGCGGCGTACCGGCCGATACAAGAGCGTAAAGAGCGTCACGAAACCCACCCGGGGTGGGTAGCGTTAGAGTAAGATACTTGCGCGGGGCGCGAGCACCGTTTCCGGAGGGAAGAGCCAAGCAATGTCAATGTGGGAACCGTTCACCGAGCGTGCGAGACGCAGCATCGTGCTCGCTCAAGAAGAAGCGCAACGCTTGGGGAACAACTACATCGGTACCGAGCACATCCTGCTCGGTATTATCTCGGAAGGCGAGAGCCTTGCCGCAAAAGTTCTCGAGTCGCTTGGCGTCAATCTCGCAAAGGTTCGGCAAGAGGTCGAGGCGATCGTCGGGCGCGGCGGCCAGACCGTACAGCAAGAGATGGTCTTCACGCCGCGCGCAAAGCGCGTGATCGAACTCGCTTTTGAAGAAGCGCGCCAGCTCAATCACAACTACATCGGCACGGAGCATCTACTGCTCGGTCTCATCCGCGAGGGTGAGGGCGTAGCGGCGCGCGTGCTGACCAACCTCGGCGTTGACCCCGCGAAGGTGCGCGTGCAGACGACCTCGCTGCTCGGCGCCGAAGGACAACCGCCGGCACCAAAAGGTAAGAGCAAGACGCCGACGCTGGATGCGTACGGCCGCGATCTCACGCAACTCGCGCGCGAGAACAAGCTCGATCCGGTCATCGGGCGCAGCAACGAAATCGAGCGCGTGATTCAAATTCTCTCGCGCCGCACGAAGAACAATCCGGCGCTGATCGGTGAACCCGGCGTCGGCAAGACGGCGATTGCCGAAGGTCTCGCGCAGCGCGTGATCAAGGGCGACATTCCCGATCCGCTGCGCGACAAACGCGTGATCACGCTCGATCTTGCGGGACTCGTTGCCGGCACGAAGTACCGTGGTGAATTCGAAGAGCGCATGAAGCGCGTGATGGACGAGATCCGCGGCGCAGCCGGCGAGATCATTCTGTTCATCGATGAGCTGCACACGCTGGTCGGCGCGGGCGCGGCCGAAGGCGCAATCGATGCGAGCAACATCATCAAGCCGGCCCTAGCGCGTGGCGAACTGCAGTGCATTGGGGCAACGACGCTCAACGAATTCCGCAAGCACATCGAGAAAGATTCGGCGCTCGAACGGCGCTTCCAGCCGGTCATGGTCGGCGAGCCGTCGGTCGAAGAGACGGTCGAGATTCTCCAGGGCCTGCGCGATCGCTACGAAGCGCACCACAAAGTGCAAATTACCGACGAGGCGTTGGCGGCCGCGGCGAAACTTGCAGACCGGTACATCACCGACCGCTTTTTGCCCGATAAGGCCGTCGATCTGATCGATGAAGCGAGTTCGCGCGTGCGTCTGCAAGCGACGTTGCCACCGGCGGAGATTCGTGAGGTCGACGCACAGCTGCGCCGCGTGATCGCCGAGAAAGAGTCGGTCGTCAAGAACCAAGAATTTGAGAAGGCTGCCGGCATTCGTGACCGCGAGGAGAAGCTGCGGCTCGAGAAGTCGCGCCTCGAAAACGAATGGCAAGAGAAGAAGGCACGTAACGCCGACAAGCCACTCAAGGTCACCGAGGAAAACGTCGCCGAGATCGTGTCGTCGTGGACGAGAATTCCGGTGAGCCGGCTTGCACAGGCCGAGACCGAGAAGCTGCTCAACATGGGCGACAAGCTCCACGAGCGCATCGTTGGCCAAGACGAAGGGATCAACGTCATCACGCGCGCCATCCGGCGCTCGCGCGCGGGCCTGAAGAACCCAAGTCGACCGATCGGTTCGTTCCTGTTCCTCGGCCCGACCGGTGTCGGCAAGACCGAGGTCGCCCGCAGTTTGGCCGAGTTTATGTTCGACGACGAAGAGTCGATGATTCGCATCGACATGTCGGAGTATATGGAGAAGTACTCAGTCTCGCGTTTGGTCGGTGCACCTCCGGGATACGTCGGGTACGAAGAAGGCGGCCAACTCACCGAAGCGGTGCGCCGCCGTCCCTACTCGGTCGTGCTGCTCGACGAGATCGAGAAAGCACACCCCGACGTCTTCAACTTGCTGCTGCAAGTGCTCGACGACGGGCGCTTAACCGATTCGCAAGGCCGCCAAGTCGATTTCAAGAACACGGTCATCATCATGACCTCGAACGTCGGCGCGGCCGGCATGCAGACGACGACCGACATCGGTTTCCGTCCGCAAAAAGGCTCGGAAGAAGACGAGGCCAAGAGCTACGAGCGGATGAAGAACAAAGTGCTCGAGGAAGTCAAACACACCTTCCGCCCCGAGTTCCTCAATCGCGTTGACGAAGTCGTGGTCTTCCATCAGCTTACCAAGGCGCAGATCGAGCAGATCGTCGGACTCGAGCTGGAGAAGGTCTTGCGCGAAGTCCGTGCCCAAGACATGCATCTCAAGGTTACCGACGCGGCGAAGACGTTGCTTGCGAAGAAGGGCTGGGATCCGCAGTTTGGTGCACGTCCGTTGCGGCGCGCGATTCAACGCAACGTCGAGGACGAGTTGGCTGAGGAGATGCTCAGAGGGACGTTTGTGGCGGGCGATTACGTGCTCGCCGACGTCGATCCCAACGACGCCGAGAAGCTTGCCTTCTCGAAGATTCCGTCGATCGAAATTCCGTCGGAACCGAGCGAACCGGCCCACGCATGAAGACCGGCCTGGTGGCCGGCAAATTCGATCCCCCGCACCGCGGGCACGCCCTGTTAATCGACACGGCGCGCGCGCGGTGCGATCGTTTGATCGTGCTGGTTTTCGACTACGAAGGGCAGACGATTCGGCCCGAGGTGCGCGCGGGCTGGCTGCGTGAGATCCATCCCGGGGTCGACGCGCGGATACTCCCAACGTTCAACTACCCGAGAATCGACCGCGAGGACGCGGTTCGCGAGGCGACGCGCGTGCGCGCGTTCCTCGGCGAGCCCGTCGACGTGCTCTTTACGTCTGAAGACTACGGCGAGATGATCGCGGAGGAGCTCGATGCGGTGCATTTCGAGGTCGATCGGGAACGCGCGCAGGTCCCGATCACCGGCACGATGATTCGCCGAGCACCGGCCACGATGCTGGACTGGCTCGAGGCGCCGGTGCGCGCGCACTATGTGCCGCGTCTGTGCATCGTCGGGTCTGAATCGACCGGCAAATCGATGTTGTGCGAGCGGCTCGCCGAGCATTACGGAACGCAGTGGGTTCCGGAGTACGGGCGCGAGTACTCGCTGCAAAAAGTGCAATCCGGACCGCGGACGTGGGTCGAAGAGGAATTCGTACATATTGCCTTCGAGCAGCAGCGGCGAGAAGACGATCTTGCGCGCCGCGCAAACCGCGTGCTGATTTGCGACACGGATGCCTTCGCGTCGAAAATTTGGTCGGAGCGCTATTTGGGCCGCGTGCCGGCACGCTGGCCGCTGCCGCCATCGCGCATCGCGTTGTACCTTATTGCGTATCCCGATGTTCCGTTCGTCGCGGACGAGATACGCGACGGCGAGCACATGCGCTTTTGGATGTACGAACGTCTCGTCGAAGACCTCACGCGCGACGGGCGTCCGCATGTCGTGCTGCGCGGCACATTCGCAGAGCGCGACGCGCAAGCAATCGCGGCGACGGACGCATTGCTCGCGCGATGAAATGGTATAATCGAGATTCGACCATGAGGTGAAACAGCCATGAAGCAACGCCGTTTGGGAACGACCGGGCCGTGTGTAAGTGCGATTGGACTTGGTTGCATGGGGATGTCGGATCCCTACGGTCCGAGCGATCGGGCCGAAAGTCTGGCGACGATTGCGGCCGCGCTCGAGCACGGGATCACGCTGCTCGACACTGGCGATTTCTATGGAATGGGACACAACGAGCTGCTGATTGCCGAGGCGCTGCGGAGCAGGCGCCGCGAAGATGTGGTACTGAGCGTCAAGTTTGGTGCGCAGCGTGGTCCCGACGGCGCGTGGCTCGGGTATGATGCGCGCCCGCAGGCGGTAAAGACGTCGCTTGCCTATTCACTCAAGCGATTGCAAACGGACTACGTCGATATCTACCGCCCCGCGCGCCTCGATCCCAACGTCCCGATCGAAGAGACGGTTGGCGCGATCGCCGAGATGGTGTCGCACGGCTACGTGCGGTATATCGGGCTCTCCGAAGTCGGCGTGGAGACGCTGCGCCGCGCGCAGGCCGTGCACCCAATCAGCGATCTGCAGATCGAGTACGCAATCGTGACGCGCGGCATCGAAGATCGGATTCTGCCAACGGTGCGCGAACTCGGGATCGGGATCACGGCGTACGCGGTACTCTCACGCGGCTTGATCGGCGGCCATTGGAGCCGCGACCGAACGTTCGCGCCAACGGACTTTCGCGCGCACATGCCGCGCTTTGCCGGCGAGAATCTCGATAAGAATCTCGAGCTGGCACAGCGCTTGGCCGTGCTCGCGGACGAACGCGGCGTGACGCCGGCGCAGCTGGCAATCGCCTGGGTCCTTGCCCGGGGCGACGATATCGTGCCGCTCGTGGGCGCGCGACGCGTCGAGCGCCTGAACGAATCGCTCGGTGCGCTCGATGTCGCACTCACGCCAACGGAACTTGCCGCTATTGAAGCCGCGATCCCGGCTAACGCGGTCGCCGGGTCGCGCTACGCCGAGCCGCAAATGGCCATGCTCGATTCCGAACGCTGAGCGGGGTACATTTGAGAGATGAGCGCGTTTGATATATTTCACGAGATTACATTTGGGCTCGGCGGCGTGCCGTTCGGGAATGAGTTCGCCTATGTCACCGACGAGGTCGCGCACGATACGATTGTAGCCGCTTGGAATGCCGGCGTGCGCTATTACGATACCTCCCCGTGGTACGGCCTTGGACTCGCCGAGCGGCGACTCGGCGCGTTCTTGCGCAACCAGACGCGGAGTGAGTACGTCCTTTCCTCAAAAGTCGGCAAGCTGCTCACCGCCTCGCGCAAGAACACTGCAAAGCAGTATTTCCCGTTCACGCCGTCGCCGAACAATTTGCGCTACGACTACACGGCCGACGGTGTGAAACGGTCGATCGAAGATTCGCTCCAACGTATGGGCGTCGATGCGCTCGACATCGTGTTCGTTCACGACCTCTCGCCGGACAATCCGTGGTTGCCGGGTCCGTGGGAAGAGCAGTTTGAAATCGCGCGCAAGGGCGCGTTTCCGGCACTGAGCACGTTGCGCGACGAAGGAACGATCAAGGCGTGGGGACTCGGCGTAAACTCGCCCGAGCCGATTCTCAAACTTCTCGACGTGGCGGATGCCAATCTGTGTTTGCTTGCGCGACAATACTCACTCGTCGATCACGACTATGCTTTGCATCACGTGTTCCCGAAAGCACGCGAAGCGGGGATGAGGTTCGTCGTCGGCTCCTCGCTCAATGCCGGGTTCATCAGCGGAAGTGCGCGGTTCAACTACGGCAAAGCGAATTACAAGATTCCGGCTGCAGCGCTGGAGAAGCGCGAGCGTCTTCGAGCGGTCGCGCTACGACATGGGGTTGACCTGCGGACCGCGGCGCTCCAGTTCTCGAAGGCGCCGGATGTCGCCGCGGCCGTGGTCGTCGGCTGCAGCAACGCGCGGCAAGTGCTCGAGGACTACACCTCGATGCAAACGCGAATCCCCGAGGCCTTTTGGTCGGATCTGCGCGCCGAACGCCTGATCGAGGGTGACGCCCCCATACCGGATGTGGTACCTATAGCCATATGACCGAATTCGCTCAGCAGGTCGTGAGCGGTCTTGCGACGGGCTCGATTTTCGCGAGCCTCGCGCTCGCGCTCGTGTTGATCTACCGTTCGATGAACGTCGTGAATTTCGCGCAGGGCGAGATGGCGATGCTCTCGACCTTCATCGCGTGGCAACTCGTGCTGGTCGGCGTGCCGATGTGGCTTGCCTTCGGCATCACGCTCGCGATCGCGTTCGTCGGGGCATTCGTGATCGAACGCGTCGTGATTCGTCCGGTCGAGCGCGCGCCGCAGCTCACCCTCGTCATCGTGAGCCTCGGACTGTTGATCGTCTGCAACGGAACTGCCGGTTGGATCTGGGGCTACACGGTCAAGAGTTTTCCGAGCCCGTTCCCGCCCGCATCGGTTAGCCTCGGTGGCGTGAGCTTGAGCCTGCAAGACCTCGGCGTCATCGGCGTGTCGCTCGTGACGCTGCTTGCCGTGTACGTCCTCTTTCAAAAGACCAAGCTGGGCCTGGCGCTACGCGCTGCGGCACTCTATCCCGAGCAAAGCCGGCTGATGGGCATTCGCGTGAGCTGGATGCTCGCAATCGGTTGGGGTCTCGCGGCGGTGGTCGGTGCCGTCTCGGGCATCATGATCGCGCCGGTCGTCTTTCTCGATCCCAACATGATGCAGAGCGTGCTGGTCTATGCGTTTGCGGCAGCGGTGCTCGGCGGCATCGAGAGCCCGGTTGGTGCGGTGATCGGCGGTTTACTGCTCGGCGTTATTTTGGCGCTGGTCGGGACGTACGTCGACTTCATCGGCCCCGATCTGCGCTTACCCGCGGCGTTTGCGATCATCTTGCTCGTGCTGTTGATTCGTCCGGCCGGACTGTTCGGCCGCGTACACGTAAGAAGGGTTTAAACCGTAATCGGGTCGAGTCCCAGGTACGAGCGGCGCACCCGGTCGTCGCGGGCGAGTTCCTCGGCGGCACCGGTCGCCACCACGCGCCCCGTTTCGAGCACGTAGGCGTGCGATGCGGTTGCCAGTGCGGACACCGCATTTTGTTCCACCAGAAGTAGCGCAACGCCGTCCTCGCGGTTGATCCTTTGTAAGAGGGCGAAGATGTCGCGCGCGACGAGGGGCGCGAGGCCCATCGACGGTTCATCGAGCAGAATCACTTTCGGCTGCATCATCAATGCGCGCGCGATCGCCAGCATCTGCTGTTCACCACCGGAGAGCGTGCCGGCATGCTGCTTCTTGCGCGTTTGCATCCACGGAAAGTATTCGGTCACGCGGGCATACTGCTCGCGCAATCGCGCCGCGCCCAGCAGATAGCCGCCGAGCATCAAATTTTCCCAAACGGTGAGGTCGGCGAGCGTGCCGCGCCCTTCCGGTACGTGCGCGATGCCCAGACGCGCCACGTCCTCGGGGCCGTAATGTATCAGCGAGACGCCGTCGAAGGTGATCGTGCCGCTGTGCTTGATCAGGCCGCTGATCGCGCGCAGCGTGGTTGTCTTGCCCGCGCCGTTTGCGCCCAGCAATGCGACGATTGCACCGCTTTCGACGTGAAACGAAACGTCGTGCAGCGCTTCGATCTCACCGTACGATGCGCGAAGGTTCTTGATCTCGAGCATCGCCTAGCCGCTCCCGAGGTAGGCTTCGATGACGGCTGGATTCGTAGCGATCGCCGCCGGATCGCCTTCCGCGAGGATCTGTCCGCTTTGCAGCACGATGATGCGATTGCAGATGCGCATCACGAGTTGCATCGAGTGCTCGACCATCAGGATCGTCGTTTTGAAATCGCGACGAATCCGTTCGATAGTGTCGCCGATTTGCCCGATCGCGTCGTGACCGAAGCCGGAAGCGGGCTCGTCGAGCAGCAGGAGTTCAGGGTCCATTGCAAGTGCGCGCGCGATCTCGATCATCTTGCGCGCGCCGAAGGGCAGACCGTGGACGGTACGTGAAGCGTTGTCACCCTGGCCCACGTAGTCGAGCAATTCGCGCGCTCGCGTGCGATGGGTGCCGCCGACCATCACGTTCTCGAGCGCGGTCATGCTCGGGAAGAGTTCGAGGTTTTGGAAGGTGCGCGCAATCCCACGGCTCGCGATTCGATGCGGTGCAAGACGCGTCAAGTTCTGGCCTTTGAAGAAAACGCTGCCGGCGCTGGGACGGTAGAGGCCCGTGATGCAGTTGAAGCAGGTCGTCTTTCCGGCACCGTTGGGCCCGATGAGGCCGGTGATCTGTCCCTGCGCGACCTCGAACGAAACGTCGGACAGCGCGGCGAGACCTCCGAAGTGAATCGAAAGCCGTTCGATCGAGATCATCGCCGCGCCGTTCTCCATTAGTAGCGGTTGGTGATCAGCCCGCTTATCGGCTTCCACGCGCCGGCGTTGTATTTGATCAGCACCTCTTCGCGAATCGGAAACCGATCGGTCGGCGTTGTGCTGACCTTCACGCCGGCGTACAGGAACGGATTGTCGCTTTCGTTCAGGTGCGTCGCGGCCTCCATCACGGCCTCGCGCGTCAGGTTTTTGCCGGTCCTTTTCAACGTGTCGACCATCGTGAACGCGACGCCCATGCCGTACACGCAATTGGCATCTTGCGCGTTCACGCCGGGCGGCGGGTATTTCGCGAGGATCGCGTTGTAGAGCACGATGCCCTTGTCGGTTGCATTTGCCGGATCGCTCGGATCCTTGAGATAGTTGGCGGAGATCACGCCGTCGGTCGCGGCCGCGGTGCCGGCTCCGGTCGCCGCGTGCATGAAGGCTTGCGAAGCCGAGACGCTGGTCAGGTAGACCTGCGGCTTCCATCCCATCTTGGCGATCGTGACCATCGCTTGGATCGCCGCCTTCGGCGTGGCGAAGATGAACACGGTGTCGGCTCCGCTGGCTTTGAGGCTGGCGACCGGCGACGTAACGTCGGGATCGGTCACTTCATAGCTCGCGGCTTTGACGATCTGGCTCGCCTTGGGGCCGAGCGTGGCCTTCAGACTGTCGAGATAGTCTTGGCCGAAGTCGTCGTTTTGATAGAGCACCGCGATCTTCGCGTTCGGTGCGTTCTTGAGCAGGTATTTGCCGAAGATCGCGGCTTCGTCGTGATAGTTCGCCTGCCACCCGATCGTCCAGGGATACTTCGCGTAGTCCGAGCCGAAGATCGTAGCGCCCGTGGCCACGTAGAGTTGTGGCACCTTGTTGTCATTCAAATACTGCCGAATCGCGAGGTTCGACGGCGTGCCGAGCGAGTCGAAGATCGCGAACACGTGATCCTGTTCGACCATCTGTCGCACGAGTTGCAGCGTTTGTGGCGGATTGTACGCGTCGTCTTTATCTTCGTAGACGATCTTACGCCCATTGACGCCGCCGTGATCGTTGACGTAGGCGAAATACGCAAGCGCGCATTTGCCGATAGAGGCATAGCCCGCTGCGGGGCCGCTATAGGGATGCGTTCCGCCGAGCAGGATTTGCGTCGGCGTGACGCCCGGCACGCTCTGCGCGCCGGTTGGGATGCCGAGGGTGAGCGTCAACGCAATGACGGTAATAATAGCGGTAACGGACCAGGTGTTTCTTTTACTCATGACCCCTCCTAATAAAAGACATCCGCCGACCAAATGTGCCGGCGATTCCTCCGGGCACGAACATCATGATGAGAATGAGCGCAACGCCGTAGACGACCGACGCGAGCGCCGGGCTAACGGCTTGCGACCAGAGCGGGAAGAATTCGATGACGATACCGCCGAGCAACGCGCCCCACAGCAGCTGCAAGCCGCCGATGACCGCACCAACCAGGAGATTGAGCGAGAGCGCGACGCTGTAGACGTCGGGACTGACGTACGCGGTCGCGAGCGCGAGCAAAGCGCCGCCGACGCCGGCGTACGCCGCGCTCCACCCGAAGGCGAGCGTTTTGTAGAAGACCGGATTGATCCCGAACGAGACGGCCGCGAGTTCGCTGTCGCGCAACGCACGCAACGCGAGCCCAACCCTGCCGCGCAGCACGACGTAGGCGAGTGCAAAGAGCGCTGCGGCGATGCCCCAGGTGAGGTAGTACAGCTCGATCTCCGAATGCGAGGGAATCGAGATGCCCGTCGCGCCGCCGGTCAGGCTGCTGAAACGCTTGAGAACCGCCGGCACCGAGGTTGCGAGCGCAAAGGTTGCGAGTGCAAGATAGACACCTTCAAGCCGAAGCGCGACGCATCCGAGAGCGACGCCGAGGATGCCCGCCAGCAATGCAGCAGCCACGATGCCAATGCCGTACGGCACGCCGTGTGTCACGAGGATAGCGAGCGTATAGCCGCCGACCGCTAAGAATGCGCCATGTCCGAGCGAGATCTGTCCGGTTCGGCCGATCAGAATCACGAGGCCGACGATCGCGATCGCATACGCCGCCGCGTAGGTCAATTCGAACGTGATGTATTGCGGAATGACCGCCGGCAGCGCCGCCACGACGACGGCAAATGCCGCGGTGCCGAGCAGTCTCACCACGCGACGGCGCCGACCTCCGCGCGTGCGCTCGTATCGGTCAGCGCGACGTAGCGACGCAGGTGGTAGTCGCGATCGCCGAAGAGCCGTTCGACCAAGGTCATCCGCTTGAAGTAGTGTCCGATCTTGTACTCCTCGCTCATGCCGATCGCGCCGTGGAGCTGGATTGTCTGTTGCCCGATGAAGCGGCCGGACTTGGCGACTTGCGCCTTTGCAGCGGATATTGCGCGCTTACGCGCGCCGGGGTCGGGATCGTCGAGTGCGCCGGCCGCGAAATAGGCCATCGAGCGCATGAGCTCGAGTTCGATGTACATCTCCGCCATGCGATGCTGCAAGGCCTGGAACGAGCTGAGCGCAACACCGAACTGCTGCCGGGTCTTGGTATACTCTACGGTTGTCTCAAGCATGACTTCGCATAAACCAAGCGCCTCGGCGCACAGGGCGGCGGTTGCGTGATCGATGCCGCGTTCGAGTATGGCGAACCCTTCGGTTTCGTCTGCGAGCAGCGCATCGCGCTCGATGCGCGTCCCGCCGAACGTCACATCGGCGACGTCGGCGCGATCTTCGGCCGGGAACGCGTTGCGCGTTACGTTCGGCGCGGTGACGGGCACCACGAAAAGGCCGATTCCGCGCTCGGTGCGCGCCGAAACCAGGATCGCGTCGGCCGTCGATGGATCGAGCACGCGCACCTTGGATCCGTACAACAGCCATCCGTCTCCGTCGCGATTGACCCACGTTTGGAGCTGCGAGGGATCGTATCGCGCATGCGGCTCTTCGTAGGCGACGGCGAAACGGCGGCGACCGTCGATCGCGTCGCTGAGGAGCGCGGATCGCGCCGCGCGCAAAATCGTCCCGGCCAGCACCGCCTGCGAAACATACGCGGAACGCACCAACCCACGGCCGAACTGCTCCATGAGCAAAAGCACTTCGACCGGTCCGCCGAAGCCGCCGGCGTCATCGGGCGCGCCGATCGCGAGCCATCCAAGCTCGGCAAAGGTCTTCCATGCATTGCCGTTCGCGTCGCCGCGCGCGGCCTCGGCCGCAAAACGTGCGACGCTGTCGCGCAGGAGCAGTTGTTCGGGTGCAAGCGCAAAGTCCACGGCGGTCAAAGCCTCAGTATGCGTTTGGCGATGATGTTTTTTTGGATCTCGTTGGAGCCGGCGTAAATCGACGCTTTGCGCAGGTTGTAGTAGTGTCCGGCCAAGGCAACGTCGGCATAGGGACCGCCGGCATCGAGCGCGAGCTCGGTCAAGGCTTGTTGGATCTCGGTGCCTTTGAGTTTGAGAATCGACGACTCGGGTCCCGGGCGTCCGCCCGTCGCTTCTGCGGCAAGTACGCGCAGTTCGGTGAACGCGAGCGCCGTCAGCTCGATGTCGACTTCGGCGATGCGCTCCTCGATCCGGCGGTCGTCGATGCCTTCGCGATCGCGCAGTTCGTTGAGCTGCACGAGGAATTGCCGGCAGACGGCGATTGCCGCTGTGCCCGTACGTTCGTGCTCGAGCAAGAATTTTGCATACGTCCAGCCCTCGCCTTCGTTGCCGACGCGGTTTGCAACGGGCACGGCGACGTTGTCAAAATGCACTTCGTTGATCTCTTTACCGCCGTCGATCGTCGTGATCGGACGGACCGTTACGCCGGGCGAATGCAGGTCGACCAGCATGAACGAGATGCCCTCTTGTTTTTTTGCGGCCGGATCGGTTCGCGCGAGCACGAAGATCCAGTCGGCCCATTGCGCGGCGGTGATCCACGTTTTCGTGCCGTTGATGAGATAGGTGTCGTCCGAAGCTTTTTCGGCCTTGGTCGCGAGCGAGGCGAGATCCGAGCCCGCACCCGGCTCAGAATATCCCTGACACCAGAATTCCTCGCCCGAGAGAATCGGCGGAAGAAAGCGCGCGCGTTGCGCGTCGTTGCCGAATCGAATGATCACCGGCGCGACCATCGAGAGGCCGAAGGGTAACATGCGCGGAGCCCAACCATACGCGATCTCTTCGGAGAAGATGTACCGCTGGATCGCGTCCCAGCCCGTGCCTCCATATTCAGCCGGCCAGTTCGGAGCGGCCCAACCGCGTTCGTACAGGATGCGATGCCAGCGCGCGTAGTCGTCCCGTTGCAGTGCTGCACCGGCTTGCACTTTGGCTCGAATATCCACCGGCAGATGCGTCGCGATAAAGCCACGCACGTCGTCGCGGAAAGCGCGCTCCTGCGCGTTGTAGGTCAAATTCATTTACGATTTTCCTACCCGAGAAGATGCGACAAACAGTTTTGTCGAATACGCGGATTCACCTCTGCGTCGAAAGGAGAGCATGGCGAACCGGCTCTATGGTGGTCTTTCGGTCAAACAGCGCCGCGCGGAGCGGCGCGAGCGGCTGCTCGCCGGCGGATACGAGCTCTTCGGAACGGCGGGGTACCTCAACACCACGATCCCGATGATCTGCAACGCGGCGGGGGTCACCGCCCGCCACTTCTACGAGGAGTTCGAATCGCGGGAGGCGCTGCTGCGCACGCTATTCGACGATTTGGCGGAGCAATCGTTTGCTATTGTACGCGAAGCACTGCGCCACACCGAGAAGCCGGTGTACGAACGCGTGCTCTCTTCGAACCGAGCCTACTATACGTTTTTCACCGAGGATCCGCGGCGCGCACGGATTTACGCCATCGAATGTTTAGGGATTAGCCGCGAGCTCGAGGCCCATCGTCGCGATATGCGCGAACGCTCGGTGCGCCAGCTCACGCGCGCAACGGAATGGCCGGCGTCGTCCCGGGTTCCCGACGTGGATAGCCGGCTGGTCGCAATCGGTCTGGCCAGCGCCGCGGTCGCGATCTTAGCCGAATGGGTGCTCGCTGCGAAGAAGCCGAGCGTAGAGAAGATGGCCGAAACGCTTACGTTGTTTTGGATGCGGACGCTGCAGCTGTAAAAACGACGCTTAGCTTCGTTTCGGCACGATCGCGTTTGCGATGTGCGTCATCACCACTACGTCATCTTGATTGATCGTCTCGTTGCGGAACCGCACGATCCCCCGCGGTTTGCCGCCCGGCCACGATTTCATCTCGACGACCTCGCTGCGCACGCGCAGTTCATCGCCCGGCGCGACCGGCGCCGTCCAGCGCAACTCGTCGACGCCCATGCCGATGAGCACGCCGCCTTCGGCCGAGCGCGCATCGACGAGCAGCCGCATCGTGATCGCCGCCGTCTGCCAACCGCTGATTACCAGCCGTTTAAAGAAGCTCGTTTTAGCGGCATCGGCATCGAGATGGAACGGTTGCGGATCGTAGGCCCTAGCGAATGCGAGTGCCTCCTCCGGGCTGACGCGATATCGCCCGGTCTCGCTCGCGTCGCCGACTGCGAACTCTTCGTAGAATGTCTTGCTCATTGCGTCACCTCGATCGGCGCGAAGGATTCGACGCTCGCGTGCCGCGTCGTGGGAACGGTGAGGTCCTGCGGACGCGCCAGTTGTACGGTCTGAATTCCGGCGTCCAGGGCTGCGTCGAGCTCGGCTTCGTTGTCGGAGAAGAAGATCGTTTCGTTCGGCGCGGCGCCGATCTCCCCGAGAATTCGTTCATACGAAGTCACCTCGCGTTTCCCGCCGATGGTCGTGTCGAAAAAGCCGGCGAAGAGCGGCAGCAAATCGCCGGCGACGCTGTTGCCGAAGAGCAGTTTCTGCGCCGCTACCGAACCGGACGAATAGACGTAGAGCGCAACCCCACCGTCATGAAAGCGGCGCAGCGCGTCGATCGCGTCGGGGTAGAGGTGACCGCGCAGGCCGCTCGATGTGTAACCGTCGATCCATATCATGCCCTGCAGTGCCTTGAGCGGCGTTACTTTAACGTCGCGGTTCGACCAATCGTGCAGTGCTGCAAGCAGCGCCGGTTCGTTTTCGCGCGACGCGCCGGATTCAGCCGCAGTCTGATCGAGGACTTCGCGGACCGCCGGTTCGTCGCGATGCGAGGTCACGTACTCGTCCATCCGCTCCGAAGCGTACGGAAAGAGCACGTCGCGCACAAACGCGATCGAGCCGACCGTTCCTTCGATGTCGATCAGCGCTGCGCGGGCGCGAAAGTGCATGACGTAGCTAGTCGAGCTTAGGGAAGCCGCTTGCGATCGGATCACCGGTGAAGTTCGCCACCCAGCCCTCTTGATTGTCGAAAAGACGGATCGCGGTGAACTCGGGATCGCTGCCCATGTCGAACCAGTGCTTCGTCCCGGCCGGCACGCCGATCAAGTCGCCCTTTACGCAGATCGTTTGATACACGCGGCCGCCCAGATGCAGGTAAAACGCGCCGCGGCCCTCCACAAAAAAGCGTACTTCGTCTTCGGAGTGCTGGTGCTCGTCGAGAAACTTTTTGCGCATCGGTTCGGTGTTGGGCGCGCCGCGCTCGAGACGAATGACATCCATCGTTTGATAGCCGCACTCGGCGACCAGCTTCTCGATCGAGCTTTTGTAGGCGTCCAGCACCGTCTGCTGATCCGCGCCGTTGGGCAACTCGGCATCGGCAGCCCAGCGCTCGAACCGCACCCCGACCGCGTTCAATTCTTGCGCGATGCGGCCGCCGTCGCTCGTTTCGACGAGCAAGGTGCTCGGATCGTTGTCATTCCAGACGCGCAGCGTACTGGTCAGGGTTGTGGTCATCGCGTGAGTCTCCGTTCTTCTAATGAACACTGGAGTAAAAACTCTAGGCCCTCCAGGTGACGTTGCGCATCGACCATGGTGGTACCCCACGCATAGATCCCGTGTCCGGCCAAAAGATACCCCGGAACCGGCGGGTCGGCAGTGATCTTGGCTTCGATGCGCTCGGCTAGGCGACCAGTGTCCTGGTCGTTGGCGAAGATCGGCAATCGGACCGTGCTTTCGTGCGTCGTTTGGCGATGCAGGCTCTTGTGCATCTCGAACCCGTAGAGTTCGACAAAACCCTGCTTTGCGTCGGCGCGCGAGAGCACGGTTGCGGCGACGGTGTGGACGTGGACGATTGCTCCCACGTCGGGGTTGCGCCGGTAGCGCGCGACGTGCAACGGCGTTTCCGCCGACACGCCGGGAGGCATGTCACCAAAGAGCGGCACGGCGATCACGTCCTGGGGGCGGATGTTCCCCTTGTCGATCCCCGAGCGGGTGACCGCGGCGTGGTCGGCGTCGATCCGGCACGAAAAGTTTCCGCTGGTCGCGGGCACCCAGCCGCGGGCAGCGACGAATCGGCCGATAGCGGCGAGGTCCGCCGCGATCGTCGGGGGCACCTCGAGGTCGAGCATGGCGACTATTCTAGCACACCCCGGCGTCCACGAATTGATGGAAATTTGAGTACTAGGCCGGGCTGGTGGCACACCATCGGGGCAAGATCTGCGCTAAAGTATGAAATCGATGGAACGCACAACCGAACCCAAGATCGTGCTGCTGGTGCGGCTCCTCTCCGCGATCGACGAGGGGCGCCACTCCTTCGAGAACCTTAAGGACCGCATCGCCGAAGGGGCCAAACGGCCGAGCACGCGCAGCCTGCGGCGCTACCTCGCGGTTCTGGCCGACGCCGGCTTTCCGTGGTTCTTCGACCGCGCCCTCAACGCATATCGCTTTGCCGACGGCTACAGCCTACGCCGGCTCGATCTCTCGAACGGCGAGCTCTTCGGTCTGGTCGCCCTACGGTCGTTCGGCGCTTCGATCGGCGGCGCGATCGGTGCCTCGATCGACGAGATCACCGACAAACTGCTCGGCTCCACTCGCAATGCCGTACGCGCGCGCGTCGATGCGCCGTCGCCGGTTGCTTTTCGTCTCTCCGAAATTCAGCTCGACGAGCATGGCGAACGCGCGTTCAGCCTCTTCGCCGCGGCGGAACGGTCGTCGCGCAGCGTGCAATTTGCGTACCGTGATAAGGAAGGCAATCGCAGCACGCGCGAGGCCGATCCATACGGCTTCGTGGTCAGCTCCGGACGCATCTACTGCGTCGCCTACGATCACGCCCGGCACGACAAACGCGTTTTTGCGATCGACAATGTCAGTGACGTGCGCGTTTCCACGCATACGTTTGTCAAGCCGACTGATTTCGATGTGGAAACGTTTGCGTCGGATTCGATCAGCGGCGTGATGCACGGCGGGGAAGCGAGCCCGGTGCGCGTGCGTTTTGCGCCGCGCGTCGCTAAAGCAGCGATTGCCGCTCGCGTGGTGGCGGAGCGGCAGATCGATCGTCTCGACGACGGGAGCGTCGAGATCGAATATCGCGTCGCCGACCCGGAGGAACTCTCGCGTTGGGTGCTCGGGTGGGGCGCACAAGCCGAAATCGTCGGTCCGCCGGAGATCCGCAACCGCGTCGCCGCGCTTGCGAAAGAAATCGCAACGAAGTATACGAGCCTCTCAGGCGCATTGGCTTGAGTTCAAGTCAATGTTCCTCCGACGAACAAAAGACGCTGGCATAAAGCCAGCGTCTTTCGACGTATTCGCTCACCGTGGTCGCCTGTCGAACTCCCGGGTGGGAGAGCTCGACTGACGCCGTCGGCGGTTCGATCGTCGCCGCGGATGGCTGCCAGCGCAGCCGCCACGCGTAGTGCTTTCGATCGCGACCGATACGTGCGTCGCCCTTCGATGAATTCGAAGTGAGGTGATGGTAGCACCGTGCCTGCGGTGCATCAAGTCGGACGTCGCGCTCGCCCACACGCTATCCACAAGTTTTTTGCGGTTATGCACGGCAGGCGTGGAGTTATCCACTCGGAAGTACGCTAAAAGCCATGTCCAAGACGCTTTCCAATGAGACCGTCGAGCTCGACGGCCGTCACTTGAGCCTCGAGGCGATCGAAGCCGTCGCCGATGGAGCCCCTGTTACGATCAGCCGCGCGGCGCGTGAGCGCGTCGCGCGGGCGCGCGCCTTCGTCGACGAACGTTTTGCTAGCGGACACGCGATATACGGCGTAACGACCGGTTTCGGGCGGCTCGCGAACGTGCAGATAGATCCCGCGGATGCCGCAACATTGCAGTTAAATTTGGTACGCTCGCATGCCGCCGGGACAGGCGCGCCGCTGGATGCGCGTTCGGTCCGCGCGGCCGGTGTGTTGCGCGCCAATTCACTCGCGGCGGGACACTCGGGTATCAAACTCGATACGCTCGATCTCTTGACCGAGTTACTGAACCGCGGCGTCACACCGGTCGTTCCGTGCCAGGGCTCCGTTGGCGCGAGCGGCGACCTTGCACCACTTGCGCACATGACGTTGACGTTGATCGGCGAGGGTGAAGCGGTACTGGGCAACCAGCGCTTCCCCAGTGCGGTTGCCCTCGAGCGTGCCGGCTTGCGACCAGTGACACTCGGTCCTAAGGAGGGCCTCGCGCTGATCAACGGCACGCAGGTCATGACCGGCATCGCCGCGCTCGGCGTCTTGCGCGCGCAACGTTTGGCCGGGGCAGCCGATGTGATCGGCGCGATGTCGCTCGAAGCGTTCTTGGGAACCGATCGCGTATTCGACCGGCGTTTGAACGATCTGCGTCCGCATCCCGGACAAGGCCGCGTCGCGACGAATCTGCGCGAGCTGCTGGCCGGCTCGGAGATCATGCTTTCGCACCGTGAGTGCGGCCGCGTGCAAGATCCGTATTCGTTTCGTTGCATTCCGGTCGTGCACGGCGCGGTGCGCGATGCGATCGCGTATGCGCGCAGCGTCACGCAGACCGAAGCAAATTCCGTGACCGACAATCCGCTTGTCTTTCCCGAAGATGGCGAATTTCTCTCGGGCGGAAATTTTCATGGCGAGCCGATAGCGCTCGCGATCGACTTTCTGAAATTCGCGATCTGCGAGTTGGCGTCCATCGGGGAACGGCGGCTCTATCTTCTGCTCAATGCCGAGGAACGTGGGCTCCCGCTCTTTTTGACCGGCCGGTCGGGGCTGCAATCGGGATTGATGATCGTCCAATACGCCGCGGCAGCGCTCGTCAACGACAACAAAGGCCTTGCGTGGCCATCGAGCGTCGATTCGATCCCTACCTCGGCTGGGCAAGAAGATCATGTGAGCATGGGCATGACGTCGGCGAACAACCTCGAGCGCGTGCTCGATAACGTCGAAGGCGCGCTTGCGTGCGAGCTGCTCGGCGCGCTTGCCGCAACCGATTTTCGGCGTCCGCTAAAATCCGGCGCTGGGACAAGCGCTGCGTACGCATGTGCGCGCGAGCGCATCGAGCCGTGGACGACGGATCGCGCGCCGGCAGGCGATATTGAGGCAGCACGGCGGCTGATTCGGGGAAATGCGCTCGTGCAGGCTGCCGAGTCGGCGATCGGCCAGGCGTTGTAGACGCGTAGGATGCTTACCGTGGTCGTGCTGGCCGCCGGGGAGTCGAAACGCTTCGGGTCGCAGAAATTGCTGCATCGCCTTGAAGCGAACGACACGCTCTTTGAGCGCGCACTACGCGCATGCGGGACGTTCGATTCCCTCGTCGTCTGCAACCAAGCGACGTTGCCGGTCGCGCAGACACTGCACGCGTGCGCGATCCTCAATCCTGAACCCGAACGGGGAATGGCGCATTCGCTACGCTTGGCTGACGCGGCGATCGATGCCGAGCGACCGATTCTGGTGTTACCGGCCGATCTCTTGCTGATCGAGCCACACCACGTTGCCGGCATCGCCGCGCTCGCGAACGACCACGACGTCGTCTATCCCGTGCGCCCGGACGGTACGCCCGGGCATCCCGTGTACTTTTCGGCCCGAGCGCGCGCGCGTGTGTCGAAGCTACGTGACAACGAGCCGATTGCGCACCTGCGCGACGATCCGGAATTGCGGCAGCGCGCGGTGGCAGTCGAGGAGTCGTGGCCGTATCAGGACGTCGATCGACCAGGAGACCTGTAGATGGAGTATCGTTATCTGGGCAGATCGGGATTGCAAGTCCCGGTGTTAAGTCTGGGCACCGGCACGTTTGGCGGAGGCCCGTTCTTTAGCGCATGGGGAAACACCGACGTAGCGGAGGCGAAGCGGTTCATCGACATTTGCCTCGACGCGGGACTCACGATGTTTGACTCGGCCGACATCTATTCGCTCGGCCGCGCAGAAGAGATCCTCGGTGAAGCGCTCAAAGGCAGACGCGATCAAGCGTTGATCTCGACCAAAGCTACGTCGCCGATGAGCGACAAACCCAATGACGCCGGTTCGTCGCGCCAGCATCTGACGGTTGCTATCGAAGCTTCTTTGCGCCGCTTGCAAACCGACTATATCGACCTTTTTCAACTGCATAACTTCGACGCGTATACGCCGATCGAGGAGACGCTTGCGACGCTCGATGACTTCGTGCGGGCGGGCAAAATCCGGTACGTCGGCGTGTCTAACTACTCGGGCTGGCATCTGATGAAGGCGCTCGCGATTGCGGAGCGTTACAACCTGCCGCGCTACGTTGCACACCAAGCGCTCTATTCGCTGATCGCACGTGACTATGAATGGGAATTGATGCCGCTCGGGATCGATCAGGGCGTGGGCTGTGTCGCGTGGAGTCCGCTTGGATGGGGAAGGCTCACTGGTAAGGTTCGTCGCGGCGTGCCATTGCCCAAAACGAGCCGATTGCACGAGACCGCCGACGCCGGACCGCCAATCGAGGACGAATATCTGTTTCGCGTGGTCGATGCGTTGGACGTCGTCGCCAAAGAAACCGGAAAAACGATTCCGCAGATCGCAATCAACTGGCTGCTCCAGCGCCCGACGGTCTGCAACGTGATCGTCGGCGCGCGCAACGAAGAACAGCTACGCGCAAATCTGGGTTCGGTCGGATGGTCGCTCGCGGTGGAGCAGATTGCGACGCTTGATGCCGCAAGCGCGAAACAAGAGCCATACCCGTACTGGCATCAGCACACCAAGACGCAGCTCAACCCGCCGCCTGTGTGATCCGCAGGAGGCGGATGAAGGTTCCAAGCGCAGGATGCGCGACCGGCCGAGGCCCGTGGAAGCGTCTAGAACAATCCGGGTACGAGACGCCAACGTGTCTGCGTACGGTATTCTGCGTAGCCGGGCAGATTCTCGACGAGAAATTGCTCCTCGTCGAGCAGCCGCCACACGATCACGACAATCTCGGCTGCAAAGATCGTGAGCGCCCAGTACGAGCCCATGGCGAGCGGTACGCCGAAAAGCGTGAGCAGGAGCCCGACATACATCGGATGGCGTATGATGCCGTACGGCCCGGTGGAAACCACGTGCTGGCCGGCGTTGAGTTCGATCGCTCCTGAGGCAAAACTGTTCTCGCGCATCACGATAAAATAGACGTAAAAGCCCAGAACGACGATTGCGTCGCCGGCAATCGCGACGAGCGGCGGCACAACGGACCATCCAGACCGATGGTCGAGTGCGGCGAGCACGAATTCCGCGAGGTAGCCCGCATAGAGCAAGGTGACGATAACGCGCTGCACGGGCGATTTCTCCGCTCGCGGCCCCTGCTTCATCCGCAGCTCGAAGAGCGCGCGATTGCGTTTCCTGGTGATGACGGCAAGCCACGTGCCGCACACGGCGTACACGCCGATCAGCGTCCACGCCTGCCAGTACTTGAGCGTACCTGCGGGAATGAAAATCACAGCCAACAGTGCGAGCGTGAATCCCGCGGACCGAAGCGCGATCTTCATCCCCTTGCGGCTCATCTTAGATGTGGTCGGCGAGAATGTCGAAGAGCTCGCGGCGCGCTTTGTCGAGCACTTCGATGGCCTTCTTGTAAAGTTCGATGTTGCCGCTCTTGGCGATTTGCTTTGCCGCATCTTTGATGCCGTGCACTTGGCGCATCGCTTCCGCGACCGTGGCGTAAAACGCCGGGTTGCCCCACGGCGCCTCTGCGCTCTCGGGCTCGCGCTGATTGTAGAGTTCGCGGCCTTTGTCGGTGATTTCGTAGGTGCGCTTGCCGTCGCGCTCGGAGCTGCGCACGTAGTCGCCGTCCTCGAGCATTTGTAGCGCGGGATAGATTGAGCCCGGGCTCGGGCGTAGTCCGCGCTTCTGCTCGATCGTCAGCATGATGTCGTACCCGTGACGCGGCCCTTCGAGCAACGCTTCAAGAATCTCGTACTTGAGATCGCCGCGTCCGCGGCCGCCGCCGAAGCCTCCGCCCCAACCGCCGCGTCCGCGATGGCGACCGCGTCCGAAGCCGGGACCGAAGTGGGCCTCAAAGCCCTCGTGTCCGTGTCTGAAATGAAATCCCATGATGTGTCGTGTCCTATGCGGTTGCAGCGTAGGCGAGATAGACCGAGCCGCGTTCCGCGAGCGTGTATGGTGATTCGCTGTCGGCGCGTTCGATGAATCCGCAGCGCTCGAAGAGCCGTAGGTAGCTATCGACGAGCGTCGAGCTTACCGGCCGTCCGGTGCGGTCGCAAACAGCAGCAGCGAGTTCGGGCAGTGTTGCCGGTCCGTTCCAGAGGGTCGCCAGGATGGCGTAGTCCATGGGGAGGGTCCTTTCGAATGGTCGTCGTGCTTACGAGTAAGTTACCCGATATATCGACAATATGTCAAGACCCTTCGACAGGCGCAGGGTGACACGTTTGGAAAACCTCGGGCATGGCCACCGCGATCTCTGGACCCCGTACCGTCCGCGCCGCGCGCGGCACCACGCGTACCGCGCAAGGCTGGCCGCAGGAAGCGGCGCTGCGCATGCTCTGCAACAACCTCGATCCGGAAGTTGCCGAACGACCTAACGATCTCGTCGTCTATGGCGGCAACGGCAAAGCGGCGCGCTCGTGGGCCGCGTTCGATGCGCTCGTGCGCACGCTCACGCGTCTAAAGAGCGACGAAACGATGATCGTGCAGAGCGGTAAGCCGGTTGCCGTATGGAAGACGCACGAACGTGCGCCGCGCGTGCTGATCGCGAATTCCAATCTCGTGCCGAAATGGGCCGATTGGAAGATCTTTCGCGAACTCGAAGCGCAAGGGCTCACAATGTACGGCCAAATGACCGCCGGTTCGTGGATCTACATTGGAACGCAAGGCATCGTGCAGGGCACCTACGAGACATTTGCCGAGCTTGCGCGCCAACACTTCGGCGGCACGCTAAAGGGCCGCGTTGCTTTGAGCGCAGGCGTAGGCGGTATGGGTGGTGCGCAGCCGCTCGCGATTACGATGAACGAAGGCATCGCGCTGCTGGTCGACGTCGATCGTTCGCGGCTGGAGCGCCGGCGCGATTTGCGCTATCTCGACAAGGTCGTCGATACACGTGACGAAGCGCTGCGCGAAGTTGATCGCGCACGGAAGTCGGGTGAGGCGATCTCGATCGGCTACGCCGGCAATGCGGCGACCGAATTTTGGGCGCTGTACGATGCCGGCCTGCGGCCGGATGCGGTGACCGATCAAACCTCGGCACACGACTTGATCAACGGATACGTGCCCGAAGGCTTGACGCTCGACGAGGCGGCGGCATTGCGCGCGAGCGCACCGGACGAGTACGAGCGGCGTGCGCTCGAAAGTTGCGGCAAACACGTCGAAGCGATGGTGAAATTCCTCGATGCGGGCGCCGTCGTCTTCGACTACGGCAATAACTTGCGCGCTCAGGCGCAGCGCGCCGGCTACGCGCGGGCTTTCGCTTTTCCCGGCTTCGTACCGGCGTTCATCCGGCCACTCTTTTGCAAGGGCTCGGGTCCGTTCCGGTTTGTGGCGCTCTCGGGTGATCCGGCCGATATTGCGCGGCTCGATCGAGAGTTGCTTACGCTCTTTCCGCATGATGCCGGATTGCAACGTTGGATCGCGCTTGCGAAAGAACGGATCGCGTTTCAAGGATTGCCCGCGCGCATCTGCTGGCTCGGCTACGGCGATCGCGCCAAAGCCGGGGTGCGCTTTAACGAGCTGGTGCGTTCGGGCGAGATCAAGGCACCGGTCGTGATCGGCCGCGATCATCTCGACACAGGCAGCGTCGCGTCACCCTACCGCGAGACCGAGGCGATGAAGGACGGGAGCGACGCGATCGCCGACTGGCCGATTCTCAACGCACTCCTCAACACCGCCGCGGGCGCGCACTGGGTCAGCTTCCACCACGGCGGTGGCGTGGGAATCGGGTACAGTCTCCATGCCGGCATGGTGGTGGTGGCGGACGGCTCGCAAGATGCGCAAGAGCGCTTGCAATGCGTGTTGACTACCGACTGTGGGATGGGTGTCGTGCGCCACGCGGACGCGGGCTACGACCTCGCGATCGAAACCGCAGACGCGGCGCATATCGATTGGCGTCTGTAGGTCGCGCAGCAGCGTGCTAACGCTGGTCCGGGCGAAGACGATCGTCCCGTGCACGGGAGACGCTCGACAAAACGGCGTTACCTTTGCCGCTTTGGGGCGCATCGACGACGCCGCGATGCTGATCGACGAAGAGCACGTCGTCGCGATCGGACCTCGTAAAGAGGTCGAGCGCGAATTGCATGGGAGCATCGAAGAGCTCGACCTGCGCGATCACGTTATTGTGCCCGGGTTCGTCGACGCGCACACGCATCCACTCTTTGCGGGGGATCGCGAGCCCGACTTCGCCGCGCGCGTGCGTGGCGAGAAACCTGCGCTCGGGATGCTCTACACGGTCGAGCGGACGCGCGAAGCGTTGCTCGACGGTCAGCGGTTCTTCGATGACGTAGTCGGCCCGCGGCTCTATGCGCTTCTGCGGCATGGGACGACGACGCTCGAGACAAAAACGGGGTATGCGCTACACAAGCCGGGTGAAAACGCGCTGCTTGATATCATCGCGCAACATCGTGACGACCTGATCGCGCCTACACTGATTGCAACGTTTCTCGGCGCGCATGCGCTTCCACCCGAGTTCCCGCGGGAAGAGGCCTACGTCGATTATTTGATCGATCAGGTGATTCCGACCGCAAGGGCGCACGGCGCGGTGTATGCCGACGCATTTTGCGAGCCCGGATTCTTTTCGCCGCTACAGACACGGCGCTATCTGGCCGCGTGTGCCGCCGCCGGAATGCGCTTACGTTGTCACTGCGATGAAATGAGCTTCGGTGCGGCCGCGGAGATGGCGGTCGGCGCCGGCGTCGATGCGGTCGACCACTGCAACTTCATCCGAGATGAGGACGTGCGCGCGATTGTCGACGCGGGCGTTGTTACGGTCGCCTGCCCGGCGACGATTGCGTACCTCGACATCGCGCAGAAGGCGCCGGTGCGTGCGCTCCTCGACCGCGGCGGCGACGTGGCGCTGGCGAGCGACTATAATCCCGGCACGTCGCCCTGCTTCAATCTGCAGACGGTCGCGTACTTTGGACGCGCGCTCTTTGGACTTACGGCCGCGGAGGCGCTCTACGGCGTAACGCGAGCCGCGGCGCGCTCCCTGCGCGCCGAAGCCGGGATGCTGCGGCCGGGAGCATTCGCCGACTTTGTCGCGCTGCAGGTCGATGCGCCGGATGAATTCGGTTGGCAGTTCGGCGGCAATCTCGCCGCGGCCGTTGTACATCGTGGTTTGCTCGTCGAATGAAGCCGGGCGCATCGGAGTTCGTGCGGTGCGCGCGTGCGCTCGTCGGAGGTGAAACGCGCAAGGATTACGCCTTCGTCGTGCGCGATGGAACGATTGCGTACGCGGGCGACTACGCGATCGTACGCGAACATGCGGCGGATTTGCACCCGCGCTCCTTCCCCGACGATCGGCTTGTGGTGCCGGGCTTTGTCAACGGCCACAGCCACGCATATCAAATTTTGCTCCGCGGTTGGGCCGACGATTGGACATTTGCCCGCTGGCGCAGCGACGCGCTCTACAAAGTCGTGCCCCGGCTTACGCCCGACGACATCTACTGGATCTTCACCGCGGCCTTTGCGGAAATGCTCGCAGCCGGAATCACCACGGTTGCCGAGTTCTTTTATCTCAACGGCGAGGGCAACGCGCACGCTGCAGCCGCTATAGCCGCTGCCGACGAGAGCGGTATTCGCTTGGTATTCGCGCGCACGTGGATGGACGCCGAGTATGCACCGCCGCAGTTCCGCGAGAGCATCGACGTCGCGCAATCTCGCACGCTCGAGTTGATGGAGCGCTACCCCTGGGCGAACGTCTGCGTTGCCCCACACTCCCTGCATGCCGCGTCGCAGCCGATGATTCGTGCCGCTGCAGACTTCGCGCGATCGTACGACTGCAAGCTGCACGTGCATGTCGCAGAAGCGCCCTACGAAGGGAAAGAAACGCTCGAGCGTTTTGGAGCGACGCCGATCGCGCTACTCGACGAGCTGGGAGCACTCGATCGGCGGACGGTTGCAATTCACGCGATTCACATAACCGAAGAAGAGAAGCGCCTACTCGCCGAACGTGGGGCGCGGGTGATCTACAACCCAATGACCAATCAATACCTGGGCGACGGCATCTGCGACGCAAGCGAGCTGCAGGCGCTTGGCGTTACGATGGGCTTGGGCACCGACGCCGATGTGAAGCCCTCCCTGATCGACGAAATGCGCGCAGCTACCTTGTTGCAAAAGATCGCGCGGCTCGACGGCAGCGCATTTGGCGCGCGTGCGGCATTTGATCTGGGAACCGCACAGGGTGCGCGCGCACTCGGGCTGTCCGCCGGAGACCTGATTCCAGGGAACGCTGCGGACTATCTGGTGCTTGACGCATCGCGCATCGATCCGTGGACGCCGGAGGTGCAAGCGGTCGTGTATCGCGGCGAAGACCGCTGGGTGCAAGCGGCATTCGTCAACGGAGCTCGCGTCTACACCGGTGAACCCTCGAGCGCAGCGCAAAGCGCGCGCGTCAAACTGAAGGAGATTGCGAATCGTGTTATTCCGTAAAACGCTTGCCTGCGCGCTCCTCATCACGCTTCTTGCCGCGTGCGGTGGCGGCGGTAATCAGAACTCGAGTGCGAGCGCCGAGGCATCGGCGAGCGCGGGGCCCATGATGACCTCGGGGGCAATGAACGCTGCGTCGCCGGGAGCGATGCAGGGTGGGAACATGCAGGCGATCGAGTCGCGGCCGCAAGCGCCGATCCCCGCAACCTTGAAATGCGGCGCGGTGCAGCCGGTCTGGACCAACCCGCGCTCGCACGCCTACTTCGAGGCGTCGGCGCCGTACTACGGCCGGACGAAGAACGGTAGCTACATGTGCCCGTCGGACGCGGCCGCCGCCGGTTACCATAAGGCCTCAGGCAAGCGCCGGCACCATGGCGGCGCGATGGAGGCGCAACCCAGCCCCGCATCGACCTAGCCGGCCTCGGTGGGAATTTGTGCAAGTGGGTACTTGCACGCGCAACAACGGCATGGTACTATCTGCGTGCAAGTACCCACTTGCAGTAAGGATCGCAAGCGCAGTTTCCCATGCAGACCCCGCATACCCCGCATAGCCCGCCCACTTTTGACTATCGCCCCGACGCGCTCGAGCGCATCACGCGGGACACGCTGGCTGCCTTCGACGAGGGCGAACGGCGCGTTATTCTCGACCTCGATGCGCTCAGCAAGCTGGATACGGACAGTGTCCGCGGGCTCATCGTGCTACTGCGTCGCTCGCGCGAAGTCGGTGGCGAGGTGGCGCTCAAGGTCACGCGCCCCGAGCTGTTGCGTTCTCTCTCCGTCATGGCCCTCGATCGGCTTTTCCCGATGGTGAAGGGATTCGCAGCGTGACCCTGCGCGGCTTCGCGATCGCTGCCGTCGTAGCGCTCGTCTGGATCGGTGCAGCCGCGGCACAAAGCGTCGCGCCCTCACCGTCCACACTGAACGCCGCCACCACGCTGCCCGCGCCGACCGACGCGCAAGACGTGATTACACGCATGCTCGCGCGTAATGCCGGGCTCGAATCGTACACGGTACGCGTACACGTGCACTTGCGTACGTCGATACCTTTCTATTCGCCAAACCTCGAGGGCACTGCATACTATAAGCGTCCGGACAACTTTGCCGTGATCTTCGATCGCGTTCCCGGATACATGAGAAGCTTTCAGCAATTGTTTACCGATGTCGGTGACCCGACGGGCTGGGAGAAAGACTCGAACATCACGCTGCGCGGAACCGAAGACCTCAACGGAAAGCCGATGCTGGTGCTAGTCCTGACAAAGAAGATTTATAGCGATCAAATCAAGGATACGATCGTGTACGTCGATCCGACGAACTACGAGCTGCCGGAGATGGATTTTAACTACACAAACGGGCAGTCCATAGTGATGAAGCAGACGTATCGGAACGAGCACGGCTTTGACGTCGTCGTGCAGCAACACGTCGACGGCAACCGCCGGATTCGCGCCACGGGCGACGCCGAATACGAAACCTACCAGACCAACGTCGCAGTCAGCGACTCGGTCTTCAAGCAGACAAAATGATAGAACCGCAAAAACACGCCGAAGCCAAAGTCACACCGGAGGAGACGCGCGACCGCATCGTTCTTGCGGCACGTGACGTCATCAAGCGCAAGGGCAAGAAGGGCGCAACGACGCGCGAGATCGCGGAGGTCGCCGGCGTGAACGAGGCAACGCTGTTCCGTCATTTCGGTAACAAGGACGCGCTGATTATCGCGGTTGCCAAGCGCTCGTGCCCCGACGGTCAGTTGCGCGAGATGATCGGCACGCTGGAAGGACCGATCGAAGCCCAGCTCCTCGCCATCGCTGCGTCGATGAACGAGCATCTCTTGTCGATGAGCGACATGATTCGCTGGTCGCTGGTCGAGGCCGACTATGAGGAGAGCATCTTCGCGCGTGAAGCCTGGCGCCCGCAGACCGCGGTGCGGGCTGCGGTGATTGATTTCATGAGCGCAAAGGTGGCCGAGGGCGCCTTGCGCGGCAACCCTGCCGACCTTGCCGAGTTCTTTATGGGTATGATCTTTGCCCGAGTTATGGCGGGCAATAAGTTTCCGGACAGCCGGATGTTCTCGGATACCGAATATGCACTTTCTTACATGATCGACGTCTTTCTCAACGGCGTAAGGAGCAAGTAAATGGACACCCGCGAGGCAGCACAAGGCACTGCCGGCCAGGCCCGTCCCAATGGGTCGACCGACACTGTCCCCGCAATCGAAGAACGCACCGGACCGCGCAAACGCGTGATCTTTGGTGTGATCGGCGCCATCGTCGCCATACTTCTCCTCGTGTGGGGCGTGAAGTGGTTCCTGTACGCACGCGTACACGAGGGAACCGACGACGCGCGCGTGGATGCCGATCCGGTGGCTGTCACGAGCAAGATCAACGAACGTATCGATCAGATTCTCGTCGACACCAATGATGAGGTGAAGAAGGGGCAGTTGCTGATCGTCCTCGACAATTCGGTGGAGCGGGATCAGGTCCGCAATGCGGAAGCGCAGTTGGCGCTCGCATCGGCGAACCAATCGACGAACACGCTCCAAAGTCAGGGCGGTGTAGCCCAGGCCCAAGCCGACACCGCGGACGCCGATGCCGGCGTCGCACAAGCGCGGGCGCAACTCATCGCAGCGCTGGCGCAGTTGCCCGCCGCACAAGCTGCCTACGATCGGGCTAGCGCCGATTACCATCGCACCGCTTCCCTGGTGAAAACCGGCGACGTGCCGCGCCAGCAACTGGATGCGCAGACCGCCTCACTTGCTGCGGCAGCGGCGCAGCTCCATAGCGCAAGGGCGCAGATCAGCGTAGCGCAAGCAAACCTTGACGCCGCGCAACAGAGGGTCGCTGCCGCACAGGGTGGAGAGATCACCGCACAAGGCAAACTCGCGCAGTCCTCGGATCCGAGCCAGGTCCAGGCGGCGCACGCGCAACTTGCCATTGCCAAGAAGAATCTCGGCTACACCCGGATCTATTCGCCGATCAACGGATACGTGGGCGAGAAGAGCGCCGAGGTTGGTCAGACGGTCTCAGCCGGTGTGACAATCCTGACGCTGATTCCCGACGGCCCCGGCCAGATCTACATCACGGCCAACTATAAAGAAACGCAGATGGGCGACATGAAGGTCGGCCAGGCCGCCGACATTCACGTGGATGCCTACGGCGGACAGACCTTCCACGGCCACGTGATCTCGATCAATCCGGCATCGCAAAATACCTACGCGTTGGTGCCCGCGCAAAACGCGACGGGCAACTTCGTAAAGGTGACGCAGCGTATCCCCGTGCGTATCTCCATCGACGATATGACACCGGATAGGCCGCTTCGACCAGGTATGAGCGTCGAAACATACGTGAAAGTCCGCTAACCGAAAGCAGCAAACATCGTGATGGAGCCAAGAAACGTAGTCGAGCACGGCCTACGTAGAGCCATCGTGAGCGTCGCGGTCATCGCGGCGACCCTGCTCGAGATCATCGACACCACGATCGTGAACGTGGCACTGCCCAACATTCAGGGAAACTTCGGCGTGCCCGTCGATCAGGGCGCGTGGATCGTGACCGGATACATCATCGCGAATGTCGTGGTGATCCCGATCACGCCGTGGCTGGCGGCACGCTTCGGCCGGCGGCAGTACTTCGTCGCCTCGATCGTCATCTTCACGATCGCTTCGTTGATGTGTGGCCTTGCTCCGAGCTTTGGGTCGTTAGTGTTTTGGCGGATCATCCAAGGCCTCGGCGGCGGTGGTTTGATATCGACGTCGCAAGCGATTCTGCGCGATACCTACACGCTCAAAGAACAAGGGCAAGCGCAAGGTATCTTCGCGATGGGCGTCATTGTTGGGCCAGCGCTCGGTCCGGTGTTGGGAGGATGGATCACCGACAACCTCACGTGGCGCTGGGCATTCTTCATCAACCTGCCGGTCGGCATCATCGCGGCGACGTTGATATGGAATTATCTGCGCAATCCGATCAAGCCGCGCGCGATGAAACTCGATTGGATCGGCCTCGCTCTGCTTGCCGTCGGACTTGGGGCCATGCAATACGTACTCGACCAGGGGCAGCAGTACGATTGGTTCGATGACGGTCACATTCGGCTCTTTACCGCGCTTGCGGTGCTTGGGATCGGGAGCTTCGTATGGTGGACGCTGCGCTCGGGCATTCCGGTCGTCGATCTGCACGTTCTCAAACTGCGTCAGGTTGCTGCAGGCAGTATACTCGGCGCGGTCCTCGGCGTAAGCCTGTACGGGTCCATTCTCGTCCTGCCGCAGTATCTGCAGAACTCGCTCGGCTTCACTGCGACGCTCTCGGGGCTTACGATCCTCGTACGCGCGCTCGCGGTCATGGTCTTTACGCCGATCACCGCGGTGCTCGCCGGCCGTGGCCTCATCGACGTGCGAATCAACGTCGCGCTCGGGTTCATTTTACTCGGTGTCTCGAACTGGATTCTGGCCGGGGTTACGACGCCGCAGTCGCAGTTCGGCACGTTTATCGTCTGTCTTGTCGTCAGCGGCATCGGGCTTTCGCAGATTTTCGTGCCGCTTTCGATCGCGGTTATCGGCGGGGTTCCGGACAAGGAAGTGCCGTCGACCTCAGCCTTCTTCAATCTCTCGCGTCAGGTCGGTGGCAGCATCGCGACCGCAATCCTGGTCACGCTGTTAGTTCGTGGTATAACGACGCATCAAACCGAACTTGCCGCCAGCATCAACCTGCATAGCGCGCCGACCGCAATCTACTTGCAGCAAAACGGCGGCGAACATTCCAGGCTCGCATTGAACAGCCTCGAGGGGCTGGTCGAAGGGCAGGCCGCGGTGCTCTCCTACGCGGATACCTCGCGTTGGACGGCGATCATCACGATCGCGCTAGCACCACTCGTCTTATTACTCAACAAGCCGCGACTCGACGGACACGTCGCGGTCGAATAGGAGCGCTCCGTGAAGACTCGCACTCTCGCCACTCTCGCCCTCAGCGCGGTCATCGCGGCGACGCCGTTCGCCGTGTCGGCTCAAACGACGTTGCAAGGAACAACCGTGATTCCTACGCCGGTACCGACGCCGGTGACACCGGTGGTGCCGACCGTCGCGCCCGGCTATAAGGCACCCGACGTGCGTCCAACGTCCGCCGACATCGTCGGCGTTACGCAACAGCCGTTCGTCGGCATATCGCTCGACAACGCGATCGGCATGGCGCTGCTCAAGAACCCCGATCTCGCGGTGGCGGCGTCAAACACGCGCGTCGCGAGCTATCAGGTGCAACAGGCGAAGGGCGCCAACGACGTGCGCTTCTTCGTCGAGCCGTCGGTCAAGCACGATACGAATCCGGCGCTCAATCCGTTTTTCTCGGGCGGCACCGACTTCGAGCCGTACGTCCAGAACTATCAGACGCAACAAGCCGGCGTCGAAGGACAGTTCGAGACGGGAACACAGTACAACATCAACGTGTCGCAGACCAAGGTCAACGACAACACCTACATCAACTCGTTCGACCCGTACTACTACGGCTCGTTCAACGTCTCGATCACGCAGCCGCTGCTCAAGAACTTTCTGATGAACGACGACAAGCGCCAAATCCAGCTTTCGATCGTCAACGCGGACGCGTCAAAGGCCTCGACATTGGCCTCGGTCTCGACCACGATCGCGAGCGTCGAGGATGCCTATTGGGATTTGGTCGCCGCCTGGCGCAACGTCGCCATACAAGAAGACGCGCTACGCACGAGCGTTCTGCAGCAGCAGAGTAACGTTCGCCAAGCCAAACACGGCGCAGCCGCACCGATCGATGCGGTCGAATCATCTACGCAGGTCGCCGTCTACCAGCAAAACGTCTTCTCGGCGCTGCAGACCGTGTCGCAGTTACAAAATCAGCTCAAGAGCCTCGTCGTCTCCGATCCGGGGGATCCCATCTGGCAGGCAAACCTCGTGCCGACCTCGTCGGTGCCCGGGCTCCCGCCGGCACCATCGGTACAAGCCTTGCTTGCAAGCGCGTTGCGGAATCGCCCCGAGGTGCGTCAAGCGCTCGATGCGCAAAAGCAAGCCGACGTCAACCTCGCCTACGCCAAGAACCAACGCTTACCACAAGCCGATCTCCAACTCTCGTACAACGGCAACGGCTTCGCCGGGCAAGCGTTACCGCCGCTCGGCGGCGTTTTCGGCGATGCGACGCCGCCACCGTACATGGTTGGCACCTATGGCCAAGCCTTCGCAAACTCCGGCAAATTTGCCACGTATCAGGCCGGCGTGCAAGTCTCCCTGCCGATCGGCAACAATACCGCGAAGGGCGCGGTGGGTGTCGCCGACGAGCAAGAACACATCGCGGCGGTCGATAAGCTCAACACTGACCAGCGCATTCAATACGAGGTGCGCAACGCGATCCAAAACTATGAAGCTGCGCTGGCGCGGCTCTTCGCGGCGCGTCAGGCGCGAGAGGCGTCCGCGCAAGTTCTGGCTAGCGAGGAGCGCAAGTTTCGCAATGGCGAGTCAACCACGTTCCTCGTCAACCAACGGCAGATCGAGTTCGTACAGAATCAAGGCCTCGAACTCCAGGCGCAAACCGACCTCAACAAAGCCGTCGTCGAATTGCAACGGGTCGACGGTTCCATTCTCAGCCAAAATGGAGTTTCGCTTACTACCCTGGGCACAGGAGCACTCAAACCGTGACAACGCGACGCACGCTCAAAGTCCTACGCCGCTACTCTGCGCTAACGGAACGCAAGCTCTGGGAGCGCACCGCGGTGCTGTACGCCAGAGAGCTCAATAAATTAAATTCACGTAATCGATAGGGTCCGCGCGGGGCACCGATACTATCGTTTGCTCCCAGCAGCCGCACCGTCGACAAGCCAAACGAAGGTTGACTCGTTTGGCGGACAGATGATTTGCGCAGGATATTTCGTCGGATCTTTCGGGCCTTCACGCACCGCTGTGAGGGCCGCGTTCTTGTCGGCGCCGGTGACCGCGAACACCACGGCGAGGGACGCGTTGAGCAGCGAGGGCGTCAGCGTCAAGCGCCACTGGTTGTGCGAGGTGGCGTAGACCGCGCGCACGCGCTCCTGGTCGTCGGTAAGCGGATTCTCACCCGGGAAGAGCGAGGCGGTGTGTCCGTCCGGTCCCATGCCGAGCATCACCAGGTCGAACGACGGCTCATCGCCGAGCGTCTGCGCGAGGTCGCGGCGGTACGCCAGCGCCGCCTGTTGCGGGTCGTCTTCACCGTGCATCCGGTGCACCTGCTCCGGCGCAATGCGCATCGGTCCCAGGAAGGCGTCGTATGCCGTCTTGTAGTTTGATTGGTCGTTATCGGGCGGCACACAACGTTCGTCGCCAAAGTAGAATTCGACGGCGTCCCAATCGATCGCATCGCAATAGGGCGCCTGCGTAAATAACGCGTAGGTGGTCCGCGGCGTAGTTCCGCCGGCAAGTGCGACGACGAAGCGGCCGCGTGCTTCGATCGCGTTTCGGGCCTGATCGATGAAAAAATCCGCGAGTGCCTTCGCAACGTCCGCCGGCGTCTGGTAGACGAAGAGCGTCCCGCAGGCATCATCTCTGATCATCCGACATGCCTCTCTATAATGGCTTTAGCCATAGCGAGCGATTCGATAAATACGGGATCGCGCGTGCGCGCGAGGATCGCCCGCTCGACGAGCGACGCAAGGTCGACCGTGTGTAACGGCGCGAAGCGCGACGGGCATGCTGTCGAACCGGTAACGTCGAGACAGATCGCATTCTGATCCTCGGGATGTACCGCGGCGGTAAACGACGCATGTTCCGAAGAGAGAACGACCTTCGTTAGCCGACGGGGTGGACCGTCGTGGATCATCGTATAGCGTACGTTGCCGCCCGGAGCCCGGAATGTTTGTCCGTCGATCGGCGTCCAGGCGAGCCGGCTTGCGAGCCAGCCGAGCAGATAATACATCTCCGCGTCTGAACCGGCCGTCACTTCCACGCTGCGCAAAGCCAGGAGTTCGCGCCGGCAGGCAGGCTCATCGAAGAACTCCGCGACCAACTCTTGCCATGCGACGAGTCGCAAATACGCGACGTCTTGAATCATGATCTCGGGATGCCGCTCGACGAACATCGATAGATCGCGCAGCGGCCGTTCGTCGGTGCGCGCTACCGAGGTGCTGCAAATCGTTGTGTCGGCGCGCGGCGCGAGCACGAGGAACCGTTCGTCGGCCGAGAGCGCTTCGGCGATCCACAGCAGCACGACCGGCGCGTCGTGGAGAGCCAGCTGCGTGAGCGCGGCTTCGAGTTCTTGCGGCGATGCGCCGCGGACGCCGATCTCAATCCACTCGCCGCGCGTTTTCGACGGCTCGACGACGCGGTCGTCCTGGCCTTTGCTCGCGTCGAAGACGATCACGCGCGAAGGATGCTTTTCGGCCAAGGCACGCGTACGCATGCGAACCCAGTCGGCGCCTTCGCCCTCGCCGAAGAAAATCGCAAACGTCATAGTCGACGTCTTCATCGAATCCGAGCTCTGCCGCGATTTGGCGAGCGCGTCGAGGACGGGATGGACGTCGAGACTCACAAGGGGCGCCAACCCGGAAAGAGCTTAAAGGCGGATTCCGGTCCTTGCGATCCCGATGCGTAATTCGGAAACGTAAGGTCTTTCGTATTTTGCCACGCGTCGAGCACGGGCATGACGATCTCCCACGCGCGCTCGACCGCGTCCCAACGCGTGAACAGCGTCTGGTCACCACGCATCGCATCGCCGATCAAGCGTTCGTACGCGGGCGGCGATTGTACGCCGAATCCCGTCCCGTAGTTGAAGTCCATGAAGACGCTGCGAATGTGTGCCTTCATGCCGGGGACTTTAGCCGAGAAGCGCATCGCAACACCTTCATCCGGCTGAATCTTCATGACGAGCACGTCGGGCTCGATGGTGTCGGTGCGTTCGCCATAGATGCGATGCGGTATCGGCTTGAACGTGACGGCGATCTCCGAATTCTTCTTGGCCAAGCGTTTGCCGGAGCGAAGATAGAACGGCACGCCCGCCCAGCGCCAGTTTTCAACCTCCAAGCGCACCGATGCGAACGTCTCCGTGTTGGAATTCGGATTGACGTCCGGCTCTTGGCGGTAAGCGATCACCGGCTTGCCGTTAATTGCGCCGGCCCCGTACTGCCCGCGCGCAGACATCTCGGGCACCTTCGCGTGCTCGGGTGGTGTGATCGATTCGAGAACCTTGTACTTTTCATTGCGAATCGCATCGGCGTCCGAGCTCGAAGGCGGTTCCATTGCAACGAGCGCAAGCAAGTTCATCACGTGATTCTGAATCATGTCGCGCAACGCGCCGGCGTTGTCGTAATAGCCCCCGCGCAGCTCCACACCAAGTTGTTCCGCCGCGGTGATTTGAATCGAGTCCACGTAATTGCGGTTCCACACCGGTTCGAAGATCGTATTGGCAAAGCGCAGTGCCATGATATCTTGGACCGGCTCTTTGCCCAGGTAGTGATCGATGCGGTAGACTTTGTTCTCGGGAAAGACTTTCTCGACGGCGGTTTGCAGCGCCCGAGCGGACGTCAAATCGGTGCCGAAGGGCTTCTCAACGATAATACGCGCCCAGCCCTCCTGCTGCTGATTGAGATCCGCTTCCTGGAGGCATTCGATAATCGCCGGAAAGACCGACGGCGGTGTGGAGAGGTAAAAGAGCCGGTTGCCCTTTGTCCCGAGGTTCTTGTCGTTGTCGGCCAGGCATTTGGCGAGACTACCGAAGCACTTGTGATCGTCGAACTCGCCGGTCACATAGAACAAGCGCTTGGCAAAATCGTCCCACATAGCGCCTTGCGGTTTTTGATCGGCCGGCGCAAACTGCTCGAGCTGCTCCTTGCAGTACGCGCGAAAGTCGTCATCGGAATATTCGGTGCGCGACACTCCAACGATCGCGAAATCGTTGGGCATGACACCGTGCAAGCGGAGCGAGTACACCGCGGGAAGGAGCATGCGTTTGAACAGATCGCCGCTTGCACCGAAGAACACAAGCGAGCACGGATCGCTGATCCGCTCCGATTGCATGCCCGTGCGCAGCGGGTTTTCGGCTTTACCGTCGGTGGAAACCGTTGCTACTGCCTCAGGCATGCGTCTCCGTCTTTACGGCATGACCACCGAATTGGTTGCGAAGCGCCGCTGTTATCTTCGCGCTGAACGATTCGTCTTGACGCGACGCAAAGCGGGCCATGAGTGAGAGCGTGATGACCGGAGCCGGGACATCTTCGTCGATCGCTGCTTGGACGGTCCAGCGCCCTTCACCGGTGTCTTCGACATAGCCGCGGATATTCGCCAATCCGGGGTCGTCTTTGAAGGCGAGCACCAATAATTCCAGCAGCCACGAGCGGACCACGCTGCCGTGGCACCACACCTCTGCGACCTGTTCGAGATCGAAATCGAATTGCGATTTTTCCAGGATCTCGAAGCCTTCGCCGTACGCCTGCATCAGACCGTACTCGACGCCGTTGTGGACCATTTTGGAGAAGTGCCCCGCGCCGGCTTTCCCGACATGGGCGTAGCCCTGCGGCGGGGCGAGCGTGAGAAAGATCGGCTCGCACTTTTTTACGGCTACGTCATCGCCGCCGACCATCAAACAGTAGCCTTCCTTCAATCCCCAGATGCCACCGCTCGTGCCGGCGTCGATCAGCGACACACCTTTCGTCTTAGCGCGATCGTACGCGGCCAAACCGTCTTTCCAGTTGGTGTTGCCGCCGTCGATGATGATATCGCCGCTGCCGAGGATTCCACACAGCTCGTCGATCGTGTCGTCGGTCGGTTTCCCGGACGGAACCATGATCCACACGATCTTCGGCGAGCCGGTGAGCTTGCCGCAGAGATCGCGCAGGCCGCTCGATGCGGTCGCGCCGCCGGATGCGGCTTGCTTCACGGCGTCGGCGCTACGATCGTACACCACGACGTCGTGGCCACCTTGCGTCAGACGCGTGGTCATGTTCGCGCCCATCTTGCCAAGACCAACCATCCCGAGTTGCATGTAGTACTCCTATTACGTGAATTAGGCGCGAGCAGAGAGTGCGTCATCGACGGCGGCAATGAGCGCGCGTAGTGCCGAGTCGATATCGCCTTTGAGGTGGATGCGTAAGCCGCGCCGCTTACGACTGTCGAGGGACTGCCAGTCGCCGAGCGCCTGCGCGGCAAGCAAGGTACGGAAGCCGACGTTCATACCGGGAATCGGTGGGTCGTTCGGTTCGTTGCCGACAATCTGCATCATCACCGCCGAGTCCGGGCCGCCTTTGTGCAGTTGTCCCGTCGAATGAAGAAAGCGCGGACCAAAACCTACCGTTGTGGCGACGTCGTTCGCGTCGCGGATCTTCAGGCGCAGCTCATCAAGCGTGGCGATATGGGCCGGATCGCGCGCGATGTAGGCGCAGATTGCAACGTAATCACCCGGTGCCAGCTGTTTGAAGACCGCGGCGAGCGCCTTGGTCGCATCGCGCGCGCCGGCGACCGCTTTGCTGCCGGAGAGATAGGTGATGTCGAATGCCGTGCCTTCAACGTCGGCTGTGGGCTCGTCGATCGAGCCCGTCGCCTCGAACTGCGCGAGGAGCTTCTTTGTGTTGTCCTTCGATTCTTGGACGTTGGGTTGATCGAACGCATCGATCCCAAGCACGCTCCCGGCCGCTGCAGTTGCAATTTCCCATAGGTAGAACTGTTCGCCGAGATCGTATTCGTCGTTCATCGCGAGACGAATTATCGGATGCCCGGCATCCTCCAGCGCTTGCAGTTTCTCGGTGACGCCGGGTGTCGGATCGGGTAGCGTCGCGCCGACGTACACGAAGACGCGATCGTTGCCGTAGTCATCGGGACTCCCGAGCGCCTCACCCTCGATCGGGATGATGCCCCTTCCTTGTTTGCCGGTCGATTCGGCGATGAGCTGCTCGGCCCAGGCGCCGAACGATGCGACGTCGGGGTGGGTAACGATCGTCAGTTTGTCGCGATGTTCTTCGACGGCAAGACCCCCGATCGCCGCGCCGAAGCGCACCCCCGTCGCCACGCGCGGATCGACCGTCTTGTCGTTGGCGTGCATGGCTCCGAGCGCGCGATCGAGCAGCAACCGCACGTCGTAGCCGGCCAGCGCCGCCGGTACCATCCCGAAGTACGAAAGCGCCGAATAGCGTCCGCCGATGTTCGGATCGTTCTCGAAGATACGGCGGAAACTGTGTCCCTTGGCGACGTCGACCATCTGCGTGCCGGGGTCGGTGATCGCGATGAACTGCCGTCCCGCCTTGATCGTACCGACTGCTTTCGAGACCTTCTCGTAGTAGTACGCGAAGAACGCGTTCGGTTCGGTGGTCGTGCCGCTCTTACTCGAGACGATAAAGAGCGTGCGATCGATTACGATCTTTTCATCGAGCTCGGCGATCTGCGTCGGGTCGGTCGAGTCGAGCACGTGTAGCTCCGGCCAGTCCACGTCATTCATCGGGCCGCCGCCGACTTGCCCGAACGTGTCGGCGAGAATATCGGGCGCAAGCGAGCTGCCGCCCATGCCGAGCACGACGACGTGGTCGAACTCCGCCCGGATCTCCTTGGCGAAGGCGAGCATGTCGGGAACGTGCTCCATGAGGTGTTGCGCCACATCGAGCCACCCGAGCGCGTGCTTGATGATGTCGGCCGCAGCCGGGTCGCTCGTCCACGGCGAGGGATCCTTAGCCCAGAGTTTTTTCAAGAAGTCGGCTTTGGCAAGGTTCGCGAGCGTGTCGCTCGGCGCGCGCGAGATTGCCACCCGCTCCTTATGATCTGCAAGCTGTTTCTGCTTATAGACGATTGCGCCCATGAGCGCCGCGAACGAATCGGAGAAGAGCGAGACGCCTTCGACTTGGAGATCGTAGGTGACGTCAAAGAGCGAGATCTGCGCGTCTTGCAGCGCGCGCAGCGTGGCGCGCGCTTCGTCGAGTCCGGTCTCGACCGTGTCCGGCACGACCTTGCCGTGATCGAGGAGTGCATCGAGCGTGGCCGGTGGCATCGTGTTGACCGTGTGCGCGCCGACGACCGTCTCGACGTACATCAGATCGGGGTACGCCGGATTCTTCGTCGAGGTGCTCGCCCAAAGTGGCCGCTGTGCTGCGCCACCCGCCTTTGCGACGCTCGCGAATAGTTCACCCTGGAAAAGTTCCTTGAACTTCTGATAGGTCAACTTGAGGTTCGCGACGCCGGTTTTACCCAGCAGCGCCTGTAACTTGGTCTCGCCCTTGGCGATCTTTGCTTGCAGCAGCCGGTCGACCGCGGAATCGATACGGCTCACGAAGACCGAGTTGACCGAACGAATCCGGTCGATCGGCTTGCCCTCGAGCAAGCGCCGTTTGAGCCCATCGATGTAGGCAACCGCGGTCTTCTCGTACATCTCGACCGAGAAGATCAGCGTCACGTTGATATTCAGCCCGGAATAGATGCATTCTTGGATCGCCGCGACGCCCTCGTTCGTGCCCGGAATCTTCACCATGAGATTGGGGCGATTCACCCGCTGCCACAGCGCCTTGGCGTTCGCAATCGTACTCTCGGTATCGTGCGCCAAGAGCGGCGAGACCTCGAGGCTCACGAACCCGTCGTTGCCGCCGCTCGAATCATAGACCGGCCGAAACGCATCGCATGCGTGCTGGATATCTTGTACCGCCAGATCCCAAAAGATTGCGTCAGCGGAGGTCTCGCTGCCGATCAGCTTGCCGATCTGTTCGTCGTAGTCGTCGCCCGTGCCGATCGCCTTTTCGAAGATCGTCGGGTTGCTCGTCATGCCGCGCAGACCCTGATCGATCAGACGCTGGAGCTCGCCGGAGGCGAACATGCTGCGCCGCAAATTGTCGAGCCACACGCTTTGGCCGGCTTCGAGCAGTTGCTGCAATTGGTTGCTCACGTGATTCTCCTCAAGAAAGGAAGGGCGATTTAGCGCTTTGCGAGTGCGAATGCGTCGAGTGCGGTTTGCGCAACGCGTTCGGGCGTGAATCCAAGGCTCTTCGCGACGTCGGCCATCGGCGCAGACTCGCCGAAGCGATCGATGCCATAGGTGATACCCTTATCGCCGACCCAGCGAGGCCACCCAAGCGTTGCGGCAGCTTCGATCGACATGCGCGCGGTAATACCCGGCGGCAGAATCTCGTCGCGATAGGACTGCGGTTGCGCCTCGAAGAGTTCCCAACACGGCATCGAGACGACGCGCGTTTGCAGACCCTTCTCGTCAAGAATCTTCTTGGCAGCGACGGCAAGCGAAACTTCCGAACCGGTGGCGATCAAGATCAGATCGGGTGCGCCGCCGTGCGCGTCGGCAAGTACGTAGGCACCGCGCCCGACATGGGCATCGCGTTCGCCGAGGAACGGCAATTTTTGCCGCGTGAGCACGAGCACGATCGGACAGCCGCTGTGCGGGTCGATTGCGAGCTTCCACGCCTCGAGCGTTTCGAGCGAGTCGGCCGGTCGAATCACGCGGAGATTCGGTGTGGCACGCAGCATCGCAAGCTGTTCGATCGGTTGGTGCGTCGGCCCGTCTTCGCCGAGGAAGACCGAGTCGTGCGTGAAGACGTAGATCGCGTGCAGCTTCGAGAGCGCGGCCAAACGCAGCGCCGGCTTGAGGTAGTCGACGAAATTGAAGAAGGTCGCGCAGAACGGCATCAAACCGCCGTGCAGCGCGATGCCGTTGGTCGCGGCGGCCATACCGTGCTCGCGGACGCCGTAGTGGATGTTGCGCCCGGCGTAGTTGTAGGGCTGGAAGTCGCCGCAATCTTTGAGGTAGGTCTTGGTCGAGGGATCGAGATCGGCCGAGCCGCCGACGAGTTCGGGCAAGGCTTTGGCGATCGCGTTCATCACCGTGCCGCCGGCGTCGCGTGTTGCGACCGCCCCGTTTTCAGCGGTAAAGGTCGGCCACGGCAGATTCGCCGGCAAGTCGCCGGCAAGCACGCGCTCGAGCTGCGCTGCGTCGCTCGGATTCTCCGTTTTCCACTGCTCGTAGCGCGACTTCCAGGCTGCCTCGGTCTGCGCGCCTTTCACGCCGCACTGGCGAAAGAACGCGAGCACGTCGTCGGGCACGTAGAAGTCGGGCTCGAGCGGCCAACCGAGTTCTTGTTTTGTCTTTTTGACGTTGTCGGCGCCGAGCGGTTCGCCGTGCGCTTTGAACGTATCTTGCAACGGTGAGCCGAATCCGATATGCGTGCGCACGGCTATCAGCGAAGGCCGATCCGTGACGCCTTTGGCGACCGTGATCGCCTGATCGATGTGTGCGACGTCGTTGCCGTGGTCGACGTCGATGCGTTGCACGTGCCAGCCGCTGGCCTCAAAACGTTCGCACGCATCGTCGGTAAAGGTGACGTCGGTCGGCGCGGCGAGCGAGACACGATTGTCGTCGTAGAACACGATCAGTTTGCCGAGTTGCAAATGTCCGGCGAGTGAAATTGCCTCTTGACTGATGCCTTCCATCAAATCGCCGTCGCCGGCGATCACATACGTGTAGTGGTCGACGATCTTGGCGTCGGAACGATTGTAGACCGCCCCAAGGTGCGCTTCGGCGATCGCAAATCCAACCGAGTTGCCTAGGCCTTGGCCGAGCGGACCGGTGGTAGCTTCAACACCCGGGGTGTGTCCGGCCTCGGGATGGCCCGGCGTCTTGCTGCCGAGTTGGCGGAACGACTTGAGGTCGTCGAGCGTCAGGTCGTACCCGGTCAGGTAGAGCAGCGCATAGAGGAGCATCGATCCGTGGCCGGCCGAGAGAATGAAACGATCGCGGTCGAACCAGTGTGGATCTTTTGGATTGAATTTCAGATGCCGGGTCCAGAGCGTATAGGCCATCGCTGCGGCACCGAGCGGCATGCCGGGGTGACCCGAATTGGCCTTTTGGACCGCATCGACCGCGAGGAACCGAATGGTATTGATGCGTTGCTCGTCGGCGGGCGCGTTCGGCACAACATGCTCCTTCTGATCGAGTGAAGAGGCGGGAGCGTCTAATTCGCGCTCCCGTAGCCTTATCTTACCCGCTCCAGCATACGCCCGACATGGGCCACGTGGATGGGGAGTTTAATCCTCGATTATGGACATATGACCGCTCTGCCCTCGACTTTGCCGTCGTGCAGGGCTTGGTAGGCCTGGGCCGCTTGTTCCAGCGGAAAGCGCGTGATGTGCGCGCGAATGCCGCCGCGTGCGGCAAGCGCAATCAACTCGCGCATCTCGCCGATGCCGCCGAAGTACGGTGTAAAGACGCGCACGCCCGGCGCCGTCCGTCCTTGTCCGTAGGTCATCGTGCCGCCGCCGAGGCCGACGATCGTGAAATCGCCGCCGGGGCGTACCAGTTTGCGCCCCAAGTCGATCGTCGCTTGTACTCCGACGAAATCCAATACGACGTCGGCTTGCTCGCCGTGCAACAATTCCATTGTTTCGCGCAACGCGTTCTCGCCCGCGCGCACCGTTGCGTCCGCACCCAGTTCCTTCGCCAGCGCCAGTTTCTGGTCGGAGATATCGATCGCGATCACGCGTACGGCGCTCGTCGAGCGCAGGATCTGCAGGGCGAGGTGCCCCAGCCCACCGATGCCTATGACGACGACCGTTGCGTCGGGCGTCAGCAGCGCGCGTGAGCGATTGATCGCGTGGTACGGCGTCATGCCCGCGTCGGTGAGCGGCGCCGCTTCAACCGGATCCAGATCGCCCAGCGGAACGAGATAACGCTCCGCCGGGACGAGCATGTATTCCGCCATGCCGCCGTCGACGCCGAGCCCACACGCATTCACCGTGCGTTGACGCATGCAGTAACTCTCGAAGCCGGCCAGACACGTGCGGCACTTTCCGCAACCGAGCGCGCAATACACCGCGACTTTGTCGCCGGGTTCGACGCGTTGCACGCCGGCGCCGATCGCTGCCACCCAGCCGGTACTCTCGTGCCCGAGCGTGTACGGCGGCTTGAAGAAGCAGTTGCCCGCAGCCGTTGCGGCGATCACATGAAGATCGGAATGGCACGCGCCGGCGCCGGCGACTTTAATCAACACCTCGCCGTCGCGTGGTTCGGGAACGGGGGCGTCGTCGATCAGGCGAGGTCCGTCGTCGAAGAGGCGGTATGCGAGCATGAAAGGTTCTTCGCCGGGGCGTATCGGTACGCCCGGTATGAAGATTGAGAAACTCCGCGAGCGCATCGAAGCGCTTGCTAACGGCAACGGCGACGTGCGCGGCCGCGGCGGCCGCGCAATCGACGAAGTGATCGCGGCACTCGATGAGGGGCGGCTGCGCGCGGCCGAACCCTCCGGCGACGACTGGATCGTCAACGTCTGGGTCAAGCAAGCAATACTACTCTATTTCACGCGGCGAGAGGTTGCGTCAATGGGCGATAAGCGTGGCTTGGAATTCTTTGACAAGCTGCCGCTCAAGCACAATTATGAGAAACTCGGCGTGCGGTGCGTTCCGCCCGGTGTGGCACGCTACGGAAGCTTTCTCGGGCGCAACGCGATCTTGATGCCGGGTTTCGTCAACATCGGCGCCTACGTCGATGAAGGAACGATGGTCGACACCTGGGCGACCGTCGGCTCGTGCGCGCAGATCGGCAAGAACGTGCACCTCTCGGGCGGCGTCGGCATCGGCGGCGTCCTCGAGCCCGCGCAAGCCAGCCCGGTCATCATCGAAGACGGCGCATTCATCGGCTCGCGCTGTATCGTCGTCGAAGGCGTGCGTGTCGAACGCGAAGCCGTGCTGGGTGCCGGTGTCGTACTGACGGCAAGTACGCAGATCGTCGACGTGCGCGGGTCCGCACCGGTCACGACCAAAGGCCGCATTCCGGCGCGCGCAGTCGTGATTCCGGGAACGATACCGAAGATATTTCCGGCGGGAGAGTATGGCGTTCCATGCGCACTGATCATCGGCACGCGTAGCGATTCGACCGACCAAAAGACCTCACTCAACGCGGTATTGCGTGACTTCGAGGTGTCGGTGTGAACCCACGGGTCCTCGAGATCGAGAGCTCGTTGATTCGCCGGGTCGCGTCGCATCGCCGTTCGACCTCGATCGATCTCGGTCTCGGCGAACCGTCGCTGATGCCGAATCCGGAACATTTCGCCTTTGCAATGCGCTATATCGAGGCGCACGGGATTCGCTACACGCCCAACGCCGGCGAGCCTGCGCTGCGCGAAGCGATCGCGCGACACTATGACTATCCGGGCATGCATGGTGCCGAGAACGTGTGCGTCACGACCGGATCGCAAGAGGCGATGTATGTAACGATCAAGACCTTGCTCGATGCCGCGTGCGATGAGCTACTAGTCGTTGAACCGACGTTCCCGTCGTACATAAAGATGGCGCGGCTCGAGGGCATTACCGTGCGCGGTGTTGCAATGCACGAGGCCGACGATTTCGCCATCGATGCGCAACGGATACTGGACGCAATCGGCGAGCGCACGCGCGCGATCGTCATCTGTTCGCCGAACAATCCGACGGGTCGGGTGCTGCGCAACGACCAAGCGCGGCTCCTGGTCGACGCACTCGAGTCGCGCGCGGGCGAACCGATCTGGCTCATCCACGACGAGATCTATCGCGAGCAGAGCTTCGTCGATGATGAAGCATTTCTCGCCGAACGCTACCCGCATACCATCGTTACGAATTCGGTCAGCAAGAGCAACGCGCTCACCGGGCTGCGCCTGGGCTGGATCATCGGGCCGCAAGCGTTTGTTGAGAGCGCGATCAAGACACACGCCTGGCTGACGTCGTGTACCGATACGTTCGCGCAACAGGTCGCGCTGCACATCTTCACGGAATTGACCGGAGTCAACGAACACGTTTCGTGGTATCGCGCGCAGTGGGCGGGCGTCATGGAAGCCTTGCGCGCAAGCAAGCTGCACTTCATTCCGGTCGACGGCAGCTTTTACGCCTGCGTTCGCCTGCCGCAGCGCGTCGGGTCGTACGACGCAGCGATGCAGTTGATCGACGAGTACGACGTGCTGGCGATTCCTGGGATCGCCTTCGGCGACGTCTTCGACAACTGGCTGCGCCTGAGCTGGGTCGCGCCCCTCGACAAAGTGCGCGAAGGCATCAAGCGTGTCACAGCCTACGTCAACGACTACGTTTAAGGTACGATAGCCTGGAGAAAGCCGAGAGGGGGAAACCATGCTGCAGGCTCTGCTGCTGGCCGTGACCGTCGCGCAAGTTGCGCCGGCTCCAAGCGCTTCGCCGCTCAAAACGATCACGACGGTCAAATCGGCGCCGCTGTGCACGACCCTGACGACCACCGTGCTGTATTCGATCCAAGGTTTACAGATCAACGACCACATCATCGAGCAGTCGAAGCCGGTACTTGTCAGCATGGGCAAAGCGTGGATGCCGAACAGCCTTGCGGGCGAGAAGTTCGATCAGCTGCAAGCGCAATGGGGTAACGCGCCCGGCGGCACGCACAACGTCGACAATCCCGGGTTGATTCTGGCCGGCCAGCAGTTGTACAAAATCTCCCAGGGTATCGTGCACAACCTGCAGATCATCGACAACATGCTCAACGATCCGGCACGCTTCCCGAGCGATCCGAAGACCGATCAGGATCAGGAAGCGCTCAAACTGAAAGCGCAACTGCAAGCCGTGGCCAATCAACAGCGTCAGAATCTCAACGTGCTCTACGGCCTTGCGGACACGTTCAACATGCAGGATCTCATCGCGCATGGCGACAGCACCCAGGGTGCGATCAACGCGGGGGGCAGCGGCGGTCAAGTCAGCCACGGCGATCAAGACGTCAGTTTCCAGGATCCGATCTATGGTCCGTCGCGCGGCCGCATCGGCAGCCCGCAGGACCCCACGGATGACACGGATCCGGCGATCTCGCAGAAAGCGATCGGCGAACTCGCCAACAATCCGATCCTGCGCTTTTACGTCGGCGTCGAGCAGAATCAGGTGGCGACCGCGCACGCTGAAGATGCGCTCACCAAGACCGTGTTGGACGTTGTGCAGCAGTGTAAGAAGTGAGCTATACTGTGTAGCTGAGAGGAGAAGCCGTGA
>DATJOM010000129.1:0-13222 GCA_035507095.1 Candidatus Acidiferrum sp.
CTCCCTCCTCGCGCCTCGGCTGCGGCCAAAGGCGCCTCCAGCGAGTGTATGGGCACGTGGTAAGCAGCACACTAGAAGAGGCTGAGCGGTACTGCCACAGCATGGCTCGCCGCGAAGCAAAAAATTTCTACTGGGGGTTCATCTCTCTTCCGCGCGAACAGCGCAACGCGATCTACGCGCTCTATGATTTTGCGCGCCAGGTCGACGATGAAGCCGATGCGGCCGCAAACACGCCCGACCTTCCGGGCCGGCTGCGCGTCCATCGGGAGCGTCTCGCGAGGTGCTTTCGCGGCGAATATGGCGCCGATCCGGTCATGCAGGTGCTCTCGGTCGCGGTCACGCGCTTTGCGATTCCGGAACGCGAATTGCAGATGCTCGTTGACGGCTGCGAGATGGACGGAACGCAAACGCGTTACGAGACGTGGGAGGACCTGCGTGCGTATTGTAATCTCGTTGCGTCAGTCGTCGGACGCATGTGCGTGCGCATCTTCGGCTTCGAAGACGACGCCGCGCTTGAACGCGCCGACGATCTTGGCATCGCGCTGCAACTCACCAATATTCTTCGCGACGTACGCGAGGACGCCGGCCTTGGACGCATCTATCTGCCGCAAGAGGATCTCCGGCGTTTCGGCGTTACCGAGGACGCGTTGCTCAACGGCGGCACGGTCGACGGGTGGGAAGCGCTGATCGGCTTTCAGTCACTTCGCGCCCGCAAATACTTCACGCAGGGGTACAAAGTGCTCGATTACATCGAGCGGCGTCCTGCAGCGTGCGTGCGCACGATGGCCGGTATCTACGCGCGCATATTGGAGAAGATCGAGCGCGATCCGACACTGCCGTTGCATCGCCGCGCGGGACTCTCGAGTACGGAGAAGATCGGCGCGATGGTTCGAGCTTGGTTGGGGCTCTGAGCGCCAAGCGCATAGCCGTGGTTGGCGCAGGGCTCGCGGGATTAGCCGCTGCACTCGATTTGCGCGAACGCGGTTACGATGTAGAGGTGTTCGAGCGCACGCGACTCTTGGGCGGACGCGCGACCTCGTTCGACGTCGGTGGGCGCGAGATCGACAACGGTCAACACGTGTTCCTGCACTGTTGCGACCGGTTCATCGACTTTGTCGGCCGCGTCGGCATGCGTGAGAGCCTGCGCGAACAAGACCGCTTCGATGCGCTGGTTCTCGCGCGCGACGGAACGACGAGCCGCTTGCGTGCCGCGTCACTTCCGGCGCCGCTACATTTGCTCGCGTCATTCGTCGGCTACGCGCATCTCGACGTGGGGGGTCGACTGCGGGTCGCGCGAGCGCTGATGAGCGCCGCGCTTGCGGGTCGCGCGGATCCGTCGCTGACGTTCGACGCGTGGCTCGACCGCAACGGTCAAGATGCGGCGACGCGCCGTGCGTTTTGGGATCCGTTCTTCATCCCGGCGCTCAATGCGTCGTTCGATCGCGTCAGCGCAGCGGACGCGCTCTTTGTCATCTCAACTGCATTCTTGCGCGATGCGTCGGCCGCGCGGTTCGGCTTTTCCACGGTGCCGCTCGCGCACGTCGCGGCTGCCGCGGCGTCACGCGCGTCGGCCGTGCACCTCGCGACCGGCGCGCTCGCGCTCGACGTACGAGACGGCGGGGTCGAACTGACCTTACCCGAAGATCGGCGCGCGCAGTTCGACGCCGTCGTGCTCGCGGTCTCGCCGCGTGCCACACGCAAGCTCTTGGGCTCACCCGAACGCTTTGGCGTGCGCGATCTCGACACGTACGATCCCTATCCGATCGTCGACGTGCATATTTGGCACGACCGCGGGCCGCTCGGGTTCGATTTTGCGGCGGTACTGGACTCGCCGCTGCAGTGGATCTTTGAGAAGAGCGAAGGCTATGTGTGTTGCAGTATCAGCGCTGCGGGCGAGGTATTGACGGTCCCGACATCGGAACTCGAACGTATGGCGTGGGAGGAGCTACAAAGCTTTGTACCGGCATTGCGCGGCGGAAGCGTCGTGCGTGCGGCAGCGACGCGCAATCCGGAGGCGACCTACTTGCCGCGACCGGGATCGCCGCGCACGTTGCAGCGCACGTCGCATCCGCGCGTCGCGATTGCCGGCTCGTGGACGCAGACCGGTTGGCCCGACACGATGGAATCGGCGGTGCGCAGCGGCTATGCGGCCGCCGAGGCGATTGCGATATGAGCGATGCGCTCGAACGCAGCATCGAATGGTTGCTGGAGCGGCAGCATCCCGACGGCTGGTGGACCGGTGAACTCGAAACCAACGTCACGATGACGGCGGAGCAGATCTTGCTCTACCGGTTTCTCGGGATCGACGTTGGGTCGATCCGCGAGGGCGCCATGCGGTACATGCTCGGCGCTCAACGCGATGATGGTTCGTGGGCGCTTTATTACGATGGGCCGGCCGACCTGAGTACGACGATCGAAGCATACGTCGCGCTCAAAGTGCTCGGCTACGATGCGCAGCGCCCGGAGATGCAGCGCGCGCTCGCGATCATTCGCCGCATGGGCGGCCTCGTGCAAGCGCGCGTGTTCACCAAGATTTGGCTCGCACTCTTCGGCGTGTATCCGTGGGACGGCGTACCCTCGCTGCCGCCGGAAATAATTTATTTTCCGCTGTGGATGCCGTTCAACGTCTACGACTTCGCGTGTTGGGCGCGTGGCACGGTTGCGCCGCTCACGATCGTCGTCTCGAAGCAGCCGGTACGCCCACTCGGCGTTGACGTGCGTGAAGTCATCAATCCCGGAACGGAAGCGGCAATGCATCACGTGCCCGGTTCGGGTTGGATGTGGTGGCTCGACGGCGTGCTCAAAATCTACGATCGTCTCGGTGAACAGCCGGTGCGTACGGCGGCCATGCACGCCATGACCGATTGGATCGTCGAGCGGCAGGAAGCCGACGGCAGTTGGGGCGGGATTCAGCCGCCTTGGGTATATTCGCTGATCGCGCTCGACGTGATGGGTTTTGCGCGCGACCATCCGGTCATGCAAAAAGGTCTGGACGGCTTCGATCGGTTCATCATCGACGACGCAGAAGGCTGGCGCTTGCAAGCGTGCATGTCGCCGGTGTGGGACACGGCATGGGCGTTGCGGGCGCTGGCGCTCGCGGGCTTTACGCACGAGCACCCGGTCATGCAGCGTGCGGTGCAGTGGATGCTGCAAGAACAGATTCCCGAGAGCGCACCCGGCGATTGGCGCACGCGTTCGAATTTTCGCGGCGGCAACGGCTGGGCATTCGAGTTCGACAACGATGCATACCCCGACATCGACGACACAGCGGTCGTCGTGCTCGCGCTGCTTGAAGCCGGCGGGCCGGCGGCGGTACGCGCAGCGATCGAAAGCGGAACCGCGTGGACGCGCGCGATGCGTTCGAAAAACGGCGGATGGGCCGCGTTCGATAAAGACAACACACGTGAGCTGCTTTATCGCATGCCCTTCGCCGATTTCGGCGCACTGATCGATCCGCCGACCGAAGATGTTACGGCACACGTTGTGGAGATGCTCGTCGCGCTTGGTTTCGATCAACGCGATGCCGACATTGCAAGCGGCGTGACATATTTGCATGCGACGCAGCGTCCCGACGGCTCGTGGTGGGGTCGCTGGGGCGTCAACTTCATCTACGGGACATGGTGTGCAATATCTGCGTTCGGGCCGCTCATGCGCCGGGCAACGAACGGCACGGAAAGCCTACCCTTCGTCGCCCCTATGATCGAACGCGGCGCGGCCTGGCTCATTTCCAAGCAGAATCCCGACGGGGGATGGGGGGAAAGCTGCCATTCGTACGCCGACGAGTCGTTCGCCGGTGTTGGCGCGAGCACGGCGTCGCAGACCGCGTGGGCGGTCAATGCATTGCAGATCGCCGGCCTCGGCAACCATCCGGCGGCGCAACGGGGTCTGACCTATCTCAAGGAGACGCAGACGCGCGATGGAACCTGGGAAGAGCAGTACTGCACGGGAACCGGGTTTCCCAAAGACTTCTACCTCAACTATCACCTATATCGCCATCTCTTTCCGATGATGGCGCTGGCAACCGAGAAGCGAGATACCATTGAGTTCGTTCCAAGAGAAGTTGACCGTCGGGAGCTACATCTTCGGTAAGAAGCTGAAGGGCGAGAAGAAGTATCCGCTCGTCCTCGAGCTCGAGCCGTTGCTGCAGTGCAACCTCGCCTGCGCCGGATGCGGGAAAATCGATCATCCGACCGACATCTTGCGTAAGCGGCTCAGCGTTGAAGAGTGTATCGCAGCCGTCGAAGAATGCGGCGCACCCTGCGTTTCGATCGCGGGTGGCGAGCCGCTGATTCACGATCAGATGCCGCAGATCGTCGAGGAGTTGCTCAAGCGCAAGAAGTTTGTCTTCCTGTGTACCAACGCGTTGCTGCTCGAGAAGAAGATCGATCAGTTCAAGCCCTCGCCATATTTTTCTTGGATGATTCACCTCGACGGGCTCAAGGACAACCATGACGAGTCCGTTTGCCGCGAGGGCGTGTTCGACAAGGCGATCTCGGCGATCAAAGTCGCGAAGGCCAAGGGCTTCAAGGTCATTACCAACACGACGTTCTTCGATCGCGACGACGCCAAATCGATTCGCGCCGTGCTCGACTATCTAAACAACGACCTCAAGGTCGACATGATGCAAATCTCGCCGGGCTATGCATACGAAAAAGCCCCGGATCAGGAGCATTTTCTCGGTGTCGAGCGCACGCGTGAGATCTTCCGCGAAGCCTTTGCCGGCGACAAGCGCAAAGAGTGGCGCCTCAACCACAGCCCGCTATACCTCGACTTCCTCGAAGGTAAGATCGATTTCGAGTGCACGCCCTGGGGGATCCCGTGTTACACGGTCTTCGGGTGGCAACGTCCGTGCTATCTGATGAGCGATGCGCCCTACGCGAAGACGTACAAAGAACTGATCGAAGAGACCGATTGGAACAAATACGGCCGCGGCAAGCATCCCAGTTGCAACAACTGTATGGCGCACTGCGGCTACGAACCGACGGCAGTGATTCGTACCACGAGTTCGATCAAGGAATCGATCCGCGCAGCACTTGGCAGTAGCTAACGCAACCGTCTTTCTCACCGGTGGATCGGGGTTCGTGGGGGCGCACGTGCTACGTGCGCTTCTTGCTGCGGGCTATCGTGTGCGTGCGCTCGCGCGAACGCCGATGGCTCCGGTCGAGGGATGCGAGATCGTCAGCGGTGATCTGCGCGAACCCGGCCCGCTCGCCCGAATGCTCGATGGTTGCCGCTATCTCGTTCACTGCGCGGCGCAGTATTCATTCGGCCCGCGCGATCGCGAGGTGATCCGGCGTGTGAACGTCGCGGGCACCGAAGGGTTATTCGCTGCCGCGTACCTCGCGGGTGTTGAACGCGCTATCCTTACCTCGAGTTCTGCGACCCTCGGCCATGAAGAGCATGCGCAAACGTCGCGCGCGATCGACTACCACGAATCAAAGATTCTGCAGGAGCGCGTCGCGTTCGCGAGCCGTGTGCCGACGATCGCCGTATTGCCGACCGCTCCGGTCGGCGCGGGTGATTGGAAGCCGACGCCGACCGGTGGCATGATCGTCGACTACATGCGCGGCAAGATGATCGCGCGGCCGCCGGCGAGCGGCGGCATCAATCTCGTCGACGTCGAACAAGTCGCGGAGGCCCACGTCGCCGCGTTCGAGCGCGGCACGATCGGCGAGCGCTACGTGATCGGCGGCGAGAACTTTACCTATGACGCGCTCTGGGAGTTGCTTGCGGTGTTGACCGGACGTCCAGCGCCGCGCGTGCGCGCGCCGATTCCGCTGATGTACGCTGCGGCGTGGGTCGACGAACTGCGCTGCCGCGCAACCGGCATGAGGCCCTTTGTTCCTTTAGAAGGCGTGCGCATGTCGCAACGGCGGATGTTCGTTGACGCGTCGGAAGCGGAGCGTTCGTTGGGCGTCGCTATCCGGCCGGTCCACGACGCGCTGATGCGTGCGGTGATTTGGTTTCGCGATCGTGGCTATGCCGCCTGAAGCGCCGGCGATCGTTGCTGCAACAAGCTTGGAAAAGCGAGCGGTCCTTCGACGCGCGCCACAGGCACACGTGATTGAATCCGGCGTTGGTTTGGTGACGATGAACGGCCGCTCGCTGTCGGATGTCGCGATCAGCGTGGGGCTTGCGGGTGGGCTTCGTAGCGATCTCCCGACGGGCACGATCGTCATTCCGAGTGCCGTCGCGACCACGGACGGCACGGCAGTCGTCTGCGATGCGGTGTGGACCGCACGATTGCGTGACGCGGCGCAGCGTCTCGGGTACGCATACATCGATGCGGCGCTCTTGACGAGCGATGCGCTCGTCGTAGGCGATGCCCGCGCGGCGTGGGCCGCACGCGGATTTGCCGCAGTCGACATGGAGACCGCCCGCATTCGGGCGCGCGGCATTGCCGCGGTGCGCGTGGTTCTCGATACACCGCAGCGTGAGCTGTCGCCGGATTGGCTCAATCCGTCACGGGCGATGCGCAAGCCGAAGAACTGGGGTCAAATGCTCTGGCTTGCGCGTGAAGCCCCGCGCTGTGCGGATCTCGCAGCGCGCGTTATTGCCGCGGCCCTTTGACGAAGAGCGCCGAGACCGAACCGACCGCGAACGAGAGCGCGGCGAGCGCAAAGAGCGTGCGATAGCCGGTTAGCGAGCCGTTGAAGTGCCGGATCAATGCGGCGCCAATCAAAGGCGCGATGATTGCGGGCACGTGCGTTGCCATACCCCAGATACCGAGGTCGCGCGCAACGTCGCGCATCGCCGGCATCGCATCGAGCGCGAGCGCCCAGCCGTTCGAGAGCACGCCGCCGTAGCCCAGTCCGAAGATCAGCGCGGCGACAAAGACCGATGCCTCGTACGGTGCGATCGCGTAGCCGAGCGCGGCAAGGGTCATCGGTACGCCGCAGAGTGCGACGATAAGCTTGCGATACGGCCGGACACGATCGGAGAGGATGCCGAGCACGATACTCGAGGCGACAGCGCCGATGAGTCCCAAGATTCCGGTCAGCCCGGTGCCGCGCGACGGATCGGCGACGTGCAGCACGTCGCGAAAGAAGTACAGTACGAACGTTCCGAGCAGCGTGAGCCCGAAGACGATGAACGCACGCCCGATGAACACGACGACGAAATCGTACCAATCGCGAATGTGCGCGTGATCTTCGGCATCGTGTTCGCGCGGCGCGAGCCCACGCAGCGAGAGCGCGCTCACCGCCACGATAACCGCGCAGGTAATAAAAACGCTCTTTGGATCGAAGAGTCCACCGAGCGCAAGACCGAACACCGTACCGAGCAGGGTCATCGCGCCGCGGATACCGGACGCGACGCCCCACAACGTGCGCGCTACGGCGTCGGGCAACATCGCTTGATACGCTGTCGTGCTGATCGCTTGTCCGACGGTCGCAACGAGGATCGCTTCGTAGAACGCAGGGACCGAGCTGGCGCTCACCGCAAACACGAGACCAAGAACGTTGAGCGCTGCACCCACGAGCGCCAGAGCTTGGCGGGGTGTGCCTTTGCCGCGCAGCTTGTCGGAGAGTGCGCCGATCGGCCAAGGCAAGAAGACGTTGACGACGTTGATGAGACTGGCCAGTGCGGCGTACGTCGCAACGTGCGTCTCGGGCGCTAGGCGCACGAGCGCCGCGGGAATGGCGATTGCTAAAAGCGCCGCCTCTTGTAGCGAGAGCGGCAGCCAATAGATGTTAACGAGGAGGAGCGTGCCCATCGGGGCAGCCTTGACGCTGGTCATCCAGCCGTTCTATGTGTTGAGGGACGGCATGCCCTGCGAGAAGAGCACGGAGAGCATCGAAACCGAACCGCCGTCGATGCCGTCGACCGGAAACGTGACGCGATCGCCTTCGTCGGAGGCGCCCATCGCATAGAGCAGTGGCAGATAGTGATCGGGCGTCGGTGCGGAGAGGCGCGCATCCTCACCCAGCGACTCGTAGTCGATCAGCGGGTCGAAGTCGCGCGAGGTTAAGAGTTCGCGCGCCTTGGCCTCAAAACGTTGCGCCCAATCGAAGGCTTGCGCCGGATGGCGACCCCAAGCAAACGCATGCAGGTTATGCACGATGTTTCCGCTCGCCACGATCATGATGCCCTCGTCGCGCAACGGGCGCAAGAGCGTGCCGATCTCGTAGTGCACGCCCGGCTCCAGCGTCTCGTCGATGCTGAGTTGCACGATCGGTACGTCGGCGTTGGGATACACGTGCGTAAGCACCGACCACGTCCCGTGATCGAGTCCCCAGCGCTCGTCGCCCATGGCACCGAAGCTTGTGAGTAATTCCGTAACGCGCGCTGCGAGACCGAGATCGCCCGGCGCCGGGTATTGCACGGCATACAATTCCCGTGGAAATCCACCAAAGTCATGGATCGTACGTGGATACTCGCTCGAGGTAACGAGTGTTGCCGGCACGTACCAATGCGCCGAGATTGACAAGATCGCCCGCGGGCGCGGGAGTTTCTGGCCAAGGGAACTCCAGGCTCGGGTATAAGCGTTGTCCCCTATGGCATTCATCGGATTGCCGTGGCCGAAAAAAATGACCGGTACTTTGGAGGTATTCACTTGAAGAAGCCCTCAGATTTGGTGACGCGCGGCGGCGCGCTGAAAGCAATCGTGCTACCCGCGCTGGCTGCCGCGTTTGCCGGCAGTGCGCTACCCGCGCAGGCCTCAGATAACAAAAAGCAGTTCCACTATCAAGATAAACCCGGCCCGGGCGGGAAAAAGTGCGCCGGGTGCCGTTTCTTCAGAGCCCCCAAGGGCTGCTCGATCGTGACCGGAACAATCAGCCCCAACGGTTGGTGCATAGCCTGGGCGAAGCGATAGCCTTACGCCCGTTCAGTAGTGCCCGGCGGTCGCGTCATACCGGATCCAGGCGTTTTCAACGAACGGTTGGTGGTACATTTGCCATTCGTTCGGTACCCAACCGTAGGTTCGCGGGGAGAGCCAGCTGGCGATGCCTGAGAGGTGCTCGCTCAGCGACATCGTTTCGATCCGCGAATCGGCGAGGTGAAACTGGCGCGCGATCGCGCGCTGGCCGACTTCCATACTCATCCAACCGAGAAACAAATCCGGTAACCCACCGCGCACGAACGGCCGCACCACGGGGTTAGCCTCGAGTGCGGGATTCCCATGCGTGTTCTTTGCCGTGACGATTCCGTCGAACAGCGTCGCGATCGCGTTACCAACGAACGCATTGCGCTCTTGCGGATCGGCCGGTACCAAGCGAATCGGGCCGCAGAACACACGGTGCGCGGCTTGGCAAGGCGGAGCGGGCGAGGGCGTCGGTGGCGTATCCAGCAACAACGCGCCCAGCAGAAACGATAGCATCGCGATCCCTTGCATGAGCGGCTCGTTTCCTTACATCATCGGCGGTTTTTGGAGCCGTCTTTGCTCGCCCGCCCCCGGGCCAAGCGTCGGTTAAAGGTCGCCTATTCTTCGGGGTAGCATCTGAGCGCATCAACCTAAAGCTACTGGTCTATGCGAACGCGGGACTCTTCTGCGACGGATACATCCTGAGCAGCGTCGGGCTCGCGCTCGTAACACTCCAGCCGCGTTTCGGCTTGAGTCCGGCGATGACGGGGCTGCTCGGCGCGGCAACGCTGCTTGGCATTCTCGTGGGCGCACCGCTGATTGGCCGTGTGACGGACCGTTACGGACGCCGCACGGTCATGATCGCCGATTTGGCAGTCTTCGTCGTCGCATCGCTCGCGCAGATATTTGCAAACGACGTGTGGACGCTGATCGCGCTGCGCTTCGTGCTCGGGTTTGCAATCGGCGCAGACTATCCGATCGCCGGTGCCCTGATCGCCGAGTTCGCGCCGCCGCGATTGCGTGGTGCTGCGGTGAACACGATGCAGGTCGCCTGGTTCTTCGGCGCCGCAGTCGCCTATATCGCCGGTTACGCACTGCTTCGCACGGGACCCCAGAGCTGGAAGTGGATACTTGCGAGTCCTGCACTCTTTGCGGCGATCGGGCTTGCGCTGCGCGCGAGCGCGCCGGAGACGCCGATGTGGCTCGCCGCGCGCGAACGCGGCGATGTGCTGCGCGCGTCGTTCGCAACGATCGTGCAACCCCGCTACCTCGGGTCGCTTACGTTCGTCGCGGTGATGTGGTTGCTCCAAGTCGTGCCGCTCTTTGCGATTTATACGTTCGCACCGGCGGTACTGTCGGCACTCGGGTTGGGCGATCAGTCCTCGCCGGTGGGAAGCGTCGCGATCACGATCGCGTTTCTACTTGGATCGATTGCATCGTTGCCGCTGGTTGAGCGTTGGGGTCGACGGCCGCTCTGCATCGCGGGGTTCGCGGTTGCCGCGGTTGCATTCGGGCTGCTGCTGACCGGCGTGACGGGAATTGCCGTGATGTCGTTCGTCGCCTATGCGGTGAGTATCGGCGCAGCAGCAGGGCTCGAGCTGCTCTATCCAGCCGAACTGTTTCCGACGGCGATTCGCGCCACCGCAACCGGCGTCGCTGCCGGTGTCAGCCGCATTGGCGCATTCATCGGGACCTTCGCGCTGCCGCTCGCGCTCGCACGGTACGGTATCACGAGCATTCTGATCGCGGCCTTGCTGCTTTCGCTTGCCGGGCTCGCGGTTGCGCTGCGTTGGGCACCCGAGACGAAGGGGACGATGATTACGTAAGCCAAGGCGGTGAAGATCGTGAACGATTTTGGCTTGTTCGTTCTGCGCGTCGTTGCGGGCGGCTATATTATAAAGTACGGCGTGCCGAAGCTGCGTGATGTCGACGGAACCTTTGCGAAGGAATTCGAGGGGCTCGGGTTTCATCCGGCAAGTACGTACGTCAAGCAAGCCGGTCTGGTCGAAACAATCGCCGGCGCGCTCATTGCGCTCGGCGCGCTCGGTCCGCTCGGGCCGATGATGCTGCTCTCTGACATGGTGGTCGCCGCTGTGGCCACAACGGCGAAAGCAAAACACTTTGACCTCGACCAGCACGAAGAGCAAACGCTGTTCGCTGCGATCGCGCTACTCTTGGCACTCGGGGGTCCTGGGACGATCTCCGCCGATTCGGCGCTGGGCATTCGCGTATTCGATCGCGCATGGTTGCGAAATCTTTCGGTCGCCGGAGCGCTGGCGGGTGCCGCATACATGCTGGCGCAACGTACGCCGCCGTCTTAGACTATCGAGCACCCGTCATCGAACTCTACGCCGCACATCTTCTCGCGCCGCAACTTTTTTGGAACGTGGCCAGTGCGATGCGGGATCATTGACGGACGACCGTGGCCGCTTCCGCCAAACCGGCGGAGATCGATATCAATGGCGCCAAAGCGTACATTGTCGTCGCGGGCGTCGTTACCAGCAAAGCTGCAGGCCACCCATTATTTAACAAGGGTGCGTTTACGTTTACGCTACGCCAAGTCTCCGGCGAGTGGGAAATTACGAGCCAAACCTGGACCAACATTTGGAGCTAACGCCGCAACGTTGTCTCGCAACGCGGGATCGATCGGGCATCGCAGCGTGGGCATTCCCACAGGCGGTTTTCGGATAGCCTGCTCCGGTGACGAGAGCTATACTTCGATTCGAGGACATAATTGGAAGCCGCTCAATAGGGGAAAACCCGATGGGAATCACGCGCAGCCGATTCACCAAGGCCGTAAGTGCCGCAGCGATCGCGGCGAATCTTTCCGGCTTCGCCGCAGCCCAAGGCGTCAAACCCGGTATCGGCCGGGAAAATGCCCTCGATCACGTTGTCGTGCTGATGTTCGAAAACCGCTCGTTCGACCATTTGCTGGGCAGGCTCTACGAGCCGGGCGAGGTTGCGTCATTCGAGGGCGTGATCGGCAAGGACCTCAAGAATCCGATTCCCGCGTGGGCCGAGCATGGGGCCGAGCGCAAGTTCGTGCCTTACGGGATCGCGGCGAACATGAACACGCCGAACCCTGACCCGGGCGAAGAATATCCGCACATCAACACCGACCTGTTCGGCATCATGGACCCGAAGAACCGGCTCATGCCGCTTGAAAAGATGGTCGCTCCCTACAATGCGCCGGACTATCCGCGCCAGCAACCCACAATGGACGGATTTGTGGCCGATTATATCAGCGCGTTCACGGCGGAGATGGGCCGACAGCCCACGTACGACGAGTACGCGCAGATCATGACGGGGTACACACCCGCGCAAATGCCGGTGCTTTCCACGCTAGCGCGGGGATTTGCGACGTTCGATCATTGGTTCTGCGAAGTACCTTCGCAGACGTTTACCAATCGCTCGTTCTTCCATGCGGCCAGCTCGTCGGGCTACGTGATCAACTTTCCGCCATCGGATGCCTTTCCCGTTCACAACACCGCGGAAACGCTGTTTGAACGCCTGGAGGCAAAAGGCCTTAGTTGGAAAGTGTATTGTGATGCGCCGAGCCCCGCGTCGTTCACCGGGCTCATCCACTTTTCACGACTGCACCAGTACTTCGCGAAGAATTTCTTGACGGTTGCAGACTTTCTCGAAGATGTGAAGAACGGAACGCTGCCAACCTATTCGTTTATTGAACCGAACATGTGGCATGGGCACAACGACATGCATCCGCCGATTTCGGCGCTCATGCACGGCCTGCCGATCGATGCGCCATCGTCGCTGCTGGGCGGCGAAGCGTTGCTCGCGCAGATCTACGACGCGATCAGGTCCTCCTCGTCGTCGCAGGGATCGAACTATCTCAACACGTTTTTCTTAGTTGCTTTCGATGAGGCAGGCGGCACGTACGATCACGTCGCTCCGCCGCCCGCGCCGCCACCCGATCCGTCGGCTCCAGTGGGACAGATGGGCTTCACGTTCAATCGGTCGGGCGCGCGTTTGCCGGCCATTGCGATCTCTGCGTGGATTCCCCAGCGCACCGTCGTGAATGAAGAGTATCGGCATACGTCGCTGATCCGCACGATGCGTGAGCGGTGGTCGCTTGGGCCTCCGCTGACGGCGCGCGACGCTGTTGCCCGCGGTCTCAGTCCAGTCTTCTCACTCGACAAACCCAGGCCGCCCGAGCAGTGGCCCGACGTCACGCCGCAGCCGGTCCCGCCGTTCAACAGCGCATTACTTCCACCGAACCTCCCGCTCTCGGTTCTTGGGAAGTCGATCTTTTTCGCGATTCTATCGGCTGAGAAAAGTCTCGGCGCAAAAGTACCGACTATTTCGGAAGACACCGACATCACGGGCGCGCAGGCGCTGGAGATCATGCGCTCCGGCTCCTTCAACCTCTTCCCGGGTCTGCGCAGCAGCGGGTGACAAGGA
>DATJOM010000130.1:0-3067 GCA_035507095.1 Candidatus Acidiferrum sp.
CGAGAGCTCCTCGTTCTCGAGCAAACGCACCGCGAGCAAGCCGGCCGAGTTATGAAAGAACCGCTTAACGACACTTTGCACCGCTGCGCGCGCGGCGTCATCGCGTTCGACCTTGGCATGATAGATAAAAGCACGCCCACGCTCTTCATGCCGCAGGTAACCTTTCTTCTCCATGATCCGAAGCATCGTTTGCACGGTATTGAACGCCGGCCGATCGCGCTCGGGAAGCGCATCGAGCACCTCCGCGACCGTCGCGCTCCCACGCGCCCATAGGACTTCCATAAGACGCTGTTCGCCTTCGGTCAGCGTGTCGGAACGTTTGCGCGGCATTGGTTCCTCCGGTCGTTGCACCTAACGAATTAGGTATCAGCATACCCTGTGGGAGGGCCACTGTCAATCGGCGAACCGCGGCCGCATCATGCGCCGCCTGCAGGTTCCGGGTCCCTTGGCACTTGCTGCGCTCGGCGTCGTGTTCGGTGACATCGGGACCAGCCCGCTCTACACGCTGAACACCTGCTTCATCTCAACCAATACGCCGGTTACGCTCGCCAATACGCTCGGCATCATCTCGTTGCTTGCGTGGGCGCTGATCGTCGTCGTGTGCATCAAATACGTAAGCGTGCTCATGCGCATCGATCACGAGGGTGAGGGCGGGATTCTTGCGCTGCTTGCGCTCGCGCAGCCCCCGAGATTGATCGGCAAGTTGACGACGACGCGCTGGCTGATCCCCGTCGTCGTTGTCGGCGCCGCGATGCTCATCGGCGACGGCATGATTACGCCCGCAATCTCGGTGATCTCGGCGGTTGAAGGGCTCAACGTTGCAACCAGCGCGGCGCAGCCGTACATCGTGCCGATCGCCGCCGGCGTGCTGCTCGCGCTCTTTCTCATTCAATCGCGGGGTACGGCGAGCGTCGGCGCGCTCTTTGGGCCCGTCATGCTGCTGTGGTTCATCGCAATCGCCATCGCCGGCGCGATTGCAATCGCCGGGCATCCTGCGATCGTCGCCGCGATCAATCCCTACTGGGCGCTGTGGTACGTGTTTAATCACGGCATCTACGGCTACCTGATCTTCGGCGGCGTGATTTTAGCGCTCACCGGCGCTGAAGCGCTCTACGCCGACCTCTCACACTTCGGACGCATCCCGATCGCTTGGGCGTGGTACGGCGTCGTCTTTCCATCGCTGCTGCTCAACTACTTCGGGCAAGGCGCGAACATTCTCGGCAATCCACAAGCGATCGATTCGCCCTTTTACGCGCTGACCGGAGGCTGGACGTTGATGCCGATGGTACTGCTCGCGACGCTGGCAACGGTCATCGCCTCGCAGGCACTGATCTCCGGCGCGTTTACGCTCTGCGAACAGGCAATCGCGCTGAATCTCTCTCCGCGCATGCGGGTGGTGCACACCTCGCAGGAGCAGCGGGGCCAAGTCTACATTCCGTTCGTCAACGCGTTGCTAGCCGTCATCTGCCTGCTTTTGGTATTCACGTTCCGCAGCAGCGCGCGTCTCGCCGCGATGTACGGACTCGCCGTAGCGTGCACGATGCTCGCCACGACGCTTGCGTTCTTTGTGGTTGCAACGACCGTTTTCAAGTGGAAAAAACGCTACGTTATTCCCGGCATAAGCCTATTCGTGCTGATCGATGCGATCTTTGTTACGTCGGGATTGCCGAAGTTTGTAGAAGGCGCATGGGTGCCGATTGCGGTCAGTGCCGCGATCGCCTTCGTCTCGCTCACCTGGCTGCGCGGCCGCCGCGCGCTTGCGCGCGCGCTCGCCGTCGACCAGCAGCCGGTGACCGAGTATCTCGGTCAACATCGCGCGCCTACGACGCCTACGAGCTGCACCGTCCTGCTGACCAACGATCCGACCGGCGTGCCGTTTGTCCGTCATCACGAGTGGATGCCGGCGTTTCTACGCGACAAGATGATCGTGCTCCTGAACCTTCTTCCGGCTTCGCGGCCGTACGTCGAGCAGATGCGTCGCGTCACGATCGAGAAAGTCGCGCCTTCGCTCTTTGTCGTAAAGGCGAGCTTCGGCTATATGGAACAGCCGTCGCTACGCTACATTTTCCGCGCCTGCGAGAAGCTCGGATTCGACATCGATGACGAGCGCACGACCTTCTTCTATTCCGCGCCGATCATCGTGGGCTTGCAACGCGGCGGCATGCGCGGGTGGCAGCGCGCGGTCTTTTCATGGCTTTCGCGCGTCTCGCGCTCTCTTGTCGACGACATGGAGATACCGCCCGACCGCCGCGTCGGCTTAGGTGTCGAAATTCAGCTTTAATGCGTACTTCGCCCGGAGGAGCGGAATGCGGCCGACGCTAAGCGTGAATCATGCGTATCTTCGGTTTCGCTAGCATACTTTTGCTACTGCTCGGCGCTGGTATGGCCATTGCCGCCGCAGATTCTTCGTCGCCTTCCCCCAGCGCGACAGCGTCGGCTGCATCCGGTCAAGACGCGAGCGCCGCCGTCGCGGCGAGAGCAAAGGATTGGTTACATCGACTCCAGACCGGCGATATCGATCGATCGCAACTCGATGAAAAGATGAATGCCGCATTGACGCCGGACCTCGTCAAACAAACCAGCGCGCAAGTTGGTCCATTGGGGGATCCGCAGAGCTTTACGCCCGTGGGGCAACAGTCCGTCGCGGCGGGCGTGACGGCGTACGTCTATCGCGTGGTGTTCAAAACCACGACGCTCAGCGAAGTGTTCGCCCTCGATAACGATGGCAAGATCGCCGGGATCCGGTTGGTACCTGCGCAGTAGCGGCGTACTGCACCTCGCCGCCTTCGTGCTCGTCGCGCTGCGACTTGCGATGGTCGCGCTTCCATCGTGCACGCGCCGGGGGTTTTGGAGCACCGTCCACGAATCGTAGCCAGCCCACCACGGATTGGAGGAACGCATGTTTCCAGCCCAGTTCGATTACCAACGGGCGCGCTCGATAGACGAAGCACTGGGTGCACTTGCGACCCACGGTGACGACGCCCGCATCCTTGCCGGCGGCATGAGTCTCATCCCGGCGATGCGTTATCGGCTCGCCCGCCCTGCTGTCCTAGTCGACATCAATCCG
>DATJOM010000131.1:0-17270 GCA_035507095.1 Candidatus Acidiferrum sp.
TCGTCAACAGCACGCTCGCAGACATCAGCGGCATCGACTTCTTGCGCCGTATGCGATTGATCGACGGCCGCCAGAGCACCCCGGTGATCTTTCTTACCGCACAAGCCGACCGCGATTTGCGCCGCGCCGTCTTTGAACTCGACGTGCACGCCTTCCTCGAAAAGCCGATCAACCCGTCGGAGTTCTTGGTGCACGCGATGCACATCATCGACGCGCAACGCGAGCGCGCCGACATGGCCGCGCGTCTAAAGGAAGCGGGCTCGCGCGGCAACGCGGCGCAACGCCCTGCGCCCGGTCCGAGTGCCGAGGCACTTATCGACGCTATGCTCGATGTCGCCGCGCTGCACGATCCTACGATCGTTCCCCATCACAATCTGTCGTCGCAACTTGCGATGGCGCTCGCGCGAGAGATGAAGCTGACCGACGACGAACTCGAAACGTTGCGTCTCGCCTCGCGCGTCTACGATCTCGGCAAAACTGCAATCCCGCAACGCCTTTTGGAGAGCCGCAACACCGCGACCCAAGCAGATCGCGTAGAGATCGAGCGTCACGCCGAAGCGGGATCGCGCATCCTCGCAGCGCACAAGGACGACGTGATGCGCGCCGCGGCGGTTATCGCGCAAACGCATCACGAACGCTACGACGGCTCCGGATATCCGAAGAAGTTGCGCGGTTCGTCGATTCCGATCATGGGACGCATCGTCGCCGTCTCCGATACGTTGAGTGCGCTCTTGCGTGCGCGCGGCGACCGGCCTGCACTCACGCTGGCGCAAGCGATCGAGGTGCTCGATAAGGGTTCGGGTACGCTCTACGATCCGGCCATCGTCAACGCGGTGCGCGGCAGTTTGAACGAAATTTCCCGCGTGGTACACGAAGCTACGCAGCGGAGCGCGCAGGCAAGTTAGCCCCAGCGTGGTACTGGGCAGGCATGTCCGTGCTACAACGCCGGTTGAACGTTTTCGACCTGACGCTGATCACCATCGGCAGCATCATCGGGTCGGGAATCTTTCGCAATCCGGCCGTGGTCGCAAATCGCGCCCATCTCCCCTGGCTCGCGATTGGCGCATGGATCGTCGGTGGGCTCCTCGCGCTGATCGGTGCGTTCGTCTTTGCAGAACTCGCCGAACGGCGGCCGGTCAGCGGCGGCATCTACGCCTATCTGCGCGACGCCTATCATCCCGTCGTCGCGTTTGTCTTTGGCTGGACGCTGCTGCTCATCGCCGACACCGGCGGCACCGCGGCTGCAGCCGTACTCTTCTCGGGCTACCTCACGCCGCTCACCGGGATGGCGTTCGATCCCCGCATCGTAGCGGTCATCACGCTTGCGATTTTGGTTGCGATCAATTGTCTTGGTGTGCGTCAAGGCGGCACGTGGCAAAACACGCTCGTCATTCTCAAAGTCGCCGCTATCGCCGGATTGATCGTTGCCGGGCTGCTCGCGCATCCGGCTGCGGGAGCCGGAGCAACGTTATCGGGCTTCGCTTCGACCGGCACGCTGCTCGGCGCCTTCGGTCTCGCGATGCTCCCGGTGCTCTTTGCGTACAACGGATTTCAGGGCGCAACCTACATTACCGGCGAGACCGTCGAGCCTGAACGCACGATTCCGCGCGGCTTGATCCTCGGCGTTTTGGCGGTTATTGCGATCTACGTGCTGGTCAATATCGGCTGTCTGCGCGTGCTCGGGCCGGCCGGATTGGCCGCGACGAAAGTGCCGGCATCGGACGTAATGCAGGCGCTCATGGGGCCGGTCGGCGCACGGCTGATCGCTATTGCAATCGCGCTCTCCACGCTCGGCTTCATGAGCACGCGCATGCTCGTAACACCGCGCGTCTATTTTCAGATGGCTGCCGACGGCACGTTTTTCAAGCAACTTGCATGGATCAATCCAAAGACCCACGTGCCTACGATCGCCATTATCGCTGAGGGCCTGGTCGCGGCAGTGATCGCCATCAGCGGGACCTATGACAAGATCGTGAACTGGATCACCGCCCCCGAGTGGATCTTCGTCGTGCTCGCCGCAGGAGCAATCTTTATCTTTCGCAAGCGCGACCGCGATAAAGTGCAACCGCGATTTCGCGTCCCGTTTCATCCAATCTCGACGATTCTGCTGATGGTCGTGCTACTGGCAATCTTCTTTACGGAAGTGATCCTTGTGCCGCTCGACACGCTCTATGGCACGCTCGTGATCGTCGCCGGCATCGTATTCTTCTACGCCTGGAAGCGCTTTGCACGAACAGCCTAAGCCGCATCTCCTCCGCCGCCTTGGGGTAGGCGACGCCGCGTTGATCGTAATGGGCGGCATCGTCGGTTCGGGCATCTTTGTCAACCCGTCGGTCGTCGCGCGACTCGTGCACACGCCGTTCCTCATCATGGGCGCATGGGTCGTCGGCGGAATCATCGCGATCGTCGGCGCCGGCGTCTTCGCTGAACTCGCCGCGCGCCGACCCTATGACGGCGGCGTCTATGCATACCTGCGCAGTGCGTATCATCCGATTGTCGCGTTTTGCTACGGCTGGACGCTGTTGCTCGTGTCGCAAAGCGGCGGCTCTGCTGCTTCGGCGGTCACCTTCGCGCTCTACCTGCCGGCGATAACCGGTATAACGCTCACCACCGTACAGGGCACGATCGTTGGTGTCGTGGTGCTTGCGATTTTCACGATTATCAATTGCCTCGGCGTGCGCGAGAGCACATCGACGCAGAACGGCTTCATGATCGCGAAGATCGTCGCGATCGCCGGCGTAATCGTCACCGGATTCTTTGCCGTGCGCGCTACTGCCGGCGCCGGTGTGCCGATCGTGCCCGCCGATTTTAATCCATTTGTCGCGATCGGGCTTTCGCTCGTGCCGGTGATGTTTGCGTACAGCGGTTGGCAAACGTCGAGCTTCATGGCCGGTGAGATGCGCGAATCGAATCGCTCCCTGCCGATCGGCATCTTGGTCGGCGTGATCGCTGTCATCGTGCTCTATCTAGCTATGAACGCCGTGTGCATCTATGTGCTTGGCCCGGTGCGTCTCGCCGGCACAATGACCCCGGCTTCGGATATCGTCCGAGCCGTCGTCGGGCCTGTCGGCGCAAAAGTCATGGCGAGCATCGTCGCGCTCTCGACGCTCGGTTTTATCGCCAACCAAATCCTCACCTCGCCACGCGTGTACTTTCAAATGGCCGCCGACGGCACGTTCTTCAAACAGCTCGCGTGGATTAGCCCGCGGACGCACGTGCCCGTGATCGCGATTGCGGTACAAGGCGCGGCGGCCATCGCGATTGCGTTGGCTGGACCCGAACGCTACAGTCTCATCCTCAACTGGGTCACGAGCATCGACTACATCTTCTTTGGATTTGCGGCGCTCGCGGTCTTCATTTTTCGCCGGCGCGATCGGATCGCCGGAGCCCCCGAGCCCTGGTTTCGCATCCCGCTGCACCCCTGGAGCACGCTCCTCTTTCTCCTAGCCGCGTGGGCGATCGTCATCGACGTGGTGCTCAAGTCCCCCATGGACGCCTCGTTTGGCATCGGGGTCTTGTTGACCGGAATCCCTGTTTATTATGCCTTTAGCCGCGGGCTGGATAGCGATCGCTCGGCCACTTGACGGCTGCTTTACCTAGACGGGGCCAAAGGTTTTCGCCGCGATAATCCGCGCAAGCCTCAAAATGGGCACACTAGGAACATGTACCGCGTCGTGATCGTCGACGACGATGAGGCCACCCTCAAGCTCTACAGCGCCGTTATCAAGCGCGTCTTGGGCGAGACCCCCATCGCGTTCAGCGACCCCTATACCGCCCTTCAAGAGCTCGAGCACCTGCGCCCGTCGCTGGTGGTCGTAGACTACTTCATGCCCGACATGGACGGGGTCGCATTCACCAAAGCGATGCGCGATCTGCCCGCGCACGCTTTTACGCCGGTTTTGATGCTCACCGCGAACAGCGACCACAGCTTGGGGCCGCGCGCTCTGGGTGCCGGAGCGACCGCATTCGTCGAGAAGCCGATCTCGCTCAAAGATTTCACCGCGCATCTACGTCGCTTTGCCATCGTGCAGCCGACCAGCCGGGCTACCTACGGCGAGATCGTGATGCCGACCGACGAGCGCGATACGCTCGAGCGCCTGCATCGCGCGATGCGCACGTGCAGCCGCGAACTCGCCGACCAGGCCGAAGCGGTACGCGACCTCGCGGTTGCGATCGCCCAACAGATGCACCTCGACAACAGCGACATCGATTCGCTGCGCTCGGCAGCACTCGTCTACGATATCGGGATGCTCTCCATTCCCGAGCGCGTGCGTTCGACACCCTCGGCGCTGCCCATGCGCTGGCGCAGCATCGTCAACACCCACGTCGACGCGGGCGCAACGATTCTCGGCGGCGCGACGCGCCCGCTGCTGCGAGAGGCCGAAGCGATTGCGCGCTATCATCACGAGCGTTTCGACGGCACCGGTTATCCTGATGGACTTGCCGGAGCGGAGATTCCGCTCTTGGCACGCATTGTCGCTCTCGCCGACACCTATGTTGCGCTCACATCGGAACGTCCGCATCGTATCGAATTCACACAACCGCACGCGCTCGCGCAGATCCGGGGCGAGAGCGGTAAAGCTTTCGACCCGATCGTTGTCGAGGCGTTCGCGCGGCTCGAAGATCGTCTAAAAGAGTTTCGCCGCTCCGCGTAGCAGCTCGGCCCTCGTCGTCATACCTTGACCTGCCTTGCGAAGATGCATGCGAATTGCGCGCGGATCGGCCATGCGGTGAGAAACCACAGTATCGTCGCGAGTATCGCCATTGGGAACCCCTGCGGATTCATCGTCGCGTGGAAGGTGAGGATGTTCGCCAGTACCGCGGCAAGCGCTACGATCGCGAGCGGTACGTACTGATTGATCAGCAGTAAGATTCCACAGATTAGCTGCACGCCGAAAACCATGATGTAGAAGCCCGAGCCGACGAGCGCAGTGAAGAAATCCATGAGGTAACCCGGCGGAAACGCCGGCGACGGGATGAAGTGCAGGAAGCCGTTCAGGCCAAATACCGTGAAGGTCAGGCCAAGCAGATAACGAGCGATGGTCGAAACGATCTTCATCGCGACACCGTCGCCTTCGCACGTTGGAGATGGGGTTGGGTCAATGGTGCGTCAGTCATGGTTCTCCTCGTTTCGCTGCAGAGCGTGTAGGTGGTCGCCAAGGCGATCGACGTGCTCTTCCCAGAAGCGCCGATGGTTTTGCATCCATGCCGCAAGCGGCAGTAAGCCGCGTGGATCCGGCCGGTAAAACGTATTGCGCCCCTCCCTCCGGCCGACGATTAGCCCGGCCTCTTGCAGCACTTTGAGATGCTGCGAGACGGCGGGCTGCGAGACGCCGGCGCGATCCGTCAGTTCCCGCACGGTCGACTCGTTCGAGGCGACGATTCGCTCGTAGATCGCCCGCCGGGTTGGGTCGGAGAGCGTTCGCATGACGGAATCGACGGGGACGGTCGCGGTCACGGTCAAATGATAAGCTCATGCTTATGGATTGTCAAGCGGTGGCACTACGGCGGTGGCGAAAACCGAGGCTCCGTCAATCGCCAGGAGGCCCCAACCTCATGATTGAGTCCTCTCCTACCTCGAGCGACAAAATTGCTGCGCTGCTTACGCACCTCGGTGGAATTTTCTTCTCCGTTGTCCCATCGCTGATCGTGTATCTTGCGGCCGGCAACAATCCGTGGCTCAAAGATCAAGCGCGTAACGCGCTCAACTTCCAACTGACGATGCTCATCGCGTGGATCATCGTCGGGATGTTGCACTGGGTACTGATCGGGTTCTTACTCGTGTGGCCGCTCGAATTGGTAAACGTGATCTTCTGCATAATTGCAGCGATCAAAGGCAACCAAGGCGAGGCTTGGCGTTACCCGGCGGCGATCGAACTCGTCAAGACGTAAAGAGCGCGTCCCAGTCGCCGCGGCTTATCCGCAGTTCGTCCTCTTTGAGGTCTTTGAGCGGTTTCTGCACGAGCTTTTCGCGTTCGCTCAAATCGGGCACGCCGGTATCGGCGAAGAGCAAGCCGGTGACAAATTCGCCTTTCTCGCGCGTCTCATGAATCATTGAGAGCGCGCCGATGCGGCTGGTCGCATCGTAATCGCGGTCGACCTTGCGCAGCATCACGCGTGACCCGTCTTCGAGCGTGATCTCTTGCACGGTACCCGGCTCGTAGTCGACCGTGATCTCTTCGCGCGGCCGAATGAAATCGGGCGCGTTGATCGCGATCTCGTGATCTTTGACGTACGCATAGCTCTTGGTCGAGCCTTGGTGATCGTTGAACGTGACGCACGGACTCACGATGTCGAGAATCGACGTGCCGCGATGCGCAAAGGCGGCTTGCAACAACGGAACGAGCTGTTTTCCGTCGCCGGAGAACGAGCGGGCGACGAACGTCGCACCCAGTTCGATCGCAAGGCCGCAAATGTCGATCGTCGAGTATTCGTTGGGCGTGCCGTTCTTGAGCGTCGAACCCGTGTCGGCGGTCGCAGAAAACTGCCCCTTCGTCAGCCCGTAGACACCGTTGTTCTCAACGATATAGACGCAATCGACGTTACGCCGGACCATATGCGCGTATTGCCCGAGGCCGATGCTCGCGGTATCGCCGTCGCCGCTGATGCCGAGCACGAGCAGTTCCCTGTTGGCGAGCTTCGCGCCGGTCGCCGCCGAAGGCATACGCCCGTGCACGCCGTTGAAACCGTGAGCCTGTTCGACGAAGTACGCCGGAGTTTTGGACGAACAGCCGATGCCGCTCATCTTCGCCAGCAAATGCGGCGCGACGCCGTACTCATAAAGCGCCTTGATCAGATGATTGGTGATCGAGTTATGGCCGCATCCGGCGCAGAGTGTGGTGGGAAGACCCTTGTAAACGTCTCGCGAGAGACCGAGAAGATTGACTGTCATTCAGCTATCACCGCAGGTTCACGTTCGGCTTGGAGGAGCGGATCGACGATGGCATGCGCATCGATCGGCACGCCGTTGTAATGACGGATCGAATGGATCCGGGAGATCAGATGATCGGGTAGTTCGACGCGCAGCAGCCCGAAGAGTTGGCCGTCGCGATTTTGCTCGACGACGTAGACGCGCTCGTGCCGCGCGACAAATGCCGAAATATCCGGCGAAAACGGGAGTGCCCGCACGCGCATGTAATCGGTTTCGATCCCGCGATGTTCGAGGATGTCGCGCGCTTCGATCACCGCGTGATGCGTCGTGCCGTAGGCAAGAATCGCAATCGCGTTGCCGTGTCCCTCGACTAGGGGCTGCGGAACCGCGGTGCGTGCGGTTTCGTGTTTCTTGACGAGACGATCGAGATTGCGCTGCCACACGTCGGGCATTTCTGAGTAGCGCGCCTCTTCATCGTGACCCGTCCCGCGCGTGAAGTAACCGGCCTTGGCGTGATTGGTTCCCGGCAGCGTACGATAGGGCACGCCGTCGTTATCGACGTCGCGGTAGCGTCCCCACTTCTCGAGCTTGTTCAAATCCTTTTCGCGCAACACTTTGCCGCGATCGAAGGGACGGCGCGGATACGGTAGCGCGGAGGTCATCCACGGGTTCATGCCCAGATCGAGATCGGAGAGCACGAAGACCGGCGTCTGGAAGCGATCGGCGAGATCGAATGCATCCATCGCCATTGTGTAGGCTTCTTGCACGGTTGCCGGCAGCAGCACGATATGTTTGGTATCGCCATGCGAAAGCGTGTACGCGAAGGAAACGTCGCCTTGCATCGTGCGCGTCGGTAAACCGGTCGACGGCCCCGCGCGTTGCACGTCGAAGATCACCGCCGGCACTTCAGCGTAGTAACCGTAGCCCGCCCATTCGGCCATGAGCGAAATGCCCGGACCCGACGTCGACGTCATCGCGCGCGCGCCGGCCCATCCTGCGCCGAGCACCATGCCGATTGCCGCGAGTTCGTCTTCGGCTTGCACGATTGCCACGCGCCGCTCGCCGGTTTGCGCATCGACGCGGTACTTGTCGGCAAGCGCAATGAAATTCTCGCACAGCGACGACGACGGCGTGATCGGATACCACGCCGCAACCGTACAGCCGCCCATGATGCAGCCGAGCGCAGCGGCACGATTGCCGTCCATGAATGATAGCCCGTCGGTCTTGCCGGTCACGCGCTCGAGCGCAAAGCGATCGGTCTTCTTTAGGTTCTCCCGCGCGTACGTGTAGCCGACGCGCGCCGCTTCGACGTTGGTTGCCGCCGCTTTGGCTTTGCGTTTGAACTGCGACGCAATCGCGGCTTCGACGTCCTCTTCGCTGATACCGAGCAATTCGCCGACCACGCCGACGTAGATCATGTTCAGCAGATATTTGCGCAGTGCGCCGTCGCTGAAGTTCGCCTTGGCGAGTTCGTTGAACGGCACCGCGTAATAGGTGACGTCGTCGCGCTGACTCTCGCCCGCAATCGGGTAGCTCGTTTCATAGATCACCGCGCCGCCGGCTTTTACACCCGCGATATCGGTGCGCCACGTCGCGGGGTTCAGCGCTACGAGCAGATCGACGTCGCGCGTGCGACACTGATAGCCTTTCGAGGAAATACGAACGTCAAACCAGGTTGGAAGCCCCTCAATATTAGAGGGGAACACGTTCTTCGGTGCGACCGGGATTCCGAGACGGAAGATCGCGTTGGTCAAAACCAAATTGGAAGACTGACTGCCTGACCCGTTGACCGTAGCAACCCGGATGGTGAAATCGTTGGTGACCCGTTGCTGCATCTAGAAGGACTCCTGCTATTCCGGCCCAACACCGCGCCATGAGCAAATTCGCGATCATCGCCGGCATTACCGTTCTTGCGCTCTGCGCCTGCGGTAGAAGCTCCAACGTTTCGACGCAAAGTGCCGCGAGCGGCGCGCCGGCGGCGGCCGGTGGTAACGTGCTCGTGGCATCGGGGACGCAGTTCCGCGGCAAGCTCCAGCAAGAGATTTCGACCAAGAAGAGCCACGATGGCGACACGTTTACGATCGTTCGCAGCGACGGTGCAATTATCGACGGACATCTCGCGGGGGTGTCGCCGGCCGGTCTGGGAAAGAAGCCCGCCCTCACCGTCGTTTTCGATGACGTCCGTCTTCCCGACGGCGAGAAGGCGCCGATCGACGTGCAGCTCGTCAACGTCGGCGCATTCAACGCGCAGTCACATCACTGGCGGACGATCGGCATGGTGTTAGGCGGCGGCGCCGCGGGACATATCGCAGCGGGCAAACATCACGGCGGATTGCTCGGCGCTGCCGGCGGCTACATGCTCTCGCAGGAGATGAAGACGGACGTCGACGTGAAGCCCGGCACGGTGATCGCGGTAAAGTTCGTTAACGACGCTGTCGCGCAGACGTCTCCGGCGCCGAGTGCCCAGTAGCGACGACCTGGTAGTTGGTGAACGTCGCCCACGCCATCGCGCGGTATTGCGGCATCACGATCTCGGCTTCTTCGGTTGAGGGAAAGTAAAAGCCGGAAACCGATTGCGGCACGATCGAGAGCTTTACGTGGCCGCCGTAGTCGTACGTCCAAAGTACTTGCAGGAGCCCTTGCATCGCGTCAACCTTTGCACGCGCTTCAGTGAGATGGCTGTCGGCAACATCGTGCATCGAAAGCGTCGCGACGTTGCCATCGGTTTGCGCCACCGACATCGTATAGATCGCCGGCCAGTTGTTGAGGTCGAGCGCACCCATCGGCATCGTTTCGAAGCCGCGCCCGAACCAAGGCACATTATCGAAGTGCACGCTGAAGTCACCGCCGCGCGTGTACGTGCCGTGGCCGTGCAAGGTGAAGCGAATCCACGGGAACGTCAAGAGCGCGATGCGCGCGTCGACGTCGAAGGTGTAGTGCTGAACCGGCGCGATGCGTTCGGTAAATGAAGAAATGACCGCCGGCGCAGGCGGAGGCGCAGAGGCAACAGACGCGGCTTGTGGCACCTGGGCAACAAGCAGCGCGGCTAATAGGAACGTTTTGGTCATTTACCGCCCGCTAGTAGAGACGAAGCTTTCCCTTGTATAACCCAGGATTCGTGACGGGGTTGCAACTATTGTCGCACAGTTTCGGCAAGCGAACACTCGGCATAGCTGATCGGCCTCCAGCCGCCGTCGGAACCTTGCACTTCCCAGACGTGCGAAAAGAACGATGGCGACTCGAAGATAAAGCGCTCGCGGGTAGGGACGGTCGTTTTGCCGTCCGTCTGCGTGCCGACGATATCGGCGACGTTTCCGTCAACATCGCGAATCGTGCCGGTAAAGATGAGGCCGATCGATCCGGTATTCTTGACGCTCCACGCACCCGAAGAGGCGTCGTAGCTGAAGACTTGATCCCCTGAGCCGCCGGACATTCGAGGATTGGTCCAATCTATGCGTTCGGTAACGTCGCCGTTGGGCGCGACACTGTACCGTTGGATCACCGACGATCCAGCAGCAGTTGAACACGACCACGTTCCAGCCAACCCAGCGAAGAGGTGCGGATTACCCGCGGTGGTATCAGCCACCACAAGAGCCGATATCAGAGCAAGCACGAGCATGGCGGCTGCTTCCTTTGCCGCGACGCAAAACCTTGCCAATGGCAATGAGGTTTAGCATCACATGACGACAACCGTAGCCCCAGTCACCACGCGCGAAGAACTGCTCTACCTGCTGACGCGGGCATCGGAGCTCGAGCACAACCTCGCCTGCGTCTACCTCTATGCAGGCTATTCGCTCAAGACGGGTCTGGCCGAGGGCGGTATGACTCCCGATGAGTTAGCCGCCGTTCGCGTGTGGAAGCGCAAATTGGCGCACGTTGCGGTCGAGGAGATGTTGCACCTCGGGCAAGTCTGCAACTTGATGACCGCCGTCGGCGGCGCCCCGCACTTCGCCCGCGCGAATTTTCCGATTGCGGCGACGGCCTTTCCGTTCGGGATCCAGATGACGCTCGAACCGTTTTCGCAAGAGCTGCTCGATCGGCTCGTCTGCTACGAGATGCCCTCGGACTTGACGATTCTCGGGCCCGAACGTGCCGCCACGTTCGCCGCGATTAGCGCGCGCGTTGCGCACTGCGAGGACGCCGAGGTCGTACGCGTGCAAAACACGATCGAGCCGTTCGACGTCGATTTCCGCACGGTCGGCGAGTTCTATCGGAAGATCGAATCCGCGTTTTTGTGCATCGAGCCGGAGCGGCTGTTCATCGGCAATCCGGCCGCGCAAGCCTCGCCGCAGTACCTCGATTTTCCGAAGGAACTGGTGCAAGTCACCGACGCCGCATCCGCTAAACGTGCGATCGAGATGATCATCGAGCAAGGCGAATCGCCGACCTCGGAGCATCCCGAGGCGCACTTCTGCGTCTTCAATAAGATCCGTAACGAATACATGGCGCTGATCGAAGCCGCACAGCGCGAGGGCCGCGTCTTCGATCCGGTGCGCCCGCTCTTGAGTAATCCGAGCACGCGCGGTATCGCCGAGATGCCCGGCACCAATCGCATCACCGATCCGGTCGCACAAGAACTTGCCGCACTCTTCAACAGTACGTATGCGCTGATGCTGATGATGCTCGAGCGGTTCTTCGCGCGCGTCAATGAAACCGAGGAAGAACTGCGACACCTGGCGCGCGGGACGTTGCACATTATGTCTTCGGTGCTTCGGCCGCTGGGCGAGGCGCTGGCCAAGACCCCGGCAGGTCGCGAATATCCGGGAAAAAACGCCGGGCCAGGATTCGGCTTCACCCGTAACATTCAACTGCTTGCGCACAAGCGATCGGCGTGGATCTTCTTCCTCGAGCGCTGCTACGATCTGCAAATGCGGCTCACGCGCCTCGCGCAAGAGACCGGGCTCCCGCAAGAGGTTGAAGAGTCGGCAGCAGCCATGGAAGGCGTGGCCGACTGTCTCACGCCGTATATTCCCCCGCAGTTTGCGATGTCGGTGCGCACTGAGGCCGATGAGCGCAATGCACGCACCACGATACGTCCCGAGATCAACGGGCCCTACATCGTGCGCAACCTGCGCAAGCTCACGAACTCCAAGGGCGAGACGCTTCACGTCCGCCCGATCGTCGCGCTGTGCCGGTGCGGCGGCTCCAAGCTCAAACCGTACTGCGACGGCACGCACGCACAGATCGGCTTCGACAGTTCGAAGGATCCTGCGCGCCGGCTCGATCGCTTAGACAAATACGAAGGCAAAGACATCACGGTGCTCGACAACCGTGGAACATGCTGTCACTTCGGCAACTGCACCGATCATCTGCCGGCGGTCTTTCATGAAGATGGCGACAGCTTCGTCAAGCCCGATGGTGACACGCCTGAGAAAATCATCGACATCGTGCGCGCGTGTCCGTCCGGCGCACTCGGCTTCATCCACGACGGCACGACGTACATGGGTGAAGAGCGCGAGCCGGAAATCTACGTTGCCGAGAACGCGAGCTACTACGTGCGCGGCGGCATCGAATTAGAAGGCGAACCGATGAATCAAGGCGCGAATCGCGAGCACTACGCACTCTGCCGCTGCGGACAATCGAAGAACAAACCGTTCTGCGACGGCACGCACTGGTGGATCAAATTCAACGATCCGGATAACTAGCGCGGCGGCGCGGCTATCCAAACGAAGCCGAAGCCTATGGCTTGCTGCGGACCCAAGCCCGCCGCCGGTTTGAGGTTGCGTTCGAAATCAAGATCGATCGCGAGGCGCGAACCGACGGCCTGCTGCAGCGCAAGATAGCTGCGGTTGCCCGACCCTTCCACCGGGCTCTGTCGCGATTCCAGCGCAACTTGCGCGAGTAGCGAGAGATCATCTGTGACCGAGTACGCCAACGTGTACGACGGCGTGTAGTCAAAGTACGTGACGTTCAGCCCGGCGGCGTTCGCGCCAACATTCGTGCCGAAGGCCTGACTCATCGCGAAGCTCCATCGATCGCTGAACGTAATTCCGAGATTTGCAGAAATCGAGTATGTCGGCGCGCCGTCGGTGAACTCGCCGGTCCCAGTCGGCGGCACGTATGCGACGTCGACCGAAGCCTGTGCGACCTCCCGATCGAGCAGCATGTATTTTACGTCCAACGCGGCATCGGTCGTGCCGTGCGCGTTATCGAATTGCGCACCGAGTTGCACGGAACGTGATTGTTGCGCCGGCGGCGCAATCGCGACCTCGATGCGAGGTACAATGCCATACCGGATCAGGGTCAGCGGACCACTGGAGAGCACCGAATACGCCGGCTGCCACATTTGCTGCCGGCGCAAACCGCTCTCAACGACGGGTTCGCCCGGCGGCGCAACACATGGTGCGCCGCCGGTCGATGTGCCGCGCCCCGTGCCCGGCCGATCCGCAAGTGTCACAGCCATCGGCGTTTCGCAAGGCGGGAGCGGGGTCGGCGCCGGTGTCGCAATAGGCGCCGGCGTTGCGGGAATCACGCGAAGATCTTATCACACGCGCCCTGGTGTACGTCTTAAGTCGCACGCGGACTGCGTCGATGACTAAAGCGTGAGGGTTACCAAACTGGTACGCGCAATTGCGTTTCTTGCGGCGGGGGTTTTTCTCGCGTGCGCCCCTCTCGCTATCGATGCACGCCGCGCGCCGGCCCTTGATGCCGGCACGACCACGATCGATGGTCACGTTGTGCATTTCGTCATCGCGCGACTCGACCGGGTACGGGTACACGCCGCGCTCGGGGGTCGCGACGTCGGCGACACCGCCTGGCTCGCCGACATCGCAAAGCAGCAAAACGCAATAGCCGCCGTCAATGGCGGCTATTTTGAAGCTTATGCCAAGCACGTGCCCCGTAAGAATCTCGATCAGACGACCGTGATCGATGGCGCGATGGTCTTCAAGGGTGATGTTGGAAGCGTCCTGTACTTCGATCGCGAGAACCACGCCACGATTGAACGCATCCCGCTGCGGATCGTCGGGTTCCTCGATGGCAGCGACCTCTATCCGAACAATTGGTACGCGTACTGGTTCAATCGGTTGCCCGGTCCAACCGGTCAAACGATTACGATCTTCACGCCGGCATGGGGCGGCACGACGGGTTTGACCGGCGGTCCACAGATTCAAGTAACCGACGGTGTCGTCTCGCAGATCAACTACGGACCGACGATCATCCCGCGCGATGGGTTCGTGATCTACTTCCGCGGCGAGAGTCAGGTCGCGGCGCGGTTCTGGGTCGGACGTCACGCCGGCTACGCCTTGAAGCCCGGATTAGGCGCTGATCTCGGCACGTTCGCAAACGCGTGGCAAGCGATCGGCGGCGGCCCGCAATTACTCGTCGAGGGCGAAGAGTTTGCCGATCCGCGCGCCGAGGGGTTCCACGATCCGAAAGTCTTTCGCGCCGGTAAGCGTAGCATGGTCGGCGTGAGCGAGGATCAATCCGAGTTGATCTTTGCCGTCGCCGACGGCTCGCTCTCCGAATGCGCGCACATCATGAAAGTGCTCGGCGCCTACGACGCGATGAACCTCGACGGCGGCGCGTCAACCGGCCTATGGGCAAACGGCAAATATCTCGTCACCCCCGGCCGCCGGATCAACAACGCGCTCGTGTTGACCAAATAACCCGGCTGTGTCATCCCGAGCGTAGCACAGCGTAGTCGAGGGACCGCCACGTAGCCCGCGAATAGAGCCTCTTCCGACGCCTCCATGGATGGATACTTCGCGAGGTGGCTGATGAACATTCATTCCGTCCCCGTACATACAACCTACGACGGCATGGCGGATTTCCCAAGCTATCCAATCCACGTGATAAGCGACATCAACGCATCCGCCGGCCACGAGGCGGCGCAGGACGTTGATACCGTCCACGCGGTCGCGCCGAACGCGAACGTAGTCGAGTTCCAAAACGCCCACACGCAAACCGGCAGTCGCATCGACACCCACGCATAGAAGCAGCGCTTTCCATGCAAACACCGCAACGCATCGCCCTTGTCACCGGGGCATCGTCGGGCATCGGCGCGGCAACCGCGCGCGCGCTCGCAGCGGCCGGCATGGCGGTTGCCATCGCGGCGCGGCGAAAGGATCGCCTCGACGGGCTTGCAACCGAGATCGCTAAAGCCGGCGGGAGTGCGATCGTTCTGACGGCGGATCTCACGAAGGAGTCGGATGCGCAGCGGATCGTCAAAGAGACCGAAGCACATTTCGGTCGCCTCGACGTGCTGGTGAACAACGCCGGCGTCATGTACCTCGAGCCGATCGACACCGCGAGCCTCGAGCGCTGGCGCGACATGTTCGAGCTGAACGTCCTGAGTTTGATTGCATCGACGCAAGCTGCACTTCCCGGCATGCGCGCGCGGCACAACGGACATATCGTCAACGTCTCATCGACGGCCGGGCGCATGGCGCATCCGGGCTCCGGCGGGTATGCTGCGACGAAATTCGCCGTCGGCGCGTTCTCCGAATCGCTGCGCAAGGAAGTCTATCAAGACAACATCCGGGTCACCGTCATCGAACCCGGCGTGACCGAAACCGAACTTCGCGAGCACATCGCGGATCCCGGAATTCAGAAATCGCTCAACACGTGGGCTGACTCGATGCGGCAATTAACGTCCGAGGACATCGCGCGGATCATCGCGTTCTGCGTGACACAGCCGTCGCACGTAAACATCAACGAGGTGCTTGTGCGCCCAACCGATCAGGAACGGTAGCAAAAAGAAAAAGGCCCCGCGTTAGCAGGGCCTTCAGTAGTTCCGTCGGTCCCTCGACTACGGCGCTTCGCGCCTACGCTCGGGATGACAACGTGGAACTACATCATGTCGTAGCCGCCCATGCCGCCGCCGCCCGGCATCGCCGGAGCAGGTGACTTGGGTTCAGGCTTGTCGGCAATCAGCGTTTCCGTCGTGAGGATCAGCGCACCGATCGACGCCGCGTTTTGCAGCGCCGAGCGCGTCACCTTGAACGGCTCCACGATACCGGCCTTGAACATGTCGACGATCTGACCCGTCATTGCGTCGAACCCGAACGGCGAGTTCTTCTGCTTGACGTTGTTCACTTCGACCGAGCCCTCGTAGCCCGCGTTGTACGCGATCTGACGAAGCGGCTCTTCGAGCGCCTTCTTCACGATCTCGATGCCGATCTTCTCGTCGGCCCAAGTCGCTGCGTGACCATTGGTCTTCGGCGCCTTTTCGGTGTACTTGTCGATCGCTCTGATCGCGTGCACAAGCGACGCGCCACCACCCGGGATCATGCCTTCCTGAACGGCGGCACGGGTCGCCGAGAGTGCATCCTCAATGCGATGCTTCTTCTCTTTGAGTTCGGTTTCGGTCGCGGCACCAACTTGGATCACCGCAACGCCACCTGAGAGCTTGGCCAAGCGCTCTTGCAGCTTCTCGCGATCGAAGTCCGAGTCGGTGTCTTCGATCTGCTTTTTGATCATCTCGATACGGCCCTTGATGTCGGCCTGCTTACCAGCGCCGTCAACAATGGTCGTCTCTTCCTTGGTCACGGTCACGCGCTTGGCTTGACCGAGCTGCTCCGGCGTCACTTTGTCGAGCTTGAGCCCGAGCTCTTCCGAGATCACCGTCGCGCCCGTGAGCGTGGCGATGTCCTTGAGCATCTCTTTGCGGCGGTCGCCGAAGCCCGGCGCCTTCACCGCAACCGACGTGAACGTTCCGCGCAGCTTATTTACCACGAGCGTCGCAAGGGCTTCGCCTTCGACGTCTTCCGCGATGATGAGCAGCGGGCGCTGCACTTGCACAACCTTCTCGAGCAGCGGCAGAATGTCGGCGATCGCCGAGATCTTGCGCTCCGTCACGAGAATGTAAGGGTTGTCGAGAACGGCTTCCATACGCTCGCTATCGGTGACCATGTACGGTGAGATGTAGCCCTTGTCGAACTGCATGCCGTCTTTGGTCTCGACTTCGGTCTTGAGCGTGCGCGATTCCTCAACGGTGATCACGCCGTCTTTGCCGACTTTCTCCATCGCTTCAGCGATGAAGTCGCCGATTTCTTTGTCATTCGCCGAGATCGATGCGACCTGGGCGATCTTCTCTTTGGTGTCGACCTTTTGAAGGTTCGAGCCCGAACCCATGTCGTCGACCGCAACTTCCACGGCCTTTTCGATGCCGCGCTTGATCAGCAGCGGGTTCGAACCGGCGGTGACGTTGCGCAGGCCTTCGCGGATGATCGCTTGCGCGAGCACCGTCGCGGTGGTCGTGCCGTCGCCGGCGATGTCGTTGGTCTTCGAGGCGACTTCTTTCACGAGCTGTGCGCCCATGTTTTCGAACGTGTCGGAGAGTTCAATCTCCTTCGCGATCGTCACGCCGTCGTTGGTAATGGTGGGTGAACCGAACTTCTTGTCGAGTACGACGTTGCGGCCCTTGGGTCCAAGGGTCACTTTCACCGCATCGGCAAGC